>CAVFTS010000001.1:0-101382 GCA_963625655.1 Oscillospiraceae bacterium
CCTGCTCTTTTGTTTTATGATGCTTTCGGCTCGGTGAGGTATTCCACTGCGACGCCTTGGCGGGTATCGGCCTTGTAGTGGGACTTGCGTGGGGCATCGGGTATTTCAACATATCCGACGAAGCGGTAGTAGATGACGATTCGCTGTGCTCTGCATGAATCGCCGAACGGCGTAAATGAAATCATCTCGCTCCTTTTGGCTTTTGCCGGACTCTGAAAGCTTTTTGCTAAGCCCGGAAATTTTGCTTTGAACCTGTGCAATAAAATGCGCCTTGAATCGGTACGAAACCGCCGAGAGCATTGCGCTCCATACGGAAAATTCCGGCTTTCCTTCCTCGCTTTCATAAACCAACGCATTCAGACAAAAACAAAACTGACGCCGTTGAAACTACGACGCCAGTATGTTGCTTGATTCTTTATATTCCCACACATGGAGACTTATTTGCACCGTCCGCATAATCCGGAGCGGTTAATAATCACGGGGCGTTTTGATTTTCGGTTTATCAATGATGCTCGTTCGTGCCTTTGTCGCCGACACCGAAGTGCAGCTCCTTCATGCCCTCGACCTCGTCGCAAATGTCCTTGAGCTGGCAGACATTGCAGTCGGTGGGGAGACCCTCCATGATGTGGCAGAGGGTACTGGTGATGGCATCCGCCTTCTTTGCGTTCTCGTGCAGCTCCTTGTAATCAACGGAGGGATCGGTCACGAAGATGACGGTAGCGTTGATGACGTTGCGGTCCTTCTTATACTCGGTGATGTAGCGCTGACCGACGGCGTTGAAGTTTATGCCCTTCTTGATAGCCCTCTTGCTGACACGGATCTGCTCACGGTGGCTTTCGGGGGACATACGCACCATGTAGCCCTCAGGATAGACGTGGTACTTGCTGAACTCAATGTCCTTGAGCGCACGGTATACCTCATCGTCGTCGCCCTCGATATCGCCGACACGGAGCAGAACGATACGGGCAAAAGAAGTGTCCTTCTTGATCTCCTTGAGGTCGGGACCGTAGAGAATGACCTGATCCTTGTTTACAAGGTCGAAGTTTGTGGTGACACAGTTGTAGTTGGAGGAGCCGAGACCGAGAGCGCCAAGCTCATACGCAGCCTCACTCTGGAGAACAAGCTCTGAGGAGCCTACGTCAGCCCAAGATTTAGAGATGTCATAGCCCCAGCTTTTCGGCTTGCTCTTACTTTTTGAAAGTTGCTCAAGCGTAGATTTAATAAGAGGATTGTAAAGTTCCATGATATATCTCCTTTAACACAGCTTTATTTCCTGTGCCCATTATACAATCCCTATAACGAAAAACGTGTAGCATACGCTACACGTTTTTAAGGAATGTTAAATTTTAAGCGGGCTTTTGCTCAAGTGAGGACTCCTGCTTTGCGATTTCCTTGTTTAAAATCCGCATTTCACCGATGATAAGCACGGAGACGGTTATGGTAGCGAGAATATCACCTACCGGACCTGCGTAAAGCAGACCCTCGACACCCATAAGCGCACCGAGGATGAAAGCGCTGGGGAGGAAGTATATGAGCTGCCTTGAAAGCGTTGCGAGCATTGATTTTACGGGCTTGCCTATGGACTGGAAGAAGATACCCGACGGAATAAGGAAACCGACAAGGAAGATAACGGAGAGGAAGATGTGGAAGCAATTGAGCGCAAATTCATTGTACTCCTTGCTTTCCTGACCGAAAATATCGATGATTGACTGAGTGCAGAACTGGAATATTGCCCAGCCGATAACGCCCACGATAAGTCCGGTAACAATCGTGCGCAGGTAGGTGGACTTGACACGCTTAAAGTTTCCGGCGCCGTAGTTGTAGCCGACGATGGGCTGGCTGCCGATGCCGAGACCGACCATGACGCTGACGATTATGGAGTTTACCTTCATAACGATGCCCTGCGCCGCAAGCGGAATATCAGCGCCGTAAACACTCTCCGCACCGTACTTTGTAAGGAGATTGTTCATGCAGATGACGACGATCGTGGAGGCAAACTGCGTAAAGAAGCTTGAAATTCCGAGAGGAATGAATGCGGCGACGGTTTTGGAGGAAAGCCTTGCGTTTTCAAGCCTAAACTCTATGCTTTTAAGGCGGGGAATGTAGACGATGCAGAGGACAAAGTTTAGAGCCTGACCGATAACGGTTGCCCATGCGGCGCCCGCAACGCCCCAGTCGAGACCGAGAACGAACCATGCGTCAAGGATGACGTTGAGAAAGCAGCCTGCAAGGTTTGAGAGCATTGCGTATTTCGGATTGCCCTGCGCTCGTATAATACTGTTGACGGTCATGCTGATACACACAAAGGGAATACCGATAAGGGTGATCCTTGCGTACTGGAGTGCGTAATTAAAGGTCTGCCCCGAAACCTTAGCACCGCCGCAGAGGTTCAGAATGGGCGTTATGAGCAGTTCCATAAGCAGCGTCAGTACAAGTCCGGCAATGAGCGAAACGCTTATGCCGTTGCCCATGGTGCGTGCGGCTTCGGGGTAGTTCTTCTGCCCGAGCTTCAGACTGAAGTATGCCACACAGCCGTCGGCGATCATGGTGCCGATAGCCATCGAGAAGGTGACAAGAGGGAAGGTGAGGTTCGTTGCGGCGTTGCCGAGAACGCCGACACCCTGTCCGATGAATATCTGATCGACAATATTATATATCGAGTTTACGACCATTGAGGCAATGGCGGGAAGCGCAAATTTGCAGAGGAGCTTTGAGATAGGCTCTCTTTCAAATATTTCGAGGGAATGTTCATTTTGCATAATTATCACCTATTAAATTAGTGCAGTTATCATAACATACAATTTATAGTTTGTAAATATTGACGAAATTTTGACGAGATATTGCAGCAAAAACACTAAGCCTCTTTGCGGTGCTTTTCCGAGCTTATAAAGACGTTCAGGTAAGCGCCGAGCAGGATGATATACATACACCAGTACATCCAGAGGAGACTTATGACTATTGCCGCAAGACTGCCGTATATGCTGTAGCCGTTGCCGCTCATTAAAATCAGCGAAAACAGCCAAGTGAAAAGCAACCATGCGCAGGCGGCAAACGCCGCACCGGGAATGAGCGCAAGAAAGCGTATTTTCAGTCCCGGGATCCAGTGATACACAAGCGTAAACAAAACCGTGAGCAGCAGAGCGACAAGCACAAAGCGAAGCTTTATAAGCGCAAGACTTATCGGCTCGTAAATCACCTCGAGCAGACGCTCACCGAAAAAGGTCACGACGATGACAAGCACCATTGCGGCAATGACTCCGACCGTGTACAGGCAGGCAAGGGCAGTGCGCCGAAGGAAGGACGCATAGTGACCGCTGCCGGAGACGACCTCGATGCCCCGTATGAGCGATGCGAAGGCACGGCTCGCAAGATACACGGAAAGAAGGATCGAGATCGGGAGAATTGCGCCCGAGGCAAGGTATATATCACTTATAATATCCCCGATAAGCTGCCGGAGCGCATCGGGGATATATGGGCTTATATGTGTTATCAGGCTTTCCTTGCTGGTGCCGGTATAGGGAATGACGGCTGACAGCAGCGCAAGAAAAGGGACGAGCGAGACGAACATATAGTACGCACTCGCTGCGGCGTGTGCGGAAAGATTACAGCGGTCGATCCCGTCAAAGAATTTTTTTACGTTGATAAAAACCTTCATATGCTTTATTATGCCGCAAAAGCTCAATATATGAGCTTTATACGGCGGTTGAGATTTTCAACGTCTACGGACTCGACAGGCTCGCCACGTTCGCCGTCCAGCGTCCACTCCATGTCGGCGGGGGCTTCAATCTTGACACCGTGCGCTTGGAAAAAGTCGAGGAAGGGGGATGAATAGTCCTGCGTCAGAACGCCGAGGACTATGTTCTGAAAATCAAATATCGTTCTCGGCTCGTGAACGAGCAGCACCTCAAAAATGCCGTCCGAGGTATCGACAACGTCGGAGGGCAGGGTGATGGTACCCGCAACGGAGGTCGAATTGCAGACCGCACCGAAGATGTAGTCACCCTCGCAGGTGAAGCCGTCAACCGTGAGACGGAGATGGTTTGCCTTGATCTTCGGGAGATCCTTTATCGCATCGAGCAGATACGCCGAGTGACCGAGCTTGTTCTTAAGGTTTTGCGAGGTGGTGTATGAAAGCCACGAGAACATACCGAACGCCGCAACGTAGGAAAAGCAGCGGTCGCCGAATTTGCCGAGGTCGATCTCA
Source organism: Oscillospiraceae bacterium (assembly GCA_963625655.1). Lineage (GTDB taxonomy): Bacteria > Bacillota > Clostridia > Oscillospirales > Oscillospiraceae > F23-B02. The sequence continues at coordinate 4,205 of CAVFTS010000001.1, forward strand.
TGCGGCTTGCCGCAGGCGATTGCTTCTGCGGCGGCGCACATATCGGACGAGATGCCGTGACAGGCGGCAAAATCGTTCGTGCTTCCGGAAGGAATATAGCCGAGAGGAATATCCTTTTCGCCTCTGAGAATACCGGTCAGCACCTCGTTAAGCGTACCGTCGCCGCCGATGCAGACGACAAGGTCAAAGCCGTCGGCGTAGTTTATCACAAACTCCGTTGCGTCGCCGGGCTTGGCGGTGGGAAACACCGTGACAGCATAGCCGTGAGAGGAGAAAATGCGAATGATATCGGAAAGGTTGCGGGATGCCGCACGCTTGCCCGAAACGGGGTTTATCACGAGCATCAGTTTTTTAAGCTCGGCAAGAGAAGGAATGCGTTGATCCATTTATATAGCTCCAATCGTCGGGATTAGTGGTAAAGACCTGCAATGTAAAGGCAGAAGTATGCGGCAGGTACGGAGAACAGCAGACTGTCGACTCTGTCCATAACGCCGCCGTGACCGGGGATGAGGTGGCTGTAGTCCTTAAAGCCGGACATACGCTTAATGAGCGATGCGGCAAGGTCGCCGACCTGACCGAAGCTGGACGCCGCAAATGCGGTTATGACGCAGCAGGGGAGGGTGACGGCGGGGAAGCTGCCTCTGAGAGCGAAGTACAGTCCGATGCCCGCAACGGCAGCGGAAATCGCACCGCAGATAAAACCGGCAAGGGTCTTGTGGGGGCTTACCTCCGGTACGATGTGACGCTTGCCGAAGCGCTTGCCGCCGAACAGCGCAAAGGAGTCGCATATCCACGTCGAAACACAGCCGATGGCGAAAACGGGGATCCATGTGTTGCCGGGGAGTGCGGTAAGGCGCATTATTAGCACGATCGGAAATACCGGGTATGCAAGCACGGCAAGCGTTGCCAGAGCGCCGGGGCCTCTCAGATCCTTCTTGATTATGCCGGCAAAGGTGATCGCAAAGACGGCAAGAAAGAACAGTGCGGTGAGGTAGACCTCATCTGCTTTCTTAAACAGAATGAGAGCGCAGACCGCAACGGAGTAAACATACAAAACCGCGGGAGCGGTCGAAACGTCCTTTGCCTTTATCACTCTGCAGGTTTCCCAAATTGACATTATGCAGATGGCAAGGAGCAGCAGGGTGCGGGTGTAGGGTGAAACGAGGAAGCAGCCGAAGACCAGAACGAGCATGACGACTGCGGAAATGACTCTTGTTTTCAAGGGAGTGTACCTTCTTTCTTTATACTTTCAGAGTTCCGTCGGGATACAGGTAGTGGCGGCGCCGACCAACTGTCGAACGTCCGTAGTCGATAGCGTTCGACGGGCAGCCGCATATGCAGGAAAGGCAGTGAATGCAGCCGCTTTTCCATGTCGGGTGACCGTCCTTGAGTGTGATGCAGCCCATGGAACAATTTTTCTCGCAAAGACCGCAGGATGTGCATCTGTCGCTTACGGTGAATTTTTCGGGCTTGCCTATCACCGAATTGAAAATCTTTGCCGAGGCGGCGCTGAAGCCACCGAAAACGGCGTTGGAGCGGGAGCCTATCGGCTTTTTGACCATGATGGAGTCGATAATGCCGCCGAGCCTTTCCGAAGCGGAGCCGACAAGCGCCTGCGCCTCATCCGAGCATGACGGCTCATACATCACAAGGTAATTGTCCGGCATGACCAGCTTTTCGGTACCCATGTGGTTCATACCGATCCTGCGGCAGAGCCTGTCGTTTAAGTAGGGCGCACCGCCGATACACGCTCCGCAGGTCATGACGAAATACATGTCGCCGCTGCCGGAAAAGCTTGCCGACAGAAGGAAGTCACGGACGGCGGTCGGCACGGCGTAGCAATAGGTCGGGCAAACGACAACATACGGTGCTTCCGAGGAAAAGCTGCGCTTACGGCCGTCTTTAAGATATGCGCTTATCGAGACGGCTTCGTCTCCGAGTGTATCAGCGATAAGCCGTGCAGCAAAGCGGCTGTTGCCGGTTCCCGAAAAATAGAGTATCATATAGCCTCCGAGCGGCAAGCCGATAGGACAGCCGCAAAATCCAAGAATTCAGGTATATAAATATAACACATCTTGTTGCTTATCTCAAGTCATAAAGAAAAATATCTGATTTATAAAAATTTTTCTTGTGTTTTTTGCTAAATAATGTGATACTTATTAAGAATTTACGTCTTAATGTATAGAGGTAAAGGAGACCGCTTTGGAAGACCGCCGAATAGTTGAGCTTTATCTGGAGCGTTCAGAGGAAGCCATATTAGAAACAGACATAAAATATGGGCGATACTGCCACCGTATAGCCTTTAATATACTCGGCAACGACGAAGACAGCGAGGAGTGCGTAAACGACGCATATATGCGAACGTGGGGGAGCATACCTCCGAACGAACCCAAGTCTCTCTCGTCGTTCATCGGAAAGATCACACGCAACCTTGCGCTTGATAAGCTTCGCAGCAAAAAAAGCGACAAGCGCGGCGGCGGTGAAACGCCGCTTGCTCTCGACGAGCTGTCGGAGTGCGTGTCCGGCTTTGACGAAATAAGCCGGAGGGAGGATTCCGCCGAGATCAGAGAGGCTCTCAACGGATTTCTTGAGGGCCTGAACTCCGTCGAACGCAGCGTTTTTATGCTGCGCTACTGGATGATGGAGCCTATCGACTCCATTGCGGAGATGAAGGGTATGTCCTCATCGAAGGTCACGACGATGCTGTTCCGTATGAGGAACAAGCTGAAAAAACATTTTATGAAGGAGGGGATCCCCCTGTGAAAAGTGAAGATCTCCTGAGAAATATAGGCTCGGTGGACAACAAGTATATTGACGAGCTTTATGAAGAAATGTATCCTCACACAAAGAAGAAAAAGAAGGGTATAAACTGGGGGGCGCTTGCGGCGAGCGTTGCACTCATCGCCTTCGGCACCGCAGCCATGTTCGGCGGCGCAGGCGACGTCAAGGAGTCGGAGCTTACGCTCAGCTCCAACCGCAATGAGCTTGCCATGGCGCAGAACACCGTCGTTATGCTCGACGTCAACCCCAGCGTGAGCCTTATGGTGAACGACCGGGGCATTGTCGTTGATGTGAGGGCGGAAAACGAGGATGCCGAGGCGCTACGGCCGGAGCTTAACGTTTGCGGTGAGAATTACGATACTGCCGTGAAGGAAACGGTCACCGTTCTGCAAAATCACGGCTACATTACGGAGCTTAAAAACTCCATGCTTATAACGGTGCTTGACGCAGACCCCGAAAAGGCGGAGTCGATGCGTCAGTCCCTTGTTGATACGGTATATGAGTATAACGAGAGCCTGGATTACGACTTCTCAATATTGAGTCAGGTCATGCAGTACGACGATGAGACATCAAAGCTTGCGAGTGAGTACTCCATGAGCGCCGGCAGAGCCTTGCTGCTTGAGAAGATCTGCGGCAAATACGAAGATTTCGACTTCTCCGAGCTTGCCGCAAACAACATACAGACGATAAATCAGATGTTTGAGTACACCGAGCTTCCCGAACTCATCTTCAGAGTCGGCAGCGCCGCAGGCGTTGTGCCGACGGAGTACATTGCCGAGCTCGGACTCGATAATCTCAGCAATGATGATCTGCTCAGCTTCACGAGCGCCGTCTCCGATTTCTATGATAAGCTGTGCGAATACTACGATATGCCGGACGTTGCACAGCACATTGGCTACGTTTTCGATATAATTGAGGGCAACACGACAGACGGCGACAGGCTTTGGGCGGTGCTTGCCGAGAGCCTTGAGGGATCCCACGGCGCCATAATCAACATCGGCGAAAACAGCATCAGCGATTGGTTTACGCCGGACAGATTGGGTGAGCTTTCAAACTTCCTCAAGGATCTGATCGACGCAGCATAAAGCATAATAAAAAATAAAGGCTCTATGCCAATAGTTGGGGTAGAGCCAAAACAAAGACCAGACAGAAGAGAGTGTGCGGAGTGCCGTGCACTCTCTTCAGACTGTCAAAGAACAAAAGCAAACGCAACAGGTAAAATTCAATACGCAGCAGGGGGGCATGTCATTCACTATCGCACCGTGACCGAGCCGCAGCGAGAAAGGTCCCGCCTCAAATTGGATTATAGCCATCAAAAACACCTGAGTTATGTGAAACAAATTTTCACATAACTCAGGTGTTTTAACGAGCATAGCGAGGCTTTTCGTGAAGCAACGCTTCACAAAAAACGTGGCGTGTTTTGACACGCTGAGCTTGCTCATCAGAGCAAGCTTTTTGCTGCCGATTTAGTTATGCTGCGTCGTCGTAATATTCAACGTCCGAGGAGCCGAAAATGTTCTCGTAAGTGAAGTCATCGCCCATGGATTCGGAAATCATACCGCCGTACATCCCGTCAACAAGCGACAGCATAAAGTTCTGATATTCCTCCTCGGTGAAGTCGAGTATGTCTGCGAATTCCGAGTCGAGCATGGTGACTTCACCCTTCAGGGGCTTCAGACTCAGGGCAAGGCTCAGGTCGGAGCCGAGAAGGTCGCTGAGATCAAGCTCAAATTCAACGCCGGTCTTGCTCTTGATAAGCTCGTAATTGAGCGCAAGCTTTACCTCATTCATGCCGCCGTCCTCGATAACCTTGAGCGTCAGCTTACCGCTCTTGTCGTTGCAGGCAAGGATTACGCCGCTTTCGTCTGCGTCGGTGATCCTAAGCTCAAATCCGTTCTTGGTGGACTTAAAGCCGCCGTTCATTACCGTATCCTTGTCGTTATACAGCGTAAAGCTGTTCCATACGTTGTCCTTACCGCTCAGACGCAGGGTCAGATAGCTGTCGTCAAGACGGAGGGAAACGGCTGCAAGACAGTCGTTGTCGTCTATGCCGACATAAATCTTTACCTTGGAATTGCGTATGGCATCAAGTATTTCATCGGGCATTTCGGTGAACGAGAAATCAACAAGACCGCTTGAGTAGCTGCCACCTTCAAACAGGTCGGCAATAAGACCCACAAATTTTTCGTATGCTTCATTGTCGTATCTTATCCTGTACATATCGAGGCCGCTGCACTTGGGAATCTCAACGTCGGATTCCTCGTACTCGAAGGTTTTCTTAAGGTCGTCATAAGCGGCGGCGATGGGAGCGGTTGCGTCTTCGACGGGAGCCGCAGACTCAGAGCCGAGTTCGGAGAAGGCGGCAGCGTACATTTGAATTGCGAGCGGAGAAATTTGGTCGCTGATACCGCTTTCGTTGTAGATATAGGAGTCAAGGATACGGTTTGCGAGGTCGTCCGTGATATCAACGCCGTAGGTGCCGTCGATATACTCGGGTAACTGAACCATAAAGCTGTCCTTGTCGGCGGAGAAGAGAAGGTCTGCCTCTGTGGCTGCGCCGGGAAGACCAACCGACAAATAGCATTCGCCCGAGTAAGTGGAAGCCTTCTCGTCAACATCAATGCCGAGCGACAGATGAACATCAATACTCTGTGATCGAGCAAGACCCGACGTCGTCTCAATTGAGCCGTCAATGCCAAAGCCGACGGTCATTTTGCCGCTGTTCATGATGTCGGACGCTATGCTCATTGCGTCGGCGAGATCAGGAGCTTTTGCAAATACGTCGTCAAGCTCGTCGCAGGTCTTTGCGTAGGCATCCTTTACGGCGGTTTCGGGGTCGGTTTTTCCGAAAATCAGGATACAGGCAACGACAACGCCTATAATAAGAAGCGCCGCAGCTGCAATCAAAATGATTTTCTTCGTATTCCTCCTGGACAGATCTACCGGTTCGGTATACTCACATTCGGCGGTTTCGGGTGCGCTCACGGGTGCTTTCTCGGTCTGTTCAGGCGTGCTCATTTCCGCCGCTTCGACTGCGGCGGATGCTTCCTGCACGGATTCCTCGGATGTGGGCTGCTCTGATTTGGCGGCGCATTTCGGACACAGCTTAAGAACGTCGTCCATCTCGGAGCCGCATTTCGGACAATATTTCATTTTTTCCTCCAACAAAAAATTTCCTGTATTCAAATTAACATATCAGCAATATATTGTCAATAAAGGACAAAAGACGGTGCTGCCGTCTTTTGTCCTTTATTTATTTTCCCTAATCAAACACGGGAACGGTGTTGATGAATTTGTTACAGTAACGGGAGAGGATCGCAGCCACCTGACCTCTGTTTGTGGTGTCCTTGGGACTGAGCGTGGTCGCAGTCGTACCGTTCACGATGCCTGCGCCTATCGCCCACTGGAAGGGCTGCGTCATTCCCTTGGAGATCTCCAGAACGTCGGTGTAGCCGAGTATATTCGTGTTGTCGTACAGTCCGACATTGTCGCCAGCATAGTTCTTCGCAAAGCGGAACAGGAAGGTGACGAGCTGCTCACGGTTAACGGGCTTGCCGTAGCCGAAGGTGCCGTCGTTAAATCCCATGACGATGCCGAACATATTTGCCCACCTTACGGCGTCGTATGCGTAGTTGCCTTGAGGCACGTCGGGGAAGAGCTGCCCCTCGTCGGGTACTACGGGAGAACCGGCAAGCCTCCAGAGCACAACGACTACCATCTCACGGGTCATCGTTTTTTTCGGCTCAAAGGTGGTGGCCGTGGTTCCGTTAAACAGACCTGCGGACGCAACATAGCGCACATTGTCGTAGCACCAATCGCCGCTCTTTACATCGGTGAAGGGGTTGACCCAGTTGTAATATTCGGAGTTTGTAGTGGGTGCAAACAGAGCGACTATGGTGTGCGCACGGCTGATACTCACAAATTTGTAGTTGCCGTTTTCGTCAAGCTCGACCTTTTCGCCGTCGACGAGTACGTTCTTGACATAGTACCCGGTGTCGGCAACGACCGAGAAGCTGAGGTTTTCACCCTTGGCGGCTTTTATGCTTCCCGGAGAAATGGTGCCGCCCTTGGACTGGATGACGGTGATGGGGATGTTGTATATGGGATCGCCGCCGTCGTCGTAATAATCGTCACCGGGGTAGGGATCCGCACTGTCGCCCATCTTCCACATTGCCGTAAGGGTCACCGCCGTTTGGGCATCGACCTTACCGCCTGCGGGGTAGACCGTCGCACCGTTGTCGGGTGACCAGCCTCTGAGTGTGTAGCCGTCCTTGTAGATGAATGGGAGCGTAACAAGACCGCCGTCGTCCTCGAATACGCCCTTCATCTTGACGCCGCCGTTGCGGTCGAGGGTGACGTTGCCGATCTTGATCGTACCGTTATCCATGACCACGGCTCCGCCTGTCGTACGAATCCTTGCGTTTGCGGAGACATTGAGCGTTGCGTTGGATTCCACGGTGAGCTTGCTGCCTGCGGGGATGCCGTGAGGGTTACCGCTGTCAAGCGTGGAGTTGACGATAAATTCACCGTCGTGCAGACTGAGGTCATATGCGGACGAATCGCCGCCCTCGATCGGCGAGGAGACGAAAGTCAGGCTCTGTGTGCCGAAGAAGAGGCTGTTGCAGGAAAGATCGGCTTTTACCTTGGCGTACATAAAGAGAATGTAATCGTTTTTCGATGCATCCCAAAGCTTTATGCCGCCGCCGTCCTTGTTGACGGTGAAGTAGCCGACAAGCTGCTGCATTGAGTATACGGAGACCGTGGACTTGATATTCAGTGTGTAGTTTTCGGTGAGGATGCGGACGTTGTCGTCAAGCGTGATGTTCTCCTTTGCGTTCAAAACAACGTTTGTCGCAAGCGTGACGTCGCCGCCGTCGGGGGAGTCGTTTGCGGCGTTAACCGCCTTGACGAGGGAGTTGTACTCCTTGCCGTTGTAGTATGCCTGCACCGTTTTGTAATCCTTGTTGCCCATGGTGCCGGAAGCGGAAATGAGAACAGGGAAGAACTCAACGCCCATGAGCAGGTATTCTTCGGTATTGCCGACCGTCCAGTAGCAGTAGTTGGTTTCGGGGTGAGCGTCGACGTAAAGCTTCAGAGCGCCGAGAGCGTTCTTTGTCTCCGTGCCCTCGACGTTTACCTTCTCGTGGAGAATGCAGGCTGCGCTTGTGCCGTTAAAGTACTGGACTCCCGTGGCGACGGGGGTAGAGCCGGTGCCGTATGCCTGCTGGCAGGTGCCGTAGAGGTAGTAGCAGTACTTTATGGTGGTGCCGACCGCAAAGCCGGCAATACCGCCGTAGGCTCCATCCGTACTGGCGATTGCGCCGTAGCTCGCACAGTTGACGATAGTACCCATATTCGCACCGCCGACGATGCCGCCTGCGTTGTTGCCCGTCGAGGCTACCTCGCAGGACGACCAGCAGTTGGCTATGGTGGAGAAGTTGAAGTCACCGACGATGGAGCCTGCGTTTGTGCCGGAACGGACTATGCCGCTTATACCGAGGTTCTTTATAAGAGCGCCGCCGTTAACGTGTCCGAACAGACCCTGATCGTCGTCGTTGGTGTTGATGTAAATGTACTTGAGAGTGTAGCCTTGGCCGTCGAATATGCCATTAAACGGATCGTTTACGTTGCCTATGGGTATCCACGACTTCGAGGAATCGACCGAGTATGTGACGCTCATGTCGATGTCACAGGTCAGAAAGAATATGATGTTCTTGGTCTTATAGCCTGCGTTGACGTACTTTCTGAAGGCTTCGAGGTCATCAAGGCCGTTGATGCTGTAGCAGGCGCCCTCGATACCGTCGGTCCTCGAATTGTAAAGCTGGCTGACCGTTGCGGTTGCGGTATAATCGCCGGAGTAGTCGCCGGGATCGGCGGCGTCAACCTCCTTGGGGTTTTTAAGTACGGGGAAGTGACCCGAAACGCCGTTTTCGACGCTTATGATGACGTTGGAGTTGTACCATGTGCAGTATTGACCGTTGCCCTGCGAGTAGACCCATGCGTTGAGCGCATCGAGAGCGCTCGTCGTGGTCACCTCGTCGATAGCGACCGCACGCTCAAGAGTGCAGTAGTAATCATCGTTTTCAAAGCCGTAGGTGAAGGAGAGCAGATCGGATATCGTAGTGTTCTTGCTTGCGGAGTTGTAGGCAGCCTCCGAGGTGCCGTCGGTGTAGTAGCAGTTCTTTACGACGGATTTGCCGAGAGCGTCGCCGAAGATGCCTCCGGCATTGCTCGTCTCACCGCCGTAGGCGAGGTATGCGCCGTAGCTTGCGCAGTTTTCGATCGTGGAGTCGTCGATGCGTCCTGCGATACCGCCCGTTTCGGATTCGGACTGTATGCTGACCGCCGCCCAGCAGTTGATTATGGTACCGTCATCGAGGTCGCCGACGATACCGCCGCAGTTGTATTCGCCGACGATACCGCCCATGACGCCGAGATTCTTGATGGTGCCGCCTCTGACTCTGCCGAACAGACCGACGTTGTCGCCTCTTTCGTCGTATATGTACAGACCGCTCACCGTGTAGCCGCAGCCGTCAAAGGTGCCTCTGAAGGTGCGGGCATAGGTGTCGGGATCCGTGGTGGAGTAATCGTAGCCGATGGGGACCCAGCCATCCGACATGTCGGACAGGCTCTGCACGCTTATATCGACGTCCTTCTTGAGGAAGAAGGTCATGTCCTTGGTGGCACGCCCCTCCTTGACGTACTGAGACAGAAGGGCAAGCTCAATGCCGGAAGAGATGCCGTAATGTCCGCCCGCAATACCGTCGATGCCGCTGTCGTACAGTTCCGTCATCGTTGCGGTTTCGCTGTAGACGACATTGTAGGGATTATCACGGTTATCGACCTCGGTGTATGGCTCGTTGACGCTCTTGACACCGGAGTTGTCGCCCGGGTAGAGGTGAGTGGGGTGGTCGCCCTGAATCCTTGCGACACCGAGAGCACTGCTGTCTATCTTCCAGGAGCGTATACTCCGGTCGGGAGCAAGATAGGTGACCCAGTGATTGAGGACGTTGAGCAGCTTGACGCCGGATGCTGCGCCGACGCTCACGGAGCGGGAGAGGTTGTAATCCGAGCCGCTGTGAGTAAAGGAGACGACTGCGGTGAGAGTACCGCCGCCGTTGCCGCAGGCTGCCGTGTTGTCGTCGCTGTAGTAGCAGTACTTTACGTTTACGCCGCTGCCGCATGAGCCGACTATGCCGCCGACATTCTTGTCGCCGGTGACGGGAGCAAAGTTTACGCAGTTGGAGATTGTGCCGCCCTCCGCAACGCCGACGATACCGCCGAGATTGTCGTCACCGTTTACCTGACCGTCATACCAGCAGTTTATAACGGAGCCGTTTACGAGACAGCCGACTATGCCTCCCGTCTTGTCACGGCAGGTGAGCATACCGATAATACCGAGGTTCTTTACCTGTGCCGTCGCACCGTCAACGTAGCCGAAGAAACCCTGATACGAGGACTCTTCGGTACTGAACAGGTCGGTGAGAACATAGCCCTGAGCGTCAAATACGCCACGGAACGGCATCTTGTCGCTGTTGCCGACGGGAACCCAGCTGAGCGTCTGCGTCTCGCCGGATATGAGAGCCATATTGAGGTCGCAGGTGAGGAAGAAGGTCATGCCCTCGGTCGCAAAGCCCGCATTGACATAGTCACGGAAGTATACAAGCTCATCGGTGCTTGATATGCTGTAGAACGAACCCTGGACGCCGTCCACACCGGACTCGTAAAGTGCCGTCATCGTTGCCGTGGCGGTGTAGATGCTCGGCACGGGTTCAACGTAGTTGGGGTAGCGGTGCGAAGGATAGCGGCCGTCGGTACGCATTGTGGCGCTTGCGGAGGTATCGTACAGCCAGCTGCGATACTCGTTGTCGGCGGCGTGCTGCTGCTCTATCCACGAGTTGAGGAGCGCAATAAGGTCGTCGGTCTTTTCCTTTCCGACGGTCAGCACCTTCTCGGTAAGAACCTCGTCGCTGCTGCTTGCAAAGCGGTAGACGGATTCGGAGCAGCCGGATGCCTTTGCCCCGATTGCTTTTTCGGCGCTGTAATATACATAGTAGGAATATTCGACGACGGCGCCCTTTGAAGCGCTGCCTGCGATAGCGCCGACAAAGCTTCCTCCCTTTATGTAGCCGTAGTTGCAGCAGTTAAGCACGCTGCCGCCGACGACGCTGCCGGCAATGCCGCCTATAACGTCGCCGCCGTTTATATCAACTGCTGACCAAGAATTTAATACCTTGCCGCCGGTCAGAACGGCGACAATGCCGCCTATGTTGTCGCCTCCGGTCACTTCGCCCTCGATGCCGAGGTTTTTGATGACCGCAGCTTCACCCGAAACGCAGCCGAAGAGACCGAAGTTATCCCCGGCGCTGACGGCGTCAAAGTTCAAAACGGCATAGCCGCAGCCGTCGAAGATGCCGGAGAAGGGGGCGCTTTCGGTGCCGATGGGGACCCAAAGACGGTCGTTCTTGTTATCACCGGAACAGTTGCGAAGCTTAATGTCTCCGGTGATGTAGAAGGTCACACCCTCACTCGGCTTGCCGGAGCTTATATACTCGGCAAGATCGTAAAGTTCGTCCATGCTTGAAATGCTGTAAGCGCTTCCGGCAGCGGCATCCGCTCCCGATGCTTTCAGCTCCGACATGGTCATTGCGGGGGTGTAGCCCTCGATTCCGGTCTCCGCCTGTGCGGAGCCGAGCCCCAGTGTGCCGAGCAGACTTAACACCAGCGCAAGACACAGAATACTGCTTATAAATCTTTTTGATCGTATAAACATAGCTAATCCTCCGATCAAATCATATGATTGAATATATATAAAATAAAGATAACATAAAAGCCGCTTGAGGTCAAATGAAAAGAGTCCCAATATCCGTCGACATAATGCGGTTGAAAACGACGGAAAACTGTGGTATCATATTCCTATAATTTAATGTAAAGGATTATCGAAATGATCAAGCAAAGGTTAAAGCTGATCCTCATACTCCTTGCGGTGCTTATAGTCGGAAGCGCAGTCTACCTGTATTTTGACCGCCTTGCTCCCGTAAGGCTCGATAAGGAGGAGCAGATAACGGTCTGGTACGTTGACGACGGTGCGGCGATGCAGCGCTTAAGTGAGCTTGTAGGGGAATATAATAAGGGCAAAGGAAAGGACTCCGGCGTCAATGTCGTGCTGCGCTCGTTTTCGGATGAAGCGGCTTTGCAGACTGCAATATCGACCGGAACAAATCTGCCGAACGTAATCCTTTGCGGTTCCGATACGGCGTCACTTCTGAATGACGGGGACAGGCTTTATAAGCTCGGTGACTACTTCGACAAGTGGAAGCTTTCGAACTGCCCCGATGCGTATATCGAGGGGGCCGAGGTGAAGGGAGAGCTTGTTGCATTGCCCGTTTTGAGTGAGACCGACGTGCTTATGCTCAACACGGAGCTTTACGGCGACACCGATTCGCTCAAGACCTATGAGCGGCTGTGCGCCGTTTCCGACGAATACTATCAGCGGAACGACTCGAGCTTTTACACGGTGGAGGATTATTCCGATTTCTTTCGACTTCAGATTATGCGTCTCGGCGGGGAGTTTGACGGAGTGAACCCCCACGACAGCGACGATGAAAACTGCATCTACATATATAATGATCTGCTTGCGACCTCGGCACTGGAGCGAGGCTTTGACCTGCCGGGAAAGACGCCCGCAAAAAGCGTCGCCGACGGGGAGATACCCTGTGCCGTGCTCTCGTCGGCGTCCGTGACCGAGTATGTGCAGGGAAGCTCGGACGATGTGGAGTTCCTTCCCGTGCCGTATATGAAGGACGGTAGTCGGGAGTGCGTCGAAAGACTTACGCTTTTGTGCATCGTTAAGGCTGACGAAAATCAGCAGCTTGCGTCCTGCCTTTTTGCGGAATGGTTTACGTCCAAGGACATAAACACCCGCTTTACGGAAGGCACCGGCTGCCTTGCGACCTTCGGCGAAAGCAAAGCCGGAGACGACGAGACTGCGGCAAAGCTCCTGAACACCGTGACCGAAATCCTTGACCGGGACGGCTCCGTGATATATCCTTTTGATGCGGAATATGCCGCAAACAGCGTAGAATTCAACCTGAATCTTGCGACCCTTATGGACGGATTGAGAAATAAATAAACTTATGAGGTGTAAAAATGGAAGGTTTCAGAGTACTTGAGATCAAGAAAAGCGTATTTGAAAACAATGACCGTGAGGCGGACAAGCTCAGAGAGGAGCTTAAAGCGGAAAAGACCTTTCTGCTTAATCTCATGTCCTCGCCCGGCTCCGGCAAGACCACAACGCTCATGGCGACCATCGCAGCGCTTAAGGACGACCTCCGCATAGGCGTCATGGAAGCGGACATCGACTCCGACGTCGACGCAGCTACCATCGAAAAGTCCGGCGCAAAGGTCATTCAGCTTCACACCGGCGGCATGTGTCACCTCGATGCGGGCATGACGAAGCAGGGACTTGAGGGTCTCGGCACCGACAATATCGACCTTGCGATACTCGAAAACGTCGGCAACCTCGTTTGCCCGGCGGAGTTCGACACCGGAGCAGTCAAGAATGCGATGATTCTGTCCGTGCCCGAAGGACACGACAAGCCTTTAAAGTACCCGCTCATGTTCTCCATCTGCGACGTACTGCTTATAAACAAAATCGACGTAATGCCGTATTTTGACTTTGACCTCGACAAGTGCAGGGAATACGCAAAGAAGCTCAATCCCAACATCAAGATCATTCCCATCTCCGCAAAGCACGGCGACGGCATCGGCGAGTGGGCGGATTGGCTGCGCTCGCAGGTAGCGGAGTGGAATAAGTAAGACGGAAAGAACAAGCGGACGGCTCATCGCCGTCCGCTTTACGGGGGAGCTGAAGCAATGGCGGATACGGAGCCGAAGCACGTTTCGGTGCTGCTCAACGAATGCATTGAAAATCTTAACATAAAGCCCGACGGCATATATCTTGACGGCACCTTGGGACTCGGCGGACATTCGCTGGAGATACTCAAAAGACTGAACGCCGGCAGACTTATAGGCATCGACCGTGACGAAAGCGCAATACGCCGCACGGGGGAGCGCCTGTCTGCGTATTCCGATAAGGTGACGCTCGTACACGGTAATTTTTCTGATGCGGCGGACATTCTTTCGAATCTCGGTATCGAGGCGGTGGACGGGATGCTCTTTGACCTCGGCGTTTCGTCGCCGCAGCTTGACGAGAGTGAGCGTGGCTTTTCCTATATGGCGGACGCTCCGCTTGATATGCGCATGGACGCCGATAGTCCGCTCACGGCGGAGCTTGTGGTGAACGAGTGGCCGGAGGACGAGCTTTACCGCATACTGCGTGATTACGGGGAGGAGCGCTACGCAAGGCGCATCGCCTCAAGGATTGTGCAGACGAGGGCTAAAAGCCCGATTTTAAGCACCCTTGCGCTTGTGGACGTTATAAAAAGCGCAATGCCGGCAGCGGCACTCAGAGAAAAACAGCACCCCGCAAAGCGGAGCTTTCAGGCGATCCGCATTGCGGTGAACGACGAACTCGGCGAAGTGGAAAGGATGATACGCACCGCACCCGACAGGCTCCTGCCCGGCGGCAGGCTGTGCGTCATAAGCTTCCATTCGCTTGAGGACAGGATCGTAAAACAGGGAATTGCGGCGAGAGAAAACGGCTGTACATGTCCGAGGGAAGCGCCGATATGCATATGCGGCTTTAAGCAGACCCTCCGCAGCGTCAGCAGAAAACCGATAGTGCCGGGAGAGGACGAGCTGAAATCCAACCCGAGGTCACGCAGCGCAAAGCTGAGAGTGGCCGAGCGGGTGTAAGGACTGAGGCTGTTGAAAGAAAAAAGCGGAAACGCTTACAGAAAGAAAACGGCGATATGCATTTTTGCCGTGTTTGCACTGATTGCGGTCGGACTGCTTGTGTGGGGGCTGCTCCTGCGAGCGGAGCTTACGGAGATAAAGGGCGAGAACTCTAAGCTCTCTACGCAGCTCGGTGAGCTTGACGACGAAAAGCGGCGGCTTGAGATCGAGCTTGAGGAGAGTACGGACCTTGCGCAGATAGAGGATTACGCAAGGAACGTGCTCGGAATGCAGCCGCCTGAGCCGGGACAGACAGTGTCGATAGATACGGCAGGGGAGGATCACGGAGAGCTTATCTCCGACAGTGACGACTCCGAGCCGGAAGAAACAACAGAAGATCGGATAAGCTCCTTGCCGGAATATTTCGGGCTTGGCTAAATATTATGTCTTTTAGACGAACTCATTGGGCAAAGGAGCTAATATGAATAGGATTCCTAAGGACGAAAACCCTTTTAGAGGCCCGAACAGGACCATGCTCCGCCGTACACTTTTTCTTGCAGCAGTGTGCGGCGTGCTTGCTTTTGCCGTGCTTGCGGTGCGGCTGTATGTGCTGCAAATAAGGGATCATGAGCTGTACGAGGGGCTTGCGCTCAGCCAGCAGCTCAGAACCACGGGTACATCGGCTGTCAGGGGCACGATATACGACCGCAACATGAACGTGCTTGCCATGAGCGCAGACGTTGAGAACGTGTATCTCAGCCCGGCGGAGATCAAAATGTACGACGAGGATAAGGAGCTTATCGCAAGCAGGCTCTCCGAAATACTCGGCGTATCCGAGGAGGAGATCCTCGACAAGGCCTCGAACACAGGCTCGTGGTATGTGACGGTCGCAAGGAAGATTGAGTCCGACAAGGCGGACGAGATAAGGAAATTCAAAGAGGAATACGGCATAAAGGGTGTGCGCCTTGAAAGCGACACCAAGCGCTACTACCCGCATTCCTCGCTTGCCTGTCACGTCATCGGCTTCGTCGGTACGGATAACTACGGCTTAAACGGCATTGAGGCGTGGTACGATTCCTCGCTTGCCGGTACCGACGGAAGCTATAAAAGAGCAACCAACGCATCGGGCAGCGATATGCTGCTCACACGCTACGACGGCTATTTCGGAGCCGGAAGCGGCTACGACGTGGTGACGACCGTCGATACGACGATACAATATTTTGTGGAAAAGCACCTGCGTCAGGCGATAGCCGACTACGACATTCAAAACGGCGCAGGAGCCATAGTCATGGAAGTCAAGACGGGGAAGATACTCGCCATGGCATCCATGGGAAACTACGACCTCAACAACTTTCTCACGTCAGCGAGGACGCACAGGCGATAATTGACGCCGAGCCGGACGAGGAGGCAAAAAGCGAGCTTCTGTATAAGGCACAGCAGCTCCAGTGGCGCAACAAAACCGTGTCCGACACCTACGAACCCGGCTCGACATTCAAGATAATAACGCTTTCGATGGCGCTCAACGAGGGAGCGGTGAGCATGAACGACGGCTTTTTCTGCGGCGGCACCGTTGCGGTGCAGGGCAGAACGAACCCCGTCAGGTGCTGGAAAAGCGGAGGTCACGGCTCGCAGACGCTCACACAGGCGGTGCAGCATTCGTGCAACGTGGCGTTCGTGAACATCGGTATGCGGGTCGGAGCCGAGACCTTTTACAAATACTGCGACGCTTTCGGTTTCCTCACCCTCACGGGCGACGACACACAGCAGCTCACCGCAAAGACGGGCATCGACATCGGCGGCGAAAGCGGCAGTATATGGTGGAGCCGCGAGACCTTTTGCAGCGAAAGGAATCTCTCGCAGCTTGCGGCGGCGTCCTTCGGGCAGACCTTTACCATTACGCCCCTGCAGCTTATAACAGCCGTGAGCGCCTGCGTCAACGGCGGTGAGCTGATGCAGCCGTATATTGTGCAAAGAATGCTGGACGCAGACGGAAATACGGTGTATAATCGAGAGCCGAAAGCCGTCCGGCGTGTACATAAGCGGCGGACAGATGGCGGCGCCGACGGTGGGCAAAATGCTTGCGGACATTCTGCCGTATATGGGCTTTGAGCCGGATTACGGTGACGGGGAGCAATGCGACACGGCAGTGCCGAGCCTTGCGGGGCTTAGCCCGGACGAGGCGGAGGCAAAGCTTGCGGAGGCGGGCTTTGAGTGCAGACTGTTCGGCACGGGAAGCGCCGTGACGAAGCAGCTTCCGGCAGCGGGGAGTATGATAGCCTCCGGCAGTACGGTCATAATTTATGCGGATGCCGAGCCGTCGCCGGGGCAGGAAACCATGCCGAACATTTCGGGCATGACCTACGCTCAGGCGAGAGAGACGCTCGATGCCTACGGCTTGTTTGTCAGAGCGGCTTCGGGAGTTCCCGACGCCGAAGTAAAAATAGTCACATCGCAGAGCATAAAGCCCGGCAGCAAGGTCGATCACGGCACCGTTATTATCGTGACGCTTGTTGACGAGGACGAGAGTATGCTCGGAAAATATTGAAAACAGAGGATAAACATATGAAGCTATCCGAAATCGTAAAGGACGTTAGGCTTGAGGAGCTTAAAGGCGGCGAGACCGAGATCACGGGCATAAGCTACGACTCAAGAGCCGTTAAGCCCGGCGACCTCTTCGTGGCGATAAAGGGCTTTGAGTTTGACGGGCATAAGTACATACCCGCTGCGATCGAAGCCGGAGCCTCGGCGATACTTTGCCAGGAAAGGCCCGATGCAGACATTGCGTATGCGCTTACCTCCGACAGCCGCCTTGCGCTCGCTTTGGCGGGGCGTGAGTTCTACGGCAACCCTGCAAGCGAAATGACGATCGTCGGCGTTACCGGAACAAACGGCAAAACGACCACGACCTATCTGTTAAAGCACCTTTTGGAATCGAAGCTTGACGCAAAGGTGGGGCTTATCGGCACGAACGGCAATATGATAGGCTCGGAGTTTCTGCACTCCGAGCGCACGACCCCCGAAAGCCTTGAGCTTCAGCGTCTTTTCAGAGAGATGGCGGACTCCGGCTGTACTCACGTCGTGATGGAGGTCTCATCGCACTCGCTCAGCCTTGACAGAGTTGCGGGCATTCACTTCGACGTCGGTATCTTCACCAATCTGACACAGGATCATCTCGACTTTCACGGCACGATGGAGGAGTATGCCAAGGCAAAGGCAAAGCTTTTCCGTATGTGCAGAGACGGCTGCTTTAACGCAGACGACGCATGGTGCGAAACCATGACGAAGGATGCGACCTGTAAGATACACAGCTATGCGATCGACACTCATAATACCGAGCTTTATGCCGACGATGTGAAGCTTTCGCCCTCCGGTATAGAGTTTTACGCCGTTTCGGGTAACGAACGGGTCAAAACCAAGCTCTGCATACCGGGGAGGTTTTCGGTTTATAATGCACTGTGCGCGATGTCGGCAGGGCTTGCCCTCGGAATTAGCCTTTCCGACTGTGCCGACGCCGTCGGCAGCGCAAAGGGCGTCAAGGGCAGAATGGAGCTTGTGCCGACGGACGGCGATTATACGATAGTCATCGACTATTCCCACACCCCCGATGCGCTTGAAAACGCACTCAAGGCGCTGCGCATAAACGACGAGGGGCGGCTTGTGGCGCTGTTCGGCTGCGGCGGCGACAGAGACCGCACAAAGCGTCCCATCATGGGAGCGGTTGCCGCAAAATATGCCGACTTCGTCATCGTCACGAGCGACAACCCCAGAACCGAGGAGCCGCAGAGCATCATCGACGAGATAGTCATCGGCATGAGCGGGAGCGAGACTCCGTACACGGTGATCTGCGACAGACCCGATGCGATACGTTGGGCGATAGACAATCACCGTCCGCACGATGTTATCCTGCTTGCAGGGAAGGGCCATGAGGACTATCAGGTCGTCGGACATGAGAAGCATCACATGGACGAAAGAGAAATCGTGGCAGAACATATAGAGAAGAGGTAGACGACATGACATTAAGTCTGATACTTGCGTTTTTGATTTCATTTGCCGTTGCGGTTGCCGTCGGCAAGGTTTACATCCCTTGGCTCAGAAAAATAAAGGCGGGGCAGGAGATAAAGTCAAACGGCCCCACATGGCACATGGGAAAGACGGGTACCCCGACGATGGGCGGCGTTATCTTCATTGCCGGCATCACGGTTGCCTGCCTGAGCGTCGGCTTTAAGCCGATGCTTGACGGGGACTTTGCGCATATATTCGTTCTGCTGTTTGCGCTTGTTTTCGGTGCGATAGGGTTCCTCGACGACTGGGAGAAGCTTCGCAAGAAGACAAATCTCGGACTCAGCGCAAAGGCAAAATTTCTTCTTCAGCTCGTTGCGGCGCTTGTGTTCGTGCTGCTGCTGCGCAAGCTGGGGTATATCAGAACCACGCTGTACGTTCCGTTCTGGAATGTTGAGCTGTACATTCCCGAGGCGCTGTACTTTGCGCTTGCGGCGTTCATTATCGTCGGCACGGTAAACGCAGTTAATATCACGGACGGTGTTGACGGACTGGCAACGGGAACCTCACTCCCTGTCTGCTTCTTCTTTGTGACCGTGACGTTCTATGCGGGTCAAAGATACCTCGCAATGGGCATTTTCGCATCGGCGATGCTCGGCGGACTGATGGGCTTTTTGGTGTATAACTTCAACCCCGCAAAGGTTTTCATGGGCGACACAGGCTCCCTGTTCCTCGGCGGCGCAATTGCGGCGCTTGCGTTTACCTACGATATGCCGCTCATTCTCATAACCCTCGGCATCGTCTACATTTGGGAAACGCTGTCCGATATAATCCAGGTCACCTACTTTAAGCTTACTCACGGTAAGCGTGTGTTTAAAATGGCACCCTTCCATCACCACCTTGAAATGGGCGGATGGACGGGCAAAAAGTGGAGCGAGAAGGAGCTGTTCGTTCTTTTTACATCCGTATCCCTTGTTTTTGCAATAATTTCATTCGTAGGAATATATAATCGTTTCCAGATCGGCTGATATAAGGAGGCGGGTGTATGCAGCACGGCACCGCAAGGCTCATCGAATCGGAAACGAAAGATAAAAAGGAGCAAAAGCGCTTTGACACGAGCTTTTTCGTGCTGGTCATGCTTCTGCTCCTGACGGGAGTCATAATGGTGCTGTCGGCGAGCTTCGCCAGAGCATACTACGATCCGGCAAACGTAACGGGCGGAAGCCCTACATATTACTTTATCAGACAGCTTGCCTTTGCGGCACTCGGCATCGGTGCGATGCTGCTGTGTTCCCGTATGCCGATGGGCGTCTACCGCAGATTTTCCGTGCCGCTGCTTATAGCGGCGCTTGTGCTGCTGCTTTTGGTTCCGCTTATCGGCGTGGACGCAAACGGCGCAAGGCGATGGATAGGCATCGGAAGCCTTACCTTACAGCCGTCGGAGATCGCAAAGCTTGCGGTCATACTGTCGTTCTCGGTGCTTATATGCAAGAACCGGGGCAAGATGAAAACCTTTCGCTACGGAATACTGCCGTTTGCGGCGATTTTGACCGTAATCGTTGCGCTTTTGGTGCTTGAACCGCACTTTTCCGCTTCGATAATCATTGTCGCCATCGGCGGCGTTATGATATTTCTCGGCGGCGCAAGGCTCGTGTGGTTCGTCGCTGCGGGACTCATCTCCGGCGGCGCAATCACCGTGCTGCTGACGATGTTTCCGTATGCGTCAACGAGGATCACGACATGGCGTGACCCGTTTTCCTCCACCTCGGACGAGGGCTATCAGATAGTGCAGTCACTGTACACGATAGGCTCCGGCGGACTGTCCGGTCTCGGAATAGGACAAAGCAGACAAAAGTACCTCTATCTGCCGGAGGAGCATAACGATTTCATATTCTCCGTGGTGTGCGAGGAGCTTGGTTTTATCGGTGCGGTGCTGATACTTGTGCTGTTTGCGCTGCTCATTATCAGAGGCTATATGATAGCGATGCGCTGCCCGGACAGGTACTCGTTTCTCGTCTGCTCCGGCATTACGACGCTGCTTGCGATCCAAGTTATACTTAACGTTGCGGTAGTTACGAACCTTGTTCCTTGTACCGGCATATCGTTGCCGTTTTTCAGCTACGGAGGCACTGCGCTTCTGATCCAAATGGCGGAGATGGGGATAGTTTTGAGCGCATCAAGGAGTATTCCCGCAAAAATATAAATTACAGTGGTGAAACGTATGAATTTTCTGTTTGCCTGCGGCGGTACGGCAGGCCACATAAATCCGGCGCTTGCAGTCGCCGGACGGCTCAGAGAGCTTATGCCCGACTGCGGCATACTCTTTGTCGGCGCAGATTTCAATATGGAGCAGGACCTTGTTCCGAGGAGCGGCTACGATATAATCACGCTCAGAGTAAACAGCCTGCGCCGCAGCCGCAGCCCGAAGGCGATGTGTCACAACGTCAAGGCGTTGGTAAACGTAGTCAGAGGCAAGCGTAAGGCGAAGAAAATCCTGCGTTCCTTTGCGCCGGACGTTGTACTCGGTACGGGCGGATACGTCTGCTATCCCGTGCTTAAAGCTGCGTCTGAGCTTGGAATCCCGACGGCGGTGCATGAGAGCAATGCCGTTCCGGGGCTTACGACAAAAATGCTCAGCGAGGTCGTCGACGTGATAATGGTCGGCTTCGAGGAGAGCAAGAAATACTACAAGCAGCCGGAAAAGGCGGTCGTCACGGGAACGCCCGTTAGGGGCGAGTTCGGACGCTGCACCAAGCGTTCGGCGAGAGAGGAGCTCGGTATCCCCAGCGGGGAGAGACTTGTGGTCTCGGTTTGGGGTTCGCTCGGCGCTTCGAAGATGAACGAGATCATGTGCAGATTTATTGAGCTTGCCGGTAAAAATCCCGGTTTCAGGCTCATACACTCGGCAGGCAGCGACGGCTACGCCGAAATGGAGGCAAAGCTCTCCGAGACCGCACCCGATCATGAAAAGCACGGCATGGAGGTCAGAGAGTACATCTACGATATGCCGAGGGTCATGGCGGCTGCCGACCTCGTGCTCTGCAGGGCTGGGGCATCGACCATATCGGAGCTTACATATATGCATAAACCGACGGTGTTCGTGCCGTCGCCGAATGTGACGAATAACCACCAATATAAAAATGCGAAGGTCATCGAAAATGCGGGCGGAGCAAAGCTTTTCGAGGAAGCGGGCCTCACTGCCGAAACCCTTCTCGGTGAGGTCAGAAGCATTCTCGGAGACGAAAAGGAGCTGTGCGCCATGTCGGACTCGATGGCAAAGCTTGCGGTGAACGACGCAACGGCAACCATAATCGAAAAGCTGCTGGAGATGTGCGGACGCAAATAACATAAAAGAACCTTGCTGCATAGAATGGGCTGATTTCAGTCTTTTTGTTTGCGAGGTTCTTTTATGGCAATATGGCATATCGGTGGCGGGAAACGCCTTGAAGGAGCCTGCTTTGTGCAGGGATCGAAGAATGCTGCGCTGCCTATACTTGCCGCATCCGTCTTAACGCCTGCCGTTACGGAGCTGATAAACGTTCCGAGGCTCAGCGACGTCGATGCGTCTCTGCGCATCCTGCGGCAGCTCGGCTGTGTGGCGGAGCAGCGTGACAATGACGTATACATAGATTCGAGCACCGTGACCTCGTGCGAGATTCCCAGAGAAATGATGGAGACCATGCGGTCGTCGGTGCTTTTCATGGGGGCGCTTCTTGCACGCTGCGGCGAGGTGCGTCTGAGCAGACCCGGCGGCTGCAAGCTTGGGGAGCGCCCCGTGGATATGCACCTGTCGGCGCTCGAAGCCTTGGGTGCGGAGGTGGAGGAGGACGGTTGCACGATAGTGTGCCGTGCAAATCGGCTTTGCGGCAGCGTCATAAATCTGCCGTATCCGAGTGTCGGTGCAACGGAAAACGCAATGATAGCCGCCTGCGCCGCCGAAGGTACCACCACGATAACGGGTGCGGCAGGGGAGCCGGAGATCGTCGATCTGCAGGAGTACCTGAGAAAGCTCGGTGCATACATAAGCGGAGCCGGAACGTCAAAAATAACGATCTGCGGCTTTTCGGCTGAGCGCCACGTCGGACACCGTGTGATGCCGGACAGAATTGCGGCATCGACTTTCTTGTGCGCAGCGGCGTCTGCGGGCGGGGATATCGAGCTGCGGGGCGTCGATCCTTCGCAATTTTCCCCGGTAAGGCACTTCCTAAACGCCGCAGGCTGTGATATAATAAGCGGAAAGCGGAGCGTAAGGCTCACTTCCGACGGGAGGCTCAGCTCTCCCGGCAGAGTCGTTACCGAGCCGTATCCCGGATTTCCGACCGACGCACAGCCGCTGCTTATGGCGGCGCTCCTGCGTGCCTCCGGCAAAACGGTGTTCAGCGAAACCGTTTTTGACAAGCGCTTTGCTCATACAGCCGAGCTTGCACGCTTCGGAGCGGACATAAGCGTAAACGGCAGGGAAGCTCAGATCTGGGGCGTGCGAAGTCTTTTCGGCGCCGTAGCGTCGGCAACCGACCTGCGAGGCGGCGCCGCAGCCGTAATCGCCGCATTGTCGGCAGAGGGCGAAAGCATGATAATCGACGGCGGACATATAGTCCGAGGCTATGAGAATCTTGACGGGAGACTGCGTTCTCTCGGCGCCGATATTTACATGGAGATTTGAATTTATGAGTGATACCAACAGCTATTACGCGAAGCGTCCGTCGGATGCCGACGCTTCCGTGAGAAAACGAAAAAGCAACCGACCGCTCACATTTTTCCTTGTCATTGTGGTAATAATACTTGCGATGAGCATGTTCTTCGAGATTTCGGTCATAAACGTCGAGGGCAACTCAATTTACAGCGACAAGGAAATAATCGAGGCTTCCGGCATTCAGATCGGAGACAATCTGTTCTTCATAAACCGCATATCTGCCGGAAGCCGAGTGGTCGTAAAGCTGCCGTATGTCGATTCCGTGAGCATCAGCAGGGGACTGCCGAACGAGTGTACGATAGTCGTCGAGGAAAGCAGAGCTGTTGCGAGCGTCAATGTTGACGGTACGCTGTGGTCCGTGAGCCAAAGCGGAAAATTCCTCGGCACCGTCGATGCGGACGACCCCTTGCAGCTTGCGGAGATCGAGGGCATCACCGTTGACAATGCGGCCGTCGGAGAAAACATCTCCGTTCCCGACGGCGAGAAGGACAGGCTTGAGTACCTGCTTCAGATTCTTGAGCAGATAAAGGGCAGGGGGCTTGAGACTGACATCACGGCGATCGACGTGACCGATCCGCAAAACCCGCAAATTGAGTACCAAAACCGCTTTACGGTGAAGTTCGGAGCGCAGGACGATACCGAGTACAAGTTCGCAAAGCTGCTCTCGGCGATAGGCAAGCTTACCTCCGACGACTCCGGAACGCTTGACCTTTCGGACTCAAATAAGGTCGTTTTTAATCCAAATTAACATTATATTTAAAACTTTGTTTACATAACAAAGGAAAAATGTATTGACCTGCAAGGAAAATCGTTATAAAATGTATCATACCGCAAAATATGACAATGGCAGGTGCCATCTTCTTTAAATAAAAAATACTGGAGGAACTAAAATGGATTTCAAAGCCGATCTTGGCCCCGAAAATGTGGTTACTATAAAAGTCGTCGGTATCGGCGGCGCAGGCAACAATGTTGTCAACAGAATGGTTAAGAGCGGAACTCAGGGCGTTGAGTTTATCGCTGTCAACACCGATAAGCAGGCTCTTGCCGTTTCCAACGCCGATCAGAAGATTCAGATCGGCGAAAAGCTGACCCACGGTCAGGGCGCAGGCTCCGATCCCGAAATCGGCAAGAAGAGCGCAGAGGAAAGCCGCAACAACATCGCCAAGGCGATGGAGGATGCGGACATGGTGTTCATCACCGCCGGTATGGGCGGCGGTACCGGCACCGGCGCTGCTCCCACCGTTGCAGACATTGCTCGTGAAGCTGGCATCCTCACCGTCGGCGTAGTGACCAAGCCCTTCAAGTTTGAAGGCAAGCGCCGCATGGATCAGGCAAATGCGGGTATCAAGGAAATGCTCGGCAGGGTCGACTCTCTCCTTATCATACCCAACGACCGTCTGAAGTACGCCACCGACCAGAAGGTCACACTTGCAAACGCATTCGAGATCGCCGACGACGTTCTGCGTCAGGCAGTCACCAGCATCTCCGACCTTATAAAGAACACCGGCTTCATTAACCTCGACTTTGCGGACGTCACCTGCATCATGAAGAACGCAGGCTTCGCTCACATGGGTGTCGGCCGTGCGGCAGGCAAGGGTAAGGCTGAGGACGCTGCCCGCATGGCAGTTGCAAGCCCGCTTATGGAGACCTCCATCAACGGCGCACACGGTGTGCTGATCAACATCACCGGCTCCGAGGATATGGGTCTTGAGGACGTTGAAGCGGCAGCAAACCTCGTTCAGGAGGCAGCTCACCCCGATGCAAACATCATCTTCGGCGCCACCTTCGATGAGTCCATGCAGGACGAGATCAGGGTCACCGTCATTGCCACGGGCTTTGAGGAAGCTCCCGCAAACAGCACTCCGGCTCCCGCACAGGTAAAGTCTGAGCCTGTCCGTGAAAGACCCCAGGGCCTTTACACCGCAGCTGCAGAGAAGGCGGAGAAGAAGGAAGCACCCGCTCCCGCAGCAAGCGGTGAGGAGGATCCCTTCGACAGCATCTTCAAAATATTCAACACCAAGTAAGCTTAAAAGCTGCACAGCAATCGCTGCGCAGCTTTTTCAGCGGTACAGAGAACGACGGCGGCACGATGTGCCGCCGTTTTTCGGTATCAGTTAATGTATTTATCAATCGCCGCATTAAGCTCGTTTATCCGTTCCGCTTCGCCGGATTCGACCGCATCGGTTATGCAATGCTCAAGGTGATCCTTGAGTATGACCTTCGCCGTGCTGTTGAGCGCAGACCTTACCGCCGCAAGCTGAATAAGAACGTCGGTGCAGTCACGACCGCTCTCGACCATGCGCTTAACGGATTCCAAATGCCCGATCGCTCTCGAAAGACGGTTCACGACCGCCTTGCTGCTTTCATGGCTGTGCGGATGGTTGTGGTGCGGATGCTCGTGTGCCTCGTGATCCTGAATGTCGGAAGCGGGCTTATGCTCGTGACAGTGGATGATCCCGTCGCCGTGATCGTGGTAAAACAGATCATCGGGTGTGTGCATTACTTTTCCCCCTCAAAAGTTTTAAACCATTGTATCTCCGTGTGCGTATTTTTGCAAGAATAACTTAAAGAATCGGGACATACAGCGCCGGAATAGGCTGATACGGAGGTGATGAATGTGCTGGAATCCGCACTTTTGCTTCTGATAGGCGGAACGCTTTTGATGCTGCGTCTTTCGCCGAACGGCTCGTTTCCGAACCCACTGCCCGCCGAGGAGGAACGTAAGTGCCTCGAAAGATGGGCAAAGGGAGATGTTCAGGCACGAAATACGCTTGTTGAGCATAATATGCGGCTTGTGAGCCACATTATCAAAAAGTATTATACACAGGGTGAGGACATGGACGATCTGATTTCAATCGGAACGATAGGACTTATAAAGGGAATAAATACATACAGACCCGAAAAAGGCGTGCGCCTTGCGACATATGCGAGCCGCTGCTGTGAAAACGAGATACTGATGTACTTCAGAAGCAGGAAAAAGACGTCGGGTGACGTGAGTCTGTCCGACGCACTCGACACCGACAGCGAGGGGAACAGCCTGTCGCTCATGGACGTTATCGCACAGGACGACGAGCTTTGCGACACGATAGGGACTTATGAGATATGCCGGAAGCTGCGAAGCTATGTCGATACGGTGCTGACGGAGCGTGAAGCGGCGGTCATAAAAATGCGCTATGGGCTTGAAAACGCATTACCGAAAACGCAGAAGGAAACGGCGGAAAAGTGCGGGATAAGCAGATCGTATGTGTCGAGGATAGAAAAGCGTGCGCTTTTGAAGCTGAGAGAGGTGCTGGGGGAGGATTCCTGTCCGTATTAAAGCAGGCCGCATATCCGGCAGCAGTCTGCCGCCGGATATGCAAAACCCTAAAAAATTGCGGCAAATACGGCATTTCTATTGCCTCGGGTGTGAGTTTTTGGTATAATACATTAATAAGCATCCGATCAAAGGAAACAGAGGAGATCCAATGCGAATAAAAAAGACGGTTTGGATATTTGCCATGCTCATGCTTACGGCAATTCTTGTTCTGATAGTCAACTCCCGCATACAGCTCACGGGGGAGGTCATATTCGGCGGCAGCGACGATGTCTTTATCAAGACCGATAACCTTAAAAAGCCGCTGGATGACTACCAAAAGCCCGACGATACAAATAAGATAGTTGCGCCGGAGGGGCTTGACTATCCCAATATCGACATATCGAAGTGGCAGTATATACTCGTAAACGACGAAAACTCCATCAGCACCTATACGCCGGAAACGATGGAGGCGGGCAGTACGGGACTCAGAATGGACGAAAGAGCGGTCTCGTCGCTTGAAAAGCTGCTTGATGCGGCAAAGGATGCGGGCTATACGCCATACGTCGGCACGGCTTATGTTTCGTATTCGCAGCAGCAGAAGCAGTTCAACGCCAAGGCGACGGAGCTTTCGGAGGATGCCGACTATTCCTACGACGAGGCGGTCGAGCTTGCACGGGAGATCGTGGCGTATCCGGGCTGCAGCGAGCATCAGACGGGGCTTGCGGTCGATATATTTGACCAAAAGTACAGTGTTTACGATTACTCCAAGATGAACGCCGAGTTTTACAAATGGCTCGACGCAAATTGTGCCGAGTACGGATTTATAAAGCGCTATCCGTCGGATAAGGCGGAGCTCACCGGCTGGGACGAGCCGTGGCACTATCGCTATGTCGGTAAGGAAGCGGCAAAATTTATCATGGAAAACGACCTGTGCTTTGAAGAATTCTGCGCATATTACCGCTGAGCTGTGAGAGGGATAAAGATGGAGAGATGTACAATATGCGGGACGGAGAGCAAAGAAAACATTTGCCCCGTTTGCGGCAACGAGCGCACGGCGGATGCCGTTAGGCACGGCACCTTTGCGCCTTTGCCCAAAGCCGCCGCAGACATTAGAAATGACTGCATTGCAAAATACAAGGCTCGACTCGCAGTCGAAAATAAGGCTAACTCTGAGCATAAGCCGACCTTTTCTTATCAAAAGTATGCTCAAGAAGCGATTAAACAACAGCAGGAAGAAGCGGAGGAACGTGCGAAAAAGGCTGAAGCGGAGCTCCATAAAGAACATGAAGAGTTGAAGCGACAGCTTGAGGAGACTGCGCAAGCAAATAAACAGCAAACGGCGCCTAAATTTCAAATTGATGAAGCGATCAAGCAAGAGCCTTCACCGGAGACTCCGCCAAAGCAAAAAGCGAAAACGGGCAGGTGGCTCACAATGCTTGAACTTGCTGTTATAATTTTAGGTGCGCTGGGCTTCGTTGTAATATTAGTCTCGTATATTTTACCGCTTCCCTTTGCGGTCCAAATGATAGCTGCTGTCTTTTTGATTGTGTCACTTGTAATTCTCATAAAAGATAACAAATAGAAAAGAAATACATTATTGTTGAACCGCCCTTGCGAGAATGAATATTGATTTTCAAATTTGTACCCGAAACGGGCTGTTTCGGGTACAAAAAATGCTTGCATTGTGGGCGGAACGGTGTTATTATACTAATGTAAGTAAGTTAGGTTAGCTCAGAGTGGGTCTTCGCCCACTCTTTTTGTTGGTCTGATGCCGCTTACATTCCTATTACGACTATTCTGATTGGAGATCTATATGAGCAGAGTGACCGATGCGGTGGAGGCTCTCGCAAGACCTATCGTCGAAGAAGAGGGCTGCTCACTTTGGGCGGTGGAATACGTACGTGAAGCGGGAACGTGGTTCCTCCGTGTGTTTATCGACAAGGACGGCGGTGTTGATATCGCAGACTGCGAGCGCATAAGCCGTAGACTTGACCCCGTGCTTGACGAAGCCGACCCCATTCCCGACAGTTATGTATTTGAAGTCGGCTCGGCAGGGATCGAGCGTGAGCTTAAACGTCCCTCCGACTTTGAGCGGTTTATCGGAGCCGAGGTCGAGCTTAAGCTTTACCAGCCCGTAAACGGCAGAAAGTCCGTCGTCGGAAAGCTCATGGGCTACGATAACGGCGATGTGACCGTCGGTGACGTGACGTACAAAAAGCAGCAGATCGCACAGGTCAGGCTGCATCCTTCAATATGATACGATTTTTAACTAAAGGGGTAAGACAATGAACGCTGAATTCTTTTCCGCAATCGAAGACCTTGAAAAAGAAAAGGGAATTCCCAGAGACTATATGTACGACAAGATCCGTCAGGCGATGCTGGCGGCTTTTCGCAAGGACAATCCCGAATGTGCCGATAACGTTGAGATTCTCCTTGACGAGGACAGAAAGCGCATAGAAATGTACGTCAACAAGACCGCCGTGGAGCAGGTCGAGGACCCCGCCCTTGAGATCGACATCGAGGCGGCAAAGAAGGTCAGCAAGCGTGCTAAGCTCGGCGACACGATAAAGGTTCCCGTGGAGACGAAGAAGTTCGGCAGAATTGCGGCCCAGGCTGCAAAGCAGGTCATCATTCAGGGCATCCGTGAGGCGGAGAGAGGCATCGTGTACCAGGAGTTCACCTCCAAGGAGCATGAGATACTCACCGGCGTGGTCTCCCGTATCGAGCCGAGAACGGGCAGTGTTTCCATCAGAATCAGCTCCAACAGTGAGTATACCGAGGCGATGCTTGCTCCCAACGAGCGCATCAAGACCGAGGTGCTTACCGAGGGCGACCGCATCAAGGTCTACGTCGTCGAGGTCAGAAACTCGACCAAGGGGCCGCAGGTGCTGATAAGCCGCACCCATCCCGGACTTGTGAAGCGTCTCTTTGAGCTTGAGGTTCCCGAAATATTCGACGGCACCGTCGAGATAAAGTCCATTGCCCGTGAAGCGGGCAGCCGCACCAAGATGGCGGTCCTCTCCGCCGATCCCGACGTCGATCCCATCGGCGCCTGCGTCGGCCCCAAGGGCGGCAGAGTTGCGGGTATCGTAAACGAGCTGGGCGGCGAAAAGATCGACATTGTGAAGTACAGTGACGCTCCCGAAGAGTATATTGCTGCGGCACTCGCTCCCGCAGAGGTCGTTTCCGTCACCATGTTTGAGGACGGAAAGAGCTGCCGTGTCGTTGTTCCCGACAATCAGCTTTCGCTCGCCATCGGCAAGGAGGGTCAGAACGCAAGACTCGCCGCAAAGCTTACGGGCTTTAAGATAGACATCAGACCCGAATCCGAAGTTCAGTAAGAGGGGAGGCAGCCGGGATGCAAAAGAAAATACCGATGCGGCAGTGTCTCGGATGCCGTGAAATGAAGCCCAAGAAGGAGCTTGTCCGCATCGTCCGATCCCCGGAGGGGGACATTGACCTTGATTTTAAAGGCAAAGCGTCGGGCAGGGGCGCATACATTTGCCCCAATGCCGACTGCCTTAAAAAGGCAATCAAGGCGAAAGCAATCGAAAAGGCATTTGAGACTTCCGTTCCGCAGGAGATCTACGAGCGACTGAAAACTCGGATGGAGGTGGAGAGCTGATGGATAAAGCACTTGGCTTGCTGGGACTGATGCGCAAGGCAAACGCAATAGCCGTCGGCGAGGTCGATACCGGGGCTGCGGCAAAGGCTCACAAGGCAAAGCTTCTGCTGCTTGCGTCCGACGCATCGGAGAATGCGGGAAAGCGGATCTATGGCTTTGCCCGTGCGGGCAATGTGAAAACGCTGAAGCTTCCGTATACAAAGGATGAAATATCCGCAGCGACGGGGAAGTCGGGCTGCTCAATGGCGGCCGTGTGCGATGAGGGCTTTGCCGCAGCTCTCTTAAAGCTTCTGCCGGAGGCGGACGGCGACGCAGAATGCCTTATGAGGAACGAGAGGACAGGTAAGAGGAGGAATAACGCATGAGCATGATGAAATACAGAGTACACGAGGTCGCAAAGGACTTTAATTCTACTTCCAAGGAGATAAGTCAGATACTGACCGAGTATGCAAGCACTCCGAAGAACCATATGCAGGTGCTTGAAAATAACGAGCTTGACGTGATATTTGAGTATCTCACTCAGCACAATCAGGTTGCAAGCCTTGCCGACATATTCAACGTTGCGCCGAAGCAGGAGCCGAAGGCATCGGCACCCGCCGCAAAGCAGCCTCAGAAGCAGGAGGCAAAGAGCAAGGCAGCACCCGCACCGGCACCTGCACCCGCACCTGCCGCCGCTCCTCAGAAGAAGGAGAATAAGCCTCACGTTCCGAAGCCCGTCGCCGAAAAGCGTGTAATCGACACCAGAGGCAGCGCCGCAGTCAACATCGACAAGTACAACGAGAAGTTCGATAACATGGCGAACGAGCGTGGCCGTGAGCGTGACAGAAAGGGCGGCAAGGAGAAGATCGTCAACAAGGCGAAGCAACGTCAGCAACAGCAGGCTGCGTCCGCAAAGCGCCGTCAGGAGGAACGTGACAAGATGCAGAAGCTCCAGCTTGAGCTTGCAAAGAAGCAGCAGCTCAAGGTGTCCATACCCGACGAGATAAACGTCGGAGAGCTTGCCTCCCGCATGAAGAAGACCGCAGGCGAGGTCATAAAGCAGCTTATTAAGCTCGGTGTTTTCGCCTCCGTTTCCGATGTTGTGGATTACGACACAGCAGCGCTCGTCGCAATGGAGCTTGGCTGCAAGGTCGAGAAGGAAGTCGTTGTCACCGTTGAGGAGCGTCTCATCGACGATCATGAGGACAGCGCCGAAGAGCTTGTCGGTCGTGCGCCCGTCGTCGTCGTTATGGGTCACGTTGACCACGGCAAGACCAGCCTTCTTGACTACATCCGTCACGCAAACGTCGCCTCCGGAGAGGCCGGCGGCATAACGCAGCACATCGGCGCTTACACGGTCGAGATAAACGGCAGCCCCATCACCTTCCTCGACACACCGGGACACGAGGCGTTTACCTCCATGCGTGCAAGAGGCGCAATGGTCACCGACATTGCCATCCTCGTCGTTGCGGCTGACGACGGCATCATGCCGCAGACCATTGAGAGCATCAACCACGCAAAGGCTGCGGGCATCCCGCTTGTCGTTGCGATAAACAAGATGGATACCGTGGGTGCAAACCCCGAAAGAATAAAGCAGCAGCTTACCGAGTATGACATCGTTCCCGAAGAATGGGGCGGTGAGACCATTGTTTGCCCGATCTCCGCAAAGACCGGTATGGGCATTGACAACCTGCTTGAGAACCTTGTTATTCTTGCCGAGGTGCAGGAGCTTAAGGCGAACCCGAACCGTGCGGCAAAGGGTGCGGTCATCGAGGCTCGACTCGACAAGGGCAGAGGCCCCATTATGACCGTTCTTGTGCAGAACGGTACGCTCAGGCTCGGCGATATCATTATTGCCGGCACAGCGGTCGGCCGTGTCCGCACCATGATAAACGACAAGGGTCAGCGCATAACCGAAGCCGGTCCCTCCGTTCCCGTCGAAATCTCCGGTATGTCCGAGGTTCCCAGTGCGGGCGATACCTTCAACGCCGTTGCGGATGAACGCATGGCGAGAGAACTTGTCGAGGAGCGCAAAATCCAGCAGAAGAACGCCGCCTTCGGCACGAACAAGAAGGTCAGCCTTGAGGATCTGTTCAGCCAGATCCAGGCGGGCGAGATGAAGACCCTCAACATTATCGTCAAGGCGGACGTTCAGGGTTCTGCGGAAGCGGTCAAGGCATCGCTTGAGAAGATAACGAACGAGGAAGTCAGAGTCAAGGTCATCCACAGCGCAGTCGGTGCGATCAATGAGTCCGACGTCATGCTTGCCGCAACGAGCGGAGCGATAATCGTCGGCTTTAACGTGCGCCCGGACAATGCCGCAAGGGATTCCGCAGCCCGTTCCAACGTCGATATGCGTATGTACCGTGTCATCTACGACTGCATAAACGAGATCGAAGCCGCCATGAAGGGCATGCTTTCGCCCAAATTCAAGGAGGTCATCATCGGTCATGCCGAGGTGCGTGAGACCTACAAGGTTTCCAAGGTCGGCACCGTTATGGGTTGCTACGTCACCGATGGCAAGATTCAGAGAGGCTGTCAGGTGCGTGTGCTTCGTGACAACATCGTAATCCACGAGGGTGACCTTGCGTCGCTCCGTCGCTTCAAGGACGACGTTAAGGAGGTTGCAAGCGGCTACGAATGCGGTATGCAGATCGAAAAGTTCAACGACGTAAAGGTCGGGGACGTTATAGAGTGCTACATTATGGAGCAGATAAAGCTTTAATACAATCGGAGCGGTCATTATTGACCGCTCCGTGCATAAGGAGAAATAATTATGCCTTCAAATAAGCTTGCAAGGACAAATGACGATATACAGCTCGTTTTGAGCAAACTCCTGCGTGAGATCAAGGACCCCCGCATAAATCAGGGTATGCTGAGCGTCACCCGTGTCGAGACCACGGGCGACCTCAAGTATTGCAAGGTTTGGATCTCGGTACTGGGGCTTGAGAACGAGAAGGAATTTAAAAAGGGCCTTCGCTCAGCATCCGGCTGGCTGCGGCGTGAGCTCGGCAATTCGCTCAAGCTTCGCAATACACCGGAGCTTATATTTGAGCTTGACCACAGCATCGAATACGGCGCTCATATAAACGAGCTTATAAACAGTCTTGACATCAAGAGGGACGAGGAAGAATGAACTACGCAGAGTGTGCCGAAATACTCAGAGAGAATGACGATTACATTCTGATAACCCACATACGCCCGGACGGGGATACGCTCGGCAGTGCGGCGGCACTTTGCTCTGCGCTGCGGCGTCTCGGCAAGCGTGCGTATCTGTACCCGAACCCGGAGATAACGCCGAAGTATTATAAGTACATTAAGGACTACATTGCGCCGGCGGACTATAACGGCGCTTACGCCGTTGCGATTGACGTTGCGGGGGAGCATATGCTTGCGAAGGGCTTCGAGGGCAAGGTAAAGCTCTGTATTGACCATCACGGTTCAAATTCGGGATATGCGGAAAAGCTCCTGCTCGGCTCTGACAAGGCATCCTGCGGTGAGCTGGTGCTTGAGCTTATAAAGCTGCTCTGCACCGAGCCGAGTAAGACCGAGGCAAGTCTGCTTTACGTTGCGGTCTCGACCGACTGCGGTTGCTTCAGATACGCAAACGTCACGGCGGAGACCTTTGCCGCCGCAAGCGAGCTTGCAAGTGCCGGAGCCGAGGTGCAGAAGCTCAACTTTGAGCTGTTCCGTCAATCGACGAAGGCAAGGATAATGCTCGAAAGTCTCATCTGTTCGGGACTGAGATTCGAGAAAAACGGAGCAATAGTAGCGGCGATGGTGACAAACGCCATGCTGCGTGAGATAAACGCAAGCGAAGATGACTGCGACGACATTGCGGGAATACCCGGCAGGGTAGAGGGCTGCATTGTCAGTATCGTGGTCAGAGAGCTTGCGGAGGGCGGCTGCAAGGCATCACTGCGTTCGCAGCCGTGCTTTGACTGCTCCGAGGTGTGCAAGCGCTTCGGCGGCGGCGGTCATAAGATGGCGTCCGGCTGCACACTGGATACCGACCCCGAAAACGCAAGGGAGCTTCTTATTGAAGCGGTGATTGACGCATGGGATACAATGGAATAATACTTGTAGATAAGCCGGCGGATTGGACGAGCCATGACGTCGTTGCAAAGCTCAGAGGCATTCTCCATGAGCGCAGAGTAGGCCATTCGGGAACGCTTGACCCTATGGCGACGGGACTTTTGGCTGTTTTCGTCGGCAGGGCGACAAGAGCGGTTCAGTTTGCGGAGAATCATAGTAAGCGTTATGTCGCTTCGCTTCGCTGCGGCTTTTCCACCGATACGCAGGACACGAGCGGCAGAGTGACGGCACAGACGGGGTCTAAACCCACCGAAGCCGAGCTTATGGCGGTTTTGCCTGAGTTTACGGGTGATATCAGCCAGATACCGCCCATGTATTCAGCCATCAAGATGTCGGGAAAGAAGCTCTACGAGCTTGCGAGAAAGGGCGAGACCGTTGAGCGAAAGCCGAGAACGGTGAACATTTCCGAGCTGAGCCTTGTGGGGCGTGACGAGGACGACTTTGTGCTGTCGGTCTCCTGCTCAAAGGGAACGTATATCCGCACCCTCTGCAACGACATCGGAGAACGACTCGGCTGCCTTGCGTGTATGAGCGCTCTGCGCAGAACAAATGCCGGACCCTTTGATGTTCGTGATGCACACACTCTATCCGAGATCGCCGAGGACCCGGAGCGCTATATCATCCCCGTGGACAGTCTGTTTTCGGAGCATCCGGCGATAGACTTAAGCGCCGCACAAAGCGCAAAGCTCAAATGCGGCAATATTCTGAACGTTTCCGCAAAGAACGGAGAGTACAGGGTGTACGGTGAAAACGGCGATTTCCTCGCACTTGCCTATGTTTCCGCAGGCAAGCTTAAAACAATAAAGAGTTTTTTCGAGGTGGGCAATGACTAAAGAAAAAATCGTTATAGCTCTCGGATTTTTTGACGGAGTGCATATAGGTCATGCCGCTCTGCTTGAGAAGACAAAGGAAAGAGCGGCTGAGCTCAATGCCGCTCCGGCTGTTCTGACCTTTGACGTTCATCCCGACACGCTCGTCTTCAAAAAGGACGTGCCGCTGATCAACTCCGCTGCCGACAGGGAGGATATAATCCGCCGCCGCTTTGGGATAGAAAACGTCGTATTCATCCACTTCAGTGAAAAGGTGATGCGGATGGACTGGCGTGTGTTCATCGAGGAGCTGATAAGTGAACTCGGAATCTGCCACATCGTCGTGGGACACGATTTCTGCTTCGGCTACAAGGGCATGGGTACGGCGGAGCGCCTTGAGGAATACTGCGCAGGGAACGGTCTCGGCTGCGACGTAATCGCTCCGGTAAAGATCGGCGGCAATACGGTAAGCTCCACCTATATCCGCACTCTGATACGGGACGGAAAGATCGAGGAAGCTAACAGCTATCTCGGACACCCGCACATCTTGAGTGACACGGTGCGGTCGGGCTATCACCTCGGCACAAAAATGGGTACCCCGACGATAAACATGAAACTGCCGGAGGGCGTGCTTTCGCCGAGGTTCGGCGTGTACGCAACAAAGGTCTATCTTGAGGACGGCAGCGAACACGTTTCGGTCACAAACATCGGCGTCAGACCGACCGTGAGCGACGAGAACAGCGTCAGCGTTGAGACATATATACTTGACTTTAAGGGCAATCTCTATAACCGTCATGCACGGGTCGAGTTTTACAAATTCATTCGCCCGGAGCGGAAGTTTGCCTCTCAGACGGAGCTTTCGGAGCAGATAAGAACCGATGCCGAGACATCCAAAAACTTCTTCCGAGGCGGAAAATAAAAAATCGAGAGCACCGCTCTCGATTTTTTATTCACTGCTTTTTATTCACTGCTTTGCTGCCGGACGTTTTTTCTTGACGGAGTGATTGCGGCCTCTCCTGCGGGAGAGCGCCGCCTTGCTGCGGTAAAAGTCAAGCATCTCATCGTCGGCGTCGTATATGAGACGGTTTGCAGACCAGCTCGAATCCTCCTGCTTGCGGAACTTTAAACGCACGAGCAGGCTGCCGCACTGCGGGCAGGAGTACAAATTCATATACCGCTGATCACCTTGATTTATCCAGCGCTGATTCGTGGTCTCACCCTGACAGTGAGGGCAGGAGATAGTCGACAGCTTTGCATCGGCAAAGGCGTCTGCCTTGCTGCCGTAGCCCGGAAAGACGACGTGCTCGAGCGGATCGGGGGTGTTCGACGCAGCGTTGCCGCTTTTGCCGGGAGAAAACAGGTTCTTGGACATGTTTTCATACTGAGCAAGCCCCTCACGCATATCGAGCCTCGAGGCGACAAGAGCGGTGTTGTAGGCGTCGCCCAGCGCATCGTGCGCAATCCTCGTCTGCTCAATTTCAAAATGCTCCATTGCGGTGGCGAGTGATTTTTGGTTTTTATCGCCGTCCGTTTGCATATTGTAGATAAGCTGGAGATTTATCCAGCAGTGTATCCAATCCCAGTCGAGGTCGTGAATTATAATATTCTGCTCCATGATGCCCTTGTCATCGCAGCCCCAAGTTATGAAAACGGGGTCATCCCCGCACCATTCACGGAAGCTCTCGAATGCGTCTTTAAAGCTGTGACCGAGGGCGAGACGCTCCTTGTCAAAGCCGGTGAGCTTCTTGACCTTGTAGTGCATACGGCGGAAGTATACGGGCTTTACGTCGATGGTAAACTCCTCCGCAGGACACATATTTTCGTCGAGCTTGACGGCGCCGATCTCAATGATCTCACCCCGAAGCTTTATGGGAAGCTTGTTAAATACGGAGGACTTGGAACTCATAGCCTGATTCCATTCCAGATCCACCACAATGTAATTCATACGTTCAACTACCTTCATTCATTAGCTTTTATTCAATCGAGGTCATTATAGCATAATCATAGATCATATGCACTACTTTTTTAATAAATATTTGAATATGGCACGCTGCTGTGCTATACTCGCTTATATAACTTGTTCGGAGGTGCGCCATGAAGATAGTGGTATTGTGCGGCGGTTTATCAAACGAAAGAGACGTGTCGATCACAAGCGGAAGCTGCGTTGCGAGGTCGCTCAGAGAAAGGGGGCACAACGTCGTTCTGCTTGATATGTTTTCGGGCTACGACGGCGACTGCTCCGACCCTGCAAAGCTTTTTGAAGCCCGGCAGCAGGATCTGCGCTACTCCGTTAGTGAGGAAACGCCCGATATTGCGTCCCTCATCGCCTCCGGCGACGGCTCCCGTCTCGGTAAAAACGTGATACCAATATGCCGTGCCGCCGACATCGTATTCCTTGCGCTTCACGGTGAGGACGGTGAGGACGGAAAGATACAGGCAACTCTCGATATGTATGGTGTCAAATACACCGGCAGCGGCTACCTCGGCAGCGCACTTGCAATGAATAAGGAGCTGTCCAAAACGTTGTTCAACGCAGCAGGAATACCGACCGCGCCTGCGATTACGATCAGAAAAGGCGAGGATATACAGGCTTCCCCGTGGATACCCTGCGTCGTAAAGCCCTGCTCCGGCGGCTCGTCGGTCGGAACCTCCATCGTGAGGACGCAGGAGGAGTTTTCTGCGGCGCTTGAGTTTGCGTTCAAATACGAGGACAATGTGCTTGTCGAAAAATACATAAAGGGCAGGGAGCTTACCGTCGGCGTTATGGACGGCAAAGCGATGCCGAGCATTGAGATCGTACTCAAAAACGGTTGGTACGACTACAAGAACAAGTATCAGTCCGGCTTTGCCGAGGAAATATGTCCCGCCCCGATAAGCGCCGAGGACGAGGAGCGCCTCGGAAGCCTTGCGGAAAGAGTTTTTAAGGCGCTCATGGTCGACGTTTACTGCCGTGCCGACTTCATAATGGACAACGACGACGGTGAGATCTACTGCCTTGAGGCAAATACGCTCCCCGGTA
Organism: Oscillospiraceae bacterium; assembly: GCA_963625655.1. Classification (GTDB taxonomy): domain Bacteria; phylum Bacillota; class Clostridia; order Oscillospirales; family Oscillospiraceae; genus F23-B02. The sequence continues at coordinate 42,296 of CAVFTS010000001.1, forward strand.
TGACTCCGACGAGCCTTGTCCCGCAGATGGCTGCCGAGCAGGGAATGAGCTATGGTGAGCTGTGCGAGAAAATAATCACTCTCTCGATGAGGAAGTACGATAAATGAAGGGCATAAGCGTAAGCGATGCCGCAAAAATATGCGGCGGCGTACTGAATAAATACTCTGATGCCGAAATTTTAGGCGTTTGCATAGACAGCCGCAAGGTGAGCGAAGGCTTCATGTTTGCTGCACTCAGGGGAGAGCGCAGCGACGGACACGATTATATTGCCAAAGCCTTTGAACTTGGCGCCGCTTGCTGCCTTGCCGAGAGGGTTCCCTGCGGCGTTGATGCGCCCGTCATAGTGGTGCCGGACGTTGCAAAGGCAATGAAAACCCTTGCGGCTGCGTACCGCAGGAGATTTGACATACCCGTGATCGGTGTTGCGGGCAGCGTCGGCAAGACCACAGCAAAGGAAATGATTGCATCCGTCCTCTCGCAGAAGTACAATGTGCTGAAAACCGAAAAAAATTTCAATAACGAGCTTGGCGTTCCGCTTACGGTATTTCGCATTGAGCCGGAGCATGAAGCAGCCGTTATCGAGATGGGCATATCGGACTTCGGTGAAATGAGCAGGCTTGCGGAGATTGTGCGCCCGACGATGGCGGTATACACCGTTATCGGTCACGCTCACCTTGAACACCTCGGCGACAGGGACGGCGTTCTGCGTGCAAAAACCGAAATGCTCAGCTACATGCCGGACGACGGCACCGTGTTCTTAAACGGCGACGATGACAAGCTCGCTGCCTTTGAGTGCAGTAAGCGCCGGGTCATATTCGGCACGGGCTCAAATTCATCCGTCAGAGCGGTGAGTATCAGCGACGGCTCGGACGAAACATGCTGCACCGTCGTCTCCGGCGAGCGCAGAACTGACCTTGTGATACCCGCCTACGGCAAGCACATGGTCTATGCCGCACTTGCAGGCGCCGCCGTGGGTATGAGCCTCGGTCTTAACGACGAGATGATAAAAAAGGGCGTGCTTGAGTATGAGACGGTGGGACGCCGAGCGAGAGTGGTCGATACCGGCTATCTGACGATCATCGACGATTGCTACAACGCAAACCCCGATTCCGTCAAATGCGGCATCGACTCGATGTCCGACACGGCAGGCAGGAAGGTTTGCATACTCGGTGATATGCTCGAAATGGGAACGAAGAAGGAGGAGCTGCACCGCAGCATCGGCGAATATGCGGCGCTCAAGGGTGCAGACCTTCTCATCACGGCAGGTGAGCTCTCCAGATACACGGCAGAAGGGGCGGGTAAGATCGCACGTCACTTTGACTCCAAAGACGAGCTTATCGCAGCGCTTCCCGAACTCATGCACAGGGGAGACACCGTGCTTGTCAAAGCGTCGCACAGTATGGGCTTTGACGAAATATCAGAAGCGCTGAAGCTTCTTAAATGAAAAAGAATAGTCATGACCGCCGGCTTAGCCGGCGGTCATGACTATTCTTCGATTATATCTGCGTTTGTGTCTCCGATACTTGAGCGCTGATCCGCACTTATGAACAGGGTCTTTAGCGCCGTGAGGCTTTCAAGCTCTTGTGACCAGTCGCTTACCCCGGTGCAGTTTGCTATGCGCAGCTCGGTCAGTGAGGTGAATTCGTTTAAGCCGGAGTTCGAATCAAGTGCGCTTCCGGAAATGTCAAGGTAAAGCAAGGAGCGCTCCGAGTCAAACGACCCGAAAAAGCCGCCCGTAAGGTCACAGTTTATGAGCGTGACCGACCTGAGAGAACTGTGATCCAAAACATGGGATACGTCGCTCAAAGTGGAGTCGGAAAATGCGATGCTTTCTATCTTGAGCAGAGGCTTAAAGACCGTAAAGTCCGTGCAGCTTGCACCAAGACAGCTAATTTTCGTAAGCTCAAGGCACTTGTTGAGGTCGCCGAAGCTCGAAATAGGGTTACCGTCTGCGGAAAGCTCCGTAAGATTCGGCAGATTGCCGATCCCCTCAAGCGAGGCAAGACGGCAAGAGTCAAGATTCAGCGTTACGATGCCGCAGGCGGGGAGGGTGCCGAGACTGTTAAGCGTCTGGAATTGCAGATGCAGCGTCTTGAGGTCGGTGAAATACGCAAGATCAGAAAGATCCTTTACGCTTCCTCGATTGACCGTGACCTCATTTCCGTCGCTGTCGGTTATGCTGGCCTCACCGTCCGCAACGGAGCTTGCAACGATGTCGGACGATGGCGCCGTGAACCAGTACCTGTCGCCGCAGATGTAAAGTGCCGTAAGACCCTTGAGGTCGCCGACGGTTATATCGCCGCTCTCGATGCCGGTGTACTCTCTCGCCACAGCCTCAAAAACATCGCTTTTAAATTCCGCAACGGTGTCGCTGCTTATCTCCGGTATGTCGGTCGTTTTCGTGAACAGGCGCTCGATATAGCCTGTGAAGTAGCCGACGATGAGAGCCGCAATAAGACAACCGAGAACGACTAAAGCGATGCCGAGGTGGGTGATTTTTTTCTTTTTGCTCTTTGCCGCTTCCTTTATCTCCTCCGGCGCATTTTTGCGCTCCTCTTTGCGCTGCGCCTTGCGCTCACGGCGCTCCTCCCTTTTGCGGAGCTTGCGCTCCTTCTTCTTCGCCTTGTCGGAAAGCCGTACCGTCGTGTTTATCGGTTCTACGGTATTGTCTGCGTCGCTGAAATTTTCGCTGCCGAGAAGGGGAGCGGTGTAGAGCTTCTCAAAAAAGTGTTCCTCACTCGGATAGGTGTACTTCATCAGGGCAAATATGTTGCCGATTTGCAGTTCCATACCCGGAGTAAGGTCGGTTTTTTCGAGAAAAACGTTTATGGTTTTAATCCGCTTTGAAAGTGCGTAATGCATCTCTCTGCGGCAATTGTCGGACTTCATATAGCCGTTTGAAATGAATGCAATTACGAGGTGAGCGTCCGCAAGGTGCGAGGCTATGCACTCCTGCCACTCGCTGCCGACCTCTATCCCTTCATCGTACCAGATATTATAGCCTCGCTTGTGCATATCGGAGATTATTGGCAGCACCTCCGCATCATCGACATGAGCGTAGCTTACAAATATGTAGGGCTTGTCGCCTTCATACGGCTTAAAGTATTCAAATTTAGGCATACTGAATACCTCCGTTTGCTTAATGGACAATATTATAGATTAAAAATCGAACAAAAACAACAATTTTATATGAATTATGAGAAAAAAGCTCACCGCTAATGCGGTGAGCGAGGATCATATAAAGAAATTTTCGATAAGTATCAGTAGGATTATGCCCGGAATGCCGAACACGCCCGTGATAATTGCGCTTAGCCAGCCGACGCTTAGCTGAAGCCCTATGTACGCTCCGAAGAAATTGACGATAAAGAGGATTATAAATCCGAATATCGCATTTATCAGAAGCTTAAAAAACCATTTTATCGGCTTCGACAGCAGCGCAAAGAACAAAACTATAAAGAATACGGCCGCAAAGAGCAGCAAAATTTCGGTTGCGATATTCATGGTCTATTCAGCTCCCTGATGCCTTTTACGGCGTAGTTATATCTTGATTTTAGCGCACTGATCTCAAAAATGCAAGCGTCCATTATCGTGGGGTCTGTTGCGTTGTCAAACGCCGAGTATGCGCATTGCAGCTTCGAACGTATTGTGTTCAGCTCGTCGATCCTGCGGCGGTACTCCGCCTTTTTGAGTTTTGCGCTCTTTCTGCTTGCAGACATCATCCGCACCTCCTTGTCTTCATTATTATATTCCACAAAGCCCGACTTTAAACAAGAAGCCTGATTTTGCCATGAGTATAACGGAGGTCGGGGCATATAATAGAGACAGACGAAAAAGCCCGGCGACAGAAAACGAGGTCTCAGAAGACCGTAGACACATTGGCGTCTACGCCGGAAAATGTAAAGCCTTATCGCTTCAGATACAGAGAACATTTTTTCTTTTTCGTTGCCGGACGTAAGTTCGGGTTTTGGGGACGGATAAACTCCGTCCCCGTTTTTTATCGCACTTGCAATTTGCGGAATAATATAATATACTATATAATCCGAAAGTGACGGATAAATAGCCACAAGATGTTGTAAGCGGAGGAAAGCACACCATGACAAAGCAGACCGTAAACGAATACGGAAACGACAGTATATCGTCCCTGAAGGGAGCGGACAGAGTGAGAAAGCGCCCCGGCGTCATATTCGGCTCCGACGGGCTTGACGGCTGCCAGCACTCGGTGTTTGAGATTCTCTCCAACGCTATCGACGAGGCGAGAGAGGGCTACGGCAAGCTCATAACGCTGACCCGCTATGCGGACAAGTCCATTGAGGTCGAGGACTTCGGCAGAGGCTGTCCCCTTGACTGGAACGCAAACGAGAAACGCTATAACTGGGAGCTTGTGTTCTGTGAGCTGTACGCCGGAGGAAAATACAAGAATAACGACGGTGAAAACTATGAGTACTCCCTCGGTCTTAACGGACTCGGCTCCTGTGCGACGCAGTACGCCTCGGAGTACATGAACGTCACCGTGTGGCGTGACGGCAACAGGTATGACCTCAGCTTCAAAAAGGGCAAGCCCGTCGGTAAAAAGGGTCAGGAGCTGAAGATAGGCCCTGCTGACCGCAAAAATACCGGCACCACGATAAGATGGCGTCCCGACCTCGACGTCTTTACGGACATCGACATTCCCGAAGAATATTTCAGAGACGTGCTGCACCGTCAGGCGGTCGTTAATGCCGGTGTGACCTTCCGCTTCAGAAATCAGAACGGTAATAAATTTGACGTGACGGATTACGTCTACGAGAACGGCATCCTCGACTACGTTGCGGAGATCGCCCACGAAAGTCCGTTAACGGCTCCGGTATTTATCAGCGCAGAGCGCAAGGGCAGAGACAGACCGGACAAGCCGGAGTATAAGGTAAAGCTGTCGGCGGCGTTCTGCTTCTCGAACAAAATAAGCGTCACCGAGTATTACCACAACTCCTCGTGGCTTGAGCATGGCGGCGCACCCGAAAAGGCGACGAGGAACGCCTTTGTCTATGCGATAGACGCATACATTAAAAAAATAGGCAAGTATCAGAAAAACGAAAGCAAGATAAGCTTTCAGGATGTTTCCGACTGCCTCGTGCTTGTTACCAACTGCTTCTCGACGCAGACCTCGTATGAGAATCAGACGAAGAAGGCGATAACGAACCGCTTCATTCAGGAGGCGATGACCGACTTCTTTAAGGAACGTCTTGAGGTCTATTTCATTGAGAACAAGCCCGAAGCCGACCGCATCGCCGAGCAAGTGCTTGTCAATATGCGCAGCCGTGAGGCGGCGGAGAAGGCCCGTCAGGGTATGAAGAAGAAGCTCTCCGGCAGCATCGACATTGCAAACCGTGTGCAGAAATTCGTGGACTGCCGCAGCAGAGACCCCAGAGAGCGTGAGATATACATCGTTGAGGGCGATTCCGCACTCGGTGCATGTAAGCTTTCGAGGGACGCTGATTTTCAGGGCATAATGCCCGTCAGAGGCAAGATACTCAACTGCCTCAAGGCGGATTACGCAAGGATCTTTAAGAGCGATATCATAACCGACCTCCTGCGTGTCCTCGGCTGCGGAGTCGAGGTACAGGCAAAGGGCGTTAAGGACTTAAACGCCTTTGATATAAACAACCTGCGCTGGAATAAGGTCATAATCTGTACCGACGCCGACGTTGACGGCTTCCAGATACGAACGCTCATTCTGACGATGATATACAGGCTCGTCCCGACGCTTATAAAAGAGGGCTACGTCTATATCGCCGAGTCGCCGCTTTACGAGATAGAGTCCGGCTCAAAGACATACTTTGCCTACTCCGACAGGGAAAAGGCGGAGATAGTCGAGTCTCTCGGCGGCGCAAAGGCGTCCATTAACCGCAGCAAGGGTCTCGGTGAAAACGACCCCGACATGATGTGGATGACGACCATGAACCCGGAAACCCGCCGGCTCATCAAGGTAATGCCGGAGGACGTTGATGTAATGAGCGATATGTTTGAGCTGCTGCTCGGCGACAATCTGAGCGGACGAAAGGAGCATATTGCGGAAAACGGCTATCTGTATCTTGACATGGCCGATATATCCTGAGAGGTGTACATATGAATTTACAGACTGCCAAAAAGCTGTTGCGTCCGCTTATCTACATCTGCATAGCAGCCTGCGTTGTGAGTATACTTGGCACGGGCACTGCCATTGCGATGTATTGCACGCTTGCCTCGTTTGCGACGCTTGCGGTGTTCCTCGTCGTGTACTTCGGCTACTGCAAATGCCCCTACTGCGGAAAGCGCATCGGCAGGGGAGTGCTGAACGCAACGCACTGTCCGAACTGCCGCAGAGACCTCGTGAGCGGGAAACGCAAAAAAGGCAGCGGCGGGAAGCATATAAAGCATTGAAAGGGTGATGATAAGTGGCAAAAAAACAGCCTACCCAAAAGAATAAATTTGATAATCCCAACGTCGTCGGACTGAAGGCCGAGGTCATGGAGCAGCCTATAACCGAAACGCTTGAGCAGAATTATATGCCCTACGCAATGAGCGTTATAATTTCGAGAGCGATACCGGAGATCGACGGCTTTAAGCCGAGCCACAGAAAGCTTCTGTACACCATGTATAAGATGGGGCTTTTAAGCGGCGGCAGGACTAAAAGCGCAAACATCGTCGGACAGACGATGCGCCTGAATCCGCACGGCGATGCGGCGATATACGAGACGATGGTCAGACTCTCAAAGGGCTACGGCGCTCTGCTTACGCCATTTGTGGACTCAAAGGGCAACTTCGGCAAGGTGTATTCAAGGGATATGTCCTTTGCGGCGTCGAGGTATACTGAAGCCAAGCTTGCACCCATCTGCAGCGAGATATTTCGTGATATCGACCGTGAAACCGTTGAGTTTACGGACAATTACGACGGCAGTATGAAGGAGCCGAGGCTTCTGCCGACTGCGTTTCCGAACGTGTTGGTCTCGTCAAACACGGGTATCGCCGTCGGCATGGCGAGCCAGATATGCGGCTTTAATCTTGAGGAGGTCTGCCGCACCGAGATAAACTATCTTGCAGACCCCGACTGCGACCTGTTTGAGACGATGCCCGCACCCGATTTCTCCACGGGAGCCGAGATCGTGTACGACCGCAGCGCAATGGAGGAGATATACAGGACCGGCAGGGGGAGCTTTAAAATGCGCTCCCGCTGGCGCTATATCCCGAAAGAGAACATCATTGAGATATACGAGATACCCTTTACCACGACCTCCGAGGCGATAGTCGACAAGGTTGCGGAGCTTATAAAGGCGGGTAAGATCCGCGAAATCAACGATATGCGTGACGAGACCGATCTTTCGGGACTGAAGCTTGCGGTTGAGCTCAAGCGGGGGACAGACCCCGAAAAGCTCATGCAGAAGCTGTTTAAGCTCACCCCGCTTATGGACAGCTTTTCCTGCAACTTCAACATCCTCGTTGCTGGAAATCCCAAGGTCATGGGCGTGAGGGAAATTCTCGGTGAGTGGACGGCATGGCGCACGGAGTGCATCAAAAACCGTGTCTACTTTGAGATGTGCCGCAAAAAGGAGAAGCTGCACCTCTTGGAAGGTCTCGCAAAGATACTGCTTGACATTGACAAGGCGATAGCCATAATCCGAAACACGGAGCTTGAGTCGGACGTTATCCCGAACCTGATGATGGGCTTCGGCATCGACAAGGTGCAGGCGGAGTATGTTGCGGAGATAAAGCTGCGCAATATAAATAAGGAGTATATCCTAAAGCGCACCTCCGAGATTGAGGAGCTTGAGCGTGACATTGCGGAGCTTGAGGATACGCTGAAAAATCGTCGCAAGGTCAAGGCGATCATATCCTCCGAGCTTAAAGCGATAATTAAGAAGTATCCGAGTCCGAGAAGGACAGGCATAGTCTATGCCTCAGAGATCGAGGAGGAGCCGGAGGACGATCCGGCGGAGGATTACCCCGTCAACGTGTTCCTCTCAAACGAGGGCTACCTTAAAAAGATCACGCCGCAGTCGCTAAGAATGAGCGGGGAGCAGAAGTATAAGGACGGCGACGGACCGAAGCTGAACTTTGAATCCACGAACCGTGCAGAGCTTTTGGTGTTCACCGACCGTCAGCAGGTGTATAAAACGAAGCTTTCCGACTTTGCGGACACCAAGGCATCGGCGCTCGGAACCTATCTGCCGAGCCAGCTCGGGATGGACGACGGCGAGAGAGTGTTTACGGTGATGCTGCCGGGGGACTACAAAAAGGATTTGCTGCTGTTTTTTGAAAACGGCAAGATAGCAAGAATACCGCTTTCCGCATACGAAACCAAGACAAACCGCAAGAAGCTCATAAACGCATACTCCGACAAAAGTCCGCTTGCCGAGGTGCTGCCGATAAGCGGGGAATGCGACGTTGCGGCGTTTTCGAGTGACGGCAGGGCGCTTGTGTTCAACACCTCGCTCCTACAGGTCAAGGCAAGCCGCAGCACTCAGGGTGTTGCGGGAATGTCCGTCAAAAGCAAGCATAGACTGGTCTCTGCGGCGCTGCTTGAAAACACGTCCGTTAAGAACAAGTCGAGGTACCGTGTCCGCAGTCTGCCCGGAGCGGGAGCTCTTCTTAAAGATGAGGACAGGGGAGAAACTCAAATGTCTTTGATTGATTGAGGTGCTTATGAAAACGAAAACTGCCAGAGAAATTTTCGCAAGCTATCTGATAATTGCGCTCGGCACCGTGGTGTACGCAGCCGGATTCCAATTTTTCCTCTACCCGAATTCCATCATAGTCGGCGGACTTTCGGGTATCGCAATGATAATTAACCTCCTGACCGACCTTCCCGTCGGTGCGCTGACCGTTGTGCTCAACATACCGCTGTTTGTGGTCGCATGGAGATACTTCGGCAAGCACTTTATCGTCGGCTCGCTTGTAGGTGTGCTCCTGTCGTCACTGTTTATCGACCTCTTTGCGCTGCTTAAATTTTCCCCGACCGACGACATGCTGCTTGCCTGCATCATCGGCGGTGCGGTCAAGGGCATCGGTCTCGGCATGGTATATTACGCCGGAGCGACGACCGGCGGTGCCGATATAGTCGCAAAGTTTTTGAGGCGCAAGTTCCCGTATATCAACTTCGGCACCATCGTCCTGCTGATGGACTGCATTATAATCATTCTGTTTGCGGTTATATTTAACCAGGTCGAGGGTGCGATGTATGCCGTGCTTGCGATGATTGCCGTCTCCAAGATGATTGACCTCGTTCTGTACGGCATCGACAACTCAAACGTCTGCTATATCATAAGCGAGAAAAGCGACGAGCTTATCGAGTATATAACGGGGACGCTTCATCGAGGCGTTACCATACTTGAGGGCGAGGGCGCATATTCGCACAAAAGCAAGCAGGTGCTGCTATGCGTGATTAAGCGTCCGCAGATAAGTGCGATACGCAAAATTATCAGGACTGTGGACGAAAATGCTTTCTTTATCGTGACCGACGCAAAGAACGTATTCGGCAGAGGCTTCGGCGATATAAGCGACCAAAATTAAAATACTGCGGAACATCGCAATTTGTGCTTGACAAAAGCAAAAATTGTGCTAAAATCAATCATGTTCCGTGCGCGGGCATAGCTCATCCGGTAGAGCGCCACCTTGCCAAGGTGGAGGTAGCGAGTTCGAGTCTCGTTGCCCGCTCCATGAAAAATCCCTGATTTGATTTCAAATCAGGGATTTTAACTTTTTAATTTTGGTGTAGGAAAAAGCAGACTCAATGAGCCTGCTTTTTTCCGTCTGCGAGGATAATTGACGATATTAGCGCCGTTATCGGCACCGATAGTATAACGCCGATGCTGCTTGCGATACCGCTTACGACCTCGATGGACACATACGCCGAGCTGAAAAGCTGATGCACCTCAAGACCGAGAGAGTAGAGGTAGATGACGAGCGCAAGGCTGCTGCCGATGAAGGCAAGAATAAGCGTGTTCGTCATGGTACCGACCATGTCTCTGCCTATGTTCATGCCGGAGCGGAACAGATCCTTTTTGCCGAGAGTCGGATCGACGGTGTGGATCTCCGAAAGCGCAGAGGATATGCTCATTGCAACGTCCATAACTGCGCCGAGCGCACTGATGACGATGCCGCCGACGAGAAGATGCCTGATTCCGATAAGCGTGCCGCTCTGCCTGAGCTGCAGCAGTGCCTCGGCTTCGTTAGAACGATAGCCGTCGATCCTCAAAATGCCTTGAGCCGCCAAGCCGAACAGCAGTGCTATCGCAATACCGCAGATCGTGCCGAGCATGGCGCAAACCGTCTTTTTGCGCAGACCGCCGAGTATCGTAAAGCACACAAGCGTGATGTACGCACACATAATAAAGGTAGTGAGCAGGGTGGGGTAGCCCTTGAGCAGCAGGGGAATAAGAATAAGGAATATGCAGGCAAGCGTGAGAATGAGACCGATGAGTGACTTTGCGCCCGTCTTTCCGCCGACGAGGACGGTTACGATGAGAAACAGCGCAACAACGATTGCAAGCGGCAGCTCACGGTTATACTCATAGACCGTGGCGGTGTGACTGCCGTCGGCGTAAGTGGAGATGATAAGCACGACATTGCTGCCGACCTTGACGGGAACGCCGAAAAGTGGATTGACATAGTTATAAGCAAGCAGCTCCTCTCCCTCGTACTGACCCGACGTGACCTTGACAATAAGCTGCTGCTCACCGCGCTTCAGACCTTCGGCGGCTTCACTGCTTTCCGAGCTGTCGGTGAGTATCCGGGTGACGCTCGCTTTTTCGTACTCCGCATACTCGTCGCCACGCTGCTGCTCACCGTCGTCCGTTGCGATACTGCGGAACACTATAAAAATAATCGCAGCGGCAATCAGTATCAAGATAGCCCACTTATTCTCCCTCAGCCGGTCGGCGGGGGAGGCGTTTTTTTTAACTGTTTTTTTGCTCATTTCTCGTACGCTCGCTTTCGTACTTCAATTGACTTCAGCATAACAAGATAAAAAGTCTTTGTCAAGTACGCACAAAACGGAGACGGGATTGCCGACAAAAACGACAAAGAAAATCCGTCTCTAAAAATCTTGACGTTTGTACTGGAATTTACACGGAGCATATGATAGAATAATGTCACCAAACTGTGGGCTTGCGCCCTAAATGGAATTCTAAAGGAGGATTTTCACACATGAGAACAAGCAAGCGAAACAGACTTCTGTCTATGCTGCTCGTTGCCGTCATGCTTATGACCCTGCTTCCGGCGGCAGCTTTTGCAAAGACTCCCGCTGTTTCAGTAAACGGCGATACCGCCGTCAACCATGTCGTTACCGACCTGGCTGAGCTTACTACCGGTTCCAAGGTTGTCATCTTCAACCCGGCGAACAACAAGGCGCTCTCATCAAATTACACCAGCTCTTGGAACGTCGGCGTCGATGTTGCGCTGAGTAACGGTAAGCTTGGCGGATACGGTGCGACGGAGGTATGGACCGTCACAAAGAATGACGACGGCTCATATTGCTTCGCAACCTCTGAGGGCAAGATGCTCTCTATGGGAGAAAAAAACTACAGCATGCCTCTTGACGATGTCAACACCGCATGGAATGTTTCGGCTGCCAAGACCGACGGCTGCTTCTACATTAAAAATGTAGGCAGAGGCAATTATGTTGAATGGTACGCCGATAAAGACGACTGGAGCTCTTACAACAGAATCAGCAACGAGGCTCTCTTCGCTCAGCAGTTCTACCTTGTGGTCGAGGACGAGCAGACGCAGCCCGATCCCGACGAGATACTCACGGACGGCGACGAGGTCGTTATTTACAGCGCTGCCGCAGGCGGCGTTCTCGCAGCGCAGAACGATACTCTCTCCATTGAATGTGCCGCTGCCGAAATCGCTGACGGCAAGGCTGTTCCCGAAAACGGCGGCGTCGTATTTACCGTAGAAAAGAACGGTCAGTACTATCGCTTTAAGAACGACGCATACGGCTACCTCTGCTCCAACGGCACCGGCAACAACGCCTTCTACAGCAAGGACTTTTCCGGTGAAGGTGAAAGCACCGAGGATGCAGATTGGCTTGTCCGTACATGCTCCGGCGGAGTGGGCGGCTATGAGATGGAGAGCCGTTCCGCAAAATACAGCGGTCACAGTCAGTGGCTTGAATATTTCTCCGATTCCTTCAAAACCTACAGCATGTACAAGGTCACCGACTATACCATTTACTCCTTTGAATTCTATCCCGTCGCTGACGATGTCAAGCTGGTAAAAGGCATAGTCAACACACCCAAAGTTGTGTTCAACTCCGGCGATACGAAGTCAAAAGGCATCGACTACGAATGCAGCTTCACGCTGGACGACATTGCGGACAGCATTACCGAAATTGAAATTAGCTATGATGCCGGATTAGTCGGCGGTGAGATTACAGACTTCTCCGTAGACGGCAAAACCTATACCTTTACGCTTCACTCCGACTGGGTCGATCGAGCCGAACGCTTTACCGTTGCCGTTTCAGTCAGTAACAGCAACGACATCAGCTATAGAGGAACACTTACGGTAAGCGTCGAAGACGTTATCGGATTTACGGAACTCACTCCGAAAAACGGTTTTGAGACCGGCGACGACAAGAGACCGGAGATCAGCGCCGAGCTTGTGAATGTCGGCGAGGAACCCACCGTTGAGATGAAAATCAACGGTGAGCCCGTTGAGGCACGGTATGTTGCCGATGAGACGGTTGCCGGAAACGGCAAGGTCAGCTATGTGCCCGCAGAGGACATGGCGGACGGTAAGGTAAACGTCGAGCTGACCGTTACCAGACAGGACGGCAAGAGCGGTTCCGAGGCATGGTTCTTCAATGTCGGCAAGGCTCAGTATCAGCTCTACTTCGGACAGCTCCATAGCCATACCGGCGAATACTCCGACGGCAGCGGTACCCTATCCGACGCACTTAGCTATGTTAAGAATCTTCCCGATAGCGCAAACGTGGACTTTGTTGCGTTTACGGATCACTCCAACTACTTCGACAGCAGCTCTGACGCAAACCCCGAAGAGGCACTCTACGACATGAGTAAGGCATCCGCCTCAAGCCAAGAGAAGTGGGAAACCTATAAAAGCACCGTCGCTCAGTTTAACGAAGAAAACGCCGGCAGCATTGTTGCCATTGCGGGCTTTGAAATGACTTGGTCCGGCGGCCCGGGACATATCAACACCTTCAACACCCCCGGAATTGTTTCCCGCAATAACAGCACCCTCAACAACAAGACCAACGACTCCGGCATGAAGGCATACTACGCCCTCCTTAATCAGGCGGAGGGTAAGGATTCCATCAGTCAGTTCAACCACCCCGGCTCCACCTTCGGCACCTTCAGCGACTTCAGCTACTGGGATGCGGCGATAGACACCCGCATCAGCCTCGTTGAGGTCGGCAACGGCGAAGGTCAGATCGGCGCAGGCGGCTACTATCCCAGCTACGAGTACTACATAATGGCTCTCGACAAGGGCTGGCACGTCGCTCCGACCAACAATCAGGACAACCATAAGGGCAAGTGGGGCAACGCTAATGATGCCCGTGACGTTATCCTTACCGATAACTTCACCGAAGAGGGCATTTACGAAGCCATGCGCAGCATGCGTATGTACTCCACCGAGGACAAAAATCTTGAGCTTTACTACACCGTTAACGGACTTCAGCTCGGTTCTCAGATTACGGAGATTCCTGACAAACTTGACATTGACGTTCAGGTTTATGACCCCGACAGATCCGACTCCGTTTCCAAGGTCGAAGTTGTCGTAAACTCCGGTAAGACCGCATATACATGGGACGACCCTGCGGTTCTTGCGAGCGGACATCTTACGGTAAGCCTTGATCCTGAGTACAGCTATTACTTCATTCGTGTCACGGAAGGTGACGGCGACCTTGCGGTCACCGCTCCCGTTTGGGTCGGCGAATCCCTGAAGCTCGGTATATCCTCCTTTGAGTGCGGCACCGCAACTCCCGTAACCGGCGAGGAATTAACCCTCACCACCACGCTCTTTAACAGCGAGGCAAGCGATGCGACCGTTAAGAGTGTTGTCTACACAACCGACGGCAGCGTCATTCTCGGTACCGACACCAAGGAATACACCATTCCTTCTTCCGGCACCGCTGCCGTTGATTTCAAGTACACCCCCAAGACCGCAAAGCTCACCAAGATTACCGTTACCGTGAACCTCGTTCAGGACGGTAAGGATTATACTTTCACCAAGGACATAGAGCTTGACATTCTTGACGCCGAATCTCTTGTATATATCGGCATTGATGCGTCGCACTACAACGAGTACGTTGCCGGTAACTATAAGGATAGCATGGGCAACTTCGGTAACCTTGCTGCAGGCTACTCCGTGCGTACCATAATGCTCAAGACCTCGGATGAGCTTATTGCGGCCTGCTCGAACGAGAAGTTCAAGGCACTTATCCTCACCGCACCCTCCCGCAGACTTGCCGCAGCACAGTCCGATCCCAAGGTCTACACCGATGCGGAGCTTGCCGCAATCGCAGCGTTTAACTCTGCGGGTGGTACCGTTGTGCTTGCGGGCTGGTCCGACAATTACGAAAACTATGACGTAATTAAGAATAATACCGACATTATGCACATGGCTGCAACGCAGAATGCCGTCCTGCAGGCTCTCGGTTCGAGCCTGAGAATCGGCGACGATGCTACCTATGACGATGTACGCAGCGCAGCGGACGGTGTCGATAAGTGGCGTCTGTACTTCAATACCTACGGCGACAGCTTCCTCACCGACGGCGTGGAGTACGATGCGGAGCATCCCTATGACAGGCTCTACACCGAGGTGTTCAGCCACTACGGCGGCGCAAGCATCTATGCGGTCGATGCCTCCGGCAATCCCGTATCCGAACTGCCCGCAAGCGTTTCTCCCGTTGTTTACGGTCACGCAAGCACCTATTCCGTCGATGTTGACGGCGACGGTCTCGGCGGCGACTCCACCCCGAAGTACGCATACGCAAGTGATGATGATCGTCTGCTTGTAATGGCGACAGAGCAGCTTGAAGGCAAGGGCCTCGTAGTTGTTTCCGGCGCTGCGTTTATGTCCAACTTTGAGGTTCAGGCAACCGTTTCCGACAACGGCTCCGAGAAAAACTATTCCAACTATAAGATTTGCGAAAATCTTGTTCAGTACATCAATCCCGTCACCGTAACTCCCATTGCAACCGTTCAGAAGCAGACCGAAGTCGGTTACAAGTATACCATTGAGGGTGTTGTTACCACCAACGCATCCGGTTACGACAAGGACACCGCATTCTTTGACTGCATCTATGTTCAGGATGAGACCGGCGGTATCTGCTGCTTCCCCGTTGCGGGTAACTACAAGATCGGAGACAAGGTTCGCATCACAGGCACCACCGACTTCTACCAGGGCGAGATGGAGCTTCAGGTGACCTCTATCGAAACAATCGGTGAGGAGACTCCCGTACAGCCGAAGGTCGTATTTGCAAACGATGTCAATAACAAGACCGTTCTCGGCAGCCTTATCACCGTAAGAGGCGTCGTGAAAAGCTTCGAGCTTGAAAACGGGCTTATCCAGACCATCATGGTCAAGGATTCCCTCGGAAATGTCGTTCGTGTGTTTATCGACGGTTACATCTGCACCGACAGCGATGTTCAGGGCGTTAAGGTCGGCTGCGGCATCAGCGTGACCGGCGTTGCATCCTATGACGACACCTTCGCAGGACCGGCACCTCGCATCCGCATCAGCAACCGTGCCGACATCGTTGTTGAACCGTTCAACGACATATACGGCAGCGGCTTGCATGACTACATAGTAGAGGCCGCCGAAATGGGAATCGTAAACGGATATAAGGACGGCGGCTTCCATCCTTATACAGAGGTAACAAGAGCGCAGTTCATCACCATGCTTTGGCGTGCGATAGGCTCTCCCGACGCCGGTGATCAGACTCTTGAATTCACCGATGCTTCCGACATCGGCAATGACTTTGTCGATGCAGTCAAGTGGGGCGTTGAAAACGGCATACTCGAGGGCTACAAGGACGGTTACTTCCGTCCCAACCGGTCCATAAGCCGTGCGCAGATGGCTACCATCATGTATCGCTACATGAAGAACGTCATAGACTATGACTTCGGCGAAGTAAGACCCTGCACATTCGACGATGCCGACGAGATATCGCCGGACTTCGTGGAAGCGGTCAATGCGATTGTAAGCGCAGGTCTGATGAACGGAACATCCGTCACGACCTTCGCTCCCAATGCCCCCGCAAGCCGAGCAATGGCTGCAACGGTAATGGTCAGATTTTACAGGCTTATTGACGCCGGCTGACAATAGGCTCATATGAGCTTTATCCGATAAAAAACGGAGCCCTCCGTGCCGCTTGGCACGGGGGGCTTTTCATAATAAAGGCATAATAAAAGGCTCTATTTCATTAGTCGGGATAGAGCAAAAAGCAAAGAACAGACAGAAGGGAGTGTGCGGAGTGCCGTGCGCTCCCTTCAGCGTATCAAAAAAGTCACATGACTTTTTTGATACGCTGAGAGCATTATTTTGCTCTCTTGAGTCTTGCGCGCGAGAGAGTCGGCCGGTTTAGAAGGGGAGGAGCGGGTCTTGCCAGCACGAGCGTGCGCCCGTTGTATGTAAAAATGTCTGCGTCGATACCGTTCCACGAGTGCAGCCCCTCGCTCAAAAGAGCCTCTCGTATCCTGCCCTTGAGGATGTCGGCATCGGGCGGCAAACTTTCAAGGATAAGCGCAACGGCATTATCCGAAACCGTATCAGTCAAAATCGGTTACCTTCCTTTATCTGCAAATGTTACAAATAAAAATCACGTTGGTTTCAAAATGGTTAAGAAACTGCGGGGTTTAAATTACAAATCAAATTTTATCAAAAATTTTTTTAATTTTCTATACAAAAATTATGGAAAAATCGTAAATGAGGTGATATACTAAACAGGCATTATGTAAAGTTTTTATGTAAAGCAATTTCGTTATCTTGAGGCTTGAGATGGATCTTACCGAGAAACGGCTCGACGGAGAGCTTAAATATAAGGGCGTCATAGTTGATGTCGTTATGGACAGGGCACAGCTTTGCGACGGCAGTGTCGTGCGCAGGGAAGTGGTTCGTCACCCCGGCGGTGTTACGGTTCTGCCCGTGGACGACGAGGGCTACTGCTACTGCGTCCGTCAGTTCCGCTACCCGCTTCAGAAGCTGATGCTTGAAGCGCCTGCGGGAAAGCTTGAACCTGGAGAGGATCCGGCCGAGTGTGCGATCAGAGAGCTGAGCGAGGAGACCGGCTTTACCGCCGATAATCTCCGATACCTCGGCAGATGCTGCACCTCACCGGGCATAACGACCGAGGTTTTGCACATCTACCTTGCGACGGGGCTTCACGCCGGAAGCAGCCATCCTGACGAGGGAGAGTTTTTAAGCGTCGAGAAGCACCACATCGACGAGCTTGCAGAGCTTGCCATGAATGGCGAGATAGACGACGGAAAAACTATAATTGCCGTCCTTAAAGCAAGACAGATACTAAATCTTGTATAAAAGTTACGAATTATTTACAATTTTACCTTGCTATTACCGAACCCCTATGCTATAATACAAAGCCGGTGTCCGAAAGGATGCCTACGAAAGGTGTAACATATGGAAAAGTACGTTATTAACGGCGGAAAGCCGCTTCAGGGCGAAGTCGAAATAAGCGGAGCCAAAAATGCCGCAGTTGCAATAATCCCCGCCGCTCTGATGGTGGACGGTATTTGCCGCATTGAAAATATACCGGAGATCAGTGATACCGATATGCTCCTCAAGATACTCTCTCAGCTCGGAGCAAAGGTTCGCCTCATAAACCGTTCCACGATAGAGATAGACAGCCGCAATGTAAAATTCTGCGACGCACCCTTTGACCTGATGCGCAAGATCAGGGCTTCGTATTATCTCATCGGCGCTATGCTCAGCCGCTTCGGTCACGCAAAGACCACGATGCCCGGCGGCTGCAACTTCGGTGTTCGTCCGATAGACCAGCACATAAAAGGCATGATGGCTCTCGGTGCGGATGTCGAGGTGAAAAGCGGTTTCGTGTTTGCCGACGCACCCGAAGGCGGACTGCACGGAGCTAAGATATATCTCGACAAGGTGTCCGTCGGCGCAACGATGAACATCATCCTTGCCGCAACGACCGCATCCGGACGCACCATAATCGAAAACGCCGCAAGAGAGCCGCACATAGTCGACCTCGCAAACTTCCTCAATTCCATGGGCGCAGACATAAGAGGCGCCGGCACGGATACGGTGAAGATAAACGGTGTCGATAAGCTCAGAGGCGGAAGCTACTCCATCATCCCCGATCAGATCGAGGCGGGAACCTACATGGTAGCCGCAGCCGCTACCGCAGGCGAGGTACTTATAAAGAATATTATCCCCAAGCATATGGAATGTATCAGTGCGAAACTCAGGGAAACGGGAACCATTGTTCAGGAGTATGAGGATTCCATTCTTGTAAAGGGCAACGGACAGCTTCGCAAGGCAAACGTCAAGACGCTGCCGTACCCCGGCTTCCCGACTGATATGCAGCCGCAAATCGGAACGCTTCTGTGCATGGCGCAGGGTACCTCCGTCATAACCGAGGGCATATACGACAACCGTTTTAAATATGTAAACGAGCTCAAGAAAATGGGCGCCGACATTCAGGTGGACGGCAGAATAGCCATAATCGAGGGCGGAGCAAAGCTTACGGGCGCACCCGTCATGGCGTGCGACCTCCGTGCGGGAGCGGCGATGGTCATTGCCGGACTCTGCGCATCGGGAACCACGGAGATAGAGGATATACATTACATTGAGCGAGGCTACGAGAACTTAGTCGGCAAGCTTCGCAAGCTCGGAGCGGACATTTCGATAGTCGATTTTCCCGACGAGCCTCAAATAAACGAAAAGGTAATTTCAATAGGATAATGATATGCGTATTGTAACTTTCGCCAGCGGATCAACGGGGAACTGCTGCTTAGTCAGCGACGGCGGAGTGAATGTGCTTATAGATGCGGGGATCTCCGCACGCAGGATCGTTCAAGGTCTCGACGTGTTGGGGCTTGCTCCGCAGGATATATGCGGAGTGCTCATTACACATGAGCACTCCGATCATATTTCCGGGCTTCCCGTGCTTGTAAAGCGCACGGGGATGAGGATATTCGCACCGCCTGAGCTTGGCGAGGTACTCAAAAGAGTGAAGCCGGAGCTTAACGAATCAATAGACTGCATACCGCACGACGGCGGGCTTTGCGTGGGAGATGTGAGGATAACGGCATTTCCGACACCGCACGACGCCTCGGCAAGCTTCGGCTACAGGATAGAAGGCAGCGAGGTCTTTGCCTTTGCCACCGACACGGGACACATAAGCGACGAGCTTTTGGAGGGGCTTCAAGGCGCAGACACCGTGGTGATCGAGGCAAATCACGATAAGGTCATGCTCAAAAACGGACCGTATCCTCCGTTTTTAAAGCAACGTGTGCTGTCAAAGCACGGACATCTTTCGAACGACGATTGTGCAAAGCTTGCCTGCCTGCTTGCCGACGGCGGAACAAAGCAAATAATCCTCGGACACCTGAGTCAACAGAACAACACCCCCGAAGCGGCGGAAAGAGCCGTTGCGGAAGCCCTTTCGGGCAGGAATGTTAAAATTTATACAGCACCCGCCAATAAACTACTTGAAGTTTTGATAGGAGATGGGGTACAATGTTAAAAGTACGGCTGATATGCGTCGGCAAGCTCAAGGAAAAATTTTACGCAGACGCCTTTGCGGAGTATTCCAGAAGGCTCGGCGCATACTGCAAATTCGACTGCGTTGAGATACCCGAACAGAGACTCGGCGACGATCCGTCGCAGAAGGAAATAAGCTCGGCACTTTCCAAGGAAGCGGCCGAGATAGAACGAAACATACCGAAGGATTCATACGTCATAGCTATGTGCGTCGGCGCAAAGCAACTCACTAGCGAGGCACTTGCGGAGAAGATTGCGGCTCTTGCGGTGTCGGGAAGAGCGGCGCTGTGCTTTATCGTGGGCGGCTCCTTCGGCATGAGCGACGGCATTAAGGCACGGGCGGATATGCGTCTCGGTATGAGTGAGATGACCTTTCCGCACCACCTTGCTCGGGTCATGCTTGCAGAGCAGATATACCGCAGCTTTAAGATCAACGAAGGATCGAGATACCACAAATGAACGGAGGATTCTATGGAGGATAGCGGCGTAAAGCTTGAATGGGGCAGAAAAATGACGGGCGAGCTGTATGAGCGCTGGCCTAAGGACGCCGACGGTAAGCCGGAGGAGCCTGTTTTTCTTACGCATTGTATGAGCCTTGACATGAGCGATGAGATGCTTGTGAACCTGCTTGGCGCATACGGGATCCCTGCACTGAGACAATACCCCAACGACGGAGATTTCGGACGGTTGATACTCGGTATCAGCGGACCCGGAACGGATATATATGTGCCTAAATCTATGTATGAGGACGCTGCCAATTTAAGCATAGGGGGAGCAGAATATGAGGAACTATAAGGAAGAATATCAGAGATGGCTCGACAGTCCGGCACTCAGCGAGAGAGAGTGGGAGGAGCTTAATTCAATCGCAGAGGACGAAAAGGAGATTGAGAGCCGCTTTTTTGCACCGCTTGAGTTCGGCACCGCCGGACTGCGAGGCACGATGAAGGTCGGTCTGCATCACATGAACGTCCACGTTATCCGTCATGCGACGCAGGCGTTTGCAAACGTTATTGCTTCCGCCGGAGCCGAAGCAATGGCTAAGGGCATTGCGATATGCTTTGACTGCCGCCATAACAGCGACCTGTTCGCAAAGGAAGCTGCCTGCGTTATGGCAGCAAACGGTATACACGTCAGACTGTTTGACGCTCTGCGCCCCACACCGGAGCTTAGCTTTGCCGTGAGATACTACGGTACCACCGCCGGACTGAATATCACGGCAAGCCACAATCCCAAGGAATACAACGGCTATAAGGTCTACTGGTCCGACGGCGCACAGCTTCCGCCGCAGCACGCCGCAGCGATTGCAGCGCAGATGGAAGCAATCGACATATTCGACGGCTTTAAGAGCTGCGATTTCGACGAAGCGCTTGCAAGCGGAATAATCGAAATGATAGGTGAGGACACCGATGCGGCGTACCTTGAGCGGGTACTCAAGCAGGCGATCGACAGGGAAGTCGTGAAGAAGGTCGCCGACCGCTTCAAGATCGTTTACACTCCGTTTCACGGAGCGGGATACAAGCTCGTTCCCGAAACGCTGCGCCGCCTTGGGGTAACTCAGCTTTTCCCCGTCCCGGAGCAGATGGTCATAGACGGAGCCTTCCCCACGGTAGAAAGTCCCAATCCCGAAAATCCCGAAGGCTTCTATCTTGCGATAGACCTTGCAAAGAAGGTCGGCAGCGACCTCATCATCGGCACGGATCCCGATTCCGACCGTATCGGCGTCATGGTGCGTGACGATGAGGGCTATACCGGCATAACCGGCAATCAGCTCGGTGTGCTGCTGCTCGACTACATCATAAACGCAAAGCGCAGAACGGGTACCATGCCCGAAAATCCCGGCGCCGTAAAGAGCATAGTGACGACTGAGATGGCAAAGGTTGTTGCGGAGCAAAACGGCGTGCATCTTGAGGACACCTTTACCGGCTTCAAATTCATGGCGGAGCGTGTTGCGGAATGGGAAAAGGCGGGAAGCTACGAGTACATTTTTGCCTACGAGGAGAGCTACGGCTACATGATGGGCGACTATGTGCGTGATAAGGATGCCGTGACCGCTTCGATGATGGTTGCGGAAATGGCGGCGTACTATTTCGACAAGGGCATGAACCTCAAGCAGGCAATGGAAAGCCTGTACGAGAAGTACGGCCGGTTTGCCGAAAAGACGCTCAATCTCGTCATGCCCGGACTTGACGGTCTTGACAAGATGAAGTCGATAATGGCAAAGCTCAGAAAAGAGCCGCCCACGGAGATCTCCGGCACCGAGGTGCTGAGGATCCGTGATTATTCCGACGGCAGCATAACCGTCCCGGCACTCGGTATCGTCGGCGAGACGCATATAAAAGGCTCCAACGTTCTTTACTTTGAACTGGACGACGGCTGCAACTTCATAGTCCGTCCCTCCGGCACCGAGCCGAAGATCAAGGTGTACATTCTTTCAAGCGGCGAAACCGCAGCGGAATGTGCGGAAAAAATCGAAAAATATACCGAATTTGCAGAAAATCTTAAGAAATGAGAGAACTGCTTGAAATCTTTGCGGTTGCGTTCCGGGTCGGGATCATGACCTTCGGGGGCGGCTATGCCATGCTCCCGATACTCCAGCGTGAGGTCGTTGAAAACCGCAAATGGGTCACCGAGGCGGAGGTACTGGACTACTATGCGATAGGTCAGTGCCTCCCCGGCGTGATAATGGTAAATACGCTGATATTCATAGGCCAGAAGCGCAAAGGCACGATCGGCGGCATAGTTGCTGCGCTGGGCACCGTGTGTCCGGCGCTTATAATCATTGTTGCGATCGCAGCGCTGCTCACGAATTTCGCCGAGGTCGAGGCTGTCAAAAAGGCGTTTGCGGGGATAAGAGTCTGCGTCTGCGTGCTTATCCTCAACGCCGTTATCAAGCTTTGGAAAAGCTCCGTGCGTGACTGGAAGTGCTTCCTCATATTTGCACTCGTGGCGGGGCTGTCTCTGTTTACCGACGTGACGCCGGTGCTGTTTGTCGTAGCGGCGGCGCTTGCGGGAATTCTTATCAAGTGTCTGGGGGCGAAGAAGTGATCCTTTTGAAACTTTGGTGGGAATTTTTCAAGATCGGTCTGTTTTCGGTAGGCGGCGGCATGGCAACGTTGCCGTTTCTGTACGATATGTCGGACAGAACGGGCTGGTTCACTTACGATCAGATAGCCGATATGCTTGCCGTTTCCGAATCAACGCCGGGACCCATCGGAATAAATATGGCGACGTACACGGGCTTTACGACCGCCGGAATACCCGGTTCGATGGTTGCGACGCTCGGAGTCATTACGCCGGGAATAATCATCGTGCTGCTTATCATTGCGGTGCTTGAGCGCTTCCGCAAGAATAGGTACGTCGAGGCTGCGTTTTACGGCATACGTCCCGCTTCCGCAGGACTTATCGCCGTAGCGGGCGTGCTTGTGGCAGAGATCGCCCTGTTTAACGTCGATGCCGACAGCATAGCGGGCTTCTTCGACGTTAAGGCGCTTATTTTGGCGGCGGTGCTCGTTGTGCTGACCCGCTGGGTGAAGCCGACAAAGAAGCTCCATCCCGTGGTGTTCATCGCCGCATCGGCCGTCGTCGGAATACTGCTGTTTTGAATTTCAATATAAAATAATACCCGCAGCGAATGCCGTTATTGCGGCGATGGCTGCAATGAGAAACCGTCCGATCACATATCGGGCGGTTTTTATATCGGTGCCGTCAAGCATTGCAAAGGTCTGAAAATGCACCGAAATGCCGCCCCAGCCGAGGATGAATGCGGCAAGAGCGAGATTTTCGGGGGAAAGCGCAAGTCCCTGCATCGCACCGACTGCTGTCCCGATCTCGAAAATTCCCGTAAAAAAGGCTCTGCCCCATTGCATATCGACGCCGAGGAGCGACGAAACTCCGGCGGAGAGCACGTCAAAGGGGCCGAAAGCGCAGAGCAGATCAATGAAAACGGAGAACGAGACGACGAAGCCGCAGACGTACAGGACAGAGGTAACGGACTTCTTGACGGACGAGGTTAGCGCAACGCCGAGATCGGCGCTGCCGAACGATATGTGCGACTCAGACGATGCAGAGGCTCTGTCGGAGAGCAGGATCCCGCCGATGACTGCGGAGAAGATATGTACTGCGTAGAGCAGAAGCCCCGTGGCGGAGGACGAGAACACGCCGACACCGACGCCGCCGATTATGAATGCCGGACCCGAATTGTTGCAGAAAGGCAGAAGCGCCGATGCTTCACCGCAGTCAAGCTTTCCGCTTCGCCTCATGTCGGCTATGTACGCAGCGCCCAAAGGGTAGCCTCCGCAAACTCCGACGATGAATGCGCTCGCACCGACGCCCGAAACCCCGAAAAGCCTTGACGCTACGGGCGAAAGCAGCCTTCCGAGGTATGCCGCAAAGCCCAGCTCGGACAGCAGTACGGTGGCTACGAAGAAGGGGAAAAGCGTCGGTATAATGAGCCTTGCGCAAAGCGAAATGCCGTTTGAGGCGGCGCTGAGCGCCTGCGAGGGATATATCACTAGCGCCGCAAAGATAAGCACCGCAGCAAGCAGCGAGGGAAGTTTTTTCATCAGATCACATCCTTGTCCATGTATCAAACTATGCCGTGCATCATAGATTTATACGACGGGAGGTGGGCGGATGCAGGGGAAAGGCAAAAAAGCCGAGCTGCTTGCGGACAGACTTGAGATACCTGCAGATGCACTCGGAGCGCCGAAGCTGAGCATTTGCGGACGCAGACGGGTGCTTGTGGAAAACCATTGCGGCATCTTAAGCTACGGCGACACCGTGATAGAGCTGTGCTGTAGTGACATGAAAATCCGCATCCGAGGCGACGGACTGCGGCTGGGAGCAATGGACAAAAAGGATATGATGATAAGCGGAAGAATACTGTCGGTAGAGCTTGAGTAGGAGGAAAAATGAAACTTTTCGATATTGCAAGAGGTACCGTGACCGTCGAAATACGAGGAGCCGAGCCGGAGCGTGTGCTGAACGTCATGGCGCAGAAGGGCATAGCGTTTTGGAACACAAGCCCGAACACCGATTTCCGCATCGTTACAACGGTTTATGCGTCGGATTATCCGAAGGTACAGGAGCAAAACGGCAGAGCGGGGTGCGAGGTGAGAATGCTCACGAGCAGTGGGGGACGCCGCCTTTTGCGCAGCGCAAAGCGGCGCATCGCCCTGCTCACGGGGCTGTGCGTCTGCACCGTCGCTTTGGCTGTCTCGTCGCTGTTTGTGTGGAGCATCAGCGTCACGGGAAACGAAAAGCTCTCGGACGCAGCGCTCCTCCGCAAGCTCGAAGAAGCGGGGCTTTCCTACGGCAGCTTTTGGGTGGGACTTGACACCGATATGATAAAGAGTAAGCTCCTGCTCGAAAACGAGGAGCTGTCGTGGGTCGGGATAAACATTTCAAATTCCCGCGCAGAGCTTTGCGTGCATGAGCGCGTCGAGAAGCCGGAGCTTGTATCGGAGGGTGAGCCGCAGAGCATATATGCCGCAAAGTCGGGGGTCATCACAAAGCTTTGCGTGCTTGAGGGCAGCCCTGCGGCCGCACCGGGAGACACGGTCACGCAGGGAGAGCTTTTGGTCAGCGGAGAGATGCTCAGCGAGACGGCGGAGCCGAGATATGTGAAGGCGATGGCGCAGGCGGAGGCGAGAACATGGTATGAGCTGACGGCGGTAACACCGCTTTACGAGTACAAAAAGACCGGAGTGGACGGTTCACATCGGGAAATATCGCTCATGCTCGGCAAAAACAGGATAAATTTTTACTCAGACAGTAGAAATCTTGACGCAAGCTGTGATAAAATAAATAAGATTAAGAATCTGTCGATAGATTCGGCGTTCGTGTTGCCTTTGGGTATAATAGAGGGAAGCACGGTGCGCAGGGAAACCGAGTATCGGCGTATCGACAGCGACGAGGCGGCCGAACGCATGAAGCAGCGCCTAATAGAGGAGCTGCAGGCGCAGATCGGCGACGGGGAGATAGTGAGCTATACCTGCTCCGTCTCGGAAAGCGATGAGCTGCTGTACCTTACCCTGCGTGCGGAATGTCTCGAAAACATTGCTATAAGCGGAGAGATCTAACATGATAGAACGGACGATAGAGGTCGAAAGAATGGAACACGTCATAAGCGTGTTCGGCTCCTTTGACCAGAACCTGCGGATAATTGAGAGCGAGCTTGGAGTCAAGGTGCTTGACCGTGACAACAAGATCCACGTCTGCGGTGAGGAAGAAAGCGCCATGCTTGCGGAAAAGGCGATAAACGGACTTTTGACCTTGGCAGCAAGAGGCGAAAACATCGATGCACAGAATGTGCGCTATATACTGAAGCTCGTTGCCGAGGGTAAGGAGTCGAAAATCGACGAGCTTGCAGGCGACGTTGTCTGCATAACGGCAAAGGGCAAGCCCGTCAAGGCGAAGACCTTGGGGCAGAAAAGCTACTGCGAGGCCATAGCGAACAACACCATCACCCTCGGCGTCGGACCTGCCGGCACCGGCAAGACCTATCTTGCGGTTGCGGCGGCGGTTGCCGCCTTCCGTGCGGAGGAGGTAAACAGAATCATTCTGACTCGTCCGGCGGTCGAGGCCGGCGAACGTCTCGGCTTTCTGCCGGGCGACCTTCAGAGCAAGGTCGATCCCTACCTGCGCCCGCTCTACGATGCGCTTTTCGATATGCTCGGAGCGGAGACCTATCAGAAGTACCTTGAGCGGGGCAATATCGAGGTCGCACCGCTTGCCTATATGCGAGGACGGACGCTTGACGACAGCTTCATCATCTTAGACGAGGCGCAGAACACGTCGGGCGAGCAGATGAAAATGTTCCTGACACGAATAGGCTTCGGCTCCAAGGCGGTCATAACCGGTGATATTACGCAGATAGACCTCCCGGCGGACAAGGTGAGCGGACTCAAAACCGCAATGAAGGTGCTTGACGGCATAGAGGATATTGCGATATGCAAGCTCACGGGAGCGGACGTCGTGCGTCACAGACTTGTGCAGAAAATAATCGAGGCGTATGAGGAGTACGACAACAAGCACCCGGTGCAGAATACGAAAAAGAGATATAAAGGAAAGCCTGCAAAATGAAGCATGAGATATACTTTACAAGAGAAAAGACTGGACTCGGACACCGTACCGCAGCGTCGGTCATAAGGAAGGCTGCGCAAAAGGCGCTTGATGCCGAAAGGGTGGACAAGCCCTGTATAATCAGCGTCATGCTCACCGATGACGAGGGCATACGCAGCATAAATGCCGAATTTCGGGGCATCGACAGGGCAACCGACGTTCTTTCGTTCCCCGGAGGGGAGATGCAGCCGGGGCATTTCAATGCCGACGCTCTGACCTACGACCCGGAGAGCGGCGCTTATATACTCGGTGACATGGCGATATCCCTTGAACGCTGTCAGGCGCAAGGGGAGGAGTTCGGTCACGGCTTTGACCGTGAAATAAGCTATCTCACCGTCCACTCGGTGCTGCACCTTTTGGGCTACGACCACATGGACGAGGGAGAAATGAAGGCGCAAATGAGAAGCCGTGAGAAAGAGATAATGGAGGATGAGGTATGACAAACAAGGCAGCTATGATAACCGTTTGCGGCAGACCCAACGTCGGTAAATCCACGCTTACGAACACGCTTGTCGGCGAAAAAATAGCGATAGTGTCAAACAAGCCCCAAACAACGAGAAACCGCA
Organism: Oscillospiraceae bacterium; assembly: GCA_963625655.1. Lineage (GTDB taxonomy): Bacteria > Bacillota > Clostridia > Oscillospirales > Oscillospiraceae > F23-B02. The sequence continues at coordinate 69,703 of CAVFTS010000001.1, forward strand.
TTTGCGCAGTCGTAACGAAGGGCGACACGCAGTTTGTTTTCATGGACACTCCGGGCTTCCACAAGCCGAGGACGAGACTCGGCGACTACATGGTGAATGTGGTGCGTGAGTCCGTGGCGGACGTCGATGCGGTCATGCTCCTTGTTGAGCCGCTTCCCAACATCGGCAAGCAGGAGCAGGAGCTTATAGCGAGATTCAGGGAGACCGGCGTTCCGGCGCTGCTCGTCATAAATAAGATAGACACCGTTCAGAGAGCGGAGCTGCTTGAGGTCATGGCGGTCTACTCCGCAGCGTATGAGTTCGATGCGATAATCCCCATCTCCGCAAAGTCGGGCGAGGGAGTGGCAGAGCTGTTGGCGGAGCTTTCAAAGTACGCCGTGGACGGGCCTCCGCTTTTCCCGGACGACATGATTTCCGATCAGCCGGAGAAGCAAATCTGTGCGGAGCTTGTCAGAGAAAAGCTGCTGCTTTGCCTTGACAAGGAGATACCGCACGGAACCGCCGTCGAGGTTACGAGGTTTTCCGAGCGTGATGACGGCATAATCGACATGGATGTTACGATATATTGCGAAAAAGCAAGTCATAAGGGCATAATTATCGGCAAAAAGGGCGCAATGCTCAAGAAGATAGGCGAGCTTGCGAGAGCCGACATCGAGGCCTTTATGGGTACCAAGGTGTTTCTCCAGACATGGGTGAAAGTCAAGGAAAACTGGAGAGATTCGCAGGCTCAGCTCAGGAACTTCGGCTTTACGGAATAAGATTCCAACATATTGCGCACCCGCACCGTGAAATACTAAGCTCAGTGAGGTGCTGTTATGGTGCAAATCAATTATTGGGAAATGTTCCGTGATACGGGCGACCCGATGTGTTGGCTCATGCTCAGGGCATCGGAGCGCAAATCCGCAAACGGAGGCAAGGGAACTGAGGAAAAGCCTCAGGTCTCCGACTGAGCGGGGTACATAGATTCGGAGCCGACGCCATGACGCCGGAGGACGTATGTTTAAAACGACAAGAGGACTTATCCTCAGAGAAGTTAAATATAAGGAAGCCGACAGGATAATCACCGTGCTGACGGATGATATGGGTAAGCTAAGCGCAAAGGCAAGAGGTGCGCTGCGAAAGGGCAGCAAGCTTTCGGCTGCAACGCAGTCGCTTGTGTTTTCGGAGCTTACAATGTTTGAAAACCGAGGAAAGTGGTCCGTTAACGAGGGCAGCACCCTTGAGGAGTTCAAGGGGCTTCGCAGCTCACTTTCGGCGCTTGCTCTTGCAAGCTACATTGCCGAATGCACGGAGGCGCTCACGGGCGAGGAAACGCCTGAGCCGCAGATATTACAGCTTGCGCTCAACTGCCTTTTTGCGCTCTCAAATGAAATGTACCCGGAGGAGCATATAAAAGCTGCGTTTGAGCTGCGCCTCATGTGTCTTGCGGGCTATGAGCCGGATCTTTTCGCCTGCTCGGTGTGCGGCAGGCATGAAACGTCGGAGATGTATTTTCTGCCGTCGGAGGGGCATATGTGCTGCCCCGAATGCAGAAAAAAGCTGAGCGGGAGCTTTTTTGCCATCGGTGACGCCGCCTTGGACGCAATGCGGTACATTCTCACTGCAGAGCCTAAGCGCCTGCTTGCTTTTGCGCTGCCGGAAACCGCACAGAAGGAGTTGTATCGGGCGACGGAGGGGTACCTGACGGCTCAGACGGAGCGGAGGTTTTCGACGCTCGACTACTGGAAGAAAGTGAAATGATATGGAGTTTTACGATAAATCATTGAATACGCTGGAATTGCCCGCCGTGCTGCGGATGCTTGCGGATGAAGCGGTGTCCGACGGCGCAAAGGAAGCGGCAATACAGCTCAAGCCTTCGTCAGAGAAGGCGGAGGTCAGACGGCGACTCGACGAAACGACTGCAGCAAAGAGCATGATGGTCGTAAACGGAAGTCCGTCCTTTTCGGGAATAAAGGACGTGCGCCCATCGCTGAGCAGAGCCGACCTCGGCGGAACGCTGAACACGAGGGAACTGCTCGACATTGCAAGGGTCCTGCAGTGTTCGAGACTTGTTCGGGCTTACGTTTCGGGCGACAGACACGAAAAGACGTGCATAGACTTCCTCTTTACCGCACTTCGTGCAAACAAGTTCCTTGAGGAGAAAATTTCGTCGTCGATAATCGGTGAGGACGAAATCGCCGACGGCGCATCCTCGGAGCTTTCCAACATACGCAGAAAAATCCGTGCAACGGGAGCAAGGGTCAGGGACACGCTGCAAAAGATAATTTCCTCGCCCTCGTATGCAAAGGTGCTTCAGGAGCCGATAATCACAATGCGCTCCGACCGCTTCGTCGTACCCGTCAAGGCGGAGTGCAAGGGTGCGGTGCAGGGGCTTGTGCATGACATATCGGCGTCGGGCGCAACTTTGTTTATCGAGCCTATGGCGGTCGTGAAGGCAAATAACGAGCTTCGGGAGCTTGCCGCAAAGGAGAAGGCCGAGATAGAGCGCATCCTTGCGGAGCTGTCCGCCGACTGTGCCGAATATGCTGACGACATTTCGAGCAACTGCAATCTGCTTACTCAGCTCGACCTAATATTCGCAAAGGCAAAGCTCTCGTATAAGCTTGACTGCCAGGCACCGGAGCTGAGGGAAAAGGGCTTGGTTTTAAGGCGTGCAAGGCACCCGCTGCTTGACATAGCAAAGGCCGTTCCGATAAGCCTTGAGCTTGGCGTGGACTTTGACACACTCGTCATAACGGGGCCGAACACCGGCGGCAAGACGGTAAGTCTCAAGACCATCGGACTTTTGAGCCTTATGGCGCAATGCGGACTGCACATTCCCGCAGACAACGGAAGCGGTGTGCCGGTCTACAGCAGTGTGCTTGCGGATATAGGCGACGAGCAGAGCATCGAGCAGAATCTCTCAACCTTTTCCGCACATATGACGAACATAGTGAATATCATAAAGGAATGCAACGAGGATTCGCTCCTGCTTTTCGACGAGCTTGGTGCCGGCACCGACCCCGCAGAGGGCGCTGCGCTTGCGATCGCAATCATCGAATACGCACGCAAGATCGGAGCAAACGTCGCCGCAACGACCCATTATGCGGAGCTGAAAGTGTACGCAAGCACCGAGAGCGGAATCCAGAATGCGTCCTGTGAGTTTGACGTTGAAACCCTGCGCCCGACATACAGGCTTTTGGTCGGCATACCCGGAAAATCAAACGCTTTTGCAATATCCAAAAGGCTCGGACTGGACTCCGAGATCATTGAGGACGCACGGCGCAGGGTGGGCAGCGAGAACGTGAACTTTGAGGCGATGCTCGAAAAGCTTGAGCAGACGAGGCTCATGCTTGAGCGTGACAGAGACGAGGCGGCAAAAAAGCTTCGTGAGGCGGAGGAGAATGCGAAAAAGGCTTCCTTCCTGCGTGCGGAGCTTGCGGTGCGCCTTGAGAAGGCGGACGAAAAGTCACGGCGTGAGGCGGAGCTTATCATTGCCGACGCACGGCGCACGGCTGAGGAGACCTTTGCGGAGCTTGACGCCATGCGTCGCCGCATAAACGACGAGCAGGAGGCACAGGCGGTAAACGAAGCGAGAAGCGAGCTGCGCCGCAGACTCAACGAGTCGGAATCCAAGCTTCGCAGCGTACCCGTGCGCAAGGAGGAAAGCGACAAGGCTCCGACGAGGGAAGCACGGGCGGGCGACACCGTTGAGATACTTTCGATGGGCATTAAGGCGGAGGTGCTTTCCGTCAATCCCGACGGCAGTCTTGACCTTAAGGCGGGCATAATGAACGTGAAGGCAAAGCAGAGCGAGGTTCGTGCGCTGGAGGGTCAGACCGCAAAGAAGCGTGTGAGCGTGAGCAGCGGCGGCAGTGCGCTGCGCAGCCATGCGGTGGCATCCGAGATCGATTTGCGGGGCATGGAGTCGCTTGAGGCGGTTAATGCGGCCGAAATGTATATTGACAATGCGGTTATGGGAAAGCTTAAAACCGTAAGGATTATCCACGGCAAGGGAACGGGTGCGCTCAGAGCTGCGATACAGCAGATGCTCAAGCGCAATAAGCTTGTCAAAAGCTACCGTCTCGGTCGATACGGTGAAGGCGAAAGCGGCGTTACAATAGTCGAATTGAAGTAAAAGCCGTTGAATATTATTCTGAATAATGTGTAAATCTACAAAATAGACAAAATCTGTTGACGGTTTTTAAATAATTTGCTAAAGTAGATATAATCTTTAAAGGGGTTAAGGAGTGTCGAGCATGGTTACTAAAGAGGTAGTCATAAACAATCAGGTCGGTCTTCACGCCAGACCTGCAACTTTCTTTATACAGAAGGCTAACGAATTTAAGAGCAGCATTTGGATCGAGAAAGAAGACAGGCGTGTAAACGCCAAGAGCCTGCTTGGTGTTCTTTCCCTCGGCATCGTCAAAGGAACTGCCGTCAACCTTATCGCAGACGGCAACGATGAGAACGAGGCCATAAGCACTCTCTCCGATCTTATCGCATCCGACTTTTCCGAGTAATTTTCTTAAACGAGCTAAGGGCGTGTCATATCTGCGACACGCCCTTATTCTAATATGAGGTACTGCAATGCACGAGCGACTGCTTCAAAAAGCGAATAAGCTGCCAATGCTCCCCGGTGTCTATATTATGAAGGATGCCGAGGACAATGTCATATACGTCGGCAAGGCAAAGAAGCTCAAAAACAGGGTGACGAGCTATTTCAGAGGCATTCATCTTCCGAAGGTCGAGGCAATGGTTGAGAAGGTAAACGACTTCAGCGTCATCGTCGTCGAGTCGGAGTTTGAGTCGCTTGTGCTTGAAAATTCACTCATTAAGCAGTACAAGCCGCATTACAACATCCTGCTCAAGGACGACAAGGGTTATCCGTTCATACGCCTGTGCACGGATGAGCCTTACCCCAAATTTGAGCTTGTAAACGTCAGGAAGGACGACGGCGCAAAGTATTTCGGCCCCTTCGGAGGCAGGTCTGTTTCCGGGGAAATAATCGACGTGGTGTGTAAAACGCTCAAGCTGCCGAGCTGCTCAAGGAGCTTTCCGAGGGATATCGGGAAGTGCCGTCCCTGCCTCAACTATCACATGGGGAGCTGCTCCGGCTGGTGCAGACCTCCCGAAAGGCGGGAGGAGTATGCGGCGCTTATAAGCGAGGCATGCCTCATTCTTGAGGGCAAGCGCAAGGAGCTTGCGCAAAAGCTTAAAGCCGAAATGGAGCAGGCGTCCGAGGAGCTTCGATTTGAGCTTGCGGCCGAGCTTCGTGACCGTATGAGAGCCGTCGAGAGCCTCTCAAATAAGCAAAATGTCATTGCTCCGGCGTTCTCGGAAACGGATGCCGTGGGCTTTTTCAGAGGTGCAAAGACCTGCTTTATGGTGCTGCATTTTTATAACGGCGCTTTGCGTGAGAAGGATACGATGCTGATAGACGAGCCGCTTGAAAGCGACGAGGAGGCGATCTCTCAGCTTTTGCGGCAATACTATATGCAGAGAAACGCATTTCCCAAGCACATCCTGCTTCCGATGGAGCCGGAGGACAGGGAGGAGCTGGAGCGGCTATTCACCGACAACGCAGGCGAAAGAGTGTATGTCGAAGTGCCTAAGCGTGGCGAAAGAATGGCGCTTGTCTCAAAGGCACTCGTAAACGCAAAGGAGGAGACGATCAGAGCGACCAGCGCACAGCAGAGACGAACGAGCGCTCTGAAGTGGCTGCAAAAAGCGCTGAGCCTAAACGATTACCCGATGAGGATCGAAGCGTTCGACGTTTCAAACCTCGGCGACACCGGCATAGTCGCAGCAATGACCGTTCATCGTGACGGCAAGCCGCTCAAGCGTGACTACCGGAAATTTAAGATAACCGACCTTGAGCAGAGAGACGACTATGCAAGTATGCATCAGGCGGTGTACAGAAGATTCAAACGCTGCTGCGACGGCACAAGCGGCTTTACCGAGCTTCCGCAGCTGCTGCTTATCGATGGCGGCGACCGTCATGCTGCCGTAGCGGAGAATGCTCTGAGTGAGCTTGGACTCACGCTCCCGGTGTTCGGAATGGTGAAGGACGACAGGCACAGAACCCGTGCGCTCATATCCTCCGACGGAAGGGAGATCGGAATAAACGCAAATCAGGCGGTGTTTTCTCTCGTAGGAAGAATACAGGAGGAGACGCACAGATATGCGATAGAATATCAGAGATCGCTGCGCAGCGGAGCTTTCGGGTCGGAGCTTAATTCCATTCCCGGCGTAGGTGACAAGCGCCGCAACGAGCTGTTACGGCATTTCAAAACACTGAAAGCCATAAAGAACGCAAGCCTTGAGGAGCTGTGCGAGGCGGTGCCGAAAAACTGCGCACACGCCGTGTACGAGCATTATCACGGAAGTGAGGAATTAAAATGAGAGTGATCAGCGGAAAATCAAAGGGGCGCAAGCTCAGAGAGCCTTCGGATTATGCGATCAGACCGACGACCGACATGGTGAAGGAGTCGGTGTTCAACATCATACAGTTTGACATTGAGGGACGCTGCGTGCTCGACCTCTTTGCGGGCACGGGTCAGCTCGGCATCGAGTGCCTCAGTCGAGGCGCATCGGACTGCATCTTCGTCGATATGAGTGCAGAGGCGATAGCGCTCGTTAAGTCGAACCTTAAAACCTGCGGACTTACCGGCAGAGTGGTTCGGGACGACTCGCTGAGCTTTTTAAAGCGGGGGGAGCGCTACGATCTTATTTTCCTTGACCCGCCCTATGCAGAGGAGCTGCTGAGTCAGGCGCTTCGAATCATTTATTCCGTTGACATCCTGAACGAAGGTGGTATAATTGTCTGCGAAAGCCCTCGTGAAAAGCTGCTACCGGAGCCGGAAGCTCCGTATTATAAGATCAAGGAATACCGCTACGGCAGAGTGAAGCTCACGACTATCGGTAAGGAGAACAAAAAATGAGTCTTGCCATATGCCCCGGAAGCTTTGACCCGATAACACTCGGGCACCTGAACATTATACGCAGAGCATCCAAAATTTTCGACAAGGTCGTCGTCTGCATAATGGTCAACTCCACCAAGACGAAACCGATGTTTTCAATAGACGAGCGTGTTGACATGGCAAAGCGAGTCGTGGAGAGACTGCCGAACGTCGAGGTCGATACATTTGACGGACTTCTTGCGGAGTATGCCAAGAAGTTCGATCATGCGGTGATCGTTAAGGGGATGAGAGCGGCGTCCGATTTTGAATACGAGTTTCAGATGAATTTGATAAACAAAAAAATAAACCCCGATCTTGAAACCATGTTCCTGACCGCAAGCGAGAAGTACACCTTTCTCAGCTCGTCAGTGGTTCGTGAGATGGCGAGCTACGGCGCCGAGCTTACGGGTTTTGTCCCCTGCGAAATTATAGACGAGGTAAAGAATAAAGCTAAAATATGGAGGGATCGCAATGGAAAACGAACATAAGGAAGTAATGGAGCTTGTTGAGACCCTGTACACCATGGTGTCCGAGGCGTGGGGCGTTCCTCTCGGAAACGATAAGTGCATCGTTGAACGTGAAAAGGCTCTTGCAGTGATTAACGACCTCAAGACGGCGCTCCCCGTCGAAATAGCCGAGGCAAAGCGCCTTGTGTCCGCAAGAGACGAATTTATCGGCAATGCCAAGCGTGAGGCCGAATCCATCCGCAAGAATGCGGAGGATCGTGCGAGAGCAAAGCTTGAGGAGCAGGCGATCGTAGATGAGGCAAAGAGACATTCCGTGGAGCTTGTCACCAATGCGGAGATTAAATCCAAGGAGCTGCGCCGTGTTGCCAACGAGTATGTCGAGGAGATACTTCGCCGTACCGAGGAAAGTGTTGCCGAGGCACTCAAGGCGATAAACCGCTCCCGTGCCAGCTTTATTAACCTTGCCGGCAGCGCCGATGAGACGGTGGAGAAACCGGAGACCGAGAACGCCGCCGAACCCGAAGAAAACTGAAATACGAATATGAAAAATGCTTGCTCCGACTGCACGGAGCAAGCATTTTTTACGTCTGTTTTTATGGATGCGACGATCAGGTCGGCTCGTATGCCTTGCCGATCTCGTTGCCGTCTGCATCGTAGTCGATGCATTCCATGAGCTGCGGATCGACACGACTCTGCTTTTTTATGGTCATGCCGACACCCTGATTGTTAAAGACCCAAATGTAGTTGTTCCACGTTCCGGGGTCCTTTTTTCTGAACACGGTGGTCTCGTTTATGCGGCAGAATTTAGCTCTGCCCTCCGCCGTATCCAAAAGATCGCCGGGGCCGGTATAAAAAAGCTCATCACTGTAGTTGTACTGATCCTCATCACTGATCTCACGTTTGATGTCTTCCTGTGACATGGCAAACCTCCGAAGTTTTTTTACATTGTACCACGGATAAGCGGCACTTGCAAGCGCATAAATCAGCATGTTTTAAAACTTTTTGTCCCAAGCTTATTGACATTCTTAACTAATGGTTGGTAAAATAACAAAAACGGCTCATTTATGATTGAGGTGACTGCACAATGTATAAAGCAATAATCGTCGAGGACGACCTTATGGTCTGTGCGATACTTGAAAAGCAATTCGGGAGGTTTCCGCAGCTGAAGCTTGTCGGCAGCTTCAGAAGGGGTGCGGAAGCAATGGATTTTCTTGCGGACGACCCCGATGGCGCCGACCTGATAATCCTCGACTACTATATGCCGAACATGACGGGTCTGGAATTTTTAAAGGAACTGCGAAAGACAAATACAAAGGTGCAGGTCATAATGATAACATCCGCCAACGACTATTCCGTCATAAGGGAAGCAATGTGCTGCGGTGTGTGCGATTACATCCTAAAGCCATTTACGTCGCTGCGGCTGGAAAAGGCATACAGCAAGTTTGATACCGTTATGAAGCTTACCCGTGATACACATGTATGGACGCAGGAGAAGGTGGACACTCTGCTTTGCCCGTACCGCCATTACAGCACCGACTCTGCCGACGACGAGAGCGGATACAAGGCGAGCAAGATCAATGCGACGACGCTTGAAAACATCCGTGAGTATATGCAGGCGAATGCGGGTAAAAAGATGCCGCTTACAGAGGTCAGCCAAGGTATGGGACTTTCGACCGTCACCGTGCGCAGGTACTTAAAGCACCTCAACCAGCTCAACGAGGTCAAGATAACGCTCGACTGCAAAACCGGCGGCAGACCGTCCGAGATTTTTGAGTACAGAGGAGTTGAAGGCAATGAACGGGTTTGAGATGCGTTTCAGGGCTGCCGGAAACGACTATGACGCAGCGCTTGAGCGTACCGCAGGCGATGCCGAGCTTTTGGGGCAGCTTATGCTGATGTTTAAGTCCGACGGCGGCTTTGCCGCTCTTTCGAAGGCACTTGAAGACGGAGACTGCAAGGCAGCGTTTGCGGCTGCGCACTCGCTTAAAGGAAGCAGCGGAATGCTCGGAATGGATCCGCTGTTTGCCGTGATGTCAGAGATCACCGAGACACTCAGAGCGGGGGAGCTTGAGGCTGCAAAAAATGCGTTCCCCAAGGCAAAGGACGAGTACGAAAAGGTGCTTGCTATCATCGGGGAGCCGTGCTGACATGAAGGCGGAGAAACTTCTTCCCGCCGCAGGATTTGCATGCTTTGCGGCAAAGGAGCTGAGCGATATCTCTCCGAAGCTTCGCACAAAGCTGCCGGAGAGCATCGGCGCAATAGAATATGCGGCGGGCATCGGCGCCGTTGCTGCGGGAACTCTGTTGCAGATCAAAAAGCTGCGAAGCGTTCCAAAGTGTGCGGTCGCAGCGGCGTTTCTCGGAATGCAGATGTACGTTCTGTTCGGCTGCTTTTCGGGAAAGGATGCATATTGCGAAAACGGAAAGCAGAGCGTCTACGACAAAGGACCGTATGCGCTGTGCCGCCATCCGGGACTCATTGCTTTTGCGGGAGCCTATGCTTCGCTTTGCGCCGGAACGGATTTTCCGAAGCGGACTGCGGCAGTGCTTACGCTGCTTGACCTGTTGCTCGTGATTTTTGAGGATGTGCTTGTGTTCCCCAAGACCCTTTCGGGCTATGACGGGTATAAAAAAACAACGCCGTTTCTGATTCCGACGGCGGAAAGTATAAAGAGATTTTTAGAAAAATAACTGCGGATATTGAGTATGACGTTTCAACAGGAACTGGGCCGTATGTCCAAGTCTGAGCTGTGGCAGGAATATTGCGGCTATCTTGATCTGAATATAACTGAATATATGTATATCCAAAAGCGCCTTATGGAGGAGCAGATTGAGCTTTGGAGCAAAAGCCCCCTCGGCAAGAGCCTTCTCAAAGGCGAGACGCCGCACACCATCGAGGAGTTAAGGCGGATGCTTCCGCTTACGAGGTACGAGGACTATGCGGATATACTTTTTAAAAGGGATCCTGAGCTTCTGCCCGGCGTTCCGATGATATGGATAGAGACGACGTGGGAGGGCGGACTTCGCCCGATAAAAATAGCGCCCTACACAAGGAGCATGCTGGATTCGTACAAGCACAATCTCATCGCCATGGCGATGCTCGTTTCCGGCAAGAAAAAGGGTGACTTTGACCTTCGACCGGGATACCGCTTCCTTTACGGTGGAGCGCCGCTGCCTTACGAAACGGGGCTTGTGCCGTCGCTGCTGAACGAGGAAATGCGCTTTGAGTGGCTGCCGGACAGCGATGAATATGCGAACCTGAGCTTCAGCGAACGCATTAAAAAAGGCTTTAAAATGGCATTTAAGGGCGGGATTGATTACTTCTTTGCCATGGGCAGCGTCGCAAACTACATAACCGAAAATTTTGAAAAGCAGATCTCCGGCGGCGGGGGAGGGAAAACGAAGGTCTCACCTGCAATGGCGGTGAAATACCTGAAGGCAAAACGCCGCTGTCGACGCGAGGGACGAAGCATTCGTCCGGCGGATCTGTTTACCATCACCGGCTTCGGCTGTACGGGGACGGACGGAAAGTGCTACAAAGACAGGCTCTCAAAGGCTTGGGGAGTAACGCCGGTGGAGCTTATCGCCGGAACGGAATCTACCTGCGTAGGCTGCGACACATGGGAGCAGCGGGGCATGGTACTGTTTCCCGACTCCTGCTTTTACGAGTTCATACCCGAAGCGGAAATGCTCAAAAGCCTTGACGACGAAAGCTACGTTCCCGAAACCTGTCTTATAAACGAGGTCAAGGTCGGCGCAAAATACGAGATCGTCATAAGCGTTCTGCATGGAGGCGCATTCATGCGCTATCGGATAGGCGACGTTTACCGCTGCCTTGAGGAGAGTACAGGGGGCAGTCTGCCGAGATTTACATACGTTGACAGGATCCCGACCGTCATCGACATTGCGGGCTTTACAAGGATCACGCAAAAGTCGATCTCGGAGGTCATACGCCTTTCAAAGCTCGGCATAGGCGACTTTATCGCGCGCAAGGAGTTTGACGAAAACAATACGCCGTTTTTACATATGTACCTCGAAATAACGCCGGAGGCGCAGAGGAGCGACGTTGTTACAAAGAAGGTTTTAAGCGAGCATCTTGCGGTCTATTTCAGATACTTCGACAGCGACTATGATGACCTCAAAAAGCTTCTGAACATCGAGCCGCTTCAGCTTACCGTATTGCCGTACGGGAGCATTGCCGCCTTTGAAAGCGAACGAAAACTAAAGCTTCGGCGCATAAATACCGATGACTATTTTATGAACAGCCTGCTCATGTACGCAGAAAAACTCGGATCGGAGGAGCGTTAATGGAAATATCTTATATTTATGTGAATATTTTTGCCGTTATCTGCTTTTCTCTTATGTTTGCGGCATTTTGTGCGGCCGAAAGAAGCAAGGAGATGAACGCATGGATCGCTTTGTTGGGAGACATGGCGGTATGGGCGGGAAGCTCTCTGTTTATGCGTCTTGAGGCGCTGCCGAGCTACGAGTTCTGGTACTACGCTTCGCTGCTTGCGCTGTTTGCAACGCCGTTTTTGGTGTACAACTACGTCTACCAGTTTGCAAACGCAAAGTATTCAACAATGCGAATAGTGTGGTTTCTTGCCACCGCCGCATTGCTCATCGTATCGGCTACGGGATTCATACTCCCGCCGCCGGATATAAGCTATTCCGCAGACGGTAGCAAGGTCTTTACCTACAACATGGATTGGGCTGTTGCGATCCCGGTCGTGTTCTGCCTTGCCATTATCGGCTCCATAGTCCCGCTTTTGCGTCAGATACTCGCAGAAAAAGGTACGCAGGCACCGGGTATCAAGGAGCTTATTCTCGGACTTCTGCTGCTTGCACTCGGCAATGTCGTGCAGGTGCTTCCCGAAAACACATTCCCGTTCGACACACTTGCGGGCTTCATATTTTCGCAGCTGATGTGTACCTCGCTGTACAAGCGCAGGATGTTCAATACCTCGCTCATGGTGTCAAGCACGGTGCTTATGATCTTCTCGGCGATTGTGTTTATTACCGGCGGCGCATTTTTGTTTCCGATCGTATGCAATCAGCTTGAAAAGTACGGCGGCAACGTAACCGATCCTGAGATAGAGAGCTTTGTCATTATGACAGCGGCGCTGTTTGTCTGCATCCTGCTGTTTAAAAAGCTGCTCAGCACCGTGTTTTCGGAGAAGGAGCAGCAGGAGTACCGCATAAAGCGGTACAGCGACACCGTTTCTAAAACGCTTGACATTGACAGCATTCTCAGAGAGACAGTCAAGGTCATCCGTTCCGAGGTCGCAGTTAACCAAATGTATATATGCATCAGAGAAAAGGACCGCTTCGTCCCGGCGTGCAGCGCAATGCCGCTCAAGCCCGCAAGCTTTTCCATTGCCTCGGATCATCCCTGCGTCAAGTATTTTCAGCAGGGTCCGAATCAGCTCGTTTTGAAGGAATTTGCCTCGAACCCGCTCTATAAATCCATGTGGAGCAAGGAGAAGGAACTGTTCAAAAAGTATGACGTATCAAGCGTTTGCGCCATCAAGGACGGCAACGAGGTTGTCGGACTTCTGCTGCTTGCGGATAAGGAGCGCAATGCCGCATATACCTATGCCGACTTTGCGTTTATAAATACCGTCAGCTCTATTGCATCTATTGCGATAAAGAATGCGGAGCTGTATAAGCAGGTCGCAGAGCGTGAACACCTGTTCAGCAGCATGACGGAATTTATACCGTATGTAATATTTATCAAGAAAAAGGGCGAGCCTGACTTCTGTTTTATAAGCGCCAACACAAGCAGAGTCCTTGGTTTGCCGACCGAATACTTTGCAAAGCGCACAGCTGCGCAGTCACTCTCCGACTGCCTCGGCAAGGAACGTGCGGAGGAGATATACAGCTCCATGCGCTCGGCTCCCGAAAACGGATATTACTACGACACCCCCTTCCTCATCAGCAAGGACTGCCGTGAAATAACCATACGCTGCGCATTCTCGCCCATCATATCTGACGGACGGGTTTCACACTATGTCTGCGTCGTGAACGATATCACGGCTGACATTGAGTCCCGTGAGCTGCTCAGCAATTCCGTTGAGCTTGCCAAGAAGTCGAGCAATGCAAAGAGCGAATTTCTCTCGCACATGTCGCATGAGATCAGAACGCCGATGAACTCCATTGCGGGCCTGACCTACCTTGCAAGAGAGCAGGTAGGGAAAAATAACGGCAAGGAGCTATTGGAGTACCTAAATCAAATCGACCAGTCATCTCAGTATCTGCTCAGTCTGCTGAACAACATCATGGACATGAGCAAGATCGAGAGCAACAAATTTGAGATTCAGGCAAAGCCCTTTAACATCAGGCACATTCTCGATGAGGTGTACGCAATATACGGTGCGCAGATGAGCGCAAAGCATATAGAATTTAACTTTGACGCTTCAAGTGTGCGCTACGAGAATCTGCTCGGCGATGAGCTTTCTCTGCAAAAAATACTCAACAACCTCCTGTCGAACGCATTTAAATTTACACCGTCCGGCGGAAGGGTGTCGCTTACGGCGTCGCAAAAGACCGTGTCTGACAAGTCGGTTATGATGCACTTTGACGTGCGGGATACCGGTATCGGAATGAGCCCCGAATTTAAGGAGCATATATTTGAGCCTTACACACAGGAGACCGCCGAAAACGGAGCGAAGGCGTCCGGCAGCGGCCTCGGCATGGCGATATGCAAGAGCATGGTCGATCTCCAAGGCGGCAGTATAAGCGTCGAAAGCTTTCAGGGCGAGGGGACGAGCTTCCTTATCGACATTCCCTATGCGCTCTCGGCTCCGCTCAAGAAGGAGCCGGACTGCGAAAACGGGACTCTCGACTGCTCCGTGCTTTGCGGTAAGCGCATACTCGTTGTTGACGACGTTATGATAAACACCGTTATAACGGGACGGCTTCTCGAAAAGCAGGGCGTTTTGGCGGACTGCGCCGAAAACGGTAAGGCGGCGCTCGATATGTTCACCTCGCACAAGGACTTTTACTATGACTGCATACTGATGGATATTCAGATGCCGGTCATGGACGGTTTTGAGGCAGCGGCGTCCATAAGGGCGATAAAGCGCAGATACGCACTCTCCGTGCCGATTATTGCAATGACTGCCGACGCTTTTGTGAGAGAGCTCAACAGCGGCAGCCTGAACGATTTTGACGATTACATCATTAAGCCGGTAAAGCCGAAGGATCTCTATTCAAAGCTTGTCGATCTGTTTGAAAACTCGTGACACAAGGCAGGTGCAAATCTTGAAAAAAACGTGGGATGCTGCATGCAATGCCGCACGCAGCTACTGGAATTCCAAATGGTATATGCCGTCTGTCTTGGCGGTTTCATGTATAAGTGCGGTTTTTGACATTAACCTGATCGGGATGTTTGTTCTTGCGGCGTTTGTCATAGTCATGCTTGTGCTTTGCGACGATATGCTGTCGCTCGTCTGCCCGATATTCTGCGTGTTCCTCAGCTCTATTGAATTTTACAGGGATTATTCCGTGCTGACCGATTATATGTGGTATGCGATAGTGCCGTTTGCGGCGGCACTTGTTTTTAATCTCGTGCATTACAGAACGCCGTTTGTGAAGGGCAGATTCTTCTACCCGCAGCTTGCGGTGTCTGTCGCACTTTCGATCGGCGGGCTGTTCTGCATCCCCGTAAAGCAGTATTTCAGCCCATCGGCGCTGTACTTTACCGTCGGGTCGGGCTTTTTCATGCTGTTCATATACTGCCTCACCGTATCGAGACTCAAGACGTATAAGCGAAGCTACGACAGGGTAGAGCGACTTGCGAGAGCGATGTTTGCCGCCGGACTGCTTGCCGCATTTCTGGTCTTTGAGTTTTACATCGACAATGCTGAGGAGTTTTTGCGCAAGGGAACCTTCCTGTTTTTCAAGCCGAGAAACTACGTTTCAAGCGTTCTTATGATGTCGATACCCATGAGCTGCATATATATAAAACGCAATAACTTCAACATAATTTCGATGCTTTTCATGTACGTCGGAATGCTGCTCACGGGGTCGAGGAGCGGACTGCTTTTCGGAACGCTGGCACTTGCCTTGTCCGTTGCTTTTGTATATATTACAAATAAGAAGAGCAGACGGCTGTACAATGTCCTGCTTATCATTGCAGCAATCCCCGTCGTTTATGCCGCAGTTAAAATACTCCCGGAGCTTTATGCGTCGAGAATGGCAAACGGGTTCTTCAACAAGGGTGACGCAACGAGGATCAAGTTCATCAAATTCGGCATTTCGGATTTTCTTGCCTATCCGATATTCGGTATAGGCGTGGGCAATCTTGCGCACTTTGAGATATTTAAAGCCTACGTTCCCGGCAGCATTGTATATTTCCACAATATCGTTATACAGGTCATGGCGTCCATGGGTGTTGTCGGCATTGCGGCGTATCTTTGGAATTTCTACGCACGGCTGAAGATGTTTTGGGAGAACAGAAAAAACGACACCCTGATATTTGCAATCTCTTACCTTGCGATACTGCTCATGTCCTTTACCAATCCGGGCATATTCTGCCCATTCCCGGAGGGGGCGCTGATTGTTCTGATGCTCTCGGTTGCGGAAGAAAAATATGCGAAGCAATAATTTTACATAAATATGGAGGATGGAAAATGAAGAAGCTTCTCGGCATTGTTCTCGTGCTGTCCATGGTTCTTGCACTCGTACCCTTTGCTGCGCTTGCGGAGGATACAGGGTATGAGACCGTGACAGGTACGATAATGTTCAATGCGGGGCATGACGATTCGGAGACGGATCATCCCTGCCCCTTCACCTACAGCGATGCCTATTTCACCGATACGGCGTACAACTACAGGCAGGACCTCGCCACAGTGACAATGGCGATGTGTCTCGCTGCGGGCAACGTAGCCGACCCGGAGCGCTACACGGAAGGCCCCGCAAATCTCAAGAATTTCTTTGACCAGATAGGCTTTGAGGATTTTGAAGCAAACAAGGACTTCGTCACAAGACCCGGAAGGGACACCTTCGGTGTCGGCATCGCCAACAAAGAGATCGTCGTTGACGGTGAAAAGTACACGATTATTGCCATCGGACTTCGAGGCTGCGGCTACTATGCGGAGTGGGCGGGCGACCTCAATGTCGGCGCAAGCGGCGACCATGCGGGCTTTGCCATTTGTCGTGACACCGCACTTGCCTTCCTGAAGGAATACCTTGCAAAGCACAGCGAGATAAACGGCAAGATCAAAATTTGGTGCACCGGCTACAGCAGAGGTGCGGCAGGTGCCAATATGCTCGGCGGCGCTATCGATGATATGATAGTCGGCGGTGAGAAGCTCGGCAGCGACGTAAGCCTCAGCCTTAACGACGTGTACATCTACACCTTTGAGGCTCCTATGGGCGCAGACACCGCAAAGCTCGGCAGCAACGCCTATAACAACATCCACAACGTCGTTAACTACAATGACCTCGTTGTAAGAGTCGCTCCCGCAAGCATGAACTTCGGCAGATACGGCGTCGACCATGTGATGCCCACCGCCGATTTCGACGAAAACTACGATGAGCTCAAGGCAAATATGCTTGAGGTTTTCGAAACCTTTGAAAACGCCGGAGAGTACCGCATCGACAGTTTCAAGTACGTTACCGTTACCCCCGGTGCGACCGTCGACAAGATCATCTCCTCTATAAAGGGCGACAAGATGACGCAGGGTCAGTTCCTTGACAAGCTTGTTGACGTGCTGTTTGCGGAACTCGGCACCCGTGACGACGTGTACGCAATGCAGGGCGGACTTCAGGAGCTTATTCTGCCCCTTATCGGTACATATCCGGATCAGTGGGAGACAGTTAAAAAGAACCTTACAGATAATGCAAAGGACAATTTCAAGGAGCTTATATTTAACCTTGTTACCGGCAAGGAGGGCTCCTCCGTTGAGCTTGTTGCCAACATAATCCTTGACTCGCTCAGAGATGCCGGCATCAACGATGTCACCGCTGCGGAAGCAAGAGAAATTGCTGTACAGGTCGTTAAATTTGCTCTGCCGCTT
Organism: Oscillospiraceae bacterium; assembly: GCA_963625655.1. Taxonomy (GTDB): domain Bacteria; phylum Bacillota; class Clostridia; order Oscillospirales; family Oscillospiraceae; genus F23-B02. Next base: position 87,133 of record CAVFTS010000001.1, read on the forward strand.
GCAGTCAAGCACCCGAACGAGATTGCGACTCTCCTCTACAATATCGTAGGAATAATGTCTGCACATTACGGTGAGCTTGGTATGTCGTGGATGCTCAGCATTCCTTCGGACTACATGCCGAATAAGCAGACCGAGAGCGCAATGCCCTTTGACGATCTGCAGCGTGACGCATGGTGCTACAACGAAGTGAAGTACACCTACGACAACGGCATAATGAACGGCACGAAGCTCACGAGCTTCAACCCGAACGGCGTTGTCAACAGAGGTCAGGTCGTTACCGTGCTTTACAGACTTGAGGGTTGCCCCTCGGTCGAAGGCATGAGCTGTGACTTGAAGGACATCGGCGACGTATGGTGCGAGGACGCCATAATTTGGGCGTACAACAACGGTATCGCCAAGGGCTTTAACGACGGCTGCTTCCGTGCCGACCGGCAGGTGACGAGAGAGCAGCTTGCGGCGTTCCTCTACAGATACGCCGACGAGATAATCTATAACGGCACAATAAGCGTGGGCGACGGATACGCCAAGAGCTTCATTGACGAGGCGAGCGTCAGCGCATTTGCACGGGAAGCCATGCTGTGGACAGCCGAAAGCGGCATAATCAACGGTACGTCCGACGGCAGACTTGATCCTCAGGGCAACGCAAGCCGTGCGCAGTTTGCCTGCATGATCGCAAGATTTGAGCGGGGCATTGCCTGAATCGAATAAACGGGGAAAACCAAAATCCGGAGAGTCAATAAGACTTTCCGGATTTTTGCGCAGGTCGGGGAAAGCAATAAAACCTTGTATTTTACGGCTTTGAATGATAAAATATAATGATTAAATGTTTACCCATGGAGGATCCGATGGACTCATTTAAACTGGTTTCACCGTATAAAGCGATGGGAGATCAGCCTGAGGCAATAGATAAGCTTGTAAACGGCATCGAGAACGGCATCGACGAGCAGGTGCTGCTCGGCGTCACCGGTTCCGGCAAGACCTTTACCATGGCAAGTGTTATAGAAAAAATAAACCGCCCGACCCTCGTTTTGGCTCACAACAAGACCCTTGCTGCACAGCTTTGCGCCGAGTTCCGTGAGTATTTCCCGGAAAATGCCGTCGAGTATTTTGTCTCTTATTACGACTACTATCAGCCGGAGGCGTATATCCCGCACACGGATACATTTATTGAAAAGGACAGCTCCGTAAACGACGAGATCGAGCGCTTGCGGCACAGCGCAACATCCGGTCTTTTTGAAAGACGGGACGTCATTGTCGTATCCTCGGTCTCCTGCATATACGGCTTGGGCGACCCTATAGATTACGCCGCAATGGTCATTTCGCTCAGACCGGGACAGGAGCGCAATTTTGACGAGCTTCTGCGCAAGCTCATTGAGATCAGATACGAAAGAAACGACATTGCCTTCGAGCGCAACACCTTCAGAGTGCGTGGCGATACGGTCGATATTTTTCCAGCGTACTCCCATGACACGGCGATAAGGGTCGAGTTTTTCGGCGACGAGGTTGACAGAATAAGTGAAATCAACGTCGTCAGCGGTGCCGTCATAAGGCATCTCAGCCACGCCGCCATTTATCCTGCGAGCCACTATGTCGTCAGCAAGGATAAAATGAGCAGGGCAACAGACGAGATCAGGCGTGAATGCGATGAGCAAAGGGCTGCGTTTGAAGCAAAGGGCAAGCTCATCGAGGCACAGAGGATCACCCAAAGAACAAACTACGACATTGAAATGATGCAGGAGCTGGGCTATTGCAGCGGCATAGAAAACTACTCCCGCATAATATCCGGCAGAGCGCCGGGTAGCGCTCCGATGACGCTGCTCGACTATTTCCCCAAGGACTTTCTCATGTTTATCGATGAAAGCCATGTGACGATACCGCAGGTCAGGGCAATGTACCGTGGCGACAGAGCGAGAAAGGAATCGCTTGTGGAGTACGGCTTCCGTCTGCCGTCGGCATTTGACAACAGGCCGCTCAAATTCGATGAATTCAACGAGCGCATAAATCAGATAGTCTATGTTTCCGCAACCCCCGGCGACTATGAAAGAGAGCGTGCGGGACAGATCGCAGAGCAGATAATCCGACCCACGGGACTTGTGGACCCGGAGATCTCGGTGCGTCCGAGCGAAGGGCAGATTGACGACCTTATCGGGGAGATAAACGCAAGGATCGAGAAAAATCAGCGCTGCCTTGTGACAACGCTCACGAAGAAAATGGCGGAGGATCTGTCCGAATACCTCGGCAATGCGGGAATAAAGTGCCGCTATATGCACCACGATGTCGGCGCAATTGAACGCATGGAGATAATCCGCAGTCTGCGTCTCGGCGATTTTGATGTGCTTGTCGGCATTAACCTTCTGCGTGAGGGACTTGACCTCCCGGAGGTCAGCCTCGTTGCGATACTTGACGCCGACAAGGAGGGCTTCCTGCGCAGCGAAACGAGCCTTATCCAGACGATAGGCAGAGCGGCAAGAAACGCCGAGGGTCTTGTCATAATGTACGCGGATACGGTCACCGACTCGATGAGGCGTGCCATTGACGAGACGGAGAGACGCCGCAAAAAGCAGACGGACTACAACACCGCCCACGGCATAACGCCGAAAACCGTTACCAAGAGCGTGAGAGACCTGCTTGAGATTTCGACCGACGGAAAGAACACATCCAAGCGCCGTGACGGCGTTAAAATGACCGAGGCGGAGCGCCGTGCGGAAGCCGATGCGCTTGAAAAGAAGATGAAGGCTGCGGCAAAGATGCTTGAGTTTGAGCTTGCGGCGCAGCTGCGAGACGAAATAATCAGACTCAGGGGAGGCAAATGAAATGAAGCTGATGATACTTGACGGCAACAGCATAATAAACCGTGCGTATTACGGCGTCCGTATGCTCAATGCCCCGGACGGAACTCCGACAAACGGAGTTTACGGTTTTCTTTCGATTTTCCGCAAGCTGTTTGAAACGGAAAAGCCGGATGCGGTCTGCGTAGCATTCGACCTCAAGGCTCCCACCTTCAGGCATTTGCAGTACCCTCAGTATAAGGCGCAGAGAAAGGGAATGCCGGATGAGCTTGCGGTGCAGATGCCGGTGATGAAGGAGGTTCTTGACGCAATGGGCGTGCCTCGCCTTGAGCTTGAGGGCTTTGAGGCGGACGATATAATAGGTACCGTGAGCAGGATCTGCGAAAGAGATGGCTGGGACTGCCGCATCGTAACGGGAGATAAGGACAGCTTCCAGCTCATTACCGATAAAAGTCATGTGATCCATTACAAATCACGAATGGGCAAAACCGAGACGAAGGAGTATGCCCCCGAAGTCTTTTTCGAGGAGTACGGCTTCTCGGCTCCAAAGATCGTTGACCTTAAAGCGCTCATGGGCGACAGCTCAGACAACATACCCGGAGTGCCGGGCGTCGGCGAAAAGACGGCTATGGAGCTTATGCACAAGTACGGAAGTCTCAATGCGATATACGGCGACCTTTCGGCACTTGACGTTAAAGAGGGCGTGCGAAAGAAGCTTGAAAACGGTAAAGAGAGCGCATTTCTCTCCTATAAGCTTGCAACGATAGATACCGCTGCACCCATTGAGTTTTCTCCCGAAAGCTGCAAATGGAGCGAGGACTATAAGCCGGAGCTTTACTCGCTCTTTAAAAGGCTCGGCTTCAACAAGTTTTTGGAGAAGTGGGGCGTAGAGGAAGCCCCGGAGACTCCCGCAATCGCCGATGTCGTTGAGCTTGAGAGAGTGGAGAACGCTACGCTTGAGGAGCTTAGCGCAATGATGGAGACTGCCGAGCTTGTCGCAGTCGCAGCGTTTGACGAGTTGGACAGACTTGAAATCTGTGACGGGAAAAAGCTGTACGATGTCCGTTGGACTTCGCTCGGAGACGATTACTCAAAGCTTTTAAAGCTCCTGTTCTCGGAGCGGGTGAAGAAAGCGGGACACGGGGTCAAAGCGCTCATGTCGATGCTCATCTCGGAAAAGCTCCCGGTCTCCGGATTCTGCTTTGACACGGAGCTTGCCGCATATCTGCTTGACGCAAGAGAGGGCTCTTATCCGATAGAACGGGTTGCCATGCGTTACCTCGGACGTGAAATGTTCGGCGCCGAAGGTGTGTGTGCACTGATGCCCGTTTTGAAGGATAAGCTCTCGGAGCTTAACATGGACGAGCTGTTTTGCAATATCGAGATGCCGCTGTGCGAGGTGCTTGCCGATATGGAGGACGAGGGCTTCCTCGTTGACAGGACGGCGCTCGGCGAATTCGGCACCTCGCTCAGCGCCGAAATAGAAAAGCTCAAATCCGAGATATGGGACGCAGCCGGAGGCGAGTTTAATATAAATTCACCGAAGCAGCTTGGTGAGGTGCTGTTTGTGCATCTCGGACTGCCTGCGGGTAAGAAGACCAAAACCGGCTGGAGTACGAATGCCGACATTTTGGAGAAGCTTAGGGATAAGCACCCCATCGTTAACATGATAATGGACTACCGTATGCTGACAAAGCTCAAGTCCACATACGCAGACGGGCTTTTGAAGCTTATCGGAGCGGACGGGCGTCTGCACACAAGCTTTCAGATGACGGCGACTGCGACGGGGCGTCTTTCGAGTACCGAGCCGAACCTGCAGAACATCCCCATACGCAGGGAGCTTGGCGCAAGGATCAGAAAAATGTTTATCGCACCGCAGGGCAAGCTGCTTGTCGATGCCGACTACAGCCAGATAGAGCTGCGCCTGCTTGCGCATATATCCGGCGACAGACATATGCAGGAAGCGTTCCTTGAGGGCGACGACATACACCGTGTAACGGCGTCTCAGGTGTTTTCCGTCCCGCTTTCTGAGGTCACAACGCTTCAGCGCAGCAGGGCAAAGGCGGTCAACTTCGGAATAGTCTACGGCATTTCGGCATGGTCGCTTGCGCAGGATATCGGTGTTTTCCCGTCCGAAGCTAAGCAATATATGGACGCATACCTTGAAAAATACTCCGGTGTGCGTGATTATATGAAGAACATCGTCGAAAAGGCAAAGCGGGACGGATATGTTTCCACCGTATATAATCGCAGACGTGCGTTGCCGGAGCTTTCTTCGTCGAACTTCAATATGCGCTCATTCGGTGAGCGTGTGGCGCTGAATATGCCGATACAGGGGACTGCGGCGGATATTATAAAGCTTGCGATGGTGAACGTGTACAGGCGGCTTAAAAGCGAGGGTTTAAAGTCGAAGCTTATACTCCAGGTACACGACGAGCTTATCTGCGAATGCCCGGAGGACGAAGCGGAGCGAGTAAAGCTGATCCTCTCCGAGGAGATGGAAAACGTTGCAAAGCTCTCGGTGCCTCTGATAGTTGAGGCAAAGAGCGGGCATAGCTGGGCGGAGGCACACTGATGATGAATTTTGAAGAAGCGGGATATGTACTTGACTCGCTTATGGAGCGGCTCCCGGAGGGCATCTTCCGCAGCTTAAACGGCGGAGTGAGCCTTATCGAGGATGAGCGCATGAGCGACGATGGTAGGTACACCCTCGGAACTTATTTTGTTAACGGAATGGGCCGATACATCGAGATCTACTACGGCTCCTTTGTGAAGCTCTATGGGGATATGGACGACGAGACCTTTGAAAAGAGGCTGAAAAAGACCCTGCACCATGAGCTGACGCACCACGTCGAAAATATGGCGGGGGACAGGAGCCTTGAGCGTTGGGATGAACGGCAGGAGCAGCTCTGCGGCTTTAACGGCATAGACGTTCACAGCATACTGTTTGTCGCCGATGACGATACGTCGCTTGCACCCTCCGCTTCGGCGTTCTTTGAGCTGAACAAAGGGGGGTTGCTGTATGATGTCACATCCTCATCGGCGGGACTTTCCGCAGGAGTGGGCATAAACCACAAGGCTCTGAAAGCCGGAGCGCCTGAAAGCGTTGTCCGCCACTTACCTGCGGCGGTGACGAGGGAACTCGTTGCGGCGCACGATGTCGTGCTGTGCATGACCGCAGCGCAGGCGGATGAGCTGTCAAAGCGTTTTCAGGATCTTGACGAACGGATAATGTGCCTTGCGGAGTATGACATTGAGCCGCCGAGTCTGCCCTTCGGCTGGAAAAAGTGCATGAACACTCTGCTTGACGAGGTGCTTGCAGTTATCGACGAGCTTAACGAGGAGCGCAGCGATGGACTTTGAGATCGTTAACGCCGCTCCGGAACACGTTGCCGACATTGAAAGGCTCGAAAAGCTGTGCTTTTCCGTGCCATGGACGGGGGAGCAGATACGTTCGCAGCTTGGCGGCGACAACCACGTTTTTATAGCGGCACGCTCGCCAGACAGTGCTATTCTCGGCTATGTGGGGCTTATGCATGTGCTTGACGAGGGCTATATTTCAAACGTTGCAGTTGATCCCGATTGCCGCCGCATGGGAATAGCCGATGCGCTGATTGGTGAGATAGTGAGCAGAGCAAATGCCTTGAAGCTTTCGTTTGTAACGCTTGAGGTCAGGGAAAGCAACGCTCCCGCACGCAGGCTTTACGAAAAGCACGGCTTTGAAAATGTCGGACTTCGGAAAAATTACTATGACTTTCCCAAAGAAAATGCTATACTTATGACATTGTTTTTGAAATGAGGAATTGAATTGAAAATACTGTCTTTTGAATCTTCCTGCGACGAGACCGCCGTTGCGGTTGTCGAAAACGGAAGGACCGTACTGACCGATCAGATATTCTCCCAGGCAGACCTCCATGCGGTATACGGCGGCGTAGTGCCGGAAATCGCATCGAGAAGCCATGTTGAGGTCATATCCCGCCTTGCACAGAGAGCGATTGAGGTCGCCGGCATATCTAAAAGCGATATTGATGCCGTCGGCGTTACATATGCGCCCGGCCTTATAGGCACGGTGCTTGTTGGACTGAACTTTGCGAAGGCAACCGCACTTGCGCTCGGTGTCCCGCTTATCCCGGTGCATCACATAAAGGGGCATGTCGCAGCAAACTACATAGCCTACCCGGAGCTTGAGCCTCCTTTTCTGTGCCTTGCGATCTCCGGCGGCAACACGCTTATCATAGACGTTCGTACTTACACGGATATGCACATAATCGGCGCTACGAGAGACGACGCTGCGGGCGAGTGCTTTGACAAGACCGCACGAGTGCTTGGGCTGCCTTACCCCGGCGGTAAGCATATTGACAAGCTGTCTCAGGGCGGAGACGATAAAAAGTATAAGCTGCCGAGAACGCATATCGAGGGCAGCGCCTACGACATGAGCTTTTCCGGGCTTAAAACCGCAGTTATCAACACCGTTCACAACGCCGAGCAAAAGGGTGAGGCCCTTGACAGAGCATCGCTTGCGGCGTCGTTCGTTGCCGCAGTCAGTGACACTCTTGTACCGAGAACCATGGCGGCCGCAAGAGAGCTTGGCTATAAGAAGATCGCAATTGCGGGCGGCGTTGCAGCCAATACGAGGATCCGTACCGACTTCAAGAAAGCCGCCGAAAAGGACGGCTGTATGCTTTATGTGCCTCCGCTGAGTCTCTGCGGAGATAACGGCGCAATGATAGGCAGTCAGGCGTACTACGAGTATCTTGCGGGCAACATAGCCGGAAGCGACCTCAACGCCTACGCCAACATGGAATTGTAAGGGGTCATACACATGGGAACACACGATGGACACAGGCAGAGAATGAAGGAGCGCTATGCCCAAACGGGGCTTGAAGGCTTCAGTGACCTGAACTCTCTTGAACTTCTGCTGTTTTACGCCGTGCCGAGGAGAGATACAAACGAGCTTGCGCATCAGCTTATGGAGCGCTTCGGCTCGCTTACGGGAGTCCTTGAGGCCGATATGGATGAGCTTCGGAGCGTCAAGGGAATCGGGGATAACGCCGCAACGCTTCTGAGCCTCGTTCCGCAGATCAGCAGAAGGTACATGGAACGCAAGACGCTTCCGCAAAAGAGGATACGCAACAGCACGGATGCGGCGCAATACTTTGTTTCAAAGTTTGCCTATGAATACAACGAGGTCGCATATGCGATGTTTCTTGACACAAAACACTGCATCATGTGCACGAAGGAAATGTCAAGAGGCGTCATTAACGGGCTTGAGCTTAGCGTGAGAAGCCTTGTCGAAGCATGCCTAAAGCTTCATGCACAGGCTGTGATAATTGCCCATAACCATCCGAACGCAAGCCTGGAGCCTTCATCCGAGGACGAATATTTTACGACTTCGCTCAAAAAAGCTCTGTTTCTTGTGGATGTTGAGCTGCTTGATCATATCATTGTGTCGGGAAATGAATATATATCACTGAAGAATATTGGCCTTATGTAAACTATTTTTTGTTACCGTTTTGTATTAAAATATCATTAGAGAATTTGACTTGATTTTACAATTTTGCGTAAACATATTGAAAATTCTAAGTTTCTTCGGTGTTGAAAACTCTGTTGAAAGTGTTGATAACTATTTGAAAAATAATTTTTGCAGATAATTATGAAAACCTTTTAAGACGCAGCGGGGATAGAAAAAACCTTGAAATTTCAATACATTTTCGAAATTTAAATCACTGAATTTTAATCTTCATAGTTCGTTTTTCGACAAAAATATACGAATTGTAATTTATCTGCCGATTGACTTTAGAGAGCAACTGTGCTAAAATACCCACGCTGATGCTGCTGGTGTGGCTCAATGGCAGAGCATCTCACTCGTAATGAGAAGGTTGTGAGTTCGATTCTCACCACCAGCTCCAGTAAAAAAGCTTACGGATTATCCGTAAGCTTTTTTGTTTATTCCGCTTATTCCGCATCTTTTGTGACTTTGAATTTTAGCTCGGTGCCGTTAAACGTCAAGACGCCTTCACCGAATTGCCCGATGCTTTTAACATATGTGCCGCCGCAGCCACCCTTGAGACTTATAACGGAGGGGCCGATAAGCTCTATCGCACCCGTGGCTTCGAGCGTGACAGGTTCATTGTAATAGGTGCAGACGTTGCCGTTTTCATCGACTGCTCGGATCCTGACGGCAGAAACGTCGTAGGTCGCAGCTTCGGTTAGCGTGTGGCTGCTTGCCTCCGCCACAATGTGTGGCACTACACCGGGCTTCCTGGTGACGGATGCGACGACCTCGGCGTTCTTTATTGCGTCGAATTTCCATACCGTCGCTTCACCGCCCCAGTTGTCGACGTACTTACCATACAGCTTGTAGCCGTCTGAGAAGGACAGCCCTTTAAACAGCATGAGCTTTGCAAGCTTCAGCATTATCTTGGGAGACAGATTTGACATACCGCCTGCTGCAACCGCAAGCAGACATTCTTTCAGCGCAGCTGAGGTCTCACTGTCATAGCCCTCGACGGTTTCGAGCATGTTGCCGATAAAGTCGTCGATCACCACGGGAGGATGCGGCAGGGCAGGGTACTTATCCTTTGCAGGGTAATAATCCGCAACGCGAATGCCGTTTTTGTACAGACGCACAAAGTCTGCATTTGTGAAAACGTACACGCTGCCGATGTTACCTGCGGGATGCTCTCCGATGTCCATGGTCGAGGAAACGGTGCAGCAGGGGGTGTCGTCGCTTTGACTTGCGTACACCGACGCAGCAAGCTTGGGGTTTCTGAACATATCCATGACCCCATGATAGCATACGGCGTCTCCGCTGCCGAAATCACGGTGCGTGTTGTAATCGAACATACACCACGGGAAAATGCCGCAGATGTCGCTTGAGGCATACATTGCGTCAAGCACCTTGGCGTGACGCAGAGCGTGGCTCAGGCGGTGCGCTTCGTCGTCAAAGGGCTTTGTGGGGAACATATGCCCGTTGCATTCCGAAACGAGATATGGCTTTGATTTGTCGGAAGTCACCTTGCGTTTGGGCTTCAGCCCCGCATTTGTGCCGCAATGCGAAAAGTCGTTGAATGCATAAACATCCTCAAGCAGACTGCTTTTTTCGAGATATCTTACGCCGCTTGTCTGTCGGGACGAGTCAAGCCTGTGCGCAAGCTTATTTGTCCTGCGGTACAGCTCGTCGCAGTCCTGCGACTCATTTATGCGCACACCCCAAAGAATTATGCTCGGATGGTGCATATTCTGCCGTATCATTTCCTCGGTGTTGTCCACCGCCTGATCCTTCCATTCGGCATCGCCGATGTGCTGCCAGCCGGGGATCTCCGTGAACACAAGCAGCCCCAGCTCATCACAGCGGTCGAGGAAATGCTGCGACTGGGGGTAGTGCGAGGTCCTGACGGCGTTTACGCCAAGCTCGTTTTTGAGTATTTCGGCATCAAGGACCTGCATTGACTTCGGCATTGCGTAGCCGACATATGCGTAGCTTTGGTGGCGGTTAAGCCCACGAAGCTTTAACCTGCTGCCGTTAATGTAAAAGCCGTCCTTTTTAAACTCTGCCGTTCTGAATCCGAAGCGCAGTCTCTTTTCGTCAACAATGCGCTGCTGCGCATCCAAACGGCAGACCTTGAGCGTGTAGAGATAGGGTGACTCCGGTGACCAAAGTCTTGCATCCGGCACCGAAAGTTTAAACTTGTGTCCCTTTGCCGTGGCAACGGTGTTGCCGTCAGCATCTATAATGCTGCTCACAAGGCTGCCGTGACGGAGCTTGCGCTCGGTGCTTATGCGTACCCTTATCTCTCGCAGTGCCGTGTTTTCAATAAGCACGTCACCGATAAAGCCGACGGAACGAACAAGGAGATTGGCCTCACGGTACAGTCCGCCGTAACAGAGATAGTCTATGACAAAGCCGAAGGGCGGGACGTTGAGGCTCTCACGGCAGTCGAGCTTTACTGTCACGGTGTTTTCGGCACCGAAGCTTATGTGCGGAGTCAGATTGACCTCAAAAGCGGTGTAGCCGCAATCATGGTGTGCGACCTCCTTGCCGTTGCAGTACACGACTGCGGAATGAGCCGCACCGTCAAAGCGAAGTGACAGAAGCTTATCCGACCAGTCGTCGGCTACGAAAAAGCTCTTTTGATAGCCGCAGACCGTCTGATAGTCCTTGCAGTCAACGTAGTTATACGGCAGTTCCTTGACGGTGTGCGGAATCCGTACCTTTTCCGCTGTGTCAAATCCACGCTCGTAATCGAAGGTGAAGAGCCAATCGTCGTTAAAAGGAATATTCATAGCGCACACTCCAAATGATTTTTTGCCATTTTATCATATCTGACAGGATTTGAAAACGATTTTAAAGAATTTGCCGACACTTTTGTGTACAAGGTAGAAAAGGAATAATTAGTTGCTTTTATTGCCTGACGGATATATAATTATAATGTGACAAATATGTAAGGACAGGTGAATGCAATGATTATTGACTGTACAAAGCTTGGCGGTCGCTGCTCCTGCGGCAGGGAGCATCCGCTGCACACAAGGTATATTGTCTGCGAGGCAGGCTGCATGGACAAGGCAGACGAGTATTTTGAGCTTGCCGGACTTTCGGGAAGCAGAGCCGTTATTTACGACTCAAATACCTACAATAATCAATGGATACCTCATATCAAGGCAGACCAGGAGATAGTCCTCGATGCAACGGGACTTCATACGGACAAGGACAAGGTTGAGGAGATGATGACGCAGCTCCGTGACCCTGAGATCATCGTTGCCGTCGGCGGCGGTACGATCACCGACTTCGGCAGATACAGCGCCGACAAGCTGGGAGTGCCGTTCGTGTCCGTGCCTACGCTTGTCAGCGCAGACGGATTCTCCGCCAATATCTGCTCCATAATCATCGACGGGCAAAAAAAGTCGATCCCCATGATTGCCGCAACGCTCGTTCTGTGCGACATAAATATCGTCTCCCACGTCCCCATGTTCCTGACGATGAGCGGTGTTTGCGACATTATGTCGAAGTACATTTCTCTTGCCGACTGGAAGATTTCACACATCGTCACCGGCGAATACATGTGCCCTGAGATCGTCGGAATGGCGGAGGAAGCGTTAAAGAGAACGAGAGAATGCTGCATGGACCTCCTTGAGAATAAGACGGAGGCATATGAACCAATGGCGGCATCGCTCATGGAGAGCGGACTTACAATGCAGATGCTTTCAAATTCAAGAGCCGCAAGCGGTGCGGAGCATCTTATTGCCCACCTTGCGGAAATGCGCCCGCCGAGATTTGAAGCCGCCGGCGGAATACACGGTGAATGTGTCGGCGTCGGAACCGTGCTTATGGCTGAGCGCTACCATGAAATGATAGCCAAAAAGCCCACCGCAAAGCCCTTTGTGCCGTATGACGAGGCGTGGATCAGAGAAAAGTTCGGGTCGCTGGCGGACGGTATCATTAAGGAAAACAGCAACGACATACTTGCAAGCTTTGACCCGCAGAGCATAATCGACCACTGGGACGAGATAGTCGAGATCGTTAAGACCATCCCTGAAGCGGATGAGCTTCGCAAACTGTACTCGGCGCTGGGCGCAAAGTACAGGCTTGAGGATATCCACATCGACCCGGCGCTCAAGGAGGACTGCATCGAAATGTCCGTCGCAATACGCAACCGCCTTACCTTTATGCGTATGAGCAGAGTGCTTGACTACAACTGAGCGGAGACAGATATGGATAAGCTTCTTAATTCAAAGCTCTTTTTGCTTGATATGGATGGTACCCTGTACCTCGGAGACGACGTTTTCGACGGGGCCATCGACTTTATAGAAACCATTGAGAATACCGGGAGAGAGTACATTTATCTGACCAATAACTCCTCCCGTGCGGGCATTGATTATATCACGAGACTGCGCAAGCTCGGTTTTCCCTGTGAGGAGAAAAACGTCTTCACATCGGGCATGGCGACAGCAATGTACTTAAACGAGAAGTTTCCCGGTGAAACGGTGTACCCCGTCGGAACCCCCGCATTCCTGTCGGAGCTTTCGGCATACGGAGTGCATCTCGGCGACGGGGAGGACGTTAAGGTCGTTTGCGTTGGCTTTGACACTACGCTGACATATGAAAAGCTTGACAAAGCAGTGCATTATCTAAGACACGGTGCTGCATTCGTCGCCGCAAACCCCGACTGGGTATGTCCAATGCCTGCGGGCGAGGTCTTGCCGGACTGCGGCAGTATTTGCGCTCTGCTCACCGCCGCATCGGGCGCGGCACCCAAGTACATCGGCAAGCCCAACCGCAGTATGGTTGACATAATATCCTCAAAAACAGGGATACCGAATGAGAACATATGCTGCGTCGGGGACAGACTCTATACGGACATTGCCGTTGCGCAGAATGCCGGAGCTGTTTCCGTGTGCGTTTTGTCGGGCGAAAGCACGACGGACGACGTTGCTGCCGCCGACCGCAAGCCGGACTATGTGCTGGACAGCGTTGCCGACATTGCAAGGCTGCTTAAAGAAAATTACGGAAAATGACCCTTTGAGGGTCATTTTCCGTAATGGAATGCTATATCCTCCGTCGGTATATTGTCCCACGAAAAGCTCTGTAAAAGCTCATTCGGGCTTGTCGGAGAGTCGCATTCCCGAAGCCTGAGAAGCTTTGCAAGCATGCCGATAATCTCCTCCGGGGAATGCTCTTTAAGCATGACCGCCGTACTCAGATCGCCGAAGCGCTTTGACATTTTGCGCTCACCGAGAAGTATGAGCGGGGCGTGACAGTAGTCCGGAACGCTGCCGCCGAGCCGCCGTATTAGCCAGATCTGCTTTGCGGTCGATGACAGAAGGTCACGTCCTCTGACGACTCGGCTTATGCCCATGTCCATGTCGTCGAACGATGCCGCAAGCTGATAGGCATAGATGCCGTCGGAGCGCCGGATAATAAAGTCACCGTCGTTTGCGAGGTTTACACGCTGCACACCGTAGTGACCGTCGGTAAATACTATTTCGCTGTCGGGGACGGACACCTTCCATGCAGGTCGCTTTCCTGTTGCTTCAAGCATCCGATGCTCTGAAGCACTCAGGGTCTTGCAGCGGCAGACGCTGCGGTTGCGTGCACCGCCCTCATGCGGTGCGGAGGCTGCAAGCCGCTGATTTCTGCTGCAATAGCATGGGTACAAAAGCCCCTTTTGCCGGAGCTGCTCAAACGCATCGTCGTACAGCGCCGTGCGCCCGCTCTGACTGCTTATGTCGGGATATTCATCCCAGTTAAGTCCGAGCCGACGCATATCATTCATTATTCCTTCGGCGTATTCCTTTTTGCTGCGTGCGGGGTCGAGATCCTCAAGGCGAAAGACGATTTTCCCACCGAGAGACCTTGCGTCGAGCCACGCAAGCAGGAGAGAGGACAGGTTGCCGAGATGCAGCATGCCGCTGGGACTTGGGGCGAAGCGCCCGCATATTGATCCGAAATTGTTCATAGCAC
>CAVFTS010000001.1:101392-121902 GCA_963625655.1 Oscillospiraceae bacterium
GCACCATTCTTTTCGATAATTTCTGCTTACATTTAAGCATATTGGGACGAAAAATTAAATATTTATCTATCATTTTTAATAAAAATATGCTATAAATATTTCTATAAATATCTTTAACGGAAATGAGGTCGTAAAATGGCAAGCTCAACAAAGGAAGCCTTGGGCAATGCGCTCAAAAAAATGCTGGCAATCAAGCCCATTGACAAGATAACCGTAAAGGATCTTGTCGAGGAATGCGGGGTAAATAGGCAGACGTTCTATTATCACTTCGACGATGTATATGACCTCATGGAGTGGGTCTTTGAGGAGGATGCAAACAGAGTTCTGCCGGACGAGATCTATTACGAGGAGTGGCGTGAGGACGTTATAATGTTCTTCCGTTATCTCTACGAAAACAAAAGCTTTGTGCTTAACATCTTCAATTCTCAGAACCGCTCTTATCTTCTGCGCTATTTCAAGCGCCGCCTGCACTACTGCGTACACGGTTTTGCGATAATCGTCGCAGAGGGCAAGAACGTCGAATGGTCGGATATGGAGTTCGTCTGTGAGCTTTATGTGCAGATCGTCGTAGGTCTTATTTCTCAGTGGCTGGACAACAACATGGAACTGCCGCAGGAGATAGTGGTTGATAAGCTGCTGACGGTAATGGACGGCAGCGTCGAGGATATCCTCTCCCGTTTTGTGAAAGAATGATGACAAAGCCTCCCGATTTCGGGAGGCTTTGAATGCTGAAAAGGAACAGGCATGAAAAGCGAAAAAACAAATGTAATGCGCCTTCTTGACAAGGCAAAGATTAAATATGAGCCGCATGAGTACCCGCATGGGAGTGAGGCGGTGGACGGACTTACGGTTGCAAAGCTTTGCGGCTTTGACCCCGAATGTGTTTTCAAAACTCTTGTGGCACGTGGCGCAAGCAAAAACGTGTACGTTTTTGTGATACCCGTCAGCTCGGAGCTTGATCTCAAAAAGGCAGCCAAGGCTGCCGACGAGAAATCCGTCGAGATGGTAAAGGTCAGTGAAATCAACGCTCTGACGGGATATATAAGGGGCGGCTGCTCGCCCGTGGGTATGAAAAAACGCTATCGCACGTTTATAAACGAGAGCGCAAAAGCAAAGAATACCGTATATGTCAGCGCAGGTAAGATCGGAAGTCAGGTGGAGCTTGAGCCGCTTGCGCTTGCCGAGGTCTGCACCGCACAATTTTCCGAACTGGTGAAGGATAAATGAACGACAAAATAGTAATCAAAGGCGCAAGAGCCAATAACCTTAAAAATGTTGATATTTCGATACCCAGAGACAAGCTCGTTGTTATGACCGGTCTTTCGGGAAGCGGAAAATCAAGTCTTGCCTTTGACACTATTTATGCGGAGGGACAGAGAAGATACGTCGAAAGCCTCTCGGCATATGCGAGGCAGTTTTTGGGACAAATGGACAAGCCGGATCTCGACTACATTCAGGGGCTTTCTCCGGCTATATCAATAGATCAAAAGACAAGCTCAAGGAATCCGAGGTCGACCGTCGGAACCGTCACGGAAATATATGACTATATGCGCCTGCTTTGGGCGAGAGTCGGTGTGCCGCACTGTCCGAAGTGCGGAAAAGAGATCCACCAGCAGACGATAGACCAGATAATCGACAGACTTATGCAGCTTCCAGAAGGTACAAAGCTGCAAATACTTGCACCCGTTGTGCGTTCGAGAAAGGGAGAGCATGCAAAGGTGCTTGAGGACGCAAAGCGGTCGGGATATGTCAGAGCAAGGATAGACGGGAGCGTCTATGAGCTGTCCGAAACCGTGCAGCTTGACAAGAATCTCAAACACAGCATCGACATTATCGTTGACCGAGTTGTAATAAAGCCGGATGCGGTGCGTAGAATAACCGACTCGGCAGAAACGGCATCTGAGCTTGCGGGGGGACTTGTAGTTGCCGATATTGTGGGAAGCGATGAGGAGCTGCTGTTTTCGCAGAACTACGCCTGCTCGGATTGCGGTATCTCCATCGAAGAGCTGACGCCGAGAATGTTTTCCTTCAATACGCCGTACGGTGCCTGCCCGAAGTGCGACGGACTCGGAATGCAGATGCTTATCGACCCGGAGCTTATCATACCCGACGATGAGCTGAGTATCGCACAGGGCGGCATAAAGGCCTCCGGCTGGTCAAGTGCCGGAAGGGAAACCATATCCGGGATGTACTATGCAGCCCTTGCGGATAAGTACGGCTTCTCGCTGACGCAGCCTATAAAAGAACTGCCGTCGGAGGCTGTAAATGCGATACTCTACGGAACGAAATGCGAGCCGCTTAAGCTTCATTACGACAGGGCAAACCGCAGCGGTTCGTTTAGCGGGAGCTATCAAAAGCCGTTTGAGGGCATATGCAACAACCTTGAGCGGCGTTACCACGAAACGCAAAGCCAGTATATGCGTGCCGAGATAGAGGAATGTATGTCCGAAACACCGTGTAAAGCCTGCGGCGGACGCAGACTGCGCAAGGAGGCGCTGGCGGTCACCGTGGGCGGGAAGACGATTGCCGAAATGGCGGATATGCCGGTCGGCGATGCCATTGACTTTGTTGACTCGCTTGTTCTCACGCCAAAGGAGCGCATAATTGCCGAGCGCATTTTGAAGGAGATAAAGCAGCGTCTCGGCTTTCTTAAAAACGTGGGACTTGACTATCTCACTCTGTCGAGAGGCGCATCGACGCTCTCCGGCGGTGAAAGTCAGAGAATACGCCTTGCAACGCAGATCGGAGCGTCGTTGGTCGGAGTGCTGTATATTCTTGACGAGCCGAGCATCGGACTGCATCAGAGAGACAATGACAAGCTGCTTGCGACCTTGAAGGATCTGCGTGACCACGGTAATTCGCTTATAGTCGTCGAGCATGACGAGGATACCATAAGGGCGGCGGACTATATCGTGGACATCGGCCCGAAAGCGGGCGTTCACGGAGGGGAGGTCGTGTGCGCCGGAAGCGTCGAGGATATTTGCGCCTGCGAACGTTCGCTCACGGGGCAGTACCTCAGCGGAAAGCTCAGGATACCCGTACCCGAAAAACGCAGACAAGCGGAAAAGGGCAGCATAAACATTATCGGAGCCAAGGAGAACAACCTCAAGAACATTGACGTTTCGTTCCCGATAGGCGTTGTGACCTGTGTCACGGGAGTGTCCGGCAGCGGCAAATCCTCGCTCGTCAACGAGATTCTGTACAAAACGATAGCGCAGCAGAAAAACCGTGCAAAGACAAAGCCGGGCAGGTTTGACGCAATAACGGGACTTGATGGCATCGACAAGATAATCGACATTGACCAAAGCCCCATCGGACGCACTCCGAGGTCAAACCCTGCGACGTACACCGGACTGTTTAACGATATCCGTGAGCTGTTTGCGTCGACGGAGGACGCCCGTATAAGAGGCTACAACGCAGGGAGATTCTCGTTTAACGTCAGGGGCGGTCGCTGTGAGGCGTGCAAGGGCGACGGCTTGCAGCGCATAGAAATGCACTTCCTGCCGGACGTGTACGTCCCGTGCGACGTATGCAACGGCAAGCGTTACAACAGAGAGACGCTCGAAGTCCGCTACAAGGGCAAGAACATCTACGAGGTCCTTGACATGACGGTGGAGGAGGCTTCCGAATTCTTCGCAAATCTTCCTAAGCTGCGTTCGAAGCTTGATACCCTGCTCGATGTCGGGCTCGGCTATATAAAGCTCGGACAGTCGAGTACAACGCTGTCCGGCGGAGAGGCGCAGAGAGTTAAGCTCGCAACTGAGCTGTCAAAGCGCAGCACGGGAAGCACGGTGTACGTCCTCGACGAACCAACGACAGGACTTCACATGGCGGACGTTCACAGACTCATCCACATTATCGACAGGCTTGCCGATGCGGGCAACACCGTCATCATAATTGAACACAACCTTGACGTTATCAAGATTGCAGACCATATTATAGATCTCGGCCCCGAAGGCGGCGACAAGGGCGGCACCCTGGTGTTTGCGGGAACTCCCGAAGAATGTGCGGAGTGCAAGCAAAGCTATACGGGGCAGTTTCTTAAAAAGCTGCTATAACCGAAATATGCCCTCACCCATATAATGATATGGGGAGGGGATATTATGCTGATTGACTGCATCGTCGGACTCGTATGTGCGGGGCTGCTGCTTTTCAGGTGCTGGTCGCTTAAAGGGCTTATGCTCAGACCCGTCCGCAAGGGCGAAAACTCCGCTTTGAGGATAAGACTCACGACCTTCGGAGCAGAACCACAGCTTGAATCCATCCTTGACGGACTTGTGTGGCTCAGAGAAAATGGTACGCTTAGCGCCGAAATTGAGATCATTGCAAATTCCCCGAACGAGGATGTCAGAAAAATAGGAAAAACCTACGCCGAAAGGCGGCGTTACATCACTTTTTGTGAACCCGGAGACTGTTGGTGGAAGAATATACGGAGCTAAACGGAACAATTGACTCGGTCGTGTACAGAAACGACGAGAACGGATACGCAGTCATACGCATGACACTTGACGACGGAGACAGTGCCACGGTCGTGGGCTGCTTTCCGTGCGTTGCGCCGGGCGAGGCGATGAGTGCCGAGGGCTCGTGGATGCTGCACAGTCAGCACGGAAGGCAGTTTAAAGCGGAACACGCCATAAGACTCCTGCCCACGAATGCGGACGACATATATAAGTACCTTGCAGGCGGAACGGTACGGGGCATAGGCCCGGCAACTGCCGCTCTCATCGTCAACCGCTTCGGCGAAAAGGCTCTTGACGTTCTTGAGCTGCACCCCGATAAGCTTGCCGAGATCAAGGGCATCAGCATATCCAAAGCTAGCGAAATGAGCAAGTCCTTTAAGCGCCAGGCGGGATTGCGGCGGCTTATGGAGTTTCTTTGCGGATACAGGATTCGCCCGGAGTATGCTCTGCGGCTGTATAAGTTTTACGGCAATTCGGCGATGGAGACGCTTCAGGAGAATCCGTACATACTTGCGTCTAGCCATATAGGTGCGGCGTTTTCCGATGCGGATGCGCTCGCACTTGAGATGGGTGTCGAAAACGACAGCATTAACCGTATCGCCGCCGCCGTTCTTTTTGAGCTGCGCCACAATCTCGGCAACGGGCATTGCTTTATTCCCAAGGAAAAGCTCACGGCTGCAACCTCGCAGCTTATCGGTGTTGATACCGAGCGCATTGAGGAGGGCGTTGAGCTTTTAAAGGAAAACGGTGAGATCTTCTGCGATCGGATAGCAAATCTCGAAGCCTGCTATCTCAAGGATATCTACAAAGCTGAAAGCTATACCGCTCGGCGGATAAAGGCGATGTGCAAGCCCTTGCCGACTTCAAAGATCAATTTGGATCACTTTATTGCAGAACTTGAAAAAAAGAACGGTATCAGCTACGCACCTCTGCAAAAAAGCACGCTTTCGCTTGCAATGTCAAGCAATATAATGGTCATTACGGGCGGACCGGGAACGGGGAAAACGACCATAGTCAAAGCGATAATCGAGCTTTTTAAGAATGATGAGCTTAAAGTCTGCCTTGCGGCGCCTACAGGCAGAGCCGCAAAGCGAATGACCGAGCTTACCGGAGAAGAAGCGTCGACGGTACACAGACTGCTCGGCGCAAAGATATCCGACGACGGTGAATCGCTTATATTTACAAAAAATGAGGACGACCCCTTAAACGCCGACGCCGTGATATTGGACGAGTGTTCAATGATGGACATAATGCTCATGAAAGCGCTGCTTTCGGCAATGCGACCGGAGTGCAAGCTCGTTTTGGTGGGTGATGCCGATCAGCTGCCACCGGTTGGACCGGGCAACGTCTTTGCGGACATTATCAGAAGCGATATAGTACCGACCGTTCGCCTGACCGAGATATTCCGTCAGAAGGCGGAGAGCCGTATCGTCAGCAACGCACACATGATAAATAAGGGCGAACACCCGAATTTTGAAGCAAACACGGGAGACTTTTTCAGGCTGAGGAGACTTCGCACCGAGAGCAGCATAGACACGGTTTTGGAGCTGTGCGAAACACGGCTGCCGAACAATATGGGCATCCCGACTGATGAGATACAGGTACTCAGCCCTACCAGGAGGGGCGAGACGGGGACCGTGAGCCTCAACCGACTGCTGCAGGCTGCGCTTAATCCCAAATCGGCTGAGAAAAAGGAAAAGTCATTCGGGGACATTGTTTTCCGTGAAGGCGACCGCATCATGCAGATCAAGAACAACTACGACATTCCGTGGCAAAGCTCGGACGGCGTTTTCGGCAGCGGTATATTTAACGGCGATTTGGGGCGGATAAAGTCAATCGACCACCAGAATGAAACGATGAGGATCGAGTTTGACGACAAGACGGTCATATACGGCTTTGACATGCTCAGTGAGCTTGAGCATTCGTGGGCAATGACGGTACATAAGTCGCAGGGCAGCGAGTACAGGGCTGTCATACTTGTGCTTAATTCCGGAACGAAAATGCTTATGACCCGAAGCGTTCTGTACACCGCCGTCACGAGAGCTAAATCTCTGCTGATTATGGTAGGGGACGACAGCATTGCGCATTACATGATAGACAACAACAGACAGTCGAGACGTTACAGTGCATTGAGGATCAGACTTGCGGATGAAAATACTTGACTTTTTCCTTGACCTCCTGTTTCCGCCGAAATGCATATTTTGCGGTGAGGTGCTTGAAGCCTCTAACATCTGCAGCAAGTGCCTTGGAAAGCTGCCGTACACTAAGGGCGATTCCACAGTTCAAAAGCTGCCGTTTGTCAGCAAGTGTGTATCGCCGTTTTACTACGAAGGTGTCGTGAGGGACGCAATACTCAGATTCAAATTTAACGGCAAGTCCAATTACGCAGGAGCTTTTGCGCAGATTATGTCGGAATGTATTGAGAATAATCTTGATTGCGGTGATATTAGTGTGATATCATGGGTACCGTTAAGCCGTATGCGAATGCGAAAGAGGGGCTATAATCAGGCGCAGCTCCTTGCCAAAGCGATAGCAAAACGACTTGAGCTTCCGTCGACGCCCTGCCTTGTCAAGATCAAAAACAACACGGCTCAGTCGAAAACCGCAAGTGCCGAGCAGCGCCGCAGAAATGTTGCGGGCGTTTACAAGGTGTGCGACCCCGAATTTGTAAAGGACAAGAACATTTTGCTGATCGATGATGTCGTTACCACGGGAGCCACATTGTCCGAATGCTCAAGAATGCTTCAGCTTTCCGGCGCAAACAGGGTTTATTCCGCAAGCATAGCACGTCATAAAGATTGACGGAGCCGATTTTGGGTTAGAATTTAAATAAACAGCTTAGCCGAAGCTCTCTTGAGCTTTGGCGGAACG
This sequence comes from Oscillospiraceae bacterium, assembly GCA_963625655.1. Lineage (GTDB taxonomy): Bacteria > Bacillota > Clostridia > Oscillospirales > Oscillospiraceae > F23-B02. Next base: position 108,724 of record CAVFTS010000001.1, read on the forward strand.
GAGCAGATAATGGTTATATTTGAAAGAGACATAGCCGTAGATATGGGCACATCCAACACCTTGGTTTATGTTGCGGGCAAAGGCGTTGCGCTGCGTGAGCCTACCGTCGTTGCGGTGGACAAGACTACGGGAGAGATGCTTAAAATAGGTGAGGATGCAAAGAAAACGCTTGGAAGAACTCCGGCGAATATTGTCGTCATCCATCCCATCAGCCTCGGCGTCATATCAGACTACGATATGGCGGCGATGATGCTCAGAGAGCTGATCTCAAAGGTCACGTCCTTCAGCTTGTTTAAGCCGAGGGTTTTGCTCTGCGTACCGAGCAGCATAACGGGCGTTGAGGAGAGAGCGATAATCGACGCCGCCATAGAAGCCGGCGCAAGAAAGGTCTACTTACTCGAAACCGCAGTCGCTACGGCGATCGGCGCCGGAGTGGACATTTCAAAGCCCGACGGACACATGGTCATCGACATCGGCGGCGGCACATCCGAGGTGGCGGTCGTTTCAATGGGCGGAGTGGTTGAGTGCGAATCCTTTCCGACCGCAGGTGACAGCTTTGACGAGGCCATTATCCGCTATATCAGGAAGAAACATAATGTTCTCATCGGCTCAAAAACCGCCGAGGAGCTGAAAATCAGCATAGGCGGCGCTCTGCCGAGACCCGATGCATACGAGGAAGAAGCAAAGGGACGCTGTCTGCTTACGGGACTTCCCAAAACGGTTACCGTCAGCAGTGAGGAGCTTGTGGAGGTTCTTGCGGAGCCGACGCAGCTTATACTTGACAACATTCATTCCGTTCTTGAGCGCACTCCCCCTGAGCTTGTCGGAGACCTCGGAAGCAACGGAATTATTCTCTCCGGCTCCGGCTCCATGCTTTACGGACTTGACAGAGTTATCGAGCGAAGCACCGGAATTCCGACAATACCCGTCGACGACCCCAGCTCCTGCGCGGCGCACGGTGCGGGAAAGATGCTCCAAAGACTCGACGACATGAGGGACGGTATGATGAACTTCCTCCGCCGCAGACAAATGAAGAACTGAGTCCGCAAAAACGCCCTGTTCAGCCGAACAGGGCGTTTTTGAGCACCGAAGTGATTAGATCTTGCTTTGTATCCATGCAAGAATATCGGAGTAGACCTCGTCCTTATTGATTTCGTTGAGCATCTCATGCCTGCCACCCTCATAGAGCTTTATGCTGACATCCTGCATTCCTGCCTTGCGGAAGCTTTCGCAGGCGATTTTTACGCCCTTACCGCACTCGCCGACGGGATCCATGGAGCCGGACATGAAGTAAACGGGAACGTCCTTCTTCATGGCATTGAGATTCTTGGAGTTCGTAATCAGGTTGATGCCGGTCATCATGTCACGGAAGAGACTGCACGACGGGACAAAGCCGCAAAGGGGATCGGCAAGATAGCGGGCGATGACCTCTTCGTCACGGGTGAGCCAGTCGTGGGTAGTTTTCGGAATGCCGTAGATCTTGTTGTAGCTTCCGAACGCCATGTTGTTGAGCATGTTACTGTAATGATGGGGTCCCTTGAGCTTCACAACGAGGTTGCCCATTGCAAGACCGCCGAGAACGAGAGGCTTGCCCTGATTTCCCGTGCCGCTGATTATTGCTGCGTCAAAGCCGCCGGGGAACTTTATGAGATGGGTGCGGGTCAAAAAGCTTCCCATGCTGTGACCGAAAACAATGATGGGAATGTCGGGGTAGTTGATCTTCATTGCGCTGCGCAGAATCTCCACATCCTGAACTGCATAGGTCCAACCGTTGCGCTCAGCGAAGAAGCCGATGTTTTCGGGTTTGTCAATACTCTTTCCGTGACCGAGGTGATCGTCGCCGACAGCAACAAAGCCGTTGGATGCAAGAAAAAGCATAAAATCGTCGTAGCGATCCATGTGTTCGGCAATGCCGTGGACAATTTGGATGACGGCCTTCGGCTGTGTGTCGGGAGTACACATATGGGCTCTGAGCTTATTATGACCTGTGCTTGAATCAAAATAAAAATCTCTGAAACTTGGCATGGAAATTATCCTCCGTATGTGTTAAAATGTATTTATTCTCTATCTGAATTTTAGCGCCTTACCATCCATTAGTCAACAAAAAACTGGAGGATCAGATATGAACGGCTATGTAATCGCACTTGATCAGGGAACTACAAGCTCCAGAGCCATAGTGTTTGACAGCGTCGGTACGCCTGTCACGATAGCGCAGTACCCCTTTGCGCAGATCTACCCCAAACCGGGTTGGGTCGAGCATGACCCCATGCTCATTCTCGAAACTCAGTTTCGAGCGCTGGCGGAAGCCTTTGAGAAAAGCGAACTGTCTCCTACGGATATTGCCGGCATCGGCATAACGAATCAGAGGGAAACGACAATCGTTTGGGACAAAAATACCGGCAAACCGATATATAACGCCATTGTGTGGCAGTGCAGACGCACGGCGTCCATATGCGATGAGCTGACCGTCAAAGGACTTGGCTCTTATATTAAGGATAAAACCGGACTTCTTATCGACGCATATTTTTCCGGCACCAAGATAAAGTGGATACTTGACAACGTTGAAGGTGCAAGGGAAAGAGCCGAAAGAGGGGAGCTTCTGTTTGGAAACATCGACTCGTGGCTCATTTGGAATCTGACGGGCGGCAAAGCGCACGTTTCCGATTACTCCAACTGCTCCCGCACCATGATATTCGACATCGACAAGCTTCGGTGGGATGAAACGCTTTGCAGTGAGCTCGGAATTCCCATGTGTATGCTGCCGGAGCCCGTGCCTTCCGCAATGACTTACGGTAAGGTAGCGGCCGGAATATCAGGACTTGAAATGCTAGCAGGCGTGCCTGTCTGCGGCAGTGCGGGAGACCAGGCTGCGGCGCTTCTCGGACAGGGTTGCATAATTCCCGGACAGGCAAAGAATACCTACGGCACCGGCTGTTTTACGCTCATGAACACCGGCTCACAGTCCGTCAGGAGCCAGTGCGGACTTGTCACGAGCGTCGCATGGTCCGTAGGCGGCAAGACTACATATGCGCTTGAAGGCAGCGTTTTCAATGCGGGTAGCTCCATCCAGTGGCTGCGTGACGAGCTCGGACTCATCGGCACCTCATCGGAATGTGAGGGACTTGCAACGAGCGTACCCGACAACGGCGGCGTTTACCTCGTGTCGGCTTTCACGGGCCTGGGCGCACCTAGGTGGGATATGTACGCAAGAGGTACGATCGTGGGACTGACGAGAGGCTCCACAAAGGCGCATATCGCAAGGGCTGCGCTTGAAGGCATAAGCTATCAGGTCAAAGATCTGCTTAACGCAATGGAACAGGACTGCGGCGAGGAGCTTTCCGCACTTCGTGTGGACGGCGGCGCTTCGGTAAACAACTTCCTCCTGCAATTCCAGTCCGATATTCTCGGAAAGCCCATAGACAGACCGAAAATGGTTGAAACGACCGCTTTCGGCGCTGCCTTCCTTGCAGGTCTTGCTACCGGCGTATGGTCGGATATATCCGAGATATCGTCGCTCCGCAGGTCTGACAGAGTGTTTATACCCGAAATGGACAGCGACGAGGCTCAGAGACTTTACACAAAGTGGCTCAAGGCGGTCGAGAGGGCAGCAAAGTGGGAAGACTGATTAAAGCCTGTTTTACCGCTGCGGATATTCTCATACCAAAGGTTTCGGATATGCAGGCGTGGAGCGTTATTGCCTGCGACCAGTTCACCTCTGAGCCTGAGTATTGGAGCGAGGTCAACAAAAGAGTGGGCGATAAGCCTTCAAGTCTTAGGCTTATACTGCCGGAAGCGCTGCTCTCACAAAAGGACACCGATTCCGAGCGCAGCAAAATATACGACACAATGCGCACATATCTTGATGCAGGCGTTTTTGAAAAGCTCGAAAACAGCTATATTTACGTTGAGCGCACTCTGAGATCGGGTGCGGTGCGCAAGGGTATAGTCGGAGCTTTGGATCTTGAAGCCTACGGCTGGACACAGGAATCCAAGCTACCTGTGAGAGCGACGGAGGACACCGTTGAGAATCGCCTCCCGCCGAGGATCAAGATCCGCAGGAGAGCGCTTCTCGAAATGCCGCATATTCTGATATTCGTCAACGACCCCGAAAACAGCGTAATCACGTCTGCGAAAAAAGGCAAAGCGCTTTACGACTTTGAGCTTATGCAAAACGGCGGCAGAGTCTCCGGCTGGCAGGCGGCGGACAATTGTGCCCTTGATGTTGCTCTTGAGCGTTTGTTTGAGAGTACCTCCGCAAAAGGAGAAGACCCTCTGTTTATGGCTATCGGTGACGGAAATCACAGCGTTGCGGCGGCAAAAAAATACTGGGATGAGATAAAGGAAGCACTCAGCCCTGAGGAGAGAGCGACTCATCCTGCAAGATATGCGTTGGCTGAGCTTGTGAACATTCACGATCCGGCAATCGACTTTAAGCCGATACACAGACTAATCTACGGAACTGACACTATAGCGTTTTTTGACGAGCTTAAAGCGCATTTTGCCGTAGCGGACGATGCCAAAACTGTCGTAAAGTGCTTTTCCGGCGGCAAATCTCTTGAGATAGGCTTTAATAAGATGACCTACGGCGAGATAATCGCTGCGTGCGAGGCGTTCTGCAAAGAGTATGCCGCAAAGCACGGCGGTCAGCTTGACTATATCCACGGGGGTGACGAGTGCATTAAAATGTCGCAAAAGGAAGGAAGCTGCTGTCTGCTTATGCCGCAGATACCGAAAGAAGGTCTTTTTGAGACGGTCGTAAAAAGCGGCGCATTTCCCAGGAAAAGCTTTTCCATCGGTAATGCCGAGGACAAAAGATATTATCTCGAATGCAGAAGAATCAAATAATTATCTTGTAATGGTAATTGTTCTGTGATAAAATAATTGCCGTTAAATTTGTATTTTAGTTTAAGGAGCTGTTAAATATGTCGGGACATTCCAAATGGCATAACATACAGAAAACTAAGGGAGCAGCGGACGCAAAGCGTGCGCAGGCGTTTACCAAGATTGCCAGAGAGATGATAGTTGCCGTTAAAGAGGGCGGAAGCGGGGACCCCAATAACAATTCACGCCTTGCCGCCGTCATCACCAAGGCAAAGGCCGCAAATATGCCGAACGATAACATCAAGCGCACTATCGACAAGGCGCTGGGTGCAGGCAATACCGACAACTATGAAAAAATCGTTTATGAAGGCTACGGACCTCAGGGCGTTGCGATCATCGTCGAGACAATGACCGACAATCGTAATCGTACTGCGGGTGAGATGCGTCACTACTTCGACAAGTACGGCGGCAACATGGGCGCAGCCAACTGCGTTTCATGGTCGTTCGACAAGAAGGGTGTCATCGTTATTGACAACGAGGACGAGGAGCTTGATGAGGACACCGTTATGATGGAGACTCTTGAAGCGGGCGCCGACGACTTTGAGCCGGACGGCGAAAGCTTCGTGGTTTATACAAAGCCCGACGATGTTTCTCCCGTTGCAGAAGCACTTTCCGCCGCCGGATATAAGCTGCTCTCCGCACAGGTCGAAATGCTCCCGCAGAACGGCTACATAAAGCTTACCAATGAGGACGACATTAAGAATCTTCAGAAGATGCTTGATATGTTCGAGGATAACGATGACGTTCAGAACGTCTGGCACAACTGGGAAGAGTAATAACGGCATCGGGCATCCGTTTCAGGATGCCCGATTTTTTGCACAAAAAATTCTCCGCAGCAGCGCTGCGGAGAATTTGCTCGGTTCAATTATGCGTTCCAGTTAACGCCGCCGATGCCGTCGAGGTCGCTGACGCAGACAAAGGTCTTGCCAATGCCGAGTGCGAGCTTGGAGCCGTCGTTGAGCGTATAGTGGAAGGAGTCGTCAAGTGAGCTGCGAGTCCACTTGATGGGAACGTAGTTGCCGCCGCAGCAGAAGTAGCCGGTACCGCTGCCGACAAATTCCATAGCAACGTGACCCTTATAGTCACCGGTCTGAGAAAGGGGGACGTTGAGTACAATAACATTTGTGAAGGCAAGTGAGGTCCCGTTCTCATCAACGTAGGGGTACTGAGTGCTGCCGCTTTCGTTCATGCTGAGTGCGTAAAGCTTGGTGGTGGCATCGTACTTAAAGTTGGAAGCAAATGCGCCGGTGCCGTACTTAACGGTAAAGTTGGTTGCGGGCGTGGTGCACTGGCTTGCGGCATCGGGGCTGAAGATGAGACCATAGGTGGTGTCGTAGCCGGAAGCATGCTTGGTATAGCCCAAACGCTCGGCGTTGGAAACGACGTTGGAGCCTTCAAGGTATGCGGTATGCTCAATGTTCTTACCGGCATTTATTCTCTCCTGACTCCTGTGTCCGGTGTAGTCGCCGTCAAGTGCGTCCATGTCGGGAATGTTGTTCTCACGGGTGTATGCAACGGTGTTCTCTTTGGTGTCCTCGCTGCGTCCCCAGTGGACATAGATGGCGTCGTAAGACTTACAAAGACTTGCAAAATAGGTCCTTGCACTTCTGACATAGCCGATATCGAGACCGCTGATGTCATTGTATATCGCCATGAGCCTCGTTGCACCTTCAACCGAAACCTCGTAGATTATGGAAGCCTCGGAAAGGTTCTTCGCATAACGTGCAGCCGGGACATTGTTTATCATTACGCAGTAGGGGCGCAGTGTCGTGTCATAGCTGTCAAGAGCTTCGCCGGTCAGGGGGTTTATCGGTCCGGTCACTATGTCGTCGACCTTTACGTCTTCGCCTGCGGGAGTGGTCTTGGGTTCATCTGTGCCGCCGTTGTTTGCCTCGTCATTTGCACATGACGTAAATATTGCGCAAACAAACAGAACGGCAAGGAAAATTGAAATGAATCTTTTCATGTTAAATCACCTCGGATTTAGAATTGCATTGACATAATACTACTATTAGCGCATATTGTCAAATTATAAAGATTGTGCTACTATATATTTAATTTCAATTGATCGTTGGAGATGATTACAATGTATGATGAATACAGGCTCGAAACAGAAAATGCAGTTAGAGAGCTGCTGCAAAGATCAGGTGTAAAAAGAGGGGATCTCGTAGTTGTCGGCTGTTCGTCAAGCGAGGTATTGGGCGAGCATATCGGTAAAGGCTCTTCGCCGGAAACAGGGAAGGTGATCGCCGAAACGATTTTAAACGTGCTGTCGGAAAACGGGGTCTTCCTTGCCGCACAGTGCTGCGAGCATCTGAACAGGGCGCTTGTTATTGAACGTGCCGCCGCCGATAAGTTTATGTACGATGAGGTGTGCGTCCGCCCGATGCCGAAGGCAGGCGGATCCTTTGCCACTGCTGTTTATGATGCAATGACGGATCCCGTTGTCGTGGAACACGTCAAGGCAAAGGCGGGACTTGACATCGGCAATACGCTTATCGGTATGCATCTGCGTGACGTTGCTGTGCCGCTGAGGCTCAGCGTAAAGAAGATCGGCCAGGCGCACCTCAATGCGGCATATACGAGACCTAAGCTGATAGGCGGCGAAAGAGCGCACTATCCCGAAAAGTAATAAACGTATTGACGGCAGCTCATACGAGCTGCCGTCAACGATTTATATAAGATCACACCTATGAAGCTCCTCTTTGAGCTTTATCAGATTACTTTCCGACATTGCGGTCAGCGGCAGCCTTAGCTCGCCGACGTCCTTACCGCACAAATTCATTGCGGTTTTTATCGGCATCGGGTTTGTTTCGATGAAAAACGAATGAAACAGACCTGCGTATCTTAGATACAGCTCCGATGCATTGCTGAAATCGCCCTCAAGGCAGAGGGAACATACCTTTGCAAGCACGCCGGGGAGCAGGTTTGAGGCGACTGAAATTACGCCCGAAGTGCCCATCGCCATCATTGGTACCGTGTTATCGTCGTTTCCGCTCCATATATTCAGCTCATCGCCGCATCTTGCCCTTGTGTTCGTAAACAGTGTGATATCGCCGGAGGCCTCCTTGACGCCGTTTATGTTGGGGTGCTTGGAGAGCCGCTCGTAGGTGTCGGCGGAGATACCTATCCCCGTGCGACTGGGTACATTATACAGAATCATCGGGATGTCGACCCGATCCGCAACGTATGTAAAATGCTCATACAGACCGCCTTGCGAGGTCTTGTTGTAATACGGAGTTACCATGAGGATGCCGTCGGCGCCGAAATGCTTGGCGCTCTTTGCTTTTTTCAGCGCCGTCTCCGTATTATTGCTGCCGACTCCGGCAATGATCTTCATTCGTCCGTTGTTGTGCTTGCAGGCAAAATCAACAAGCTCCTCGTGTTCGTAAGCGCTCATCGTTGCGTTTTCTCCCGTGGTGCCGCAAACTACGAGCGCACTCGTTCCGTTATCGTACTGGAAGTCCATCAGCTTGCCGAAACGCTCAAAGTCGATACCGCTCTTGCAGAACGGTGTGACGATGGCGGTGCATGAACCCTTGAAAATAGGCGTTTTAGTCATATGCTACCTCCATAATAACAGCCTATTTAGAAGATATTCGGTGAGGCGTTGCCTTATGCCTGTACATAAAACTTGAATTTGAGAGTGGCTTATATTATAATAATGTAGCAATTTACGTCGAAAGGCAGATTTAATGATTTCAGAGATAAAGAAGAAGCTGTCGCTCCCGCTTGTGTTTATACTTCTCGCAGCATTGCTTCCGACTGCGGCAAATGCCGATACGCAGACGGAGCCTGAGATACCGTATTTTGATCTTCCGTGTACGGTAGCTGCAATCAAGGTCGGACTGTATTCCGGCTCCGCTGCTCTGTACGTCGTCGAGCCGGAGAATCCTACCGGCGAAGGCTATGACATAGGGTATTACGATTTCTCAAGGCAGTTTCGCAAGATAGCTGCTACCGACCATAGCACTGTGAGCGTTGAAGCCGTGTCGTCCGAGCGTTGTTATATTTTGCTCGACAAAAACTATGAGTCCTACGCAGCAGCAGCTGCTGCCGCCTCGGATGCCAGCGGTTTGCCGGTTTACAGCAACAGGCGCTTTAAGGTCGCAACCGCCGCATATGAGAGCGAAGCCGAAGCGAAGGCGGCGCTCGTGAGCGGCACAGAGTTGTTAAAAGCAGGAGACAATACCTCGCTTATATCAAGCGGGGACAAAGCATTATTCCTGCTTGACAGCGAAAGCATCAGCCTTGCACTCAAACCGCTTGGCGTAAGCGGTGAAGGCGAGGTAAAGCTCGGAGACGACGTTTACCGTGGAGGTATCGAGCTGCTGCGCAGCTCAAGCGGCGCTTTTACGGTCATAAACTATGTCGGAATTGAAGACTATGTGAAGGGCGTTTTGCCATATGAGGTCGGGGGAAACTGGCCGCTTGACTCCTTGAAAGCGCAGGCTGCCTGCGCAAGGACCTACGCCATCAACAACATAAACGCCTATATTACCGACGGCTTTGACGTCAGAGCCGACACATACAGTCAGGTGTACCACGGTGTGAGCGGTACGACCGAAAGCACGAACGTTGCAACGGACGAGACCGCCGGAAAGTTTGTGCGCTACGAAGGCGTTATTTGCAGAGTGTACTATATGTCATCGGACGGCGGCGCTACCGAAAGCGGCGCAAATGTATTCGGTGAACGACGGGAATACCTCACGGGCGTTGTGGACAGCTATGAGCTTGCCGAGGACTACTACAACAAGAGCTGGTCAGAGACCAAAAGCGAAGCTGTGCTCCTGTCGAGGCTCAATAGGTTTGGCTATGAGCTTAGTGACATCGAGCGGATAACGCCGTTGCTGTCGGAAAACGGCAATGTGATTGCTCTCGAATTTGCGTCGAGCGACGGAAAAACCGTGACGGTTAACAAAACGGACTGCTACATGGTTCCGGGGCTGAACAGCATTAGATATAATATTGAAAAGCTTGATGCTGCCTTTAAGTTTTCCGGCAGCGGATGGGGACACAACTGCGGAATGAGCCAGTGGGGAGCGTATTCGATGGCAGCAAACTTCGGCTTTGACTGCAATGCGATTATTGATTTTTATTTTAGCGGAGCGTATATAGGATGAACAAAACCGACTTTTACTTTGACCTGCCGCCGGAGCTTATCGCACAGACGCCGCTTGAAAAGCGTGACACTTCAAGGCTCCTGCATCTCGATAAGAAAACGGGGGCGATAAAGCACGGCCATTTTACCGACATTAAAAACTATCTGCGTTCTGGAGACTGTCTTGTTTTGAACGACTCACGAGTTCTTCCGGCGAGACTGCTCGGTTCAAGACCCAGCGGCGGCGGAATCGAGCTTGTGCTGCTTCGTGACCTCGGAGACGGCTGCTGGGAATGCCTGAGTCGCCCCGGAAGAAAGACCCGCCCCGGACAGGAGATCATCTTCGGCAACGGAGAACTGACCGCAACGGTGCAGAGCGTGACCGAGGGCGGTAACAGAATCGTCAAGTTCCACTATGACGGGGTGTTTCTTGAGATACTTGAGCGCCTCGGAAAAATGCCGCTGCCGCCGTATATCAAGGAGGAGCTGAGCGACTCCGAACGCTATCAGACGGTGTACTCAAAGGAGCTTGGCAGCGCAGCGGCACCTACTGCAGGGCTGCATTTTACCAATGAGCTTCTCAGTGAAATCGAGGCAATGGGCGTTAAAATCAGATATGTGACGCTTCACGTCGGACTCGGAACCTTCAGACCCGTTAAGGCAGAGAATATTGAAGAGCACGAAATGCACTCGGAGTTCTGCATGGTGCCAAAGGAAACCGCCGAGACCATAATGGAGACGAAGCGCTCCGGAGGACGGATAGTTGCGGTCGGGACCACTTCGTGCAGGACACTTGAAAGCTTTACGGGTGATGATGGGGCTATTGAGGAAAGCTCCGGTTGGACTAATATTTTTATCTATCCCGGATACAAATTTAAGTGCATAGATGCCCTGATAACAAACTTCCATCTGCCGGAAAGCACGCTTATAATGCTTGTTTCGGCTCTTGCCGGCAGGGAGAATGTTCTCAAAGCCTATGACGAAGCGGTGAGAGAAAAGTACAGATTTTTCTCTTTTGGCGATGCTATGATGATCGAATGAGGATTTGACGCTATGTATAAACTCATAAAAAAAGAAGGCAGAGCAAGACGGGGAGAATTCCAAACTCCGCACGGGACCGTGCAGACTCCCGTTTTTATGAACGTCGGAACGCAGGGGGCAATAAAGGGTGCTCTGAGCGCCGAGGATCTCAAAAACATCGGCTGTCAGGTCGAGCTGTCAAACACATACCATCTGCATCTTCGTCCCGGCGACGAGCTTGTCAGGGATATGGGCGGACTGCATAGGTTTATGACTTGGGACGGGCCCATCCTCACGGACAGCGGCGGATTTCAGGTCTTCTCGCTTGCCACGCTGCGAAAGATAAAGGAGGAGGGCGTTTCCTTTAATTCACACATCGACGGGCGTAAGATATTCATGGGGCCCGAAGAAAGCATGAGGATACAGTCAAACCTCGGCTCCGATATTGCAATGGCGTTTGACGAGTGCATTAAAATTCCATCTCCTAAGGATTATGTTGAAAAATCCTGCGACAGGACATATCGCTGGCTTGTGCGCTGCAAAGCGGCTCTTGAAGAATACAACTCACGGGACGAGGCAGTAAATCCCGGTCAGATGCTGTTCGGAATAAATCAGGGCGCAACGTTTAAGGACATCAGAACTTCCCATATGAAAAAAATAGCGGAGCTTGACCTTCCGGGCTACGCCATCGGTGGGCTTGCGGTAGGGGAGAGCCACGAGGAGATGTACGACACTATTGAAGCGGTCGAGGAGCATATGCCTCAGGACAAGCCACGATACCTGATGGGAGTCGGTACTCCGGGGAACATTATCGAGTCGGTCTACCGCGGAGTCGATTTCTTTGACTGCGTCATGCCCGCAAGAAACGGACGTCATGGACATCTCTTTACTTGGAGCGGAATTATAAACATAAAAAACGAAAAGTACGCAAAAGACGAAGCTCCCATTGACCCAATGTGCGACTGTCCCGTTTGCCGTAGATTTTCACGGGCGTATGTAAGGCACCTGTTCAAAGCCGAAGAAATGCTCGCCATGCGTTTTGCAGTGATGCACAATCTGTATTTTTACAATAAGCTTACGGCTGAGATCAGGAAGAGCCTTGACGAGGGCAGCTTTGCTGAGTTTAGAGGAAGATATTCAAAAATTCTCGACACAAGAATATAAACTATTGCAAAACAGAGTTATATTATGTATAATTATCATAATTCAGAAAAGGAGTTCGGATTAAATGTTTGATTTTTCACTTATGGCCGAAAGCAATCAGGGCGGCGGTTTCACAATGATACTTCTTTTGGTCGGATTTTTCCTCATCATGTGGCTTTTGATGATAAGACCCGAAAAGAAGAGACAGAAGAAGATGGAAGAAATGCGCAACAACATCAGCGTTGGTGACAACATCGTTACCATCGGCGGTATAATGGGCAAGGTTGTTCACGTTACCGATGACGACGTTACCATCGAGTCCGGTGAGGACAGAGTTCGTGTTCAGTTTAAGAAGACTGCCATCAGCGTCAACGAAAGCGCCAAGCCTGAGCCCCAGAAGAAATAAAAATCGGCAGCATATAATTCCTCCGACGAAATAAGATGTACAAAGCATCTTTCGTCGGAGGTTTTTTATGCATCAAAAAATGAGGAAAAAGGACAAGAACGGCGATGCGGTAATCAAAGCCGTGGTTGCGGGCATCGTCGTCGCAGTTATACTACTGCTTGTGTATTCGCTGATGATAGACAGGGGCGTTACATCAATAAAATACGTTGACTATGCGGTGATAGGGATTAACTTCCTGTCCGCTGCCGTGTGTGGCATTGTTGCAGGCTCAGCGGCAGGGGAGGGTAGGCTCGTGAGAGCGACAGCCTCTTGCGGTATCTTCACCGCTGCGCTTGTCATTTTCGCTTTTGCGTCGAATGACGGCGGCGTGGAAATGGATAGGATACTGAGAATGATAGTTTGCGGATGCGGAGGTTCGCTGTGCGGTCTGATAGTGCGTTTCGGCAAAAGTAACAAAAAGTTGCAAAACAGAAGCAAGAGCAAAAAGAAATATAACAAATCGTAATACACAAAAACAGTTTACATAATGTTAATGATTACCTATATGTAGTGCAATTTTGCGGAAATATAACAAAATGTAGCGTTATAAATGCAGTAAACTCAATGGGTTTGCTATATAGGTATACAT
>CAVFTS010000002.1:0-85566 GCA_963625655.1 Oscillospiraceae bacterium
TCCTTGATTTATACCAAGGTATAGACTTTCCCGTTCTTCTATGGTAAGGTGTTTGCAGTGGCTCATAGCGTGACCCTCCTTCCGGTTGTCCGCAAACACCATTTTAGGAGATTTCTCACTATGAGTCCACCTCTTTTTACCGTTGCGCTTATATTGTAAATCTAAGGATTATTATTGGAGAGATAAGAGAGGAAATTCTGCATGAATCACGAACGAAATTATGGAGTTGATTTGCTTCGACTTGTCCTCATGTATATGGTATGTATGCTCCACACATTAGGACAAGGCGGGATCTTGGCTGCGTGTCGGGAGGGGACCGGGGCGTATAACGTGTTCTGGTTCATGGAGACCATGTCGTATTGCGCCGTGGATGCGTTTGCCATTATCACGGGATACATGGCGATCGATAAGCCGCAAAAATACGAGAAGCTCACAAATATGTGGTTTCAGGCATTTTTCTATTCCTTTGTTCTGACGCTGCTGTTTACAATTGCGGGTGTCAATCAGACTTGGGAGCGGTCGGATATGCTCGCATGTGCGCTCCCGGTATCTCATGGAAAATTCTGGTACTTCACGTCCTATTTCGTCCTCTTTTTTGCGATCCCGGTTCTGAACAGATTCATGTTTACGGTAGACAAACACACTGCAAAAATTGCGCTGATTATTCTGTTCGTTCTATTCTCCTGCATCGAGATTCTGAAAGCGCCGTTTTACACCTGCGGAGGCTATGCCCCGATTTGGCTGATCGTCCTGTATTGTATGGGCGCATTGGCGAAACGGGCAAATGTATTTGAGCAAAGGAAAACCCTGACCTTAGTGCTTATATGGGCAATATGCATTTTTGCCTCATGGGCTATCTATATCCGTTTCGGCAACACTTTGCTTATCAGCTATGTGTCCCCGACGATTGTGCTGAGCGGCTTTATCATGGTCGTGCTGTTTTCAAGACTTAAGCTGAAGGGCAATGTCATTTCAAAGCTTTCTCCGCTTGCGTTGGGAATCTACTTCTTTCAGCTGAACCAAGTCATTTGGGTGAACTTTTTGTCCGGCGCGTTTTCCTTTGCGGCACGGGAGAAGCTTGTCGTCGGCGTCCTTTATGCCTTCGCCTTTGCCGCACTGATTTTTGTTTCCGGCATGATCGTTGAATTTATCCGAAGCCGACTTGCAAAGGCGCTGAAGATCCCCGCACTGAGCAGGGCGATCGTGAACGCCGCAGGCGTTGTTTTAAGCAAGGCGACTGCGCTTCTTAAATGAGTGCGGAAAGAGCAATGTGCACGCATTGCCGTCAGCAAAACGAAAAACGGTTCTACCGACGGTAGAGCCGTTTTTGCATGTTGCGCATATTACCACTCGGTTTTGCCGCCGAGACGCTTGCACTCGGTGATGACATTGTGGGTGTCGAGCATTTTAAGCGCCTTTAAGAGACTGCCATTGAGCTTTATCTTGCCGGAGGTCAGCGCCTTGACGGTGTTAAGCTCACCCGTCATGGTCTGAACGAAAGGCTCATAGTCGCAGTCGGAGGTGTAGTCCGCTGCGGGAGCGTTTTCCCTGCCTTCGCCTCTTTTGATGTCGGTCAGCACACCGTCCTTGAGTACGTACAGATACCACACGGTGCCGCCGCCGCACTGAGGCACGGCGTTGTAGCATTCGCAGAGCGAAAGCGTGAGCTTTGAGGGGGTCTTGCCGGGGGAGAAGGTGTCCTTCACGAGAGCCTCATACTCTTTTCCCCATTCTTCGGTCAGAAATTTCATAGTGCGCTCCTTACCATTTATTTTCGACTTTCTCGGCAAAGCCGGGGAAGTCCTTAACCTCGATGACCGTACCGTCGTCAAGCACTGCCTTACCGGTGAACATACCGAACACCTGATGCTGATCGCTCTTTATGAGCTTCACGTCGGTGCAGGATGCACGGTCCAAAACGGGACGGAAGTCCATTTCGAATCTGCCGTCGTCGGAGGTGAAGGTCCACGGGGAGAGGAAGTCCTTTTCGCCGCCGGGGATATTGAACTTCACCTGGCTGAGCTTGTGCGCCTTGCCGTTATAAAACAGCATATTTTCGCTTGCGGCGGAGGTGTCGCCAAAGCCGTAGCCGATGTTCCAGCCGAAGGGAACGCCGTCCACGGCTCCCGACGCCGAACCCCAGTACCAAGTGTTGTGGTAGGTCCAAACGCCCCTGCCCCAGTCGAGAACGGCAAAGCTGTCGTCGGGGTCGAAAACGTAGGTCCTGCCGTCGTACACGACCTCGCCCTTTGCTCTCATGCAGTTTATTTTCTGATTGTAGTAAAAATGCTTTTCCTTTGAAAACGGAGTGCATATGACCATACTCTCCTCCGGCTCATCGAAAAGCTCCACCTTTGCGTACAGGGAGCCGGCGGGGCCGAACTTCTTCATCTGAGCGATGAGGGTGCGCTTGCCGCTGCCGTCGTTTTTGAAGCAGAGGTCATAGCCCTTGCCGCCGCTGTGAACGTCGCCCGACGCACTGGTCTCCGGCAGGTTCTTTTTGCCCTTGGGCATGAAGCTCATGGGGCTCGTGGTGATTTCCCGGCCCTCCTCAAAGTCAAGCAGACTGATGGAGTCAAGCCCCATATAGCTGTTGTCTGCGACAGTGAGCGCAAGGGCGAATCTTCCGTTGTTCACAAGGTAGTAGTCCCACTCCTTGATACGAAGACTTCCCGCTTTTATGGCGCTTCTTTCGTAGACGGGCAGAAGCTTTTTGGCATAGCCCGGCTCGGAGAGGTCGCCGTTTGCGTTGAGAAGGGGTATTGCGTTTTTGATCTCGTGCTGCTCGGTCATTTCGCATCTCTCCTTTTCATGGTCCTTATATCCCGTCCCGCAAAGGGCAGCTTGGTGAACTCGCCCTCTATGCGGGAGCATATCTGGTCTCCGTAGCGCCGCCTCAACTCGGCGTCGCCGCAATTGGTGCTGATGACGGTCTTTTTGCCGTTTACGAGCCTCGTGTTTATGAGCGTGTACAGTGCGCTTATCGCCATCGGCGTCGCCATCTCGGTGCCGAGGTCGTCAAGTATCATAAGGTCGCAGTCGAGCATACGCTGCGTCTTTTCCGATGCCGACGCTACGGTCTCAAGGTCTCGTGCGAACTTGCGAAGCTCAAATGCGTCGAGCGCAGAGGAGGCGGTGTCGTAGCATACGGAAAAGCCCTTCTCGGCAACGGTTCTCGCTATGCAGGCGGAAAGGTAGGTCTTGCCCAAGCCCGTGCCGCCCTGAAACAGCAGATTCATGGAGTTTTTGCCGAAGTTTGCGGCATACTCCCGACAGGTGCCGAACACTATCTCCATGCTTTCGGCGTATTCCCCGTAAAGCGAAAGATCAAAGCGATCAAAGCTCTCGTCGCCGTTTTTGAGCAGCACACCGAGCTCCGAGGTGATCTCACGGTTATAAAGTCTTTTCAGGCAGGCGCACATCCTGCCGCCGATATAGCCCGTGTCCCGACAGTCGGGGCAGGAGTAAATTTCGTCGAGATAGTCCTCGGCGTAGCCGTTTTGAATGAGCAGCTCACGCTTGCGGCGCCGGAGCGCAAGGCTCTCCTCCTCAAGCCGCTTTACGGCGTCTGCGGGGGGAGCGTCCTTTTTAAGAGCAAGCCCCACAAGCTCCGCCATCTGACTGCGAAGCCTTGCGTCTATCGACTCAAGCTCCGGAATGCGGCGGTATAAGCTCCTGGTGCGTGCGCCGTGCTCTGCGGCGTTTGCGTTTCGTATGCGCTCAAGCTCGTCTCTGGCGTCAGCCAGCAGTTTTCCGTCAAGTGCCATGTTTCACCTCAGGTGTTTTTAACCTTTTCGTATATGGATCTGAGCCGAGCAAGCTCCGCCTGCGATGCGGGGGCGTTCGGCTCCGTGCTCTTTGCGGGCGTCGGCGTTCGGCAATCCTTTTCCTCAATCTCCTGCACCGTATGTATGCCCTTTTGATGCCACGAGGACACGATCTTGTTCATGTAGTTCCACTTTAATGAGCCTGTATTCGTGACCGTTCTGTCATAGGCGACGGAGAGAGCATCGGGCGAAAAGCCCATGTCGAGCCACGAAAAAACGTACTTCCTCTCGGTCGGCGTAAGCTCACGCCCACGGATGCCGAGAGCGGCTTTTATCTCCTCCGCACGGGAGCGGCGGCTGCGGCTGTCTTCGATAAACTCCTCCGCCTGCTCAAGCGTCAGTATCTCGTTGTTTGCCCAGGAGTACGCCTCCTTCTCGATGCTGCGCATCGAGGGGAGCCTGCCCGGACCGTACTTCTGCCGGTAAAGCTCCGTGCAGTAATTGAGCAGGACGAATATGACCTCCGCGGGCAGAGCAAGGTAGTCGTAGATGCCGAACAGTATCTTCATGTCGGGGCTTGAAAGCGACCTGCCGAGAACACGCTCCGCCTCCTGAAGCACCGCTTTAAAAGACCCGTCCTCCGACGAGCGGCGAAGCACGTCGTTCACCGTGTACTGAGGAAGCTCCTCTGCGGGTGCCGGGGGTGCTTCTTTGCGGCCGGGAGTGACGGGGTAAAGCCCCATGCGGCAGAGCTTTTCATAGGCCCTGTCCATCTCGCCGAGGGTGCGGCAAAGCTCCTCGGCGGCACGGTCGCCGTTATAGACGCCGCTTCGGCAGAGCCACAGCCAAAGCAGAGCCGTGTCTCCGTCGTGAGCCGCTATAAGCTTATCCCTTGCCGCAGGGTCCGGGAAATTGCGCACCTTTGCTACCTCTTTCATAAAATGTTTACACGCTTTGGCGTCGGTTTTACATTATAACATTAAAATTGACTTGTAGCAATAGCCTCTTATGTGCTATAATCCATTTTATAATGATGAGGTATGAGGTGGAGTATGCTCGAACTGCTTTCTCCCGCCGGTTCGCCGGAGGCGGTCATTGCCGCCGTGCAGAACGGTGCGGACGCAATATATTTGGGCCTCGGTGATTTTAACGCCCGTCGGGGCGCCAAAAACTTCAGCGCCGAGGAATTTGAAAAGGCCGTGCGCTACTGCCGGGTCAGGGGCTGCAAGGTCTATGTCACCATGAACACCCTCGTTAACGACCGTGAGATGGCGGGTGCGCTCGACCTTGCCCGCTTTGCGTCCGACGTGGGCGCTTCGGCAATACTCGTTCAGGACCTCGGACTGCTGTCCGTCCTGAAAAGAGCCGTGCCGGACATCCCGCTCCACGCAAGCACGCAGATGAGCATACACAGCCTTGACGGTGTGAAGGCAGCGGCTGCGATGGGGCTTGAGCGTGCCGTGCTTGCACGGGAGCTGAGCCTTGACCAGATCCGCTATATAAGCCGCAACTCGCCCATCGAGACGGAGATCTTCGTCCACGGTGCGCTTTGCTTTTCGCACTCCGGACAGTGCTATATGTCGTCGCTAATAGGCCGCCGCAGCGGCAACCGGGGTATGTGCGCACAGCCCTGCCGCATGGAATACAGCCTCGGCAGCCGCATGGAGGACAGCCACCCCCTGTCGCTTAAGGACAACTGCCTTATCGACAGGATGCAGGAGATCGAGGAGGCGGGCGTTGCCTGCGTCAAGATCGAGGGGCGCATGAAGCGTCCCGAATACACCGCCGTGGTCACGAGGATATACTCGGACGTCATCCGTGAAAAGCGCAAGCCGACCGCAGAGGAATGCGATGCGCTTGCGACCGCCTTTTCCAGAGACGGCTTTACGCAGGGCTACTTTGACGGCGATCGCAGCGATATGTTCGGCGTGCGTCCGGATCAGACCCCCGCCGAGGCAGAGAAGCTTTTTGCCGAGGCAAGGCGGAATTATATCGACTCCGAGGCTCGCAGAGTGCCGATCAGAATATACACCGACATAAAGCCGAAGGAGGCGGTCAAGGCCGCCGTGCTTGACGACGACGGAAGTCATATCGTCGTTGCCGGAGCCGTGCCGGAGGGTGCGGTGAGGCAGTCTCTGAGCTCCGAGCTTGTGGACCGCCAGATGAGAAAGACGGGCGGCACCCCGTTTATCTGCACCGAGGTCGAAAGCCGTGTGAAGCCGGGGCTGTTTCTGCCCTCGTCGTCGCTCAACGAGCTGCGGCGCAAGCTTCTGACGGAGCTTGTGGAAAAGCGTGCCTCGGCACCGCAGAGACGGTCTCTGCCCATGCCGGAGATGCCCAAGGGTATTGCGCCCATATCCGACCCCGTCACGATATATCACGTTCTTAAAGCGGAGCAGCTCTCGCAGAAGCTTGCGGAGCTTCGCCCGCAATACCTGTATATGCCGGTAAAGGAAATGGCGGAGAACTTCCATGCGGTTCAGCCCTTTGTCGAAAACGGCTGCCGTCCGGTCGCCGTGCTGCCGAGAGTCGTCACCGACGACGAGCGGGGCGACGTTGCGGATATGCTCCGTGAGCTTTACGACATGGGCGTGCGTGAGGCGCTTGTCGGGAACATCGGTCATGTCACGATGGCGGCAAAGCTCGGCTATAAGCTCAGGGGCGATTTCGGCATGAATATGTTCAATTCCTACGGACTTGAGCTGCTGCAAAAGCTGGGCTTTTTGTCCGCTACCGCATCGTTTGAGCTGCGCCTTGCGCAGGTGCGGGATATGCAGAAGTGCATAGACACCGAGCTTATAGTTTACGGCAGACTCCCGCTCATGGTCTCCGACCAGTGCGTCGTGAGCCATGCCTACGGCAAGTGCTGCTGCGGCAACAATATCATGCTGTCCGACAGAAAGGGCTCGCTTTTCCCCGTGCTGCGTGAGTACGACCACCGCAACGCCATATACAACGCTCACAAGCTGTTCATGGCGGACAAGGCGGAGGACATTTACTCGGCGGGGCTTTGGGGGCAGCGCCTGCTCTTTACCACCGAAAGCGCAAGAGAGGTCGTCGAGATCGCAAAATGCTACAAGGGCGAGGGCGATTACAGACCCAATGTGCTTACAAGAGGATTATATTACAGAGGCGTTGATTAAAATGAAGATCGTACTTGCATCCGGCTCACCGAGAAGAAGAGAGCTTCTCTCGATGCTCGGAGCCGAATTTGAGGTCATACCCGCAAAGGGCGAGGAAAAGACCGAAGCGGGACTCACTCCCGCCGAGACCGTGGTCTCGCTTGCGAAAGCGAAGGCGGAGGAGGTAGCGGCCTTCCGCGGCGATGCGTTGGTCATTGCGGCGGACACGGTCGTGAGCATAGACGGGGACATACTCGGAAAGCCCGCATCGCACGAGGAAGCGGCGGCAATGCTCCGCAGGCTCTCCGGCAGGACGCACGAGGTGTACACCGGACTGTGCATAAAGTGCGGCGGCAAAACGCTCTGCGGCTTTGAGGAAACGGCGGTGCGCTTTAAGACGCTTGAGCCTTCCGAAATTGAGAGCTACGCTAAAACCGACGAGCCCATGGACAAGGCGGGCGCCTACGGCATACAGGGCAGGGCATCCGTGTTTGTCGAGGGCATAAACGGAGATTTCTACAACGTCATGGGTCTGCCGCTTTGCAGGCTTGACGGAATGCTAAAGCAAATGGGAGTCAGGCTGATATGAAGCAATATCTCAAAAAGAACGGACTGAAGCTCGGCATAATCGTGCTTGTCGTTGCGCTTATCGCCGGCGTCGGCACCTATTTTCTCAAGGGCAACGCCGGATTTATCAAAAATATCAGCGGCGCCGTCAAGACCCCGGTGCAGCGTGTCGTAAGCTCACTGAGCGACTGGCTCGAGGGTGTTTACGGCTACGTTTACGAATACGACGAGCTGAAGGCGGAAAACGAGAGACTGCGCTCCGAACTCACGGAGGCTAAGCAGGAGGCGAGAGACGGCTACGAGGCGGTCGAGGAAAACGAGAGACTGCGTACCCTGCTCGGCTTTGCGAAAAAGCACAGCGATATGACGATTGAGTCGGCAAAGGTCGTGTCATGGACCTCGTCGAACTGGGCGCACTCCTTTACCATAAGCAAGGGCTCGAACGCCGGCATCGAGGTCGGCGACTGCGTCATCACCGAGTACGGCGTTCTGGTCGGACAGGTGACGGAGCTTGGGAGCAACTGGGCGGTCGTAAGTACCGTTATTGACATTAACACCGACATCGGCGCTTTCGTGTCGAATAACGGCAGCTCCGGACTTGTCGTCGGCGACTTTGCGCTCATGCAGGACGGCTACGCAAAGCTCACCTACCTTGCCGACGGCGCTCAGATATTTGCTGGAGACGAGGTCGTGACCTCCGGCTCCGGCGGCGCTTTTCCGCAGGGACTCATCATCGGCACCGTCGAGGAGGTGCAGGCGGAGGCGGGCGGTCAAATCGAGTACGGACTGGTGCGGCCCGGCTGCGACCTTACTTCCCTCGTTCAGGTGTTCATAATAAAAGATTTTGAAGTGGTGGAATAATTGTTTAACAGGCTTATCGAATGGAAAAAGCTGCGGAGCGTTTTGACCTTTGCGGTGTATATGATACTCGCCATGTTCACACAGAGTCTGCTGTTTTCCCGTGTCAGCATATTCGGCTACAGAGGCTTCATACTGCCTGCCGCTGCGGTCGCTGCGGGAATTTACGGCGACGGCGTCAGAGGTGCGGTCTTCGGACTCATACTCGGACTTTTTGCGGATATGAGCTTTTCCGAAAGCGTCGTTACCTTTACGGTGCTGTTTCCGATTATCGGCTTTGCGGCGGGCGTCGCCTCCATGTTCTATATAAATAAGAGCTTCTTTGCCTTTATCACCTTTTCTGCGGCGGCAATCCTTCTGACCGCCTTGGTGCAGATGCTGCTTGCGGTGCTGATAAGCGGAGCGGAGTTTTTTCCGGCTCTTATTACCGCACTGGCGCAGACTGCGGTGTCCCTTATTCCGGCTGCGCTTCTGTACCTTCCCTTCAGACACAAATAAGAGGATTTTCGCATGAACATTATCAAAAAAGACAGAATAGCGGTCCTCGCCTCCGTGCTTGCGGTGCTGCTCGTGGTGTACCTCATTGCGCTGTACAAGCTCCAGATAATCGAGGGCGAGGCGTATTACGAGGAAAGCCGCAACTTCAGCACGACGACGAGTACCGTCATCGCCGCAAGGGGCAATATCCTTGACCGCTACGGCAGAGTGCTTGTGACGAACAAGTCCTGCTACAATCTGGTCATCAATACAAGCGAGCTGTTTCCGTCGGACGGCAGCGTCGATTCAAACGAGGTCATACTTGAGCTTATAAACATGGTGCGTGAGTACGGTGACGATTTTACGGACGATCTGCCCATCACCGAACAGCCGCCGTTTGAATATACGGAAATGACCGCCGTCGATAAGGCGAGGCTCGATAAATACAAGGAAAACCGACAGCTCGATGCAAACGCCAGCGCCGTCGAGGTGCTGTCCGATATGCGCACGAGGTACGAGGTCGACTCAAACTATACCGCAGAGGAGGCAAGGGCGATAATTGCCGTGCGCTATGCGGTGAACGTCCGCTATCTCATAAATACCTCCGACTACATCTTCGTCGAGGATGCCGATATGGAGCTCATCTCAAAGATCCTCGAAAATAACATCACGGGCGTCAGCGTCGAGGAATCGTATGTGCGTGAGTACAATACGGAGTACGCCGCCCACATTCTCGGCTACGTCAACTGGATAAGCGATTCGCAGTACGAGGAGTACGTCACGAACATGGGCTACGCCGCCGACACCAAGGTCGGTCAGGAGGGTGCGGAGCTTGCGTTTGAGAAGTATCTGCACGGTACGAACGGCCTTGTTAAGACCACCTCCGCCGCTGACGGTACTGTCGTCAGCGTCGAATATGTAGAGGAACCGGAGCCGGGAAACAACGTCTATCTGACGATAGACGGACAGCTTCAGGAGATCGCCGAAAGAGCGCTGCAAAACGGCGTTACGCAGATACAGGCAAAGCTTGATACCAATAAGGAGCAGGAGATCGCAGCGGGAACATATACGGAAAAGCTTGATCAGATAACGGGCGCCGCAGTTGTGGTCGTCGATGTCAATACGGGTGAGCCGCTTGCCATCGCAAGCTGGCCGAGCTATGACGCAAGCACGCTTCTGGACAACTACGCCGAGCTTTTGGCTGACGATTCAAATCCTCTGTATAACCGTGCGCTTCAGGGCACCTATGCCCCCGGCTCGACTTTCAAGCCCTGCACCGCAATCGCCGCACTGTCGGAGAATATCATAAACACCGCATCTACGGTCGAGTGCAGAGGTCAGTACAAGCGCTACGAGGCGCAGGGCTACGCTCCGTGGTGCTGGTGGGAATACGGACACGGCTACGACAACATCGTCGAAGCGATTCGTGACTCCTGCAACGTTTTCTTCTACGACACCGGACACAATCTCGGCATAGACAAGATGCGCAAATATGCGGCTCTGCTCGGCCTCGGCGAGACGACGGGCATCGAGCTTCCCGAAAGCAAGGGCAACATGTCAAACCCCGAAAACCACTTCGACCTCGTCGGAGAGGACTGGACGATAGGCGACACCATGCAGGCGGCTATCGGTCAGTCGGACAGCGTTTTCACACCCTTGCAGCTTGCGGAATATTGCGCCGCCGTCGCAAACGGCGGCGAGCGCCACTCCGCTTCCATACTCAAGAGCGTCAGGAGCTTTGATTACAGCGAGAACGTGTACGAGCGTGAGGACGAGGTGCTGAGCAAGGTCGACAGCGAGCAGTACAACTGGGACGCCATACACGAGGGTATGTACCTCGTCGCAAACGATCCCAACGGCTCCGGCTATGCGGCGTTCAGGGATTACACCGCATCCACGGTCGCCTGCAAAACGGGTACTGCGCAGAAAGGTGAATCCGTATCGAACGACGGCATCTTCATCTGCTATGCGCCTTACGAGAATCCGCAGATAGCCATTGCGGTCGTCGTCGAGCGTGGCGGAGCGGGCGCAAACTGCGCTCCCATAGCCCGTGAGATACTTGATGCGTATTTCAGCATAAGGACTGCGACCGACGTCACCGAGACCGAAGGCTCGCTGCTGAAATAAATTTTGAAAAGCCGTTGAAAGACGGCGAAAAAATGTATATAATATGCATACCATTATAACGGAGCGGAGGGCGAGTATGAATATTGCACTTATGGCACATGACAGAAAAAAAGAGCTTATGGTACAGTTTTGCATAGCCTACTGCGGTATTCTTGCGGAGCATTCCGTGTGCGCAACGAACACCACGGGCAAGCTCGTGTCCGAGGCTACGGGACTTCCCGTGACGCTGTATCTTCATGCCGATCAGGGCGGCGCTCAGCAGATAGGCGCAAGGATCGCATATAACGAGATAGACCTTGTGCTGTTCTTCTGCGACCCCGCAAATCCCAACGGCTTTGACGATATAAACAGGATAGAGCGTCTGTGCGACCAGTATCAGATCCCATTTGCAACAAACGCCGCCACGGCGGAGGTTTTGGTGCAGGGTCTGCGTCGGGGTGACCTCGACTGGCGCAACATCGTAAATCCCAAGCGGAGATAGCTCCGCATTTAAGAGGTATATAAATGCTGCTGCTTACCTGCGGCAGCTTTTGCAGTTATCATCGCATATCACGCAGCGCCGCTTTGACCCTCCGCCGCCGCACGGAGAAGGTAGCACGGTGCTGACAATACTGCGGCAGAATTGGAATGGATATGTCAAAAATCGAACCCCGTACACTGTCCGGCTTTATGGAGCTTTTACCCGCTCCTCAGCTCAAAATGGAGAAAATGACGGAGACGCTCAGGCGCTGCTACTCGCTTTACGGCTTCACTCCGCTGGACACCCCGATAATCGAAGCCTCCGAGGTGCTGCTTGCAAAGGGCGGCGGCGAGACCGAAAAACAGATCTACCGCTTTTCAAAGGGCGACAGCGACCTTGCGCTGCGCTTTGACCTTACCGTACCTCTGGCCAAATACGTTGCGCAGAATTACGGAAAGCTGAGCTTCCCCTTCCGCCGCTATCAGATAGGCAAGGTATACAGGGGCGAAAGAGCGCAGAGAGGCCGCTTCCGTGAGTTCTATCAGGCGGACATCGATGTGATAGGCGACGGCAAGCTCGACATCATAAACGAGGCGGAGATCCCCGCCATCATATACCGCTGCTTTACGGAGCTGGGGCTTAAACGCTTCAAGATAAAGGTGAATAACCGCAAGCTCCTGAACGGCTTCTTCTCCCTTGCCGGTATGAGCGAAAAGGCGCAGGATATTATGCACGCCATCGACAAGAAGGACAAGATCGGTGCAAACGAGGTTCGCCGCATACTTATGGACGAGCTGCATATGTTCAGCCACAAGGCGGACGACGTGATGGACTTCATGGCGATAAGCGGCACGGCGGAGGAGGTCATGCAGGGGCTTGAGCGCTACAAGGGCATGGACGAGACCTTTGACCTCGGCCTTGAGGAGCTTAAAAGCGTCGTGAAATATCTCGGAGACTTTGGCGTTCCGGAGGAGAACTTCGCAATTGACCTTTCCATCGCAAGGGGTCTCGACTACTACACGGGTACCGTTTACGAGACCGAGATGAGCGATCATCCGGAGATAGGCTCCGTCTGCTCCGGCGGCAGGTATGACGATCTCGCAGGCTACTACACCGACAAAAAGCTGCCGGGCGTCGGCATCTCCATCGGACTTACGAGGCTGTTTTACGTTTTAAACGAGCAGGGACTTCTGTCCGAGGAGACCGTGTCGTCCCCGGCGGACGCATTGGTCATCCCCATGACCGACGATCCCGGACCCGGCATCGCTGCGGCGACCGCCCTGCGCAACGCCGGCATCCGCACGCAGATATACTGCGAGCAGAAGAAATTCAAGGCAAAGCTCGGCTATGCCGACAAGCTTTCGATACCCTACGCCGTGCTTATCGGCGAGGACGAGATAAACGAAGACGTCGTCGCTCTCAAGGACATGAGAAGCGGCACTCAGCAGAAGCTGAATATTAAGGACGCTTCGGAGCTTATAAAGCGGGACATGGAGCAGCGCTCCAAGGCACCCGTTATCAAGGAGGATAAATGACCATGACACAGATGCGCACACATAACTGCGGCGAGCTCAGGATCGAGAACGCCGGCGAAAAGGTGAAGCTCGTCGGCTGGATGGAGAACGTCCGTGAGGTCGGCAATAACTTTGCCTTTGTCGTTCTGCGTGACTTCTACGGCACTACGCAGATCGTCATTGAAAACGAAGAAATGATGAAGATCGTAAAGGGTCTGAACAAGGAAAGCACCATTTCGGTCGAGGGAAGCGTCCGTGAGCGTGACAGCAAGAATCTCAAGCTGCCCACCGGAGAGATTGAGGTCGTTCCCGAAAGGATCGAGATACTCGGTCGCTGCCGCTACAACGAGCTGCCCTTTGAGATAAACCGCAGCCTTGAGGCGGACGAGACGGCACGTCTCAAGTACCGCTACCTCGATCTGCGCAACCCTGCGGTCAAGAAGAACATAATTCTGCGCTGCAAGGTCGTCGCCGCTCTGCGCAAGGCGATGATGGAGCATGATTTCCTTGAGATCACGACCCCCATCCTCACCGCATCCAGCCCGGAAGGCGCAAGAGACTACCTCGTCCCCGCAAGAAAGCACCCCGGCAAGTTCTACGCTCTGCCGCAGGCGCCCCAGCAGTTCAAGCAGCTGCTCATGACCTCCGGCTTTGACCGTTATTTCCAGATAGCGCCCTGCTTCCGTGACGAGGACGCAAGAGGTGACCGCAGCCCCGGCGAGTTCTATCAGCTCGACATGGAGATGGCGTTCGCCACGCAGGAGGACGTTTTCGACGTTATCGAGGACGTGCTGCCTCCCGTGTTCGCAAAGTACGGCACCTACAACGTCGCAAGCAGCGCACCCTTCCGCCGCATCGGTTTTGAGGAAGCGATGGAGAAGTACGGCACCGACAAGCCCGACCTTCGCATCGACCTTGAAGTGCGTGATATCAGCGACCTTTGCCGTGACACGGGCTTTGCCCCCTTCGACGAGGGCTGCGTCAAGGCGATAGTCGTTTCCGACTGCGACCTTACCCGCAAGCACATAGACAAGCTCTGCGCCGCCGTCGAGGTTCAGGCGGGCTATAAGCCCTACTGGTTCAAGACCGATGAAAACGGTGAGCTTGCAGGCGGCGTCGCAAAGTTCCTTGCGCCCAAGAAGGCGGAGCTTTACGAGAGACTCGGACTTAAGCCCAACTGCCTTGTCGGCGTCTGCGCCGGCAACAGGAATTCCGCACGCAAGACTGCGGGCGTCATGCTCAAGGCACTCGGTGCGGCGGCACCCGGACACATGGACAAGGAGCGCTACGAGTTCTGCTGGATCGTCGATTTCCCGATGTACGAGATCGGCGAGGAGTCGGGCGAGCTTGAGTTCTGCCACAACCCCTTCTCTATGCCCAACGGAGGGCTCGACGTTCTGCTCAAGGCGGAAAAGGGCGAGGTCGATCCTCTGAGCATCACCGCATTCCAGTACGATCTGGTCTGCAACGGCGTGGAGCTGTCCTCCGGTGCCGTGCGTAACCACGATCCCGAAATAATGATAAAGGCGTTCGAGCTGGTACGTCTCGGTGAGGACGACGTCAAGGCGAAGTTCCCCGCAATGTACAATGCCTTCTGCTACGGCGCACCCCCTCATGCGGGCATCGCTCCGGGCGTCGACCGTATGGTCATGCTCCTGTCGGGCGCCGAGACGATAAGGGAGGTCATACCATTCCCCATGAACAAGAACGCTCAGGACATCATGATGGGCGCTCCCGGTGCCGTGGAGCAGAAGCAGCTTGACGAGCTGCACATTGCGGTCACCGCTTCTGCGGAGGAATAATCAAAAATAAGCGTATCGGGGTTCGCAAAAGCGGACCCCGTTGATTAACGAGGTCATTGCCATGCTTGCAAGAATCAGGTCATTCGGCGTAAAGGGAATAGGAGGCTACGAGGTCACGGTGGAGTGCTATGTCACAAACGGGCTGCCGTCGTTCGACGTCGTGGGACTGCCCGATGCCGCCGTCAAGGAGGCACGGGAGAGGGTCAGAGCGGCGGCAAAGTCAAACGGCTTTCACCTGCCCGCCTCCCGCATAACCGTGAACCTTGCCCCGGCGGACACCAAGAAGGCGGGTACCGTCTACGACCTGCCGATATTCTTGGGACTGCTTGCGGCGCAGGGTAGCATTTCACAGCCCGGGCAGGACAAGGCGTTTTTCGGCGAGCTGTCGCTCGGCGGGGAATTGCGCCCCGTGAGCGGCGCACTGCCCATGGCGCTTGAGGCGGTAAGGTGCGGCGTGAAGGAGCTGTTCGTTCCCGCCGACAACGCAGACGAGGCGGCTTACGCCGACGGCGTTTCCGTCTACCCGGTCGGGAACGTGGCGGAGCTTGTGGCGCATCTGCGGGGTGAGTGCGGCATCGCTCCCGCCGTCCCGGGCGAGCTTGAGCATATCGAGCACACTTACCCCGATTTTGCCGACGTAAAGGGCCAGGATAACGTAAAGCGCGCGATGGAGATTGCCGCAGCGGGCGGTCACAACATACTGCTCGTCGGGCTTCCCGGAGCGGGCAAAAGCATGATGAGCAAGCGTCTGCCGGGAATTCTTCCCGACATGACGAAGGAGGAGATGCTTGAGTGCACGGAAATCTACTCAGTCGCCGGGCTTACGGGAAAGCGCAACCCCATAATCTCGACACGGCAGTTCCGCTCGCCGCATCACACCGTTTCGGCGGCGGCGATGGCGGGCGGCGGCACGACGCCGAGACCCGGCGAGATAAGCCTTGCGCACAACTCGGTGCTGTTTCTGGACGAGCTGCCGGAGTTCCGCAAGGACGTGCTTGAGGTTCTGCGCCAGCCCCTTGAGGACGGGGAGGTCACAGTGTCCCGTGTTGCGGGCAGCGTTACATATCCCGCAAATTTCATGCTCGTGTGCGCAATGAATCCATGCAAGTGCGGCTGGTACGGACATTCACGCTGCAAGTGTTCGCCGAACGAGGTTCGGGCGTACCATAACCGTATATCGGGGCCGCTGCTTGACCGCATCGACATAATCGTCGAGGCTCCGGCGCTTGAGTATGAGGAGCTTAAAAGCCGCACCCCGTCGGAAAGCTCCGCCGAGATAAAAAAACGGGTGAATGCCGCAAGAGACGCTCAGCAGAAGCGTTTTGCCGGCACCGAGGTACATAAAAACGCCGACATGGACACGAAGGCGTTAAACCGCTTCTGCGCACTTGACGCAGACTGCGAGGCGCTGATGCACCGTGCCTTTGACAGCATGGGGCTTACCGCCAGAAGCTATGACAGAATACTGCGTGTCGCACGGACGATAGCCGACCTTGACGGCTCGGAGTGCATCGGAGCCTCTCACATCGCCGAGGCGATACAGTACCGCAGCTTCGACTTCCGTGAAAACGACGCATGACACAAGGCTGAAAGGGAATGATAATATGAACGACGTTATACTGCTCAAGCTCGGAGAGATTGTTTTGAAGGGACTCAACCGCCGCAGCTTCGAGCAGAAGCTGATGAATAATATACGCTACCGCCTTGAGCGCATAGGCAAATTCAAGGTGACGCTGATGCAGTCCACGGTCTATGTCGAGGCGCTCGACGAAAGCGCCGATATGGACGAGGCGTTCGAGGCGCTGAGGCGTGTGTTCGGCATTGCGACGCTGAGCCGTGCCGCCGCCTGCGAAAAGGACGCTCAGAGCATAGCCGAGCTTTGCATATCCTACCTCCGGCGTGAGATGCTGTCCGCCGAGAGCTTTAAGGTCGAGGCGAAACGTGCCGACAAGAGCTTCCCCATGACGAGCATACAGCTCAGCCAATACGTCGGCAGCGCTCTGTCGGACGCATACCCCGACTGCCGTGTGGATGTACATTCCCCGGAGCTTACGGTGCACGTCGAGGTGCGGGATATTGCCGCCTACGTTCACTCCGCACCGACGCAGGGTGCGGGCGGAATGCCGCTCGGCAGCAACGGCGTCGGCGTGACGCTGCTGTCCGGCGGCATCGACAGCCCGGTGTCCACCTACATGATCTCAAAGCGAGGCGTGCGCCTTATCCCGATACACTTTTTCTCCTTCCCCTACACCTCTCAGCAGGCGAAGGATAAGGTCATCGAGCTTGCACGGGAGCTTTGCGACTACTGCGGCAGAATGACGCTTGAGGTCGTTCCATTTACCCATATTCAGGAGGAGATACGGGACAAATGCCCCGAAGAATATTTCACGCTCATAATGCGCCGCTTCATGATGCGCATTGCGGACAGAATCGCAGCGTCAAACGGCGCAAAGGCGATAGTCACGGGCGAGAACCTCGGTCAGGTTGCCAGCCAGACGATGGAGGCGATGGCCGTCACGAGAGCCGTGACGCAGCTTCCCATACTTCAGCCGCTCATCGGCATGGACAAGGAGGAGATCGTGCGCATGGCGAGGAAGATCGGCACATTCGAGACCTCGATACTTCCGTATGAGGACTGCTGCACAGTGTTCACCCCCCGCCACCCCAAGACTAAGCCGCACATTGAGGATGTGGAGCAGCTTGAAGCCGCT
Organism: Oscillospiraceae bacterium; assembly: GCA_963625655.1. Taxonomy (GTDB): domain Bacteria; phylum Bacillota; class Clostridia; order Oscillospirales; family Oscillospiraceae; genus F23-B02. Next base: position 17,406 of record CAVFTS010000002.1, read on the forward strand.
CTCGACGTTGAAGCGCTCGTTGCCGAGGCGCTGAGCGGTATTGAAAGGATCCGTATAGGCTATGGAGAATAAGGTTTTAAACGCCGAGATTATATCTGTCGGCACCGAGCTTCTGCTCGGCCACACCACCAACACCGACGCAAGGGACATTTCACTTATGCTGTCGGAGATAGGCATAAACGTAAAATACCACACCGTCGTGGGCGACAATCCGCAGAGACTCAGCGACTGCATTGAGATTGCCAAAACCCGTGCCGATATAATCATATCCACCGGCGGGCTGGGTCCGACCTGCGACGATCTCACCAAAATGATCCTTGCGCAGAGCTTCGGCCTTGAGCTTGAGATGAACGAGGACGAGCGGGCGTGCCTGTACGATTACCTTACGAATAAGGGCTATTCCAAGACCATGACGGAGAATAACCTCCAGCAGGCGATGTTGCCGAAGGGCTGCACCGTGTTCCACAACGACTGGGGTACCGCACCGGGCTGCGCCTTTGAGAAGGACGGGAAGATCGTCATCATGATCCCCGGACCGCCCAAGGAGTGCAACGCAATGTTTAAAAGCTGCGCAGTGCCGTATCTGCGCTCACTGTCGGACGAGACCATTGTTTCGCATGCGATCCATGTTTTCGGCATGAGCGAGAGTGCGCTCGACCAGCTTTTCCGTGAGGAAATGAATGCCATGAAGAATCCCACCATGGCGCCCTACGCAAAAGAGAGCGACTGCCTGCTGCAGATAACCGCCAAGGCAAAGGATGCCGAGACCGCCGAGGAGATGATGAAGCCCGTTATCGGGCATTGCCTCAATGTGCTGGGCGACGTGGTTTTCGGCATTGACATCGACAGCGTCGAGGAGGGGGTATTTAAGCTCCTCCGTGAGAAGAAGCTCACCTTTGCCGCAGCGGAAAGCTGCACCGGCGGCGACCTTGCCCGCCGATTTACCGACATTCCCGGCGCAAGCGAGTTCTTCCTCGGCGGCGCCGTGACCTACACAAACGGTGCAAAGTCGGCGATGCTGGGAATCGACCCGAAGCTCATCGAGGAAAAGGGCGCCGTGAGCCGTGAGGTGGCAAAGGAAATGGCGGAGCGCATAAGAGTAAGGCTTGGCGCCGACCTCGGCATCGGGGTCACGGGACTTGCGGGTCCCGACGGCGACGGCGTGCATGAGGTCGGAACGGTGTTCGTTTCGCTTGCGGTGCCGGGTGAGACCTATGTGCGTGAGCTGCACGTCGGCAACCGCCGCACACGCAGCTATATTCGCCGTGTCTCCGGCAACTACATCTTCGACATGATGCGAAGATATATGCTCGGTCTGCCGGTCATTCCCGAATAAGAAGGACAAAAAACACCCTGCGAAAGTCAAAATTCGCAGGGTGTTTTTCGTATATTTACTTTTTCGTATCGTTATCGAAAAACTCAAGCGTCGGCGCATTTTCGGTTTCGCCGCCGGGCGAGAGGACGCTCTCACTCTCGACGGGAGCGCTGTCCTCCGGGGCGGGAGCGGTCGGAGCGTCGGGCTGTTTCTCCTCAGGCTTTTTCTCATCCTCGGATGAAAGAGAATTGGATATGATCATCCAGTTTTCCGCAAGCAGTATGATGCCGGAGGCGAACAGAATAATCTGAAGTCCGGCGGAGCGGCTGTCAGCCAGCATCATAAAGCAGAAGAATGCGCCGAGCATGGAGAAGAACATCGAACGCCGGGGCTTGGCTCTGTCGGCGGGGTAGCCTGCATTGAAGAAGAACGCAAAGATGCAGACGCAAACGCCGATGACCTCGATGGCGTACACCCATATTTCGGGCAGCGTTGAGTAGAGCTTGTAGCTGTATATGAGCCATGCGCAGAACAGCAGTATCGGGAACGCCATGAACACGCAGACGAGACCGGGCGAGAAGCGGCGCTTTGAGCTTGTGCAGGTGGGCGCAAAGCACAGTCCGGATGCGATGGCGAGAAGCCCGATAAGCACGAGCATGGTCTTGTCGTCCGTGGGTGAGATGCCTGCCAGCGTCACAATGCCGCCGATCACCTCAAGGATGCCGATGCCCCACACGACGGCGGGGAAAATAAGCGTTTTACCGTGAAAGACCGAGCGCATATCCTCAGGCGGGGTGCAGCCCTTTTTGTCGAGCCACTTTATCAGCGCCGCAAAAAGTACGCAGGCAGCCAGTATATAAAGCGGGATGACGTAGGGCCACGCCGTCGGCACGATGAGATAGCTCACACTGTCCTTTTCGTATGAGAGCATATTTTGAAGCCAGTGGAAAAACGCACCGAAGGAGCCTGCCGCACAGACAAAGCAGCTGACGATGAGCGCATTTTTCGGGGGCGAGTTTTTCTTCTTTTTCTTCTTTTGCATAATATCAATCCAATCGGAATACTGATTTTATAATAAAACATTTTATACTTATTTGACCTTGTAGTCAAGATACGAAAGGTGATGCTCATGAAAAGAACGCTGTCTGCGGCGCTGCTGCTGAGTCTGCTTATCGTCGGCACGCCGCTTGCCGCCGTTTATTCCGACGGTGGTGACGCTCCGAAAAAGGAGAAGGATAAAATCAAAATCGAAAACACCGAGACGCAAAGCGATGCCGAGCTGAGCATCCGCATCCTTGCGGGGGAGGAGGTTCGGGAAATCACCGCCGACGAATATCTTGTCGGAGTCGTGGCGGCGGAGATGCCCGCCTCCTTCGAGGAGGAGGCGCTCAAGGCTCAGGCGGTTGCGGCAAGGACATACCTTAGGCGCTACATCGAGGAGGGCTCAAGGCACGAGGGTGCGGACATATGCGCCGACGCAAACTGCTGTCAGGCGTATCTGCCGCAGGACAGGCTGCGTGAAAACTGGGGCGACAAGTATGACACCTACATAAAAAAGATACGCAAGGCGGTCTCCGCAACGGACGGAGAGTACCTCGAATACGACGGCAAGGCGGCGCTTGCGGCTTTTCACTCCTCCTCGGCGGGGCAGACGGAGAGCAGCGCCGATGTGTGGGGAGAGGTGCCGTATCTCGTGAGCGTAAGCTCGCCGGAGGAGGCGGAAGCGGTACCGAACTTCGTAAGCACGCTGACGCAAAGCGAGCTTGACTTCCGTGACACGCTCCTGCATTTAAGGCCGGAGGCGGACTTCACGGGTCCTGCCGACACATGGGTCGGCGAAACGCAGTACACCGAGGGCAGGCGTGTCGGCAGCATCGTCATCGGCGGCGTGAGCTTCACGGGGGCGGAGATACGGCAGCTTTTCTCGCTGCGCTCCACCGCCTTCGGGATAAGCAAGACCGAGGGAGGCTTTACCTTCACCGTCACGGGTTACGGTCACGGCGTCGGCATGAGCCAGTACGGGGCAAACACGATGGCAAAGGACGGAAGCACTTACCGTGAGATCCTTGCCCACTATTACCCCGGCACGACGCTCATATGCCCGAAATAGTAAAACAAGAGCATAAAAAGCTTGACAAATTTTTGGCATAGCGTTATTATCACTTTTGAGAATAATGCTATGCCGTTTTGATGCGGCAAAGACGCAGCATTGTACGGCTTGAGCATAAGGGGAAGTGATCGAGACGAACGATACGATAAATTTACTGCTTAATCCCGCAAGACTCAGGATACTCGGCTGGCTTGCGCAGAACGGTGAGGGTACCGCCGCCGATATGATCTCGGCGCTGGGCGAGATACCGCCCGCAAGCCTTTACAGGCACTTAAAGCTTCTGACGGAGGCGGGCTTTGTGAAGGTCACGGCGGAGGAGAAAAAACGTGGAGCGGTGCAGAAAACCTACGCCGTGAATCAAAAGGAAATGCCCGATAACGACGACTGCCGTGAGGTGATATACGGAGGGCTTTTGAAGCTGCTTTCGTCGTTTAGGGAATATTTTGAAGCAGGGAGCCGAGACCCCGCAGCCGATATGCTGATGTACTCGACGGCGGCGCTGCTGCTCAGTGACGAGGAGTTCGGCGAAATGATCGGTGAGCTTGGGACGACATTTGAAAAGTATTTAAACAGGGCGCCGGGCGAGGGCCGCAAAATGCGGACCATGACGCTCATTTCATCTCCCTGTAAGGAGGATATGCAATGCTGAAGATAAGTAATTTCACAAAGCTGTATGACGGAAAGCCCGCCGTTGAGGGACTTGACCTTGAGGTCTCCGCCGGCGACATTTACGCCTTTATCGGACACAACGGTGCAGGCAAGACCACGACCATAAAGGCCTGCTGCGGCATAATGAATTTTGACGAGGGCGACATTCTCATCGATGGGATCTCAATAAAGAAGAACCCTCTTGAGTGCAAAAAGCGCATCGCCTACATACCCGACAACCCGGAGCTTTACGATTATCTCTCCGGAGTGAAGTACCTGAACTTCGTGGCGGACGTGTTCGGCGTCGGCAAGGCGGATAGGGAGGAGCGCATACGCAGGTATTCCGACCTGTTCGGGCTGACCGACGACCTTGCGCAGCCCGTTTCCGCATATTCCCACGGCATGAAGCAAAAGCTTGCGATAATCTCGGCGTTCATCCACGACCCGAAGCTCATAATCATGGACGAACCCTTCGTCGGACTTGACCCCGTGGCGAGCCACCAGCTCAAGCTCCTGATGCGTGAGCATTGCGACAAGGGCGGTGCGATATTCTTCTCGACCCATGTGCTTGAGGTCGCCGAAAAGCTCTGCGACAAGGTTGCGATAATCAAAAACGGAAAACTTGTCACGAGCGGTACGATGAGCGAGGTCAAGGGCGACGCTTCTCTTGAGGCGGTGTTCCTCGAGCTGGAGGGTGAAAATGCTTAAAGGTCTGCTGAAAATTTACTTTGCGTCCTACGGAAAGCTGTTCCGGGGCAAGACAAAGGCAAAAAGTGCGGGCAAGGCGCTGCTGTATGCGCTGCTTCTGATATATGCCTTCGGCATCTTTATTTTCACATATTATCAGATTTTTAAGAGCTTTGCTCCCGTGCTGTACGGCATGGGTCACGGCTGGCTCTACTTCGTGTACACGGACATCATGGCGTTTGCGCTGATGTGCATTTTCTCGGTGTTTGCGTCGAAAACGACGCTTTACGAGGCGAAGGATAACGACCTTCTGCTGTCGATGCCGATAAAGCCCGAAACCATTCTGCTAAGCCGCATGGTGTCGCTTGAGATAGTGAACCTTGCGTTCGGACTTGTCGTAATGATCCCCGCCGCCATTGCGTGGTACGGACAGATGCCCTTTACCGCACTGTCGATCGTGGGATTTGTCGTCACGGGACTGCCGCTCAGCCTGCTTGCGCTTGCGCTGTCGTCGATCTTCGGCTGGCTGCTTGCGGCCGCATCGTCGAAGATGCGCAAAAAGGTGCTGTTTGAGACCGTGCTGAGCGTCATATTCCTGATTGCGTACTTTGTCTTCTTTGCTCAGCTCAACAGCATTATTCAAGATCTCGTCAACAATGCCGACGCCATCTCCGAGCGGCTCGACTCCGTGTTCCTGCTCCGCCGGATAGGCGACGCCTGCGTCGACGGCTCCGTGTCGTCGATGCTGCTTGCCGCTCTCTGCGAGCTGTTGCCCTTCGCCGTCGTCTATGCGATACTGTCGGCGACCTTCATAAAAACCGCAACCGCAAAGAAGGGTGCCGCAAAGGTAAAATACGTCGACCGCGGGCAGAAGGTTTCAAGCCCCATGGCGGCGCTGCGCAAGAAGGAATGGCGGCTGTTCCTGTCAAACTCCACTTATATAATTAACTGCGGCTTGGGTGCAATATTCATCCTTGCGGCGGGCGTCGCCCTGCTGATATACAGAGAGAACGTGTCGTATTTTATCGAGGCGCTCTGCATTATTGCGCCGGAGATCGGCGACTGTATCCTGCCTCTGTGTATGCTCATTATCGGACTGCTTGGCTCCGTTTCCGTGCCGAGCGTCGCCGCCGTGTCCATGGAGGGGCGCAGCCTGTGGCTTCTACAGACCGTCCCCGTAAAACCGCAGAGGATTCTGCGGGCAAAGCTCGGCGTCAGCCTGTGGCTGTATATGCCGCCCGTGCTGCTTTGCGTTGCGGCGCTGCTCCTGACCGTCAAGGCGGAGCTTGTCCTCACCGTGCTTTCGGCGCTGTTTCCCGTGCTTTTGGTGACGCTCATTTGCATTTCGGGACTCGTCGTGAACATCCGCCACCCGAATCTGTCGTGGGAAAACCCCGCACAGACCATTAAGCGTGACCCGGCGGTGCTTATAGCAATGCTGCTTGACTTCGGCATCGTTGCGGCGCTGGGCGTCGGCGGCTGGCTTTTGATAGATAACGGCATGAGCGCCCGAAACATCATGATGATTTTCGACGCAGCGCTGGTCATAGCAGACCTCGTTCTGCTACGCTACCTAAACGGTGCGGGCGCAAAACGCTTTGCATCCTTGAGCTGACGGGAGCCAAACCCTGTCGGTTTTGACGGGCGGATTTTCGCCCGTGCTGCGTTAAATCCCTTGACAATACGTCAAGTATTCTCTGCGGGCTTTGCCTTGCCCGAACAAAAATCCGCTCCGGCAAAACTGCAAAGCACCTGTCGGTAGTGCTTCGACTCTCGTCAGCTTAAGCTGAAAGAACTCCCCGTGACCTCGGCCACGGGGAGTTCTTTCGTTTTACACGTTTTACAGCTTCTTTTCCAAAAGGACGAGCATCACGTCGGGGATGCCGTTAAACACGCAGGGGACAATGTCCGCCTCACGGTAGCCGAGGGCGGCGTACATCGCCCTTGCACGGAGGTTTTTGGCGTTGGTGTCCATGCGCAGAACGCAAAGCCCCCACTGTTTCGCAAGCTCTTCGTAGAATGAGACGAAGGCTTTGCCGACACCTCGTCCGCCCGCCGAGGGCTTAACGGTGAGCGTGTGCAAAACGGCGGCGCCGTCACTCTCGGCAGGGTAGAGCCAAGCTGCGCCCTCATAAACGTCCACCTGCGTGCGGTTTATTATCGCCGAGGCAAGCACCTCGCCGCCGCCCTCGTACACATAGAGGTCGCCTCTGGAAAGCGCCGCCTCCGCCGTAGCCCTCACGGGGTAGACGCCCGGCAGCCAGCCGATAACCGCCCTGCCCTCGGATTCGGCATTGTGAATGTCGATGTAGATCTGCTCTATCGCATCAAGGTCATTTTCATTTGCAAGTCTTATCATAACAGCTCCTCCAAAGCCCCCGCAACGCCGTTTTCAAAGTTAGCGCCGCATATGCGGTCGGCAGCGCCGAGGCATTTGGGACTTGCGTTTTTTACGGCTATGCCGAGCCCGGCAAAGCGCAGCATATCGGCGTCGTTGTCGCCGTTTCCGAATGCAACGGTGTCTGCGGGGCTTATGCTCAGCCTTTCGCACAGCGCACGCAGAGCAGCGCCCTTTCCGGCGTCGGGAGCGGCAAACTCCACGAGCCTCGGTGAGGAGCTTGTGACGTAAACTCCGCAAAGCGACTTTGCCGATAAAAGGCAGCGCTCACGGGTTTCGATGTCGGGGCAGAGCAGGTCAAGTCCGTCGAGCCGGTCGGCATTTTCGAGGATAAAGCCCCGTATGTCACGGACGGGGGTGCGGGTACTCTGAACATAGCCGACGTAGGCGGGGCTGCACCCGTAGCTCATGGGGTCCGCAACATAACTCTCGTCGGAGTAGGGGGTGCCGCCTAAGAAGCACTCCAAAAGCATGTCGGGGAAGGCGTCTAGTACGGAGACGACGGCTTCGGGAGAGAGCTTTCGCTCGAAGATCCTTTCGCCGTCTTTAAGCCGTGTCACCGCAGCGCCGTTCGAGCTTATGGCGTAGCTTACGCCGCAGATGCAGAGCACCTCCTGCGGCAGCGAGGAAAGCGCCCTGCCGGACGCCGGCACAAGCACAATGCCCGCCCTGCCGCAGCGCTCAAAAGCGGCGGCGGTTTCGGGCGCAAGGCTTGCGTCGGGACGCAGAGCGGTGTCGTCAAGATCAAATGCAATAAGTCGTACAGTCAATTGAATCACCGCTCAAATAATATCAGATATTTTGCCGCAAGTAAAGATTTAGACTTTTAATAAATCGATTTATATGCTATAATCATTTTTCGCAGTAAGGGAAACAGGTTAGAATCCTGTACGAGCCCGTCGCCGTGAGGCGCATCGTGGGTTCGACCTATCCGCTCCGCCGCAGGAGCGGGGACAAGCCATTGACGGAAGCGTTGAGAAGGCGGTCGGACTGCGCCGAGTCGAAAGACCTGCTGCAAAATGCCGTTTTTGAGTGCTGCGAGTGCCGGCGTAAAACGGAGAAACAAATACATTATAACTAAGGAGAAAAGCAAGTGAAAAAGACAAATTTACTCAGTCGCATTTCATCTCTTTTGCTTTGCATCGTGCTTATTGCGGCTATGGCACTCAACCTCGGAGCCTGCGCTTCCGATGATGCAGAGACCCCGGACGTAAAACTTGAAAGTCCCCAGCTTCCTCAGCAGGACGAACTCAGTGAAGTCGTCGGCGAGGGCGACATATCGTTCGAGTTCGTTGTTGTCGACGCAGACGGCAACGAAGCGAAATTTACCGTTAAGACCGACGCCGACACCGTAGGCAAGGCACTGCTTGACGTTGACCTCATCGCAGGCGAAGACAGCGAGTACGGACTCTACGTCAAGACGGTAAACGGCATCACCGCCGACTACGACACCGACGGCAGCTACTGGGCGTTCTACATCAACGGCGAATACGCCATGACCGGCGTTGACAGCACCGAGATCGAAGACGGCGCAACCTATATGTTTAAGGTCGAAAAGGGCTGATGAAGCTCACGGTAAGGGAGCTTACTGTATACTCCCTGCTCGGAGCGCTCATGTATGTCTCAAAGGTCGCTCTGGAGTTTTTGCCGAATGTGCATATGCTGGCGGCTCTCACCGTGGCGTATACGGTGTGCTTCAGAAAAAAGGCGCTGTACCCGATATATATCTACGTTTTTATTAACGGCCTGTTTGCGGGCTTCAGTATGTGGTGGATACCTTATCTGTATCTGTGGACGCTGCTTTGGGCGGCGGCGATGCTGCTGCCGAGGAATATGAAGCCGCAGGTGGCACTGCCGGTATACATGGCGCTGTGCGGCCTGCACGGCTTCCTGTTCGGCACGCTCTACGCTCCCGCTCAGGCGATCATGTTCGGACTGAGCTTTGAAGCCACGATAGCGTGGATAATAGCGGGACTGCCGTGGGACGCCGTTCACGGCATAAGCAACATATTTATGGGGACCCTCGTGTTGCCGATAAGTCAGGCGATAAAACGTGTCGGCGGCACAATGATACAAAACTGAAAATCCCGTACCGAGAGGTACGGGATTTTTACGTCAATTTATCAGCTGCAGGTAAGCTCACCGTCTTTTTCATCGATGACGATGGTGTGTCCCGCCGGCATATCACCGGCAAGTATGCTCCGTGCGATGAGCGTTTCGACGCCGGATTGCAGATAGCGCTTTAAGGGCCTTGCGCCGTAGATCGGGTCGTAGCCTCGCTCGATGATGAGACGCTTTGCGTTCGGTGTTATCTCAAGACCGAGGCTGCGGTCGGCAAGGCGGCTGCGCAGTGCTTCGGTGAGATTGTCGACAATGCCGCCGAGCTCGCTTTCGGTGAGGGGCTTGAAGCAGATGACCTCATCGAGACGGTTCAGGAATTCGGGTCTGAGCTGCCGCTTAAGCTCCGCCATAACAAGATCCCTTGCCTCCCGGCTTATGGTGCCGTCGGCACCGATGCCGTCAAGCAGGTACTGGCTGCCGAGGTTCGAGGTCAGGATGATGATGGTGTTCTTAAAATCGACCGTGCGTCCCTGCGAATCGGTTATTCTGCCGTCGTCGAGAATCTGGAGCAGGATGTTGAACACGTCGGGATGTGCCTTTTCAATCTCGTCGAACAGCACCACGGAGTAGGGCTTACGCCGCACCGCCTCGGTGAGCTGACCGCCCTCGTCGTAGCCGACGTATCCGGGAGGCGCACCGATAAGTCTCGACACGGAGAATTTCTCCATGTACTCCGTCATGTCGATGCGCACGATGTTGTGCTCGTCGTCAAACAGGCATTGCGCAAGCGCCTTTGCAAGCTCCGTCTTGCCGACACCCGTGGGCCCGAGGAACATGAAGCTGCCTATCGGACGGTTGGGGTCGGAGATACCGGCTCTGGAGCGCAGTATCGCCTCCGTCACCTTCTGCACGGCCTCGTCCTGACCGATGATGCGCTTATGGAGGATGGAGTCGAGATGCAGGAGCTTTTCACGCTCGCCCTCCATGAGCTTCGCCACGGGGATGCCGGTCCACTTTGCGACGATACCGGCGATCTCCTCGTCGGTCACGGTGTCGTGTACCATGCCGCTCTCCTTACGCTGCTCGCTGAGCGCCTCGGCCTCGGCAAGCTTCTTTTCGAGTGCGGGCAGTTCGGAGTATTGGAGCCTTGCGGCTTTTTCGTACTCGAGGCGGAGCTGCGCCTGCTCGATCTCGGCGTGGGTGCGCTCGATCTCGCTCTTTATGCGCTTTACCTCGTCAACGCTGTTCTTCTCGCTTTCCCAGCGTGCTTTTTTTTCGTTAAACTCGTCCTTGAGCGCAGCAAGCTCAGCCGTGAGCTTCGTGAGCCGATCCTTCGAGAGCTGGTCGGTCTCCTTTTTGAGCGCCATTTCCTCGATTTCAAGCTGCATTATTCTGCGGCGGACGTCGTCCAGCTCGGAGGGCATGGAGTCGATCTCGGTGCGTATGAGCGCACACGCCTCGTCCACAAGGTCTATCGCCTTGTCCGGCAGGAACCTGTCGGAAATGTAGCGATTTGAAAGCGTCGCCGCAGCGACGAGTGCGTTGTCGTGAATTCTGACGCCGTGGTACACCTCGTAGCGCTCCTTGAGTCCACGGAGTATCGAGACGGTGTCCTCAACGGTCGGCTCATCGACCTGCACGGGCTGGAACCTACGCTCAAGCGCCGCATCCTTTTCAATGTACTTGCGGTACTCGTCGAGGGTGGTCGCACCGATGCAGTGCAGCTCGCCCCTTGCGAGCATGGGCTTTAGGAGGTTTCCGGCATCCATGCTGCCCTCGGTCTTGCCTGCGCCGACGATGGTGTGCAGCTCGTCGATAAACAGGATGATCCCGCCCTCGGAATTGCGCACCTCCTGCAAAACGGCCTTCAGACGCTCCTCAAATTCACCCCTGTACTTTGCGCCTGCGATGAGAGCGCCCATGTCGAGGGAGAAAATGGTCTTGTCCTTGAGACCCTCCGGCACGTCGCCTCGCACGATTCTCTGCGCAAGCCCCTCTGCGATGGCGGTTTTGCCGACGCCGGGTTCGCCGATCAAAACGGGGTTATTCTTCGTCTTGCGGGATAGAATGCGGATGACGTTTCGTATCTCGGTGTCTCTGCCGATGACGGGGTCAAGCTCGTTTTTCCTCGCACGATCCACAAGGTCGGAGCCGTACTTTTTAAGTGCGTCATAGGTGCTTTCGGGGTTGTCACTGGTGACGGGCCCGCTTTTCACCTTGCTCAGTTCGGCTGCGAAATTGGACTTGTTGATGCCGTGATCGGCGAGAATACGCCGAACGGCGGGCGTTCCGGCCGCAAAAATGCCGAGCATGATATGCTCGACGGAGAGGTATTCGTCCTTCATGGACGAAGCCGCCTTTTCGGCGGCCTGAAGCACACGCTCGGCCTCTCTCGAAAAGTAGACCTCAAATTCGCCGGAGAGCTTCGGCAGCTTGCCGATCTCGGTGTCAAGCTCCGACAAAACGGCGTTGCAGTCGGCGCCGAGCTTGGTCAGCAGGGAGGGGATAAGGCCGCCGTCCTGATCGCAGAGCGCATAGAGCAGATGCTCCGGCGTTATATACTGGTTGCCGTTTTCCTGAGCCATATTTCTTGCGGTCTGTATGGTTTCAATGGATTTCTGAGTGAAGTTCTGAGAGTTCATATATATCCCTCCTTAGATAAGGATCTCGCTCCTTCTCAAAAGCGAGTAGTAGCAGGCTTCGATCTCTCTGGCGTCGTATCTGCCGGAGAGCCAGCCCTTCATCATGTTGTCAAACAGCTTGATATATTCCGATATGACGGACGCAAGCTCCTGCGAGGAGCAGTCCTTCTGCGGTATCGTGATCGAGCGCACGAACTTGCCGTCGTACAGTGCGTACTCCGGTGCGTTGTCGCCGAGCAGCGGACGCAGGTGCGCATCCTCGATGCTTTTCCAGACACGGAAAAAGTCGGTCATGGAGCTTATAAGCGCCGCCGACTGCGTGCGGAATATCACGCTCAGCTCACCGAGGGCGCTGTCGTTTCCACGGTACAGCTCGACCTCATACTTGACCGTGGGGCGGTACTTGTACTCAAGGGAGCTTTTGAGCGACATCGTCATCGTGTTCGGAGCAAAGAAGGGGACGATTTCACGGGACGGAGACATGAGCTGCTCTATCGCACGGAAAACGTCGTTTATCCTGCGCTCCGGCGTCACGAGATTGACGTGCTCGGCAAGAATCTGATTTATGAGATTTGAGCGGTTGGTGCCGTATTTATGCGCAAGTCGGTCGATCTCGTTTACGACCTCCTCGTTCAGCATCAGGCTGTATAGCGTCTTTTTCATTATTCGCACTCCTTCTCATCTTTATATTTGCATATTACTCTCGTTTTAATCTTTTGTCAAGAGTTTTATATAAACTATTTTGCAAATTATATTTTTGAGCAGCAAAAAGCGGCGTCCGAAAAACGGACGCCGCAGTTTCGCTTATTTGCACATCTCCACGGCGGTCTTTGCTGCGACCGTTGCGTTATTGAGGACGAGCCTTATATTGCTCTCAAGGCTGTCGCCTCCGGTAAGCTCCACGACCTTCGCAAGCAGGAAGGGGGTGGTCTCCTTGCCGTGGATGCCGGCTGCCTTCGCCTCGGAAAGCGCCTGCTCGATGGCGGCGTCGATGACCGCCTTGTCCATGGCGTACTCTTCGGGGATGGGGTTGGTGACGAGCATACCGCCCTTCATGCCGAGAGCAAGGTGCGCCTTGAACATGGACGCAAGCTCCTCCGGAGAATCGACACGGTAGTCAACGCCGAAGCCGCTCCTGCGGGTGTAGAAGGCGGGCAGCTCATCGGTGCCGTAGCCGATGACGGGGACGCCCTTCGTCTCAAGATATTCAAGGGTCAGACCGAGATCGAGGATGCTCTTTGCGCCTGCGCAGACGACCATGACCGGGGTGGAGCCAAGCTCCTCAAGGTCTGCGGAAATGTCCATCGTAGTTTCGGCACCTCTGTGAACGCCGCCGATGCCGCCCGTGGCAAAGACCTTGATGCCCGCCATGTGAGCGATTATCATTGTGGTGGTGACGGTGGTAGCGCCGTCGGCGCCTCTTGCGACGATGGCCGCAAGGTCACGGCGGCTTGCCTTTGCGACCTTGCGTCCCGCCTTGCCGAGATACTCGATCTCGTCGGGCGAGAGACCCGCCTTGAGGCGGCCGCCGATTATGGCGACGGTTGCGGGAACGGCGCCGTTTTCGCGGATGGTCTTTTCGACGAGCAGAGCCGTTTCCACGTTTTTGGGGTAGGGCATACCGTGGGAAATTATCGTGCTTTCGAGAGCAACGACGGGCTTGCCGTCGGCGAGAGCCTGTCTTACTTCGGGTGAAATGTCAAGATAAGTGTTCATGAGGATTCTCCTTTGCAAAAATTATCGGTTGAGAGAGGCCTTGATATGAGTGACATAGCCGTGTTCAAAGCTTATGATAACGGTGATGTGACCCTTGGATGCCGTGCAGACGTTCAGACCGCCGCCGTCCATGGAGTAGCCGCAGTCCATGAGCTGCGTCGTTGCGTCGGTGATGCTGTCGCCGACACGGATGTCGAGAACGGAGTAGACCTTCTCGGAGGATTCAAAGCCGACAACGTGAAAGCGGCCGAGGCTGTCGTTCGGGTAGTAGCCCATGTAGTAGCGGGTGCCGTCGGACGCCTGAAGTCCCATGGAGCCGTCTGAGTCCTCAAACCAAAAGAAGCCGGGGATGTCGGCACGCTCGCCCTCCTCGGGAGAGGAGATGCCCTCGACGGAGCCGTCAAGCCGCCAGTCGGTTATGGAGTTGGAATTGAACCGGATGATCTCGAAGCTGCCGTAAAGTGACATTCCCAAAACGGTCAGCACGGCGGCAATGACGATAACGATGAGCAGTATTTTAAAAAGCTTATTTTTAAATATTGTACGCATTTTCCTCGATTCACTCCCTGCCCGACGATCTCTCTGAGAGTAATATACCATTTAAAAAAGAAATGTCAAGGCAAAGCCCCGTGAGCGGTTTAGCAATGTAAATCGGCAATTGACATTTTTGACAAATATATTGCCATAAAACTGTCAAATCTTTCGAAATTAAAAAACTTCAAAAAGGATATGCCTTATGTTATAATGTAATCGGTATCCCTAAAAATAATATTTAGGAGGAATAAAATGAAGAGTACGAAGAAAATTCTCTCTCTGCTGCTCGTGCTGGCAATGATATTCTCACTTGCTGTTCCCGTACTGGCAGAGGGCGAAACCGAAAGAACCGCGCTTGTGACGTGGGTCGGCGGTACAGACGACAAAAACAACGGCGAAGCAGACGTGCTTAGCAACGTTGAATTGACGGTAGGCGCAGTAGCAAACGACAGCAAGCTGTCAAATCAGAAGATTACTACCAGCACCTACGGCAATCTTTCCGCCACTCCGTGGTACGGAAGCGATAACTATGCCGAAGGCACCCAATACGCTTATCTGCAGTTTAAGGTCAGCACCAAGGGCTATGAGAGTCTTCAGCTCAACACCGTTCTCGGCGGCAATGCCCGTGTTCCCCTTACCTACAAATGGGCATACTCTCTCGACAATGAGAATTGGGTCGCCGTTGACGTCACCGTAAACGCAACCGCAAAGAACACCATTGACGGTGCCGCAACCACCACCGTCGAACTTCCCGCAGCGGCGGCGGATCAGGAGACCCTCTACCTCCGCCTCATGCAGACCGAGGGCGCACACCCCAAGACCGCAGGCGGCGCAGGCACCAACGCAGGCGCACTCTACATCTTTGAGCTGGGCATGACCGGTACCGCTAAGGCCGAGGAGCCGGCTCCGGAGCCTCTGCCCTTTGAAGGCAAGACCGTCATTCTCCACAGCAATGACGTTCACGGCGCAATCGAAGGCTATGCTTACATCGCTGCTCTCAAGGCTGAGTACGAAGCGCAGGGCGCAACCGTCCTCCTCGTCGATGTCGGCGACTT
The DNA here is from genome assembly GCA_963625655.1 of Oscillospiraceae bacterium. Taxonomy (GTDB): domain Bacteria; phylum Bacillota; class Clostridia; order Oscillospirales; family Oscillospiraceae; genus F23-B02. Next base: position 32,572 of record CAVFTS010000002.1, read on the forward strand.
CAGCCAGGGTACCACCTATGTCAGCACCACCAAGGGTCTTGACGCAGTCAATATGATGAACGTAACCGGCTACGATATTGCGACCCTCGGCAACCATGAATTTGACTACGGCTATGCTCAGCTTAAGGAAAATCTGGACAGCGCCGATTTCGATGTTCTCTGCGCAAACGTTCTCGACGCAGACGGCAAGAGCATCTACGACGCAAATATGATAAAGGAAGTCAACGGCGTGAAGATCGGCTTCTTCGGCATTGAGACTCCCGAAACCCAGACCAAGGCAAATCCCGCCCTCATCAAGGGACTCCAGTTCCTCGGCGATGAGGAAATGTACAAGTGCGCAGCAGCGCAGGTATCAGCTCTCAAGGATCAGGGCGCAGACATCATCGTTTGCCTTGCACACCTCGGCATTGACGCCGAATCCGAACCCAACCGTTCCGTCGACCTCTTCGCAAAGGTCGAGGGCATCGACTTCATCATCGACGGTCACTCTCACTCCGTCATGGAGAAGGGTCCTTCCGATGAACCCATCCAGTCCACCGGCACCGCATTTAAGAATGTCGGCGTTATCGTTATCGACAACGCAACCAAGACCATCGAAAGCAACTGTCTTAAAGCGGTTCCTCAGCATACAGAGAAGATCAACGGCACCGATGTAACAATATTTGATGAGCCCCGTGATCCCGAGGTCGCAGCAGCGGCTAAGGTCATCGTTGACCGCATCACCGCCGAGTACGGCGAAGTCTTCGCAAAGAGCGAAGTCGAGCTTAACGGCGACAAGGCACCCGGCAACCGCAACATGGAGACCAACCTCGGCGACCTCATCACCGACTCCATGATGTGGCAGATTCTCAAGGACGCTGACAGCCTCTCGGTTCCCGCAGAGAACGTTGTTGCGGTAACCAACGGCGGCGGCATCCGTGCATGGATCCACAAGGGCGACATTACCAAGAACGACGTATTCACCGTTCTGCCCTTCCGCAACACCATGACCGTCGTTTACGTCAAGGGTTCCGACCTGCTTGAGGCTCTTGAGGCTTCCACCTACTGCACTCCCGGCGCAGTCGGCGGCTTCCCCCAGATCGCAGGCATGAAGATCACCGTTGTCACCAAGGCACAGTATGACGCAAACGAAGAGAAATACCCCGGCTCCACCTACTACGGACCCAAGTCCATCAACCGTGTCACCATCGACGAGGTTAACGGCAAGCCCTTCGATCCCAACGCAACCTATGCCGTTGCAACCAACAACTTCACCGCAGCAGGCGGCGACACCTACTATGCATTCGCAAGATCCGAAGGCATCATCGACACCGGCTACACCCTCGACACCATCCTTATGGACTACATAAAGGAAGAGCTGAACGGCGTTATCGGTGAGAAGTATGCAGAGCCCGACGGCCGCATCACCATCAAGACCTTCAGCGACATCGACAACTCCGGTCACCGTGAGAACATCGAGCTGGCAGCAGAGCTTGGCATCATCAACGGCTACGCAGACGGCACCTTCCATCCCAACGAATATGTCACCCGTGCACAGTTCATCACCATGCTGTACCGTGCGGCAGGCTCTCCCGAAGTTAAGCTCCCCGAAGGCAAGACCGAGATAGAGCTCGGCTTCACCGACGCCGACACCATCAACGACGTATACAAGACGGCTGTTGCATGGGGCGTTCAGAACGGCATCATCAAGGGCTACGATAACAACACCTTCCGTCCCAACAAGGAAATATCCCGTGCTCAGATGGCAACCATGCTGTACCGCTACCTCACCCTTGAAGACGTATGGGGCGCAGCACCCGACGAGATGAAGGAAGCTTATGACTTCACCGACAAGGGCGACATCGCAGATTCGTTTGTCGAGGCAGTCAATGTCATGGCAAATGCAGGCATCCTCAAGGGCTACGCTGACGGCCACTTCGGCCCGAACGAGACCGCAACCCGCGGCCAGGCTGCAACCCTGTTTGCCAGGATCTTTGCATGAAGCGAGACCACCGATATCGGCTGATTTCAAACGACGCTCAATGAGTGTCAAAAACGCATAACGCATAAAATGAATTCCGGCAGCACCCCGTGTGCTGCCGGAATTTTCATTGTCGGTATTTGCCGTAAAAGACACCCGATGCGTCATTGACGCATGGGTGTGCTTGCGTTTATTTAAGCTCGTCGAGGCTCTTTAAAAACAGGGTGTTTTCCGCATCGGAGGGGATGAGGAAGCCGTTTCTCGGCGAGACGGAGAAGGCTTCGACCGCCGGACCGTCCATGAGGCAGCTGCGCTTGAACTGCTGAGAGAAGTAGCGCTTGCAGTAGCTGGTGAGCCACTTCACAAGCTCCTCGTCGGAAAACTCGTCGTGCCACACGGTCTTTGCGATGCGCAGGGTCTTTGCCGGGGAGAAGCCGCAGATCATCATCTTGTGGGTGAAGAAGTCCTGAAGCGAGTAGGAGCCGACGCTTTCCTCGCTCTTCTGCTCGATCTCGTCGGAGCTTATGGGCAGCAGCTCGGGAGTGACGGGGCAGTCGAGAACGTCCCAAAGAGCGTCGGCAAGCACCTTGTCCTCGGTGCGCTGCGCAATGAAGCGGACGCCCGCACGAACCTGAGTCTTGGTGAGACCCATGTTCACGTCGTACATACTCGTGTGGTCGCCGTTGTAGGTACACCAGCCGTCGACGAATTCGCTGAGGTCCTCGGTGCCGACATCGAGACCGTTGACCTTGTTCGCAATGTCCATGAGCACCTGCGTGCGCTCACGGGCCTGAGCGTTCTCAAAGGCGACGGAGTAGTCGTCGTGAGCGTGACCGATGTCGTCGAAGTGCTTGTACACGCTCTCGCCGATGTCGATGACACGCACCTCGCAGCCGAGCTGTTCGGCGACGATGATGGCGTTGGACTTCGTGCGGGAGGAGGTGCCGAAGCAGGGCAGCGTGCAGGCAATGACGTTTTCGCTCGGCAGTCCCATGCGCTTTACCGCCTCGGCGCAGACCATGACGCAGAGGGTGGAATCGACGCCGCCGGAGATGCCGACGACACAGTGGTCAAGCCCTGCGTACTTCATGCGCTTTATGAGACCGGACACCTGAATGTCGATCATGCGGCGGCAGTAGCTTGCCATGTCCTTTTCAAATTCGGGCAGATGCGGCAGCTTGCGGTAGCTGCGGGTGAGCGCAGTCTCGCAAAGCTCGTTATCCCAGTACGCCTCGAAATGAGGGTAACGCATAGTGCCGAACACGCCCGCCTTGCGGCGCAGATTCTCGATGTAGTCGATGTCGACCTCGGTGACGACCATGCAGTCCTCGCACTCGTCGGAGGCGAGTATCTCGCCGTTTTCGGCGACCATGCACAGACCGGAGAATACGTTGTCGGTGCTGCTTTCGCCCTTGCCGGGAGCGGCAAGAAGCATTGCGCACCTGAGGTTTTCGGAGCGGTATTTTATCCTTGCCTTTGCCTCGTCGGTGGAGCTTACGGTTGCGGGGAAGGACGCAAGGCTCACGATGAGGCTTGCGCCGGCCAGCGCATGGCGGACTGCGGGAGAGATCGGAGCGGTGGCGTCGCCGTCAAGCTCAACGCCGAGTGCAAGCGCACGGGGGAAGTTTGCGGTGACGATGACCTCACTGCCGAAAACGCACTCAAACTGACCCTTGCTGCCGAAGGAGACGATGGTCTCCTCGTCGCTTTCGGGGGCGGCAAACACCGTACCGGAGACCTCGGTGCGGGGGATGAGAGCAAGAACCTCGCCCTTGTAGATGACGGCGGCAACGCTGTACAGAGCGCCGCCTCTGGGGGAGAAGGGAAGTCCCACGACGGAGAGAATGTCAAGCTTCTTCGTAGCATTGACTATCTTCTCAAGAGCCGCCTCGGCGCCTCTGAGGAGGACGCCGTGCGTGAAAAGATCATAGCAGGAGCAGCCGGTTATGACCAGCTCGGGGAAGGAAATGAGCTTTACGCCCTTTGCGCTTGCAGAGCCGATGCACTCGATGATGCGGTCTGCGTTGTAGTCGGCGTCCGCTACCCGGATCATCGGGGAAGCGGCGGCAACCTTAATAAATCCGTCTTTCATTTTGTCAATCTTCCTTTTGAAATACAAATAAATTTTTGTCGTAGTAAAACAGAATGTCGCTCTTGGTCTCGTCGAAATACTCGTCGGTGATGTAGACTCCGAGCCTGTCACCCTTTATCTCGCAGCCGCAAACGCCCTGAAGCTTCGGAAAAAGGTTTTGCTCAAGCTCGGCCTGAAGCTCGTCTAAGTGTTCGGCATAGTAGTCGGCGTCGTGCGGGGCGGAATAGCCCTTGACGGGAGCACCGCCTCCGGTGAAGCAGAACACGAGGAAGCCCACAAACAGCGCCAAAAACAGGACGCAGCCGAACGGCTTTATTTTCTTTACAAAGTCCTCTCCGGCAGTCATGTCATTTGTCCTCCGAGAAATTCTCAGACCTGTAATATTCGACGCATAAAAGCTCGTTGTACAGAGCCTTCGTCTCAGCCTCAAGGCAGGTGGCGTATTTGCCGTACTCAAAGAAAATGCCGCTTGAGTGAATGACGGGCAGCACCTCCATCATATCACTCATGTACTGCATGTACGAGTCGCCCTCCCAGCCGAGGCGGTCAAAGAGAACGTTCATCAGGTAGCAGGCGCTTATGTCGGGACCCGTGCCGACGATCTCACGACCGAGGACCTCTACGGCTGCGTCGTTTGCCCAAATAAGGTACTTCGTGGCGTACATATTGCGGAAGTTCTCCTCGGTGGAGCAGTTGACGGTGATGCCGAGCTCCTCGTAAACGCAGGAGTTGTTGCCGAGCCACGGCTTGTGGTCACCGTAGAGCAGCACGACGACGGGCTCGGGATCGTCCCGAAGCTCCTCGATAAACCGCTCAAGGTACACGCCGGTGTCTTGAAGCGTGCCGAGGTAGTTGTTCATAATGCAGTCGGCGTAGTCCGAATAGCCCTCACCGTCCCAGCTTCGGGAGGCGTAGTAGCATGTGTCGGAGCCGTAGGGACCGTGTCCCTGATAGCTGACGTTGAACGAGAACACGGGCTTGCCGGACTTCTGCGCATCACGATACAGCTCAAGAAGCTGCGGAAAGAATATGTTGTCCATTGCGGCGACGTCATCGGTGAAGCGGTCAAAATAACCGTCGAGGAAGTAGTATGCCTCAAAGCCGAGGCGCTCGTTCACGTTGCGACGGTTGTAAAACTCGCTTGAGCAGGGGTGGCAGCCCTCGGCGGTGTAGCCCTGCGACTTCAGATAGCGCACATACGACGGCGTCGCCGAGTAGTACTCGACAAGCTTCGTGTTGCCGGTAAGGAAGCAGCGCTCGGTGTTGATGGTGCCTCCGGCAAAGACATTTGAGATAATATGCCCGGTGTAGCTTTCGGCTTCGAGCCTGTGGTAGAAGCCGTAGGTCTCCTCGGATATGCCGTCGATGCCGAGCTCGGTTAAGTCAGCATACGCCTCAAGCTGAACGGCGATGATGTTGACCTTCTTGTCGTCGGGAATGTCGGTGCTCGGATACTCGGCAAGAATGCGCTCCGCCGCCGCTTCGTCGTAGCCGTCCGGCTTTATGTGGATGGCGTCGGTTATGCTGTGGATGAAGGGGTATACAAAGCCCCTTGAAACGTACTGTCCGCAGTAGCTCCAACGATTCAAATGCTCATAGTTTTCGATGCCGTCGTAAATGTCGTCGCTTGAATAGACAAACGTCCAAAGCGGGTACACCGACAGAGCGATCAGCACGAGAGCTATGACGCAGGGTTTGGTCTTTGCACGGTACCCGGCAAGGAGCCGCAGCAGGACTGCGATAAGAACCACGGCGACGGTGATGATCACAAGGTCCTTCGTGAAGCTTATGTCGTAGCCGTCGGCAACTCCGAGCGCCGTCCCGATCGCCGACACGTCGCCGAACATGAAGGGATCATTGCGAAACTTGAGCTTGAAGAAATTGCCTGCCGAGGCGAGCAGCACCGGAACGGCGGTAAGCAGAAATGCCGCCCAGTTTCGTCTCGTTATGCAGTAGAATATGCCCCAAAGCAGAAGAATGGGGAGCAAATTCAAAATGACGATAACGGGAAAACCGAAGTAATCCCAAAAAATGCGTCCGTCATAGTTGCCGTATGCGAGCCTGAGGCTCATGACGCAGACGGCAAATGCGGCCAGAAGCGGGAGAAGAATATTAAGTGCGCAATAGAGCCGTTTGTGCTTTCCGGCTCTTTCGGCGGTCGGCTCACCGAAGGGGGTGAGCAGCCGGCGCCTTAGCTTCGTGTGCATATTGTCCCGCCTCCGAGGTCAGAAATTTATACGATCTTCAATATATGCTCTGACCTCGGAAATGGGGATGCGAACCTGCTGCATGCTGTCCCTCTCACGGACGGTGACGCAGTGGTCGGCTTCGTCCGTTTCGGTGCCGACGGTGTTAAAGTCAAAGGTGATGCAGAACGGGGTGCCGATCTCGTCCTCACGGCGGTAGCGCTTGCCGATGGAGCCGGTCTCGTCGTAATCGACCATGAAGTGCTTGGACAGCTCACGGTACAGCTCCATGGCGGGGCCGGTGAGAATCTCCTTCTTGCTCAGCGGCAGGATGGCGCACTTGAAGGGGGCAAGCGCCGGATGCAGACGCAGTACGGTGCGCACGTCGTCGTTGCCCTTCTTGTCCTGACCGACGACCTCCTCGTCGTATGCTTCGCACAGGAAGGCAAGCGCAACACGGTCGCAGCCCAAAGAAGGCTCGATGACGTAGGGGATATAGTGCTCACCCGTCTCCTGATCGAAGTAGGTGAGATCCTTGCCGGATGCCTCCTGATGACGCTTGAGGTCATAGTCGGTGCGGTCGGCGATGCCCCACAGCTCGCCCCAGTCGGTGAACGGGAAGGCGTACTCGATGTCGGTGGTGGCACGGGAGTAGAAGGCAAGCTCCGCAGGCTCGTGATCTCTCAGGCGCAGGTTCTCCTCGCTGATGCCGAGGGAGAGGAGCCAGCTTTTGCAGTAGTCCTTCCAAAATGCGAACCACTCAAGGTCGGTGCCGGGCTTGCAGAAGAACTCGCACTCCATCTGTTCAAACTCTCTGATGCGGAAGATGAAGTTGCCCGGGGTGATCTCGTTTCTGAACGCCTTGCCGACCTGGCAGACGCCGAAGGGGAGCTTTTTCCTCGTGGTGCGGGCGATGTTTGCGAAGTTAACGAAAATGCCCTGGGCGGTTTCGGGACGCAGGTAGCAGGTGGAGCTGGAGTCCTCGGTGACGCCGATGGCGGTTTTGAACATGAGGTTGAACTTCCTGATCGGGGTAAAGTCGTGCTTGCCGCAGACGGGGCAGACGATGTCCTCGTGAGAGGCGATAAACTCGTCCATCTCGTCAAAGCTCATGGCGTCGACGTTGACCTCGTGATGCTCCTCGCCTATGAGCTTGTCGGCACGGTGACGTGCCTTGCAGGAGCGGCAGTCCAGCAGAGGATCGGAGAAGCTGGAAACGTGTCCCGTGGTGATCCAAGTCTGCGGATTCATGATGATGGCGGCGTCAAGTCCCACATTGTAGGGGCTTTCCTGAACGAACTTCTTGAGCCACGCTTTTTTGACGTTGTTCTTGAATTCGACGCCGAGGGGACCGTAGTCCCAGGAGTTTGCAAGACCTCCGTAGATCTCGCTGCCGGGGTAGACGAAGCCTCTGTTCTTGCACAGGGCAACGATCTTGTCCATTGATTTGTCTGTCTGTTTCATATAATCTTCCTTTCCCGTGGCTGGCTTGCCACGGAGATATTACGGCTTTGCCGCTAAAATGATATTATACTATGCAAAGCCTTATTTTACAACAAAAACGCCGCCCTTTGGCGGCGTTTATATTTTAACTTTCGGCTTTTTCGTGATCGTTTCGGAGTATACCGTACTTTTTAAGAAGCTCTATGCGTTCGTTTCCTATCCTGATGCTTTCGGAGGCGGAAAGAGACCCCTGCCGCAGGTAGCGCACGATGCGCACGCCCCAAGCCGCGGGCAGCAGCAGAGCGCTTTTTTTCACCCACGGAAAGCTCATCTCCATCACGGCTCTTGAGGGAAAGACCGCACTTTTCAGCGGTGCGGCGGCGCTGCCGTTTGAGGCCTCGAGCGCACCGAGGGTCATGCTGCCGCTGTGCTTGCGATTCATGTCGGCGGAGCCGTAGATGCCGCCGAGGAGCGCATCACGCACAAGGTCATCCCCGTCAAGGCGGGGGAAAGCTTCGGGGAAGGCCATGCCGAAATGCTTTTCGGCGGCGTCGAATACCCCGGCGCAGAAGCCCTGAGCATGTACCGAGCGCATAAGCTCATACACACGCTGCCAGTCGATGTCGTAAGCCTTTGCCCACTGCGAGATGTCGCATATCTGACGGATGCCCACGCCGGAGGACACGAAATGCTTGTAGGCGTGCAGCAGCAGAAAGCTCATGTGATCCGTCGGCTCAAGGCAAAGCACGGGGATGCCGTCAATGTCCCGCTCCTCGGCACGGCTCCAAAAGCCGTCGGAGAGTGAGTTCAGGGCGTTGAGGGCGGAGTTTTCCTGAGGAAACAGCTCCCAGTGCCCCTCGACGAGAAGCCCGTTTCTCGTGCAGCGCTCCTCGTGGGCGTTCTCAAAGTCGGGGTCGGACGCCTCAAAGCCGAGGGAGAGCATCGCCGCATGAAAGTCGGGGTAGCCGCTGCGGATGTAGAGATCCTCGTCGGACGAGACCCGAAGGTCGGGCTTTGGGTATGTCCTGCGGCAGAGAAGCCCTTTGACGAGAAGGGGACGTATCCCCGAACCGTCAAGCTCACGCAGGAGCGTTTTAAATTCCGATTCCGAGCGAAGCTGATTTGCGACGGTGTGCCGCACCCTTGTCCGCACGGAGGGGAAAAGCTCCTCCGGCATACTGCCGCCCGCTGCGTCAAACACGAGGGGCAGAAGCTTCTGCTCCTCGGCCGTTCGTATGAGTCGCCGCCACGCATCATTTGAGAGCGAAAGCTCCGTCTTTTCGCCTCGCAGAGCGGCGGAAACGGCGACAAGAAGCGCATTTTCGGCGTTCATTTGCTGCCTTCCTCCCACGTTCTGTCGGAGATGATGTACCTCGGACGGGCCTTAGTCTCCATGTAAATCTTGCCGACGTATTCGCCGATGATGCCCATGCATATGAGCTGCACTCCGCCGACGAAGCAGACGATGCAGGTGGTGCTTGCCCAGCCTGCGACGGTATCTCCGCATATGGCGGCGATGATCGCCCAAATGACGCCGATGAAGCTGATGAGCGCAACGACCAGACCGAAGCTCATTATCATGCGCAGGGGCTTTACCGACAGACTCGTAATGCCGTCTGCCGCCAGCGCCATCATTTTCTTTAATGGGTATTTGCTCTCGCCCGCAATGCGTTCACTGCGGCTGTACTCGACGCTCGTGCTTTTAAAGCCGACGAGCGGTACCATGCCCCGCAGAAACAGATTGACCTCGTGAAACTCCGAGAGCGCATCAAGCGCTCCGGCGGATATGAGACGGTAGTCGGCGTGGTTATACACGACCTCTGCGCCCATCAGCGACAGGAATTTGTAAAAGCCCTGCGCCGTGCTGCGCTTAAAGAAGCCGTCTGTTTCACGGTTAGAGCGCACGCCGTACACCACGTCGCAGCCGTCATCGTAGGCGTCGACCATTTTGTCCATGGCGTTTATGTCGTCCTGCCCGTCGCAGTCAACGGATATGGTGATGTCGCACTTTCCCCGTGCCTCCATCAGTCCGGCAAGGAGAGCGTTCTGATGCCCTCGGTTGCGGCTCTGACTGATGCCGATATAATGCTCATCGCTCCTTGAAAGCTCGCTTATGATCTCCCATGTGCGGTCACGGCTGCCGTCGTTTACGAACATGATGCGGCTCCGGTCCGCTATCTTTCCCGCCTGCACGAGCGAGAGAAGCTTTTTAAGGAACATGGGCGCCGTTATCGGCAGCACCTCCTCCTCGTTGTAGCAGGGAATGACGATGAAAAGGGTAGGAGCGCTCATTTTGCGTTGTCCTCCGACATGAATATTTGGAACTCGCCTCTGGCGGTGTGAACGCCCTCGTCGTTATACACGTTCGTTTCGATAAACAGCACCTTTCTGCCGTTTTTGATGATCTTCGCCTCGGCACGGAGGCTCTTGCCCCTTGAGGGACGGAGGTACTGCATATTCGCAGACAGGGTGACGCCTCGACGCTCGATCCCGCTTGCCAGCACCCCGGAGGCGACGTCGCACATTGAGTACACAAAGCCGCCGTGCGCCATGCCCCAAGGGTTCATGGAGGTGGGGAGAAGCTCTGCCGTGACGACGCAGAAATCGTCGCCTACATCGGTGACGGTGAGGCCGTTGTGCATATTGTAGGCGCAGCGTGTGTTGACCGCTTCGATAAAAGCTTTTTTGTCCATTTAAATGCTCCGAGAGTAAGAGTAAGGGTCGGCAAAGCCTTCCGCAGCTCGGCCGACCCCGTTGTGTTTTCAATAATACTACACTCGGCGCTTTGCGTCAACATCACTCCGTTTTCCTCAGCGTGACGCTGCCGCTGCTCACCGCCGCAAGCACCTTGTCGCCACGCTCAAGCTCGCCGTCAAGCAGCATTTCGGCGGCTTTGTCTTCGACGAGCGAGCGTATGACCCGACGCAGCGGGCGAGCGCCGTACTTCTCGTCGTAGCCGCTGTCTGCAATGACGTCGACGACGTCCTCCGGCAGCTCAAGCTCCATGCCAAGCTCCGTAAAGCGTGAGGCAACACAGCCGAGCATACGCCGGGTTATCCTGCGTATCTCCTCCCGTGAGAGACGTCGGAAGATGATCTTTTCGTCGATTCTGTTTAAAAACTCCGGACGGAATACCGAACGCAGCTCCTCGTTTATGCGCTCGTCCTGCTCGGCCTCGAACGCCCTTGCGCCGCTGTCGCCCGAAAAGCCGAGTCTGTGCCTGCCCTCGGTCACGGTCTTCGCACCGATGTTCGAGGTCATGACGATGACGGTGTTGCGGAAGTCAACGCATCTGCCCGTCGAGTCGGTGAGGTGTCCGTCGTCCATTATCTGAAGCAGGATGCCCCAAACGTCCTCGTGCGCATTTTCAATCTCGTCGAACAGCACGACCGACCACGGGTGCCGCCGCACCTTTTCTGTGAGCTGACCGCCGTCCTCGTAGCCGACGTAGCCGGGAGGCGAGCCTATAAGCTTGCTCACGGCGTGCTTTTCCATATACTCCGACATATCGAGGCGTATCATGGAGCGCTCGTCACCGTAGACCGCCTCGGCGAGCGCACGGCAAAGCTCGGTCTTTCCCACGCCCGTGGGCCCGAGGAACAGAAAGCTGCCGATGGGACGTGAGGGGTCGGAAAGCCCCGTGCGCCCCCGGCGAATCGCCCTTGCGACGGCGCTCACGGCACTGTCCTGCCCCACGACACGGCGGTGCAGTATATCCTCCATGCCCCGCAGCCGCTCCCGCTCGTCGGTGCCGAGGCTGGATAGCGGTATGCCCGTCCACTGGGACACGATCTCGGCGACGTCCTCCCCGGTGACGAGCTTGCCGCCGGAGACGTGTATGCGTGCCGCCGCCTCGTCCACGAGGTCTATCGCCTTGTCCGGCAGAAAGCGGTCGGCGATGTAGCGCTGCGACAGCTCAAGCGCCGCATCGAGCGCCGAGCGGCTTATCTTGAGACGGTGGTGCGCTTCAAGCCCCTCACGCACGCCGAGGAGCATCTGCATCGTCTGCTCCGGGGTCGGCTCCGCCACCTTGACGGGTTGAAAGCGCCTTTCCAGCGCCGCATCCTTTTCAATGTGGCGGCGGTACTCCTCCGGGGTCGTTGCGCCGATTATCTGCACCTCGCCCCTGCCGAGTGCGGGCTTCAGAATGTTTGCGGCGTCGATCGCACCCTCCGCCGAGCCTGCGCCGATTATCGTGTGCAGCTCGTCGATGAACAAAATGACGTCGCCCGCCTTTTTGACGTCCTTTAGAACCGCCTTTACACGCTCCTCAAAATCGCCACGGTACTTCGTCCCAGCAAGCAGCGCCGACATATCAAGCGAAACGAGCCGCTTTCCGGCAATGTTGTCGGGCGCTTCGCCGCCGGCAATGTAGAGCGCTATGCCCTCGGCGATCGCCGTCTTGCCGACTCCGGGCTCGCCTATAAGCACGGGATTGTTCTTCGTTCGGCGTGATAGTATCTGCACGCTGCGGCGTATCTCCTCACTCCTGCCGATTATCGGCTCGATGCCGCCGGAGGCGGCAAGCTGCGTGAGGTCACGGCCGTACTGGTCGAGTATGCGGGTCTCGCCGTGCCTGACGGCGGTCTTGGGCGGTGTCGGAGGTGTGGACTTTGCCTTCGGGGCGGAGCTTCCGAACACCGCAAGCACCTCGGTGTATATCTCGTTTAAGTCGCAGCCACAGCACGAGAGCGCCGCAGCACCGCCGCAGTCGGGCTGGCGCAGGATGCCGAGCAGGAGATGCTCCGTGCCGACGTAGCGGTGACCGAGCGAGGCGGCAAGCCGTGCCTGCTCTATGGCGGCCTCCGCCTTTTCGGTGAATTTTTCGTTATTCTTCAAGGAACCATTCCCCCTTGTACCCGTAATTTTATAATATTGCGAATTATTATCCTGCCGAAACCGGGCATTCACAAAGCTCATTATGGACAAAAAATCGGATTACTAAATGCGGGCGCAAGTTTTAGTTTGAATTTTCGTCGGGGTATGGTACAATTTGATTCGCAAGAAGGAGAAAAAGCATGGCAAATATTGAAGCTTTATGGGAGGGCGGACCGCAGTTTATCCAGTCCGGGCATTTTAAGCTCGGCACGGATTCGGTTCTGCTCGCCGATTTTGTGAATACGGCATCCCGAAAAAGGGGTATCGACCTCGGCTGCGGGTCGGGCATACTGCCGCTGCTGCTGATGCTGCGCTCGCCCGCACTTTCGATGACGGGGCTTGAAATCAACCCCGCCGCCGCCGAAGTCGCACGGGAGAACCTGCGCATAAACGGGCTTTCCGACAGAGGACGGATCACGGTCGGGGACATTCGGGAGTGCAGGAGTCTTTTTCCCTCCGGCAGCTTTGAGCTTGCGGTAGCGAACCCGCCATACTTTGCCCCCGGCAGCGGAAGGGTATCGCCGGACGCAGACAAGGCGTCGGCAAGGGCGGAGCTTGACTGCACCCTGCGTGACGTGGTGTCGGCGGCGTCCTACCTCTGCCCGACGGGTGGGAGCTTCTGTCTCGTCCACCGTGCGGAGCGCCTGACGGATCTTTTGTGCCTGCTGCGGGAGTATTCGCTTGAGCCGAAAAGACTGCGCTTTACGACCCACAGCGCAAGGTATTCGCCGTCGCTCGTCCTTGTCGAGGCGAGACGGGGAGCGGCCTCCGGACTTAAAGTGTTGCCGACGCTGTATCTCAGAAACGACGACGGCTCCGAGACCGAGGAGACGCTTAGGATATATCACAGGGAGGGAGCAAAATGAGCGGAAAACTGTACCTTGTCGGTACGCCGATAGGAAATCTCGGCGACTTTTCGCCGAGGGCGAGGAGCATCCTTGAGGAGGTCGATTTCATCGCCGCCGAGGACACGAGAGTGACCTTGAAGCTTTTAAACCGCTTTGACATTCACAAGCCGCTCGTAAGCTACTTTGAGCATAACAAGTATGCGTCTGGGCCCAAAATTCTCGAGCGTCTGCTCGGCGGCGAAAGCTGCGCTTTGGTGACGGATGCGGGGATGCCCGCAATATCCGACCCCGGAGAGGACATGGTGCGCCTGTGCGCCGAAAACGGGATCGAGGTGCTGTCGGTGCCGGGACCCGTGGCGGTGTGTACCGCTCTTGCACTGTCGGCGCTGCCGACCGGCAGGTTCTGCTTCGAGGGCTTTCTCTCGACCTCGAACAAGAGCCGCAGGGAGCATCTTGAGTCGCTTGCAAACGAGCGGCGGACGATGGTGTTCTACGAAGCGCCGCACAAGCTGCTGCACACGTTGGAGGACATGAGAAGCACCTTCGGAGGTACGAGAAGGATAAGCCTCTGCCGTGAGCTTACGAAGGTGCATGAGGAGACGCTGCGCACCGACCTTGACGGCGCCGTGCGGCACTTCTCCGAAACGCCGCCGAAGGGCGAGTTCGTCCTCGTCATCGAGGGAGCGTCGGAGGAGAAAAAGGAGATATGCATAGAAGAAGCCCTCCGCATTGCGGAGAGCTATCGCAGCGAGGGAATGTCGAGAAAGGCAGCGGCGAAGAAGGCCGCCGCCGAGACGGGCTTCGGCTCAAAGGAGCTTTACGACGCATCGCTGAACGAGGAAAATACTACATTATAAATTAAGGAGAACGGTATGATACTTTTTCAGATTTACCGCAGCGCAAGCACAAAGGTGGTAGGACTAATAAACGGCAGCCTCGGCTATACGAGGGACAAGTATGCCGAGGTCGCAGGCGAGAACCCCGCAGAGATATTAAACGGCATCACGCTTGAGCTTGAGCCGTATGTTTTCGGCGACGCCGAGATAGATAAGGACAAGCTCGACGAGCTTATCGCCGCCTACGCCGATTTTCAAGAGGCGTTCGACGTCGATATGGAGGAGGAGCTTTCCGCATTGCGCTCGGCACTCATGTACCTCGATATCTGATTTTCGGCGAAATTCGAGCCTTTTGTTGACAAAAAGGCGTAAAGAGAGTATTCTGCTACTAAAGCGCATTAAATTACTAAATTGTTCTCGGTGTTTTTGCGCAAAGTTAAGGAGATAGAGTATGAACAATAAAATGGAAAAACGCTACGGACTTCCTACCGCAATTTCCATGGTCATCGGTATAGTTATCGGTTCGGGAGTGTTTATCAAGGGCGGCAAGGTGCTGTCACTCACGGGCGGCAACCTCGTTCAGGGTATCGCCGTCGTCGGTATCGTGGGTCTTATCTGCATTATCTGCTCCCTTGTTTTTGCGACCCTTGGCAGTAAGTACGAGAAAATAAACGGCGTCGTCGACTATGCCGAGCTTGCGCTCGGACCCAAGTACGCCTACTATGTCGGCTGGTTTATGACCACGATATACACGCCGGCGCTTTCGGCAATGCTTGCCTTCTTCTCGGCGATGATGTTTTTGCGGCTTTTCGGAATAGACGCCATTGACTTTACGACCGGCTCCGTCAACGCCGTCGCAATCGGCGTGGGTGCAGGCTTCCTTATGATAGGCTACGGCATCAATGCCCTCAGCCCCAAGATTGCGGGCAAGCTCCAGGTCGGTATGACCGTTATAAAGCTCATTCCGCTTATACTCATGGGCATCGTCGGTACGATAGTCGGTCTCAAAAACGGAACGACGCTTCGGGTGCTTGACTATGTAAATTCCCCGGAATACACCGCCGTCGGCGGTGAGGGCTTCTTCAAGGCGATAGTCGGTTTTGCCTTTGCGTATGAGGGCTGGATACTTGCGACCTCCATAAACGCAGAGCTGAAGGACTCCAAAAAGAACCTGCCCCGTGCGCTCGTTCTCGGCGCTCTGGTCACGATAATCCTGTATGCGCTGTACATTTGGTCGATGAGCGCTGTCGGCGACGTAAATACGATAATCGCAACGTGGCCCTTCGGCGAGAAGCTGCCGCAGATAGCCTTTGACAAAGTGTTCGGCGGAGCCTTCGGAACGATAGTTTATGTGTTCATCACCATCTCCTGCCTCGGCACGATGAACGGTCTTATCATGTCGTCCTGCCGCAGCCTTTACTCCGTCACCGCAAGAGGCATGGGCCCCAAGCCCGAATTCTTCGGGGACTTGGACGGACAGAACAACTTTGCGATAAAGTCCTCCATCGTGGGCATGATGCTTGCCGGCTTCTGGTACGCATGGACCGTTATGATGTGGATGGGCGGCCCCGGACTTTTCGGTGCGGTACACTCCTGCGAGTGGTTTGCGTGGGAGCCTGATGAGATATGCATAATCTGCCTGTACGTCATGTATATACCCATGATGATAGGTCTGATGGTCAAGGCAAAGGAGCTGCACCCCGTAAAGCGCTTCGTGCTTCCCGCACTCGGCGTGCTGTGCTGCCTGTTCTTCTGCTATGCGATTTGGGCGGGCTACGGCTGGAAGCAGTGTTTGGGCTTCCTCGGATTCTTTGCGGTCGTCATGTTCATCGGCTACCTGTTTGAGCTGTTCCGCAGAAAAAACGAAAAGAAAAAATAAGATCAAGTAAGATCAAAAAGCCTCTGCAAGGAACGCCTTGCAGAGGCTTTTTCATTGTCATTCAAGCTCAAAGGCACCGGTGTAGAGTCTGTAATAGGTACCCTTTTCCGCAAGCAGCTTCTCGTGGCTGCCTCGCTCGATTATGCGTCCGTGGTCCATGACCATGATGACGTCTGAATTCATTACGGTGCTGAGCCGGTGTGCGATAACAAACACCGTTCTGCCCTCCATGAGCGCATCCATGCCTCGCTGCACTATCGCCTCGGTGCGGGTGTCGATGGAGCTTGTCGCCTCATCGAGTATCATGACCGGGGGATCGGCGACCGCCGCTCTTGCTATCGCAATGAGCTGCCGCTGACCCTGCGAGAGGTTTGCGCCGTTGTTGCTCAGAAGCGTATCGTAGCCCTCCGGCAGACGGCTTATGAAGTCGTCCGCACCGGCGATCTCGGCTGCACGGCGGCAGTCATCGTCCGTTGCGTCGAGGTTTCCGTATCGGATGTTTTCCATGACGCTGCCGGTAAAGAGGTTCGTGTCCTGAAGCACCAGACCGAGCGAACGCCGCAGATCGGCCTTGCGTATCTTGTTTACGTTGATGCCGTCGTAGCGGATCTTGCCGTCGGCGATGTCGTAGAAGCGGTTTATGAGGTTCGTGATGGTCGTCTTGCCCGCACCGGTTGCGCCGACGAAGGCGACCTTCTGCCCCGGCTCGGCGTAGACGCTTATGCCGTGCAGAACCTCCTTGCCCTCCTCGTAGGCAAAATCGACGTCGTAAAGCCGCACGTCGCCACGCAGCTCGGTGTACTCAAAGCCGCCGTCGGGCATCGGGCGCTTCCACGCCCAGTGACCGCTGTGCTTATCCGTCTCACGGATGCTGCCGTCGGGGGAAATTTCGGCGTTGACGAGAGTCACCTTGCCGTCGTCGCTCTCGGGAAGCTCATCCATGAGCGCAAATATACGCTCTGCGCCCGCCATCGCCATGACGATGGAGTTTATCTGCTGCGAAAGCTGGTTGACGTTACCGGAAAACTGCTTTGCCATGTTGAGAAACGGCACCACGACGCTGACCGAAAACGCAAGTCCGGAGACGCTGAGGTTCGGAACATTGCCGAGGATGAACAGTCCGCCCGCCACGGCAATAATGACGTACAGGACGTTGCCGATGTTGTTCAGTATCGGACCGAGGCAGTTTGCGTAGGCGTTGGCACGGAAGCTGTCTCCGAAAAGCTCCGAGTTTATGCGGCGAAAGTCCTCCTTGCTCCTGTCCTCGTGACAGAACACCTTGACGACCTTCTGACCGCTCATCATCTCCTGAATAAAGCCCTCGGTCTTGCCCATGGACTGCTGCTGACGGACAAAGTATTTTGCGCTGCCGCCGCCGACCTTCTTCGAGATGAGAATCATCAAAACGACGCCGAGCAGCAGGATGAGCGTGAGCCACACGCTGTAATACAGCATGACGCACAGAACGCCGACGACCACGGCTCCCGCACGCAAAACGGCGGGAATGGTCTGCGATACGAGCTGACGCAGGGTGTCGATGTCGTTCGTGTAGTAGCTCATGATGTCACCGTGACGGTGGGTGTCGAAGTAGCTGATGGGCAGTTCCTGCATCCTCCCGAACATCGTCTTGCGCAGCTTATAAAGGAAGCCCTGCGTCATCACCGCCATGAGTTGAGTATACACGGTGACGGCGATCAGACTGAGAATGTACATTGCGGCGAGGAAGGCGATTATGGGCCAGACCTCTTTTGAGGCGGCGCTCCAGTCGCCGCTTGCCTGCCACTTTTCGATTATTGCGACGACCTTCTGAATAAGCACGTCGGGTATCGCCGCAACGAGTGCGGAAAACAGGATACAGCCCACGACAAGCGGGAGCAGGCGGGGGTAGTAGCCCTTGAGCATTTTGAACACACGCTTCAGGGTACCGGGCTTTGAGCGGGGTCTTTTATTCATTTTCCGCACCTCCCTTGTTCTGCTGCTCGTATACCTCACGGTATATCGGACTTCTTTGCATAAGCTCGTCGTGTGTTCCGACATCGCCGACCTTGCCGTTATCCATGACGATTATCATGTCCGCATCCATGACGGAGCTTATGCGCTGTGCGACGATGAGCTTCGTCGCATCCGGAATGCAGGTCGAAAGCCCCTGACGGATCAGAGCGTCGGTGCGGGTATCGACGGCGCTCGTCGAGTCGTCGAGAATGAGTATCTTGGGCTTTTTAAGGAGCGCCCTCGCTATGCAGAGACGCTGCTTCTGACCGCCGGAGACGTTGGAGCCGCCCTGCTCGATGTGCGTGTCGTAGCCGTCGGGGAAGCCCTTTATAAATTCGTCCGCCTGCGCAATGCGGCACGCCTCCTCAATCTCGGCGTCACTTGCGTTCTCGTTGCCCCAGCGCAGGTTGTCTTTGATTGTGCCGGAGAAGAGCAGATTCTTTTGCAGCACCATCGCAACGGCGGAGCGCAAGGCATCGAGCGAGTAGTCGCCGACGGGTCTACCGCCGACGTACACCGTTCCGACGCTTACGTCGTACAGGCGTGGGATGAGCTGCACAAGCGTACTCTTGCCGCTGCCGGTGCCGCCGATTATGCCGACGGTCGAGCCGGACGGAATGGTGAGATCAACGTCGGAAAGGGCGTATTTTTCGGCGGTCTGCGAGTATTTGAAGGATACGTTTTCAAAGCGGATGCCGCCGTCGGAGACCGTTTCGCACGGGGAAGGGGGGTTCTCGATGCCGGGCTTTTCTATGAGCACCTCGTATATTCTCTTTGCCGACTCTGCGCTCATGGTGAGCATGACGTAGATGGCGGACAGCATCATGAGCGACATGAGTATCTGTACGCCGTAGGTTATCATTGCGGAGATCTGCCCGACGTCGATATCACTGCCGCCGCTTTGGATGGCAAGCTTCGAACCGACAAGCAGCACAAACAGCATGTTAAAGTACATACACAGGTTCATGAGCGGGGTGTTGAGCGCAACTATACGCTCGGCGTGAGTGAAGTCTGCGCAAATGTCCTTAGCTGCGGCGCCGAACTTCGCCTTCTCATGCTCCTCACGGGCAAAACCCTTGACGACACGCATCGCACGGACGTTCTCCTCGATGGATTCGTTCAGACGGTCGTATTTCCTGAACACTCTCCTGAACGCAGGCATCGCCTTTCTTGCAATCATGAGCAGCCCGAACACGAGTACGGGGATGATGACCGCAAAGGTGGCGGAGAGCTTTCCGCCCATCACATACGCCATGACGACGGAAAAAACAAGCATCAGCGGACTGCGTACCGCCGTGCGGATGAGCATCATGTACGACATCTGCACGTTGGCGACGTCCGTCGTGAGCCTCGTTACGAGGGAAGCGGAGGAGAATTTGTCGATGTTTTCAAAGGAGTAGTCCTGGATGCCGACAAAGAGATCCTCACGCAGATTTTTGCCGAAGCCGGAGGATGCCTTTGCGCAGAAGTATCCGGCGGCGGAGCCGCAGGCAAGGCTGAGTATCGCCATGACGATGAGCAGCAGTCCGATGCGCATGACGGTGCTTATCTCGGAGCCTGCCTTGATGAGGTTTACGAGCTCTGCCGTGATAAACGGGATAAGCACCTCGATGACGACCTCAAGGCAGATAAGCACGAGCGACAGGATGCTCGGCGTTTTGTATTCCCTTATGCTTTGCGCAAGTCTTTTGAGCATTCTTCTCCTCCCTTCTCCGTGCTGACGCACGGAAGCTTTTTGAAAATTCCGTCAAGCGTCCGCAGCGCCTCGGCGAAATCCTCACGGTCACGCTCCTCCATTCCGGAAAACAGCCTGCCGTAGTATTCGCTTTGCAGGATGCGGAAGCTTTCGATATAAGCCTTTGCCTTATCGGTAAGCTCTATGCGTACGATTCGGCGGTCCGTCTCGTCGCCGCTGCGCTGACCGAGCTCAAGCTCAATGAGCCTGTTTACGACCTTCGTCGTTTGCTGCTTTGTCATGTGCATGGCGCTTCCCAACTCGCCCATCGACATGGGAGCGTCGCTCTCCGACAGAATCAGCATGCTGTGATAAACCTTCGGACTGATGCCGTCGGCAAGCAGCGACTTAAAGGGCTTTGCAAGGCGGTGATGCCACTGCGGCATTATGTGCAGGACAAGCTCCTGCAATTCTTCGTTATTCATTTCTGCCTCCAAACAAAAGTACACCTTAGGTTACAATAGCCTAAAGTGTACTACGCAATTATGAACAAATCAAGTATGAGCCGAAATTTTTTTTCAGAGCAGTCTGCCGCCGCTTGCGACGGTAATGACGGAGAGCGGAATGTCCTTGCCGGAGGCGGCTATCGTGCGATTACTCCCTATACTTACAATATAATGCCCGCCTTGCGCAATATATGTAGCGGTTACTACAACCTCGGGAGGTAGTTAATGCTAATCTGAAGTTAGAAAAGCCGACGGGAAAAGACTTACTTAATGAAAAGAAGCCGATATGCTCTCATAAGTACGGTTGCTGCCATGCCGCGGCTTGCGGTGCCGTTGGGAGCAAAGACACCGTTGCCGAAGCCGTGCATTAAGCCGAGGTTCGCAATGATGTTTACGGACTCGACGTAAGAATCGGCAATGTCTGCGCTGTCAACGAAGCCGCAGGGCTTTTTAAGCTCATCCGATTTGGCCTCGTCAAAGGTCTCGGTCATCAGCATGAAGCGAGCCGTGAAGGTTGCCATCTGCGCACGGGTTATCGACTGATCGGGACGGAAGGTGCCGTCGGTATAGCCCTTGATTATACCGTTCCGAACGCCCCAGCTCACGGCGTCGAGGTAAGGCTCGGCAATGCCGTCGTTATCGGAAAAGTCAAGTGCCGATTCTTCGGGAGCGGCAGCGCCGCTCATGCGGTAGAGCATGGTCACAAACTGCGCACGGGTGATGACCGCATTGGGGCGGAAGGTGCCGTCAAGGCAGCCGTTTATGATGCCGAAGTCATATGCGCTGAGGATGTACTCACGGTAGCCGCTTTCGGAAATGTCGGAGAAGGGAACGAACGCCTTCTCGCTGCGGCTGAGGTTTGCTCTGAGAGCTGCGATCTCGTCACCGGAAAGGCCGAGCTCCTTTATGTACTCCTCCGCCTCCGCCTTGAGGTCGGCGGTCTTGAGATTCTCGACGCCGAACGCCTTTTCAAGGCTCTCTATAATGCCTGAGGCTGCGATCGCTTCGTACTTGTCGGTGCCGGGTTCTACGCCGTAGTAGTTACTGTAGGTCAGCATGTAGTCTGTTACGACCTCGTCGCAGCTTGCGCCCATGAAGCACTCAAGCAGAGCGGAAACGAAGCCGGCATGGTCCTTACCCTCGGTGCAGTGGACGTAGTACACACCCTCATTTTCCGCAAAGTGACGGAGACCGTGCGCCAGACCGGTCTTAAATTCCTCCGCTTGAAGGTCATGGCCGAGGCTTAAGAAAACAACCTTCTGATCGGCGTAATAGCTGTCGTCAAAGCCGGGGTAGTTAACGGCGGCGGCGCCGCTGTCCGCAAGGTTCATGATGACGGTGACGCCTGCGTTTTTAAGAGCTGCGTCCGCATATGTGTTGCGTCCGAGTTCGGGATTTATGGGAGAGGAGCCTCTGAAGAGGATGTTTTCTCCCATGCCGGCGGTGCCGATGCTGCGGAAGTTTGCAAACTCGGCGTCGGTGAGGGAACGGTAGTCGGTGCGGACATTGGTGCGCCGGAGCTCGTGCTGAATACACTCGGTACGGTAGCCGTTCTCCTCGGACATGACGAAGCCAAGCTCGACGGGGAAGCTGACGCCTTCCCATGCCGTCCAGTACCAGGAGCCGTCGTCATTCCCGTGCTTCTGAGCAAGCCGGTAGGTCTCCGCAAAATTGCCCATGTTGACGGCAAGGCAGACATAGCCTGTGGGATTGCCGTCCGTATCCTTGGGCAGGATGATTGCGGGCTTGCCGGAATCAACGTAGGAGTAGGTGGGAATAACGGGCAGAACAAGCTCCCGCTCAAGGAAGCTGACCTTTACGAGATCGCCCCACTCAAAGCCCATTTCCGAGAACCTTTCGGCGGTGCAGTCGGTGTTCACGTTGCCGTACTTGGTTATCCATGTGTTGTTCTCAAGTCCGCCGATCGTGATCTTGTCGTTGTCTGCAAGAGAGGGGACGCAAAGCGAGAATACCATCGCCGACACGAGCAGCATCGTCAAAAGCTTCTTGCCGATCTTCATTGGTGATTCCTCCTGCTTATAAAATTAGGATGTATCGTATGTGTTCAGTATAACACAGGTCTTGCGCTTTTGACCAGCCCCACCATTTCGTGCAGCTTATCCTGCATGATAACAAAAACTGCGGCGGCAAAGCCGCGAAAAAATCGGGGACAAGCCTTGCGTATCAGCGATTTTTCGCATGATGCCGAAATTTCATTATTTGGGAAACGCACGAAACGATAACAGAGGGTAAAATAATGCACCACAAAATGTTGTGGTCGGGTGGTTACAAAACGGTAAAATCGTCTATATTTTGTGCTTTATACTTGACAAGGCGCACAATATGGACTATAGTGTAAAGCCGTGAGGAGATGCCGATGATTATTTCAGGTGTTCAAAAGCTTACATTGTTGGATTATCCGGGGCGTATCGCCTGCACCGTTTTTACCGACGGCTGCAACTTCAGATGTCCGTTTTGCCACAACGCACCGCTGGTGCTGCCGGACAGGGAAAAGCAGCGCAGCGATAACGATGCGGTGCTTGAGTTTCTAAAAAAGCGCAGCGGACTTTACGAGGGCGTTGCGGTGACCGGCGGCGAGCCGACGCTTCATGCCGACCTGCCGGACTTTCTGCGCAGCGTCAAGGCGCTCGGATATATGGTAAAGCTTGACACGAACGGCACAAGACCGGATATGCTGAGCGGGCTTATAGCCGAGGGACTTGTCGACCGCATAGCGATGGACATTAAAAACTCGCCGGAGGAATATGCGAGGGCGGCGGGAGCCGACGTCGATATGACGGCGATAGAGCGCTCGAAGGAGCTGCTGCTTTGCGGCGGCGTGGATTATGAGTTCCGGACGACGGTCGTTCGGGGCATCCACACGAGGGAGAGCCTTGTGAGCGCCGCAAAATGGATTGCCGGAGCGAAGGAATATTACCTTCAGCAGTTCAAGGATTCGGGGGATCTCATCCTGCCGGACGGGCTGTCGGCGTTTGACGAAAAGGAAATGCACGAGCTCTGCGAAGCGGTGAGGGAATACGTTCCCACGGCGCAGGTAAGAGGCGTTTGAGAGAGAAATACGGAGGATAAAAAATGTATCAGATCATTAAGAGAGACGGAAAAATTGCGGAATTCGACATCAACAAGATCGCCGCAGCCATCAAAAAGGCTTTCGAGGCAACGGATACCGAGTACACCGAGAATATCATCGACTTCCTGTCGCTGAAGGTCTCGGCGGACTTTCTGCCCAAGATAAAGGACGGCTATATCGCAGTCGAGGACATTCAAGACTCGGTCGAGGCGGTGCTGTCGAGGGGCGGCTACGAGAGCGTTGCCAAGGCCTACATTCTCTACCGCAAGCAGAGAGAGAAGCTCCGCAACATGAAGAGCACCTACCTTGACTACAAGGAAACCGTGAACGGCTACGTCAACGTGCTTGACTGGCGTGTGAAGGAAAACTCCACCGTCACCTATTCCGTCGGCGGACTCATCCTTTCAAACTCCGGAGCCATCACCGCCAACTACTGGCTCAGCGAGATATACGACGAGGAGATCGCAAACGCACACCGCAACTGCGACTTCCACCTGCACGATCTGAGCATGCTCACCGGCTACTGCGCAGGCTGGAGCTTAAAGCAGCTCATCCAGCAGGGTCTCGGTATCCCCGGCAAGATAAACTCCTCCCCCGCAAGCCATCTCAGCACCCTGTGCAATCAGATGGTCAACTTCCTCGGCATAATGCAGAACGAGTGGGCGGGCGCACAGGCGTTTTCCGGCTTCGACACCTATCTTGCACCCTTTGTCAAGGTCGACAAGCTGACCTACAAGGAGGTCAAGCAGTGCATACAGAGCTTCATCTTCGGCGTGAACACTCCGTCCCGCTGGGGTACTCAGGCTCCGTTCTCCAACATCACTCTTGACTGGACGGTCCCCGCAGACCTCAAGGATATGCCCGCCATCGTCGGCGGAAAGGAGAGGGACTTCACCTACGGCGACTGCGTCGAGGAAATGGCGATGGTCAACAAGGCGTTCATCGACATCATGATCGAGGGCGATGCCAACGGCAGAGGCTTCCAGTACCCCATCCCCACCTATTCCATCACCCGTGACTTCGACTGGACTCCCACCGAGAACAACAAGCTGCTGTTTGAAATGACCGCAAAGTACGGCACCCCGTACTTCTCCAACTACATAAACTCCGATATGGAGCCGTCCGATGTCCGCTCCATGTGCTGCCGTCTGCGCCTTGACCTGCGTGAGCTGCGCAAGAAATCCGGCGGCTTCTTCGGCTCCGGCGAAAGCACCGGCTCGGTCGGCGTCGTGACCATCAATATGCCCCGTATAGCATATCTTGCAAGCGACGAGGCGGACTTCTACAAGCGTCTTGACAAGATGATGGACCTTGCGGCACGCTCTTTGAAGATAAAGCGCACCGTCATCACGAAGCTTTTAAACGAGGGACTTTACCCCTACACCAAATACTACCTCGGCACCTTTGACAATCACTTCTCCACCATCGGACTTGTCGGCATGAACGAGGCGGGACTCAACGCAAACTGGATCCGCTGCGACATGACCCACGAGAAGTGCCAGCAGTTCACCAAGGACGTACTCAATCATATGAGAGAGCGCCTGTCCGACTATCAGGAGCAGTACGGCGACCTCTATAACCTTGAAGCGACCCCGGCGGAAAGCACCTCCTACCGTCTTGCAAAGCACGACAAGGAGCAGTTCCCCGACATCATCACCGCAAACGAGGAGTCCGGCGTTCCGTATTACACCAACTCCAGCCACCTGCCCGTCAGCTACACGGACGACATCTTCTCCGCACTTGACATTCAGGATGAGCTTCAGACCCTGTACACTTCGGGAACGGTGTTCCACGCCTTCCTCGGCGAGAAGCTGCCCACTTGGGAAGCCGCCGCAAAGCTTGTCCGCAAGATAGCGGAAAATTACAAGCTGCCGTACTACACGATAAGCCCGACCTACTCCGTCTGCAAGAACCACGGCTACCTTGAGGGTGAGCAGTTTGTCTGCCCCCACTGCGGCGAAAACGCCGAGGTGTACAGCCGCATCACCGGATACTATCGTCCCGTGCAGAACTGGAACAACGGCAAAACTCAGGAGTACAAGGATCGCAAGGAGTACAACGTTGAGACCTCCGTGCTGACGCACAGCGGCCCGCTCAATATGCCCGAAGCGGAGAAAAAGTGCGACTGCGCCGCTCCCTCAAACGAGAAGCGCACCATTCTGTTCGTGAAGAACAACTGCCCCAACTGCCGCATGGCATACGGCTACCTCGACAAGGCGGGACTTCAGTACGAGAAGATAAATGCCGAGGAGAACGAGGAGCTTGCCCGTTCCTACGGCATCCGTCAGGCGCCGACGCTCGTTATTGTTGACGGCGACAGCCTTGAGAAGTTTGCGGGTGCGGTTGCGATAAAGCAGTACCTCTTCAAGTAAAGGACAGGGTACGATGTACGATATTATAATCATAGGCGGCGGCCCTGCGGGACTCACTGCCGCAACCTATGCCCGCAGAGCCGGAAAAACCGTGCTGTGCATCGAAAAAAGCGGCTTCGGCGGTCAGATCACATGGTCGCCGAAGGTGGAAAATTTCCCGTCGGTGGAGTCCGCATCCGGCATGGAGCTTGGCGACCTCATGATGGCTCAGGCGGAGCATCAGGGTGCGGAGCTTGAGCTGGACGAGGTTCTGGAGATTGTCGACTGCGGTGCGGTAAAGCAGGTAAAAACCGAGTTCGGCGGTGTTTTTGAGGCGAAGGCGGTCATTGTTGCGACGGGCGCAAAGCCCAAGATGGCGGGAATCCCCGACGAGGAGAGCTACCTCGGAGCGGGACTTTGCTTCTGCGCTCTGTGCGACGGCGCCTTTTACAAGGGCAGGCCCGTTGCGGTGTACGGCGGCGGCAACTCCGCACTTCAGGATGCGGTGCTGCTCTCCGACCTCTGCTCGAAGGTGTATCTCATCCACCGCCGCAGCACATTCAGAGGCGAGGCAAAGCTCGTGCAGGCGCTTGAGAAAAAGAGCAACGTCGAGTTCGTGACGGAAAGCACCGTGAGCGCCCTTTCGGGTGACGGCGAGCTTCGCTCGATCACCGTGACGGACGCCGCCGGAAACGAGCGTGAGATAGAGGCGGACGCACTTTTTGTTGCGATAGGACACGCACCCGACAACGCAGCCTTTGCGCAGCTCATGGAGCTTGACGGCGCCGGCTACGCCGAATCGGGTGAGGACTGCCACACCAAAACTCCGGGCGTTTTCGTTGCCGGAGACTGCCGAAAAAAGACGGTGCGCCAGCTCACCACAGCCTGTGCCGACGGTTCGGCGGCAGCGCTTGCCGCCTGCAAGTACATAGACGAATTATAAGGCATTACGGAGCTTATTTTTCGTGTTGCTTGACCTGCCGCACCGGAAGAGCCTTTTGGGAGCTTTTCCGGTGTCGCTGCCGATACGGGCAGAAATCATGGCGGAAGCGCTTAAGATTTATGTTTACAAAGGCAGGAAAGTGTATTAAAATAGCAGCAGCAATCTGAGCGAGGAGATACCCCGAAATGATGGAAAGCAGCTTTGTAGAGGTCTATGACAAGTTTAAGCTTGAATTTTTCAGAAGAATATTCGAGCTTGTGCGTGAGCGTGAGGGCTCGCTTTCGGCAATGGAGGCGTTCTCGATCGAGGTCATCCATGCCCTGCATGAGCCGACCGTCGGACAGTTTGCGGAGTTTCTCAATATCTCTCAGTCCAATGCGACTTATAAGGTCAACAATCTGATAAAGAAGGGCTACCTCATCCGCCAGAATTCGGAGACGGACAGGAGAGAGTATCACCTCATACTTTCCGACAAGTATTACGGCTACACCGACATCATGCGCAGCTATGTGGACACCGTCGTCGGGCGCATCCGCAAGAGCTTTACGCCGGAGGAGGCAAAGCGGTTCGGCGATATGCTCGACCGCATATCAAATGAAATGATGCCGGAGGCGGACAACATATAAAATTAAAGGCAAGGGCAGACTCAGATAAGGATAAGTCGGTTTTGCGTGGATCTTTTCCGCCCATACTTCATAAAAAAATCTCGGTAATACACAAAGTATTGCCGAGATTTTGCTGTCTTTTTAGCCCCACAGAGCGGTGAGCATGGGGATTATCTGCTTTTTGCGGCTCATAACGCCGGGGAGGAACAGGCAATTGTCCTTCGGCTCGACGGAGAAGGCACGGCGGATCGTGTCGTCGCTGCCGATGTATACGAGCTGCGTACCCTCCAAAAGCACGTCGGTCAGCATGAGGATGATTATGCCGTAGCCCTTAGCGTCCTTGAGCTTTCGCATCTCGGAGAGGAAATCCTCTCTGCGTTCGAGCATCTTGGAGGAGTCGAGCGTCGTGACCTGACCCACGCCGATGAAATGCTCGGCGATGTGAAACTCCTTGAAGTCGCCGCCGATAAGCTCGCTCACGGGCTTTTGATCCGAGAAGCCGGCCGCAAAAAGCTCCTTGCCCAGCTCGTCGAGCGAGACCTTGCCCAGTCTTGCCATGCGCTCCGCCATGGCGATGTCACGCTTCGTGCAGGTGGGAGACTTGAACATTACCGTGTCGGAGAGTATCGCCGCTGCGATAAGCCCCGCCATTGCCGGCGACGGCAGAACGCCGTGCTCCTGATACATACAGGCAATGATGGTCGCCGTGCTGCCGACGGGCTCGTTGCGCATTCTGATGGGCTGCATGGTCTGGATGTCGGCGAGGCGGTGGTGGTCGATTATCTCAAGTATCTCCGCCTGCTCAAGCCCCGGAACCGCCTGACACATCTCGTTGTGGTCAACAAGCACGACACGCTTTCTCCTCGGCTTGAGGAGGTGGTATCGGGAGAGAGTGCCGACGACGTGCTCATTCTCGTCAAGCACCGGGTAGCAGCGGAAGCGGCTCTTTAAGACCTCTTCCTTAACGTCGTCTATGTAGTCGTTGAGATGGAAACAGATGATGCCGTCCGTGTGGCAGGGGCGGGAAATGGGTATCGCCTGATATATGAGCTTTGCGACTCTGCTTGCGTCGAAGGGGGTGGAGATTATGCAGGTGCGCTTGCCGCTCTCCAGCCACTCCTGCCGTGCCTCCGTCTGGCAGAGGATGATGCAGCTTACGCCGATGTCGAGCGCACGCTCTACCATCTCCGGCTGATCGCCGCACAGCACGATGCTGTCGGGGTCGGAAAAGAGCAGGTTCGGGCAGCTCTGCGGCAGTGCGATGATGACGTTGCCGGCAACGGAATCCACAAGCTCCGCAGCGTCGTTTAACAGCTTTCCCTCAAGCACGCTGAGGATGTTGAACAGCGGAATGTCGTCAAGGTGCGGATCACTTATCGTGAGCATGCTGTATGCGGCGATGTCGCCTGCGGAAAGGGTTCCGAACAGGCTGCCGTCGGAGTTGAGGACGGGGATGACGGAGATCTTCTGCTCCTTCATTATGTGCCACGCCCTGTCCATCGTAACGCCGGAATCGAGCGCAGGCGGGGTGTCGAAATCCAGATCACGCACCTGTGTGCGGACGTCCTTTATGAACTTGGGCGGATTAAAGCCGAATCTGTCGAGCATACGCTGGGTCTCGTCGCTTATATGACCGAGGTGGGCGGCGACGTAATCCCGATCGCCGAGGGCGTTGCGCAGAGCGGCGTAGCTCATTGCGGATACCACCGAGTCGGTGTCGGGGTTCCTGTGTCCGACAACAAAAATTTCGTTCATGTTTTTGTCTCCTTCTGCGGCGTATCGGTACGCCGCTTGCAGCACAATATTATAATTATTCGGACAAAAAAGTCAATGCGCAGAGCCGTAAAGATTATTTTTGCTGTCCAACTACGCAAAGCTTGATTTTTTCGCCTTTGCGCCATATGCTTTTTTGCGAAAGGAGCTGACGGAAATGGAACAGGCCTGCCTCGGCTCGCTGTTTGCTTTAAAGAGGGGGCGTTGCCGGCAGGGCAACAAACTGAAAAAGAAAAGCTCCGTGACCGATGGTCTCGGAGCTTTTCTTTTTAGTCAATTAAGCCTTGTAGCCGGTGACGGCGCCAACAAGACCCTGAATGTAGGTGGGAACCCAACCGAGAATGTCCTTTACGAGGTTGAGCTTGGACTCAATTGCGAGACGAACGTCTTCATCAATGTTGAGAGCTCCGAGTTTGATGCACATAATACTTCCTCCTTGAATTATTGTTCGGATATTATGACTATACCACAATCCGAGGCGTTTTGTAAATAACAATTTTTGCTTTGTATCAAAAATAGCCCTGTTTGTACGAAAAAAAGCATTCGTATCAGTCATCGAGCATTATTTCGAGGATCTCGCTGTCCGTCTCACGCATACCCTCACGGGCAAGCTTGCCGACGCTTTCAATGGTTTTTTCGACATCGCCCTTGAGTATTCCGTCGCCGCCGCAAAGACCTTTGCCCCGTTCATAGAGGTCAAAGCCGAGAAGCCCCGCTTCGACGGCGGAGGCGATCTTCGTTGCGCAGGAGGGCTTTGCACCGTCGCACACGGTGCCGGAGATCATGCCGAGGGTGTTGGTTATCGTTGCGCTGACGGCGTCAACGCTGCCCTCGCAGAGCCACGCCACGCCAGCCGCCGCACCGCAGCCCGCCGAGACTGCGCCGCAGAACGCCGACAGTCTGCCGATGGGCGTTTTCTGATGCACGGTCACAAGGTTCGACACGACGAGCGCACGCAGAAGTCTGTCATGATCTGCGCCCATGTCCTGAGCGTAGACGATGACGGGCAGGGAGGCGGTCATGCCCTGATTGCCGCTGCCGGAGACGATGACCACGGGCAGCTCGCAGCCGCTCATGCGGGCGTCGGAGCCTGCTGCGGCGACAGCCCTCGCTCTGACCCTGACGTCGCTGCCTCTCGTGGAAAGCAAGGTCTTACCGACGGAAGCGCCGTACTCGCCCCTGAGCCCTTCCTGCGAAATGGCGGTGTTGTAAGCTATCTGCCGCTCAAGCAGCTCACGCACATCGTCTATGCGGACGCACTCGGCAAACTCCACGATGCCCTTGACGCTCAGCACACTGCGGTCGGTCTCGCCGCCACCTTCCGCAGCATCGTCAAGCCGCAGCAGCACATCGCCGTTTTTCTCGATAAGCACGATATTCGTGTGATAGTCCGCAATGCGCAGACGCACGCAGTCGGTGCCTTTATAAAGCCGAAGGTCGATGTCAAGCAGCTTCGGGCTTTGCGACTTTATCACCGTCATGGCGCAGGAGTCCATAAACTCACGGATGAGGTGAATGTCCTCCTCACGAACGTTCGCAAGCACCTCAAGCTGCCTGTCCGCATCACCGACGGTGACGCCCGCTGCGACGGCGGCGGTGATGCCTTTAAGCCCGCCCGTGTTGGGGACGACGACGCTTTTTACGTTTTTGATAATGTTGCCGCTTATAACTATGTCGATCTTGTCGGGCATTTCGCCGAGGATCTGCCGTGCCTTTGCGGCGGCATACGCCATGGCGATAGGCTCCGTGCAGCCCATGGCGGGGATAAGCTCCTCTCTGAGAATTTGCAGATATTGCCCGTAGATCTTATCGCCGACTTCCATGAAAACTCTCTCCTTTACGCTTATTTTTCGATTATCTGAGTCCATTATAGCAAATTGCGGAGGATTTGTACACAATAATACAATTTTTACAAAATGATATTTAAATGTCAAAATGACTTGTATATTGTCGGCGTGATGTGTTATAATGCAAGAACTAAGACAGTTTGGAGATGTTTGTTTTGATCGGCTTTTACAATTACACGGTATGGCTGACCTACATAGGTATGCTTTCATCCGTCATCGGCATAACCCTCGCCTGCGGAGGTCACCCCGTCGCTGCGGTCATATGCCTTATGTTTTCCGGCTTCTGCGATATGTTTGACGGCATCGTCGCCCGCACCAAAAAGGATCGCACCGCCGAGGAGTGCAGCTACGGTATACAGCTTGATTCGCTGAGCGACGTTATCTGCTTCGGCGTGTCCCCCGTAGTCATCGGAGTTTCCATGGGAGCCGACGAGTGGTGGCAGATCGCAATTATGGCGTTGTTTGCTCTCTGCGGACTTATCAGACTTGCCTATTACAACGTGACCGAGGAAATGCGTCAGAAGACCGAGACCGGAAAGCGCAAGCATTATCTCGGCGTTCCCATCACAAGCTCGGCGCTCACCGTTCCTCTGCTGTTCTGCTTCGAGGGGCTTTTGGGTAGGAACTTCCCCATTGCGTATACGCTCCTGCTGCTTGTCAACGGAGCGATGTTTGTACTGCCCATTCAGGTGAAGAAGCCCGGCAAGACGGGACTTGCGATGATGCTCGCCCTCGGCGTTATCTGCACCGTGCTTATCCTCATCTTTGCCGGGAAATGATATACGGCAGTAAAAAAATTCCGTACCCCCGGGTACGGAATTTTTTTGTTGTTTACTCTGCCTCGACCACGCCGTCGTCCTTGACGGTGACGGTCATGCCGGTCTTGACGTAGTCAAGAAACTCGTCGCCGAGCATATCCACGACGGGCATCTTTGCGTCCGTCCAAACGTCGCCGAGGATTGCGCCCGACGCCGCAAGGGAGTCGATCTCCTTGCTGAACAGCATACAGGCGGGCTGCTTCCCGGAGGAGCAGACCGTGAACAGGACCATGCCGCCGGTGGTGGAGCCGATGGTCATGGGCAGGCACAGCGCCTTGCCGATCATGGGCTTTTTGTACAGCTCCTCGTTATTCTGATCGCCGCACTTCATCTTTTTGTCGCCGAACATCATACCCATTTGGTACGACGCAAGGGTGTTGAAGCCGCCGTGAGACACGAGCGCCTCTGCGGTGCAGGTGCCGGGGACTACCACCCGGCCTTTGAAAGTCTTCATTTCTTTTCCTCCCTCCGGCTTGTGATGGTGTGCAGGATCTCCGCCTCGGTGTAGTAGCGGGCGCTGGTGTAGGTTCTGAGCTTGTTCGAGGAGGTGATGACCGCCTTCTTCTTGCACAGGGGATTGTTCATGTACATGAGCGGGCAGATGTAGCTCAAAACTATGCCTTGACGCTTGAGCTGCTTGTAGTACGGGGTCTTTTCAAACTCCTTGATGACGGGGGTGGATGCGGTGAACACGGTCGGAACCGTGACCTTTTTAAGTCCGTTCTTGCGCAGCTCGGCTGCGACGTCCTCCGTCCAGCGGACAAGCTGTGCATAGGTCATGTGCGGGCAGCCGACGAAGCAAAGCTCCGGTGCGGCATCGGGATCCTTCCAAATGACCGGGTACTCGGACTTCACACGCTCAAGCTCCGCATCGTCGATGACGTAGACCTTTGCGCCCTCGGCGATGATGCTCTCGCCCTGCTCGACCGCCTCCGGCGTGAGGTTTTCGATGTGGTACAGACCCACGGCACCGTTGGATGCCGTCGCTGCGCCGAAGTCCTTGAGGTAGG
This sequence comes from Oscillospiraceae bacterium, assembly GCA_963625655.1. Taxonomy (GTDB): domain Bacteria; phylum Bacillota; class Clostridia; order Oscillospirales; family Oscillospiraceae; genus F23-B02. The sequence continues at coordinate 65,305 of CAVFTS010000002.1, forward strand.
CGCAGGTATCGTCGTTAAGCTCGGTGCCTATCCACTTGTCGAGCCCCTTGACGTAGGGAACCTCCTCCATGACCTTCATGCCGATGGCGGAGCCTAATAGCTGCGCTTCCGGCTTCTTCGTGCATTTAAGCTCGACGACCCACGTCGCCTTGCGGTTTTCGTCGAGCAGCAGACCGAATTCGGGGACGAAGCCGGCAATGGAACCCATAAGCTCGATCATACCGGAGTTGCGGTTGCACCTTGCGCCCAAAACGGAGTTTGCGTACACGACGGCGGAGGACTCCGCCCACGACAGCACCTCGCCCTTCCCGGGCTTGTTGCCGACCTGATCGAGGTAGCAGGTGCAGGTGTAGTCGTCATCGTTCGTGATGCCGAGCTTGCGGAGCTGCTCCTCGTACATATCCTGCTCCGTGTACATGAATTTCTTGAACACAAGGTCCTCAATGAGGGAGCTGGGTACGTTCCTGTCGAGGGGCTTGGGGTCGGCGGTGAACTTCTGATCGGAGATAAGCCCTGCGTCGATTATCTCCTGATACAGCTTGTACACCGGCTTCATGACTTTAAGACCGAAGCTGATGACGGTATGTCCGTACTCCGAGCTTATCGGCACCATCCTTTCGGCGCCGAAGGTCTCTCCGTACATGACGAGCGTCTTGACGACCTTTGCCATGGTTTCGCCCTTTTCGCCGTTCAGCATCGCCTGCTGTTCGGGGGTCAGTTTCATCAAAGCGGATCACTTCCCTTTCTCAAATCGTTACGGGTTTAACAATTACATTGTATACCATGTGTATGGTATTGTCAACAAATTGCCGCAGCCTGAGGGCGACAAAAAACTGCGGCAAAGGACACTTTGCCGCAGTGAGAAATGCTCTTATTTCTTAAACTCGACGGAGTCGAGGATGGCTCCGACTTCGGGGTGGGTGTACAGCTCCGCAACGGGGGTCTTGCAGTCGCCGTGCTTCAGTACGGTCACGAGAATGTAGCTGTAAGCGTCGCCCGGAATGGGGAGGCAGATGCGCATCTCGTTGCCGTCAAGATAGTGGATGCAGTCGATGCCGGCATAGGTCACGGTGCCGAAGGCGTTGAACTTGTTCTTTATGCCCTCGCTCAGCTCCGCAAAGCCCTCACCGCTGTAATAGCCTGCGTATTCAAGCTGCATATCGACCTCGTCGCCGTAGATGACGGCAACGTGAGAGTCGCTGGAGTAGGTCAGAAATTCCTCGCCTATAACGTCAAAGCTCTGCTTGTCGCCGTCGTACTTTACGCTGACGTCAACGGTGGATGCATCGCTGAAGCCGGAAACGAAGCTGTAAACGCCGGTCTTTGCATTTTTAATCTCCGCCTTTTTTGCGCCGCCCTTTGCGGGGGCGGAGGGCTTTTCGGCGTTTTTCTTGCCGGAAATGACCGCAACCGCAGCCGCAGCCGCCGCAGCGAGACCTATCGGAAGTGCTATTTGCCATGCTTTCATATCGGTTCCTCCAATTAGCGCCGACACCCTTTGAATGTACGGCGAATTTTAGTTATTGTTAAGTATAACACAAAGAGTATATTTTGTAAATGCCGACTTGCGTTAATGCCTTGGGACGTGTATAATTTTTTCGCTTGAAAAAAAGAGGAGGAAAAGAGAAATGAGCGGTAGCATAAAACGCAAAAGCCTTCGCTATGCGTTTAAACGGAGCATACCTATAATGATAGGTTTTTTCCCGGTCGGCATCGCATACGGGATACTGATGCTTGAAGCGGGCTACGGATTTTTATGGTCGGCGGGATGCAGCGCAATAGTGTTTGCGGGCTCACTTCAGATGCTGATGGTCTCCTTCCTTGCGGGAGGGGTGCCGATACTTACCGTTGCGGTCACGGCGCTGCTTTTAAACAGCCGCCACATCTTCTACGGCATCTCGTTTATCGAGAAGTTTCGTGACTACGGGCCGTGGAAATACTTCCTTATATTCAGTCTTGCCGACGAAAACTACTCGCTGCTTTGCTCACCGAACGACATGGAGGGTACCGACGAAAAGCTCGTGAACATTTACTCGTCTTTGCTCGTCTATAGCTACTGGATACTGTTCTCCGCCCTCGGCGGCATCTGCGGGCGCTTTATCACCTTCGACACCACCGGCATAGACTTTGCGCTCACCGCACTGTTCACCGTGATACTGATAGAGCAGCTGAAGGGGACGAAAAGTAAGCTTCCCGCAGTCATGGCGGCGGTCTGCGCCGTGCTGTGTATCCTGATATTCGGGGCGTCAAACTTCCTGCTGCCGTCGCTCACCGCAACGGTTGCCGTTTTGATGCTGCTGCGTCCTGTGCTTGAGGGAAGGGAGGCGGCGAAATGAGCATTTCCGTGGGTGAATCCCTGCTTATAATTGCGGTCTGCGCCGCCTGCACCTTTGCCGAAAGACTGCTGCCCTTCGTGGTGTTCGGCAGCCGCAAGGTGCCGGGTGCCGTGCGCTACCTCGGCAATATGCTGCCGCCCGCAGTCATGGCGACGCTCGTGGTCTACTGTCTCCGCAACACGGACTTTTCCGCCGCAGCAGGCTTTCTGCCGCAGCTCATTTCCGTTGCGGTGACGGCGGCGCTGCATCTTCTGCGCCGCAACACGATGCTCAGCGTCGTCGGCGGCACCGCCTGCTATATGCTGCTGGTGCAGCTCGTGTTCTAAAAAAGTACTGACAAGCAGTGCGAACTGTGGTATAATATTTTATTGCGGATCTGCGCATGAGATAAAGCGCAAATTTTCTTCAAGGGCTTTCTATGAAAAAACGTTCAAAAGCCGTGTCTTGGCTGATTATTCTTCTTGCGCTCAGTGCGCTCACAATTTATATAATCGTGTCCTCGAACGACGGCTTTTCGTTTGATAAATTTCTGAACTGCCTCGAAACGATCTCACCCGCTTGGTTCGTGTCGGCGATTGCCTGCGCCTTCGGCTTTATCTACTTCGAAGGGGCTGCGCTGCGCTGCATATGTCACCGCCTCGGCTGTGACTTCAAGCGTGGCAGGGCGACGGTCTATGCCGCAACGGACATATATTTTTCCGACATAACGCCGTCCGCTGCCGGAGGACAGCCCGCAGCCATGCTGCTCATGATGCAGGACGGCATACCCGGAGCCGTCGCCGCCATTGCGCTCGTTTTGAATCTTGCGATGTACACGCTGGCGATACTTGTTTTGAGCCTTGCCGCCTTTTTGCTCAACTTCGATATGTTCCTCGGCTTTGACTTTCCGGCGCAGCTTTTAATCGGCATCGGCGGAGTGGTGCAGGTGGCGTTTATCGTGCTGTTTGCGATGTGCGTGTTTAAGAAATCGCTTGTACACTCGCTTGCGGCATTCATACTCAGACTGCTGTGCAGGCTCCGCATTTTGAAGGATTACGAGGCACGCCTTGTGAAGCTTGACGCCTCGGTAGAGCAATACAACAAATGCGGGGAGCTTATCCGCCACGAGTACGGCTTCATGCTCAAGGTGTTTCTGCTGAATGTCGCCCAGCGTATGAGCGTCATATGCGTTGCGCTGTGCGTGTTTTTGGGCAGCGGCGGGAGCCTTGAAATGCTTGACGCCGCATTTTCCGCACAGACCCTTGCGGTACTCGGCTCGAATGCCGTGCCGCTGCCGGGCGCAGTCGGCGTCGTGGATTACATTTTCCTCACGGGCTTTGAGACCATCGTCTCCGACCCCGTGAGCGTGGAGCTTATAAGCAGGGGGCTGTCCTTCTACGCAAGCTTTATTTTCTGCGGGATAGTGTTCCTTGTCGAGATGGCGGTCAGAAAAATAAGAACCGGCAAAGACGCCGGAGAAAGTCAGGATTGAGCCATGCCGGAAAACAAGACCATGACACGGTCGCTCTCATATTTCTATACGAAAAAGCTCGGCGCACCTCCGAGACGTGTGATAACCACACCCATAGTGACGGCGGTTGCCGGAAAATATATGGATACGCCGGTGTCGAAGCTGCATATCCGCCGCTTCGTGCGGAAAAACGACCTTGATCTCAGCGAGTACCGAACCGAAAAGTACAGCTGCTTCAACGACTTTTTCACGAGACAGATAAAGCCGGAGGCACGCCCCGTCGATATGCGCCCCGAAAAGCTCATCTCCCCCTGCGACGGTCACCTTTCGGCGTACAGGATAGGCAACGACTCTGTGTTTAACATAAAAGACAGCTATTACAGAGTCAGCGACCTTGTAAACAGCCGATTTATTGCGGACGAGTATTTGGACGGATACTGCCTTGTGTTCCGCCTCGGCGTTGAAAATTATCACCGCTACTGCTATATCGACAACGGCACCAAGAGCGTAAACTTCCGCATAAGGGGACGCTACAACCCCGTGCAGCCCATAGTCGTCAACAACCACCCCGTGTTCACTCAGAACACGAGGGAGTATACCATCATGCAGACGGATAACTTCGGCACCGTCGTGCAGATCGAGGTCGGCGCCTGCCTTGTCGGAAAGATCGTGAACCACAGTGAGGCGGGGCGCATCTATAAGGGTACCGAAAAGGGATTGTTCCAGTTCGGCGGCTCGACCATTGTGCTGCTGATGAAAAAGGGCAGCGTTAAGCTGCCCGAAAGATACTTTGTCGCCACCTCGCAGGGTACCGAGACCGACGTGAAATACGGTCAGGCGATAGGAGAAAAAGCATAAATGACCCATGATATGAGCGAAAAACAGAGAAAGACATTCGGCGTCGTCGCAATCGTCGTTTTCGCTGCGGTGAGCGTGCTTTTCGTCGTGTTTGCGGGAAAGCCCATCATCGAGTTCGCATCGGAACCGGAGCAGTTCCGCGCGTGGGTGCGGGAGTACGGCGTCTGGGGCATGCTGGGCTTTGTCGGCATGGTGTTTTTGCAGACCTTCTTTGCGTTCATCCCCGGCGAACCCTTTGAGCTTGTCGCAGGCTACGCCTTCGGCAGCATACCCGGACTTCTGCTGTGCATCGCCGGAGAGGTGCTGGGCAGCGTTGCGGTCTTTGCCTTCGTGCGCTACTTCGGCATGAAGGTCGTCGAGATCTTCTTCTCGAAGGAGAAAATTCAGGAGCTTAAATTCCTGAAGGAGACCGAGAAGCGGGATGTCATCTTCTTTCTCATATTCATGCTTCCCGGCACGCCGAAGGATCTTCTGTGCTACTTTGCGGGGCTTACCGACATAAAGTGGCGGACGTGGCTTATAATCTGCTCCGTCGGCAGGATACCGTCCGTCATCACCTCGACCCTCGGCGGCAATGCGATGAACCGGCAAAACTACGGCTTTGCCGTGCTGGTGTTCGGAGTGACGCTTGCCCTGTCGGGTGCGGGACTTCTCATATACAAGGCGATATGCCGCCGCAACGAAAAAGGGCAGGAGGAGATTGATAATGAGCGCCGAGAAAATTGATTTTGAACGTGCAAAGGAGCTTCTCGACAGCGACAAAAGCTGCCTTATGGTGGACGTGCGCGAGGAAGAGGAGTATATAACGGGTCATGCGGAGAATGCTCTGCTTTTCCCGGTTGACGATATTGACGAGGCGTCGGCGGCGATGCTGCTGCCGGACAAAAACCGACCGATAATACTCTACTGCCGTTCGGGCAGACGGAGTGCGGAGGCGGCCGAGAAGCTGTCGAAGCTCGGCTACACGAAGCTGTACGACGTCGGAAGTCTCATCGGCTGGCCATACGGAATGGAATAAAAAATAAAAAACGGAGGATCGTGGTCCTCCGTTTTTTACATTCAGATGAAGTCCGACTCCGGCATACAGTGCATTCCGAGTGCGCTTATGCAGCGGAAGCCCTCGGCGTGAAGCGCAAAGCGGCGCAGACCGAAATCGACGGAGCGCAGCCGCAGATAAAGCGCCAGCGCCTTGCCCGCAGCCTTATCAAACTGGCTCAAATGGCAGTCGAGAACCGAGGAAAGCTGAGCTTTAAACAGCGCCTCGTCGGTTTTTACATAGCGGTTCGGTCTTGCCGTCATGTAATATGCGATGCCCTTGACGGGTGCGGATACGGCGCCCATGTGCGCCACAACGCCGGAGTACGGCGCAAAGTAGGCGGCTCTTGCCGCCGCCCTTCCCACACGCAGGTGGTCGGTGTGGCACTCGCTTGCGACACAGGGGTCGGGCGCAAAAACAAGGTCGGGTGCAAAGTCGCCGATGACCCCGGCAATGCCCCGGCAAAGCTCCTCCTCGGAGTAAAAGCCGCCGTCGCAAAGCTCAAGAAAGCGAAGGTCGCTCACACCGAGAAGCTCTGCCGACTTTTGAGCCTCGGCACGGCGAAGGGGTATAAGCTCCTCCGGCGGTACGGTCTCGGAGCCGTACCTGCCGTCGGTGCAGACAAGAAAGCAGACTGCCTTTCCTGCGGCGGCAAGCTTTGCCGCCGTCGCTCCCGCACCGATCTCAATGTCGTCGGGGTGCGGCCCGATAAACAGGAAGCGCTCGCACTTTTCGATCTCCGGCGGCGGAGACGCAAAACGCAGAGCAAAACTCGTAAGACTCATGCCTTTGCCTTGCGCTCCTCGATGACCTTGCAGATGCGGTCGTACTCCGCCTCGTCGAGCTTATAGTGCTTCTTGTAGATGAAGTAGGATATGAGCATAAGCACGCAGGGCAGGAGGGTCATGCACAGAAGCAGACCGGAGGTCTGTGATGCGGAGACACCCTTGAGTATCTCGGCAATGTCCGCCGACTTCTGAGCTGCGATGTCGGCGATCTCGGCGGCGTTGCCGTGGGCGGCCTCGGTCGCCTTGGATGCGGCGTTTTCGATGTCGGATATGTTGTTTGAGAAGTCGGTGACCTTAAAGATGATGTAGCTGAAGTTTGTTATGAGAACGACGATGGCGCCGCCGAGCTTCGTGAGGAAGGGACGCAGCGAGGAAATTATTGCCTCGTCACGGTCGCCGGTCTTGTACTCGTTGTATTCGACGGTGTTGAGGATGGAAATCATCATGACGAGGTAGAAGCCGTACTGACCGAAGTTCGAGAGCATGAAGCCCAGTACGATGAAAACGAACTTGAGGGTCGAGGAGGGCAGCAGCAGACCGGGTACGATGGTCACAACGTAGCCCACGAGGGATATCATGAGAAGGATGCGCATAAGCGGCTTGCGGTCGAGACGGCGGGAGATGGCGGGGTAGAACACCATGAGAAATGCGGTTGCCGCCATGCCGACGGTGGTGAACAGCGTGTAAAGTCCGCCCTCGTAGCCGAAGTCGAAGTAGACGTAAATCGAGCCGATGCCGCCCACGACGATGCCGTTGCCGACCTGCTGGATGAGGAAGGCGAGGGACACCCAGAGCAGCTGGTCGTTGCCGGTGATGGTGGCCCATATCTTCTTGAAGCTTATCGGGGGCGCTTCCTTGTAGTCACGGCGCTCTTTGACGCCGAACACGGTGAAGCACAAAAACAGCGGTGCCAGCACTGAGATGATGAGTGCGATGGTGCCGTATGCGGTCTTTGCCGAACCGCCGATCGCCATGTCGCCGGTGGTGAACATGGGGATGAGCATCGAAGCGAGAGTGCCGCCGATGCCGGCGCAGAGCGTCGCTCTGGAGGTGAACTGATTGCGGGCGTTTGCGTCGCTGGAGAGCGCAGGCACCATGCCCCAGTAGGAGATGTCGTGCATGGTATAGGTGATGGAGTACATGAAGTACATCACGCCGAAGAACCACACGAAGCTCCAGCCCTGAAGGTCGGTGTTGAAGGTGAGGTATATAACGACACTGGTGGAGAGTATGCCGATAACGAGCCAGGGCTTAAACTTGCCCCATCTCGTGCGGGTGCGCTCGATGATGTTGCCCATAATGGGATCGTTCAACGCATCGAAGACCCTTGCTGCGATCATGATCGCGGTTATTGCGGAGAGCTGTGCCACGGTAAGGGAGCGGGTGAACAGGATGTACACCATAAGGAAGTTGATGAAGAGATTGTACATCATGTCCCTGCCCACCGTGCCGAGCGGGAACATGATGAGGTTTCTCTTTCTGGTTTTCATATCGTCCATGAAAAGCACCTCTGAAATTTTTCGCCCTGCCCGCAGCCTTTTTGAGACTTCCGATCCGGACACGGCAGCATGATAACATTCATTTTACCAGTAAAATGACCGATTGGCAAGGAGATAATGACCGCCGACGAATTTTTGCGGTAAGGCCTCGCTAAAGCGTTGAAGAATGTCGAAAAATGTGATATACTTTTTGCGTTATTCTCCGGCGTCAGCCGGAATCTTCGGGAGGCACGCTATGAAAAAACGCTTACTCAGCCTTGCGCTTGCGCTTGTCATAGTCATCGGGCTTCTGCCGCTGTCGGCATTTGCCGCAAACGGCGGTACAAGCGTCAGAGAAAACTTTCTTCGTGTCGCCGCCTCACAGGTCGGATATCGGGAAAATTACGAGAATATCACGAAATACGGCAGATGGTACGGGATGAACAGGCAGCCGTGGTGCGCCATGTTCGTGAGCTGGTGCGCAAGGATGTCCGGCGTTCCCGAAAGCGAAATCCCAAACTTTGCCGCCTGCAACTCCGGCGGCGTGAGCTGGTTTAAGCAACACGACAGATGGAAGGATCGCAGCTATACGCCATTGCCCGGCGATGTAGTGTTTTTTGACTTCGACGAGGGGAGCGGCTATGACGGACGTGCCGAACACGTCGGCATAGTCGAAAGCGTGGACGACGATTACGTCTACACGATAGAGGGCAACACCTCAAACGAGATGGTCGAGCGCAAGCAGCGCCCGAGGGACCGCAGCATCCTCGGCTACGGTGCGCCGCAGCTCGGCACGATTTCATACGCACGCTGCAACATGAGTCTTGAAAACGTCACCTATCCGAACGATATATGGGAGGGAACGAGCCATAGAGTGTCCGGAACGGTGCGCTCCGACTACGCCATACAGTGGCTGTATGCCGATCTGCGTGACGAGAACGGCAACTTCTGCGGCTACGGCTATTATTCACCGGGGACGACGACGGCGTCGCTTGAGACGCTGTCCGGCTCGCTCAAATATTCGTCCCTCTCAACGGGACGCTATTACCTGTATATTGAGGCGGTGGACTACGCATACAATCTGAAAATATGGAAGCTTCCTTTTATAGTTTTCGGAAGCAAATACGAGGTGAGGTATGACGCAAACGGCGGCATGAACGCACCGCAGACGCAGACAAAGCAGCACGATGTTGCGCTGAGACTGAGCGGCGAGATCCCGTGGCGTGACGAATATATTTTCCTCGGTTGGGCGGACTCTCCGACAGCCGAGACGCCGAAGTATGCAGCCGGAAGCGAATACACCGACAACTTTAACGTCACACTTTGGGCGGTGTGGAAAAAGTGTGCCCACAGCTATAAAAACGCTGTCTGCACCGTCTGCGGTCATGTATTCAGCTTCCCGGATGTGAACACGTCGGGAAGACATGCGCCCTTTGCCGATGCGATCGTCTGGGCGATAGACAACGGCGTTACGACGGGGTATGGCGACGGCACATTCCACCCGGACGAAGCCTGTGTAAGAGCTCAGGTCGTGACCTTCCTGTGGCGGGCTTTCGGATGCCCGGAGCCGATGGGGACGGAGCCGAGCTTTACGGATGTCAAAAACGAAGGCAAGCTTTCGGTGTATTACAAGGCGATCCAATGGGCAACCGAGAACGGCATAACGACGGGCTACGAGGACGGCAGCTTCCGCCCTTATACCGAATGCTCGAGAGCGCAGTTCGTTACCATGCTGTGGAGAGCGGCAGGCTGCGAAAACGCGGAGATCGAAAACCCCTTTGCGGACGTTTCGCAGGACGTATACGACGTGTATTTTGACGCGATAATGTGGGCGTATGCAAACGGCATAACCGTGGGCTACGGCAACGGTGAATTCAGACCCGACAATACCTGCACACGAGCCGAGACTTTGACCTTCATCTACCGCCACTTTGCGTGATGTGTCATTTATAACAAAAAAGTTATTATTTTCTTGCATATTTGTTGTGAATCAAGTATGATTATTATGTTTAACTATTGCTAAGGTCGGACGGCGTGAATCGGAGAAGAGAGTCGGTTTTTAAATACCGAAAAGGATACGAACGGTAAAAATATAACGGCAAAAGAGGGGTTAGGTTTGAACATAGGCATTGACTTCGGAAGTACATATTCTACGATAGCATACTACAATCATACGACCGAAAACGTCGAGGCAATCACTCTGGCGGAGGGAGATCCCGCAAGCATTCCTTCGGTGGTCAGCATTTCAAGACGCAACAATCAGATCACCTGCGGAAAGGGAGCAAAGGAGCAGGTCGGCAAAAAGACCGTCCGCATCTTTGAGGCGTTTAAGATGCTGCTTCCCGAAACGGATGCGGATTTTGTCGAGAGTCGAGGCTATGACGGCACCTATACGCCCAGAGAGATCACGAAGATATATCTTCAGTCGATACTGAAAACCGCCTTGCGGCGTGAGGGAGCGTCCGAGTGCGAGCATCTCGTGATATGCGTTCCCGAAATTTGGGGCAAAAATCTTACGACGCTTGACGGCAGGCTTGTCCTTCGGGACATTCTGCAAAACGAGATAAACATCCCGATACACAGCGTGCATGTGGTCACCGAGCCGGAGGCGGCAAGCGCTTATTTTGCCTTTGACTACGAGCGGGGAACGGGGAAAAAATTCAACGGTCACCTGCTGCTCATAGATTACGGCGGCGGCACTTTGGACATTACGCTGACGGAGGTGTTTTCCGACGGACACGGGACAATGGAGATCGGCTACCGTGAGGGCGGCGGCGCAGGAGAAAACCATCCCAATGCCAACGGCTTTAACGCTATAGGCACCGCCGGAATAGCATATATGCAGAATGCGGCGATCCACGCCATGCGAGACGTCGGCCTGCTTGACAAAAACGAAGCGCCGGATTACTCGTCACCCGATTTTGCCTCTGCGGTCCGTGATCTGGAGACTCAGCTCAAGTCCGTGGAGCGTATGAAGGAAATCGAGGATGTGTTCGGCAGCTACGGTTCGTTTAAGAGAATGAAGCGCATCTTCAAGGAAGCGCCGCTGGAGTTCTGCTCGCTGGAATTTAACGAGGAAGAGGTGCCCGTGACATATCAGCATCTGCTTGCGGCATATCAGGAAACGATTGCCGACGTGCTGGCGGAGCAGATAGGAAATATCAACAAGAAGATCAAGAGCCATATAAACGCAGACCCCTGCGATCCGAATGCCGGCATAAACGACGATTTCAAGATCGCACTTGTGGGAGGCTTCGGCTCATTCTATCTGGTCAAGCAGCAGATAGCGGAGATATACAATCTTGACACCAACTCAAAGACCGACCCCCGCACAAAAAATATCAGCGCAAATAAGCGCGAGCAGGCAATATCGCTCGGAGCGGCGCTGGTGGCGGACGGGAAAATCGTGCTTCAAAAGACGGCACGCTATTCCATAGGCCTGTGTACGAAGAAGAACGGCAGGGTAAACCGCCTGTATTACGGAATACGGTATCATCAGATGATAGAGCCGGGTAAGCCATACTTTCTGCTAAAAAGACCCGATGCTGCCGATGAACCGAAAAACCGTGTGACATGGGCGGGGCTGCACGGAAACATCGAGTCCTTCGTGATCGAATTTACGGAGCGCCCGGATCATGGCGGAATGATGGATCTGAAGCCTGAGATACTGGATAAGCTGAAAGAGCTGCCGGAGGAAGGATTTTGGCATTTCGGCTTCTCGATGGATGACAACGATGTGGTGCATCTGCACCTTGTGCCGAGCCACATTCCGGGTATTGACGGAGACCAAAAGACGGTGGTTATCCCGCTGGACAGCTATACGAAGATGTTTGATCTGACGGCGGTGAAAGAGGTGACTGCATCAAATGGAGTTTAAGCGCTTAAAGGCATCCATTGCCCACAATCAAGGCGAAAAGCCGACCATATACATGGCGGTCTGCGCAATGGAATCGCTTGTGTACGATATAGAGGACGAGGCGGGCAATGAGCTTTCGGCATGCCCCGTCGGGGACGAGACGCTGCCGATGAAGCTTGCGTGGCTCTGCAACACGGTGCTTGACATTTACGACGACAATCGTGATGAAATGACACGGAGCCGTGAGCGCTTGGACCGCAGCATTGAAAAGCTCAAGACAGTTGACGCTCAGCTCAAGGAGCTGTCCGACGTGTCGGAGGAGCTTGCGAAGGTAAAACGGAAGCTGGACGATCGCACGGAGGAGCTTGAGGAGCTGCAGGACAGCAAGCGATGTTGCGATGAGCTTCGGGAAAAATGCTGCGAGGCAGAGAAAAAGCTCGGCGAGCTTAAAGCCTTTGACGTCGACGAGGCACGCAGAAGGCTTGCGGACCTTGAAAGCCGTGTTGCGGAGCAGGAGCGCACAAAGGGTGAGCAGGCGGAGCTGCTGCGCATTGCCGATGAAGAGCTTAAGACTGCCGAGGCAGCACTTGCCGAGGTTGCAAGCCGGCGGGAAAGCGTTATCGAAAAGATCTCCGAGATACGCAGAGCAGAGACAAACGAAAATGCCGAGCTGAAAAAGAAACAGCAGCAGTATGAGACCCTGAAGGGCAGCATCGCCGGAGCTAAGACTCATGCCGACGAGGCGGAGGCAAGACTGAAGGAGCTGACGGAGCAGCTCGGTAAGCTTCAGGACAGGACCTTCGCAATCGAAAAGCAGGCGATCCCCGAAAAAGAGACGGGCATAAAAGAAGAAAACGAAAGACTCTCGGCACTGGAAGCCGAGCTTACGGCGCTCGACTCCCGGAGACGGGAGCTGACGGAAAAAACAGAAAAGCTTGAGGCGGATAAGACAAAGACCGCAGAGGCTTTGCAGCTCAGCCGCACGGAGTATGACAATCTGACGGCAGATTACACGGCGCAGAGCGGGGAGCTTCAGAATCTCAAGAAGAAGCTTGCCGACATGAAAACCGAGACCGACGCTCAGAAGTATGCGCTTTATAAGCAGCAGCTTGAGGATTCAATAGCCGAAGCGGAGAAGCTCAGCCGTGACTGCGCAAAAGCGGAGAGAGAGCTGATTGAAAAGCAGGCACAGATCAGGGAAATGCAGAGTCGGTACGACGATAAAATGAACAGAAAGCTCGGCTTTGAGGAAAACGAAAAGAAGCTGAGTGCCCGCCTTGCCGAGCTTGAGCCGATCGCCACGCAGGAATTTACCGCCAAAGCGATAATGACGGGGCAGAAGCTGCAGCAGCTTTCTTTCGCCCGAAACGAGCTGTGCGAAGCAGTTTCACAGATCGGAGAAATACTCGGAGAGCCGACGGTTGCCGACAACAAAGCGGCGCTCAAGCACATGGGTGACACCATGGAAAGACTGCAAAAAGCCGCAATGGCTTTGCAAAGCGGATTGCTGAAATGCGCCGAAGCCATAAAATTGGAGGAACGCTAAATGAAGTGTATAGTATGCGGAAATAACTACTCTGATGAGGCTTGCCCCGTATGCCAATTCCCCGTGATCCATTTCCCCGGAGACCCGGAGGAGGGACTAAGGGCAATGAAGCCCAAAATAGACGCCTACCGTGAAAACTTCATGGCAGAGGTCAGCGTCGGAATAATGACCTTCAAATGGAAGGACGGCAATGAGTCCATCGTTTCCGACGGCGAAGAGGAAATGCTCCTCGGAACGGGAGCGCAGCTTCTCCTCGGAGAGCGCTTTCTTCCGCAGCGCTTTGCGAGAATACCAGATGCTAAGACCGTGGATGTTAAGGTTCTTGTCCACTGCAACGGCACCATAGAGACGCACGTCGTCTCCGTTCCCAATCTTTTCGAGAAGGAATTGCAGGAGATAGGCGCCGTGCTGGACGAGGATATGACGCTTCGGGTTCTGCTCAAAAACGGTACGGAGCAGACCGAATCGGACAGAATGCCTTTGTTCTGACGGAGACGGACTTGTGAGGGGAGATGCCGATGTTTTCACCCAATGAACTGCTGCATCTGGTGTTCGCCAACGACGACAGCTACTATTGTGACAATCTGCTGGAGCTGGACCTTAACCAGTATCTGTGGTGGCAGCTGCACAAGGCGGGATATAAAACCGTATATTTTCTGCACGGAGACAAAAACTCCTTTGCCGTGAGCAGCTTCGGAGATCTCGGCGCCGTCCCGTATTCGGAGGCGGGCGGGGGATTTAAACGGCTTTTGCAGTCCGACACCAAAAAATTCGGCGACTGGATGCTTCAGCGGCTGAAGGAAAAGCGCTCGGAGCGTGCGGCGATCGTCTGCTCAATGCAGTCCTTCTGCGATACCGCAAGGGGCGAGGATTGGAACAAAATACTCGGCAGGATCGCTACGGCGGAAAAACGGACCGGAATAATCGTGCTTACGGCGTCGCCGGAGGTGGAGGAGTCAAGAAGTCTGCTTTTGTCCAGCCCGGTATTCGAGGCGCTGAACGATCCTGCGATCATGAATCTTCGCAGGGACGGGCTGCAGGATATGTACTCGTCGCTTGCGATGAGTAAGCCGGACGGCGTGACCTATCTTAACGGCTATACGACCGAGCGGATGCAGTCCATGCTGTTCCACGTTATGATACAGAAGGACTTTTACGCCGATAATAAGCAGCTTCGCCGCTGCGCAGAGTATTTGGCGCAGTATATGAATAACCCGTATTTGAAGAGAAAAGACCCGTTGTTCGGACAGCATCGGTGCAACGAATATCCAAGATACGGCGAGCTGCATAACAACACTCTTTCAAACAAACGGTTTTGGGATATGCTCCTCGGCAAAACGAAGCAGGTATTTGCCGAAGGCGGCGTTAAGGAATATTTAAATAAGATATCCTGCCCGTATGTCGCCGAGAGCGATATGCAGGTCTGTGTGCTTCGCAAAAGGAACAGCTTTGCGGGCAGATGCATGAAGCTTTGGCCGCCGCTCGACTGCGATGTGCGTGATGCGGAGAGTGCCTCGGAAAGCACCTTTTCGATACTGAACGACATATACGCAGAGCTTCTGGCTCCGAAAAACAGGGAGGACAATCCGGAGATCGCAAAAAAGATCAATGAGTTTTTGGATAAGCTTGAGTCTGCGCAGGGACAGAAGGACTACGATACATACAGGCGGGCGCTGTTTGCGATACGCTTCTGCGTCCGTTGGCTGTCGGTGCCGCCCGCCGACGAAAAGGAGCGGGACGTGATAACGTTCTCAAAAAGCCTTATGCAGCTTGTCAAAAGCTCCGAGGAATATTTTGAAACAACGCTCCGGCTTGCACACTGCCGTGCTTTGGCAATAAACAACTCCTTTGCGGAAGTGCAGCTCAGAAGCGTTGAAAATACTGCAAGAGCGCAGTATAAGAAGCTTATGGCGCTGGAGGAGCTTGTGACCGAGACGATCATAAAGACGGAGATAAGCGATTCCGCCAACAAGATAAGCACCTTGGCAAGCAATCTTCAGGAGCAGCTTGGAACGTTCAACAATAATTGGAAGGATGCTCCGCCACCCGACGCAGAGGAGAAAAGCCCTCCGATCGCAGAGCCTCCGAACAAGATCACGGACGAGGATGAGGAAGAAATAGTCATTGACGATCCATACTATATCACTCCGCCGAAGCACAAGCACTGACAAAAAACACAGAGCAAAAAATAAACTTACAATAAAACACTAAATTTGAAAGGGGAAGAAATCATGCCGAGACCGAGAACAGGCAGCGTTGCCTCAAGCTCGAAATCAAATCCTATCTCCAGATGGTTTGCAAGCCGCAAGGAAAGAAAGGAACGTGAGGCAGAGGCGGCGGCAAAGATGATCACTAACGATACCGCCAACAGTGAAAACCTTTTACAGACCTACCTTGAAGGAATAGACTTTATCCACAGCAGACTGCCGAAGGAAAGCCTCGAATACAGAACGAAGGAGGGGCAGAAGTACGGAGATCTGGAGCAGACGGCAAGAGGTCTTGCGCAGGCGATCAGGAAAAACCCCATATCCGTCGATGTGGACATTCGCAAAATAGATGAAAAGCTTCTCATTTTGGCGCAGCGCTTTAAGGATGCTGTCGAACACGGCGACGAGAACACCGCATTTGCGGCAAAGGGTGCGCTTGCAAGAGGCATTCTGGATATCCGCAACAAGATACCTCTCCACCAGCCGGAGCTTATAGAGCAGTTCGTTGAGCTGAATACGAAGTACCTCGACGAGTGGCTCACCCTTATCGGCTTTGCACAGCTTGCCGACAGGACGAGCGAAAACGCCGAGAAGGTCAAGGCCAAGCACGATCAGGCAAAGTCGGAATACGACGAGGACATTGGAGATCTTTACGGCAATATTCAGGATGACCCCGATCTGCGTGAGGCGTTTGCATTTGTCCGTGCGCAGTCTTCCACCGCCTCAAAATCCACATGGACACCTGAGCAGCGCAAGGTTTACGGCATGATGCTCGACCAGCGCTTTAAGCGCGTCAACATCGACTTTGATGCATACCTGTTCCAGACGGAGCAGACCACGCTTCAGCGCTACCTCAACGACGTTGAGCTCCTTTCCGCTAAGCTCGCAAGAGTCCCCATTGCCGTTGACGAGGATCAGATGAACAAGTACAAGGAAGCGATCGACGGTCTGTTCCAGGAGCTTGCCGAAAAGGATGCCGAGCTTGCCGAAACGCTTACGATGCTCGACGAGATCGAGGGACGCATACTGCAGCTTGAGACCGCCCCCGGCAACCAAATGGCAAAGCAGGTGGTCGCCGACGAAGCGGAAATCGCTCTCGAAAAGATGAAGCAGAAAGAAAGAGAGAAGGTCGGCGAACGCAACGCCAAGCGTCATCAGGATATAAGAGCCTTGGGACTTCACACCAAGGAAGAGCTTGACCAAATGCAGAAGGCGATCGAGGAGGAGAACCAGCGGAACCTCGAAAGACTTGCCGAAGAAGCGGACGAGTACGACACAGACGAAGATCAGGACGTAGACGGCGAGCAGAATTATAACTGATACGGCGCCGACCGCCTACGGATCCCCACCGTATTTTGAAACAGGAAGGAGCATTTAACATGGCGAGCATTAGTGATATGCTGAACGATGCGAAGGCTTATATAAAGCAAATGCAGAGAAAACATAAATTCAAAAAGGCAAATAAAGAAAGAGATGAGGCGGCTGCCCTTCAGTACGACCTCGGCGTATGCAGGGGCAAGCTGGAAAGCTGCAAGAAGCAGTTTAACCGCACTATCAGAACCCAAAGCGCAAATATTGCCGAGGGCCGTGCGACCGGCGCCGACACCATTATTCAGGAGCAGATACTTTGGGATGCTGCGATGGGATATATGCTTGTCAACGATGCGATCTTTGCGCTGCAGAGCGTGACCTCGAACGACAGCGTTGCCCATGCGTATGACCTGCTCGATGCGGCGATGAAGCAGATAGCCGGCAAGGGCACCGGTCTTTCCAAGCTTCCGAAGATCGGCTCAACCAAAGAACGCAACGCCTACGGATACATAACCTCCGACACCGCCGTTAAGCAGAAGGAAATGCTTCTCGACACCTTCTTTGAGAGACTGAAGGAGACGGGAGACATCGAGGGCTGCCTTGCGGAGAGCGACAATCCCTCTCATGTGCGGGTCAGCCGTGAAAGGAGCGCTTCCTCGAACGGCTCCTACGAGCGCAGCGGAGCCATCGGCTCGTCGAGTGTCGACATGATGATGGATCGTCTTTGCGACGCCGACCCCGACGAGGACGACGACGATATCGAGCTGACGGTGAGTACGGATGTCCGTCCGCCGAAAAACGGAAAGTGAGGCGTGAAGATGGGTAAATACAACATCGGAGATACGAGCTTCTCCAAGCTTATGAACGAAAAGATCGAGCTTTACAAAAGTCTTACCCTTCGTGCCGAGATAATAAACCGTGACAACGACGGTAAGCCCACAAAGCAGGAGGCGCAGCGCTATGCGGAGGCTTCCAAGGTCTGCGAGGAAATAATGAACCTCAATCTTTCCGAAAGAGCCACTTACGAGAAATGGCGCCGCAATCAGCAGGACTGCGAGGAGAAGGTCAGGGAGATAGTCGAGGTCCTTGCTCCCGCACCCAAGCCGCAGCCGAAGGTCGAAAAGAGAGACGACGAGTCCGAACCGCAGAGAAACAGCCAGACCAACACCAAGGGTGCAGCGGGCGGTAAGGTCAGTCAGACCACCGAATCCGGCTTTACGACCAAAAACGCAACGAAGGAGATCCCCGCCGAGACGATCGAAAAGTGGCACAAGGCGATCCCCGACCACGGACTGGATCAGGTCGTCGGCATGGAGGAACAGAAGAAGCTCCTTGAGCGTGAGGCGGCAAACCTCGGCTGGGACATGACCGACGACACGCTGTCCATCAGCCCGACGCAGCGCTACTTCTTCTACGGACTTCCCGGTTGCGGCAAGACCTACCTCATCGAAGCCTTTGCGCATGACATGAAGGAAAAGGGCTTTGATTTCATTCAGCTCGTCGGCGGCGAGATACACCAGAGCCTGGTGGGCGTCGGCGAAAAGATAGTTCAGGCCGCATTCCAGGAAGCGATAGACAACGCTCCCTCGGTCATATTCATTGACGAGATAGAGAATGTCTGCACAACGAGAGGCGCCGCCAATGCACAGGGACATGAGCGCAGACTGACGGTCGCATTCCTCGAAGCGCTGAACAACATGAAAAATTCCGGAAAGCGCATAGTCTTTTTGGGCGCTACAAACTATCCCCGTCAGGTCGATGCCGCAATGCGTGACCGTGCGCACATGGTCTCCGTGCCGCTTCCGGACGAACAGGCAAGAGCAAAGTATTTTGAAAGCGCAAAGAAGCTGGGCATTCTGCCGCTTGAGGAAGGGCTGAGCTACGAGTACATGGCGGACATGACTGACGATTTCAGCTACCGTGACCTTGACAGAATATGCGATGCCGTGAAGATCGAGGCCAGAGAGCGTGCGATCGAGCTTCATGCGATATACGGTGAGGACGGCAAGCTTGACATCCGTGAGTCGGACAAGGCCGCAAGCGAAGCGATAAGACAGGGCGAGGTCGTGCTTACGAAAGAGTGGTTTGACCAGACCAGAAAGAAGAATCCGCCATCCAACAAGGCGGAGATCCGTGAAGAGCTGCTTGCGTTTGAGCGGGAAATAGCAAACGAGTGATCCGCAATAAATCAGTCTGCGCACATACCGTGTGCAGACTGATGCACTTAATGTGCAGGGAGTGATTTTAAAATGGGAAAAAATGCGGAAGCCAAGTGGCGCAGACTGAGCCGTGAGCTTGCGGAGAACGCCGCAGGGCTTCTTGAGACCGATGCGCCGGACGACAGCTTCGGCTGGGGCGCTCTGCTGGAGCAGATGCGAAAAGAGGACATACGTCCGAGCGGACTGCTTCTGACGGGACCCTCCGGCTGCGGGAAACATACTGCGGCCGCACATATGATGAAGCTGCTGCTTGAGGAAGGCTTTGAGCTTGTTATAGTTGACGACAAGGTGATTGAGCAGGAAGACAGCGTTTCGGGACTGCAGGCGCTTGCCGACGAAACGGCAGATGCAGAACGCAGGCTGTGCATCGTCGCAGACAGCCTTTCTGACGAGGGGAAGCGCAAGGCTCTGTATACATACTTCGGCGTGCGCCTGAGCAAAAATCGGCTCTCCTCCAAAACAAAAGAATCGCTGTTTGTGATCCTTATAGACGGCGACGGAGACAGTGTCCCGTCGACACTACGCAGCAGGCTCATGCGATGCGTGATGAATCCCCCGATGGAAGAGACCCGATGGGTGTTTTTGGAGAACCGCCTGCGCACGGTCTTCGGGCTTGAACTGAAGCAATATGCGGGCGAGGGCCTAAAGAAAAAGACCGAGGGCTTCAGCTATGCACAGCTTAAGGATCTTGCGTATCAGATCGGATTGATGGTCAAAAGCGACGGCGGCGACGACATTGATGTATATATCGAGCAGCTTGCCGAGGAGCAAACGCCGGAAAAGAGCGGCGATGAGCGAAGACTCGGAATCAGCGAAAGACTGTGTGAGCTGCTTGAAGCCTTGCCGGAGATCGTCCGCGAGACCGAGGAGCAAAGAGCGGAGAATA
This sequence comes from Oscillospiraceae bacterium, assembly GCA_963625655.1. Lineage (GTDB taxonomy): Bacteria > Bacillota > Clostridia > Oscillospirales > Oscillospiraceae > F23-B02. Next base: position 85,276 of record CAVFTS010000002.1, read on the forward strand.
TGAAGATGCTTGCAAATGAACTGAAGGGATCGCTGATTGCGGCAGTACCGCCGGCGGGAGCCGAAATTAAGACCGACGACACACGGGCGGAGAAGACTCAGACCCGTGACGACTTTACGCTTGGCGAGGAGAAGCGCATTGAGAATATGTCGCCGAAGGATCTTGCTGCCGATCTGTTTGCGGAGCTGGAAGCGCAGCACAATTAAAAAGCCTGCAACAGCAGCAAAAAAGGCAAGCATCCGTACCTCAGCGCCGAACAGATATTGCTGCACGAGCTTGCGCACGGAGACA
>CAVFTS010000003.1:0-81681 GCA_963625655.1 Oscillospiraceae bacterium
TGGCTATGATGCTAATGGACACAGAGGAAAAGCGCTGGGACTTGATAACATTCTTAGCAAGCACGCCGAACGCATCAGAAACGGAGATAGTGAACAAGGCATATCTGATAGCAAGAGGGTAAACTACTCCCTCGACCCGCCTTGGATGCAGCAAGTCTCACCCGAATATGCCGAAGCGCCCGAAACGGAGCGGCAATCCGATTTGCCGCAAGGCATCGGCGCAGCGGAATCGGGATTTACGGGACCTGAAACTCACATTGACCGTTGGGTAGGCGAAGCACAGGAGAGAGGCGAGAGCTATATCCACGATGTCAGTAACGAGGCGCAGAGCAAAAGCCGCCCCTCACGGGGGCGGCTTTTGCTCACATTATTTAATTTAATTAAAACAGTCTGCCGACGGATATTACGCCCATGGTCACCGCCATAACGATAAGTCCGGCGATCATAACGCCGAGACCTATTGCGGGCAGAGCGTTTTTGAGGCGCATATCCAAAAGCGACGCAACAAGTGCGCCCGTCCAAGCGCCCGTACCGGGCAGGGGTATCGCAACGAGGATGAGCAGTCCCCAAAACGAGTAGGTCTGCACGACCTTGCCCTTTTCCTCGCCCTTGCGATTGAGCCAGTTTGAAAAGCCCGTGAGGATGTTGTGCTTATTCATCCAAAGCAGAACCTTCCTCGTCAGCAGAATAAGTACCGGCACGGGGAGCATATTGCCGACGACGCCTATCACATAGGTCAGCCACGGCTCAAGCCCGCATGCGATGCCGACGGGGATTGCACCCCTGATCTCGGACACGGGCAGCATCGCAAATAACAGGGTTTTAAGCATGTCGGTCATTCATTCCTCCGTCAGTTCGCGGGATCCGGCTGAGGAACGTCGGTCGGTTCGGGACTCGGCGACGGCTCGGGGATCTTCTCGAAGGTGACCATTATGGTATGATCCTCTCTGATGTTCGAGAGAGTATAGCTTGTCTTCTGGCCTATGTCCTGCCCGTCGACGATGACGGTTTTAATCTCGTAGCCCTCGTCCGGCGTAAAGCCGATGGTGATGGCTCCGTTATCCTCGACGCTGACGCTGCCCTCCGGACTTGCCGAACCGCCGTTGCCTGCCGAGACAAGTACGGTGTGCCTGTTTTCCTGCGGTACCGCAGTGCCGTCCTCGCCTATGACGGGGGACTCGGTCACCTCGACGGGGTCGTCGTGCGACTGCACGGCGCCGGTTTTAAAGGTCATTGCGCCGGAGCCGAAGCTCAAAACGGCGACGATGACGGCAATGACAAGCACTGCGACGGTGATCCACACCTTGAACTTCATATTCATGGGCTTATGCAGCTTTTTGGGCTTCTTTGTCTTTACGGTATTGCTCATATCGGATACCTCCCGACCGCTTACTGCTTAGGCGGCTGCGGCTGACCGCCCTGTTTGTTTCTCGGCTTGCCGTGGCGGTAATAGCGCCTCCGGCTGTTCTTTTTCTGCGCAGCATCCTTCGCCTGAGGCTGCTTCGGTTCTTTCTTTTCGACAGGAACGGCTTCCGTCTTAGCGGAGACGCTTTCTGCGGCTTTGGGTTTTCTGCCGCCCCTTGAGGACTTCGGTCTCGGCTTTACGGGCTGCTTTTCCTCGCTCGGCTGCTGCTTTGCGGGCTCCTTTGCCTCGACGGGCTTTTTCTCGCCCGACTTGGGCTTGCGATGTCTGTTTCTGCTGCGGCCGTTCCTCTTCTGCAGCTTTTCCGCAGGAGCGCTCTTGGAATCTTCGGGGCTGAACTCCTCGGAAAAGAGCTGAGGCAGCGCCCACTCGTCCTCCGGCTCGACCTCCGGCTCAGGCTCCGGCACATATTTGAGCACCGAGGGGGGAGTCTCCCCGTCCTTGGGCCTGCCGCCGGGTACGGCTGCGACCTCGACCGCACGGAAGGTTTTAAGCTCGCCTTCACTGCCGCCGTCAAGCTTGACCTTGACGAGCTGACGCAGCAGATTCACCTGAGTCACGTTGCCGTAGCCGTCCGGCGTTTCGACGAATGCGCCCTGCTTGGGAACGCTTTTCACAAGCTCCTCATACGCCTCCTGCTCATAGCGCAGACAGCACATAAGCCTGCCGCAGGAGCCGGAAATTTTGCTGGGGTTTAAGGACATCGACTGCACCTTCGCCATCTTGGTGGAGACGGGCCGGAACTCGTCGAGGAAGCGGCTGCAGCAGAAGGGCCTGCCGCAGATACCGAGACCGCCGAGCATCTTCGCCTCGTCTCGCACGCCGATCTGACGCAGCTCGATGCGGTTGCGGAATATGCCGGCAAGATCCTTCACCAGCTCACGGAAGTCGACTCTGCCGTCGGAGGTGAAGAAAAACATGGTCTTGCTGCCGTCAAAATTGCACTCGACGTCAACGAGCTTCATGTCAAGCCCATGCTCCGCTATCTTCTTCTGGCAGATCTCAAAGGCTTCCTTTTCACGCTTTTTGTTTATCTCCGCAATACGGAGATCGTCCGCCGTTGCGATGCGCACGACGGGACGCAGCGGCTGCACCACGGCATCGTCATTCACGAAATGGTTTGCGTGGGCGCAGTCGGCGATCTCAAGTCCCTTGCTGGTTTCGACAATGACCTGCTGACCGCTCTTTATCTGCTTATCGCCGGGGGCAAAGTAGTAGCTTTTGCCCCGACCCTTGAATTTTACGCTTATAACTTCAATCAACTTTTTTCCTCGATTCCTTTTACGGCAAGCAGACCGTAAATATGTTTCGTGCCGGTGTTGACCTTCAAACGGTCAAGACAACGGTCACACAAAGAGATAAGCCGCATGATCTCCTCCCCGCTCACGGAAAGGCTCTTGCCCTCGCCGGAGAGTGCGGATATAAGCCCCGCCTTTGCCGCCTCAAGAAAATCGGCGGTTTTACGACCGTCGCAGCCCTCGGACGCCATGCACCATGTCAAAAGCCCGCTACGACTGCCGCTCCGAACACATGATATAAACCCCTCCGCCATCCTTTTGGCGTCGGCGTCGGGCGCCTCCGCCTCGGCGTTGCGGTGTATCTCGACGCAGCGGGAGCGCACCGTTACGAGCAGCTTTTCGGGATTCTGCACGCAGAGAATGAAGCGGACACCCTTCGGCGGCTCCTCAAGGAGCTTGAGGGCGGCGTTCTGAGCGCTTTCATTCATCGTATCCGCATCCTCGATGAGATAAACCTTCTCGGCAGCTTCGTTTGGCAGAACGTATGCGTCGGCAGCCATGCTGCGGATCTGATCCACCTGAAGCTCCTTCTTTAAACGCCCCTTGTCGTCGCTGAGACGGGAGATGCGGATAAAGTCGGGGTGCGTGCCGTTCAAGACCTTGCGGCAGTCACGGCAGACTCCGCAGGGGCGCTTGCCCGCAGAGCCGCAAAGAGACTTCTCGGCGAGCTCCGTTGCAAGCTTTATGCAAAGCGCCGAAGAGGGCGAGGATATTATATATGCATGAGACAGCTTTTCCACATCACACCTCCGCAGGCTTATCAGTTTATTTTACTATTTATTGCGGCGCAAGTCAACATATTTGCCGCTCGCCGCAATGACAAAAAACACCGGCAGCAAAATGCTGCCGGTGTAATTCCGCTTTTGCCGTGTGGCTCGATTATAACCTGCACAGCGTGGCAGGTGGGTCGCCTAAGCTCTGTTTCTCTGCTTCCAACGTCCGGCGCCGAAGCGCCGGGAGGCCTGCAATCCGCAGATTCAAATCGGCATCCCTTATAAGAGATGTGGGTTTAATTGAGCCGAAGGTCCGCAAGGGACGATCACGCACAAAGCAGAACCGTTATAAATTTATGCCGAATGACGAAACTTATTCCTCGTCTTCGTCGTCATCAAAGAGCAGAACGGAAAAATGCTCGTAAACATCCTGAAGCTCGTCATCGTCGTCGATGGACTCGAAAACGTCCATCCCGTCCTCGTCGGGAACGATGCGAAGAATGATGATGCCGTATTCGGGATCGTCCTCCGGGATGTCGGTGGGAAGAAAAGCGGCGAAGGAGCCTCCGTTGTAATCCATGGTATCGAGCAGCTCAAGCTCGAACTCGGCGCCGTCGTCATCTACAATAGTGATAAAATCATTTCCGAATTCCTTGCTCATTTTTATCCTCCTGTTATGATTTGATATTATTTTACCCCATACCGTGATAAAATTCAAGAGCTTATTATGAACTGAAATCCTCAAGAAGAGACAAAAGCTCCGATTTGCTCTGTGCGGGTATGCCGTTTTGAAGCAATTCCCTGTCGTAATCGTTCAGAGTGTCGGTTTCTATGTCGGTAATTTCCAAACGCTCTTTTTCCTCACCGTATATCGCAATGTAACCTCCGCTGTCGTAAAGCCAGTACGGAGCGGACTCCTTCTGTGTGCGGACGGGAGGAGAGGCGGCGACGCCGTCTACGGCCGCGCCGGAGGCTTTTATTGCCGCACCTCCGCAAACGGCTGCGCCTGCGGCAAGCAGAGACAGCAGCCAGACTTTTAATTTGAGCCGCATAGTATCATCTCCTTACTTTTTACGATATTATTTCCAACAAAATTAACAATTAGTACACTACTACTTGACATAATGTGATATAATCATATATCCGACTGTAATTAGCTTCTTACACATTTTATAAACATCCCTTGAAGGAGGTGTATGAATCTCGATGGCAAAGGATAAAGCTGCATCGGGCGGAGAGGGCATAGGCACTTTCCGGCTCATTATGCGCATCCTCGGTACGCTGATACTTATCGGCATACTGACCTCGCTCATCTTCCTCTGCATCTTTGCGGACTACATCAAAACGAGCATCATTCCCAGCACTCCGCTTGACCTTGACGACATAGCGCTCAAGCAGTCGAGCATCGTGTGGTATCAGGACAAGAGCAGCGGCGAATGGAAGGAGCTTGCGATACTTTCCGGCGAGGAGGAGCGTATTTGGGTCGACCGAAGCGACATTCCCGATTACATGGAAAAAGCCCTCGTAGCTATCGAGGACAAGCGCTTTTACGAGCACCACGGCGTTGACTGGATAAGGACCGCCGGTGCGTTCGTGAATATGTTCACCGGGTCGAGAAGCACCTTCGGCGGCTCGACGATCACACAGCAGCTCATAAAAAACGTCACACATCAGGACGATATTACCGTACAGCGAAAGCTTTTGGAGATCTTCCAGGCGCTTGAGTTTGAAAAGGAATACAGTAAGGAGGATATCCTCGAATGGTACCTCAACGTCGTCTACTTCGGACAGGGCTGCTACGGCGTTCAGACTGCGGCGCAGACCTACTTCGGTAAGGACGTGTCCGAGCTGTCGCTTGCGGAGAGTGCCGCCATCGTCGGTATAACCAACCTGCCGACGAAGTATGACCCGTTCCAGAACCCCGAATACAACAAGGAACGGCAGGAGGAGATCCTTCAGCAGATGTACCTCCAGGGCTACATCTCCAAGAAGGAGTATAAGGAAGCCGTTGCCGAGGAACTGAACTTCGTTCACAGTGCGTCGGACGAAGGAGAAAGCTCCGACAACGTTTACAGCTATTATGTCGAAACGGTTGTAAACGATGTGGTGGAGGATCTCGCAGCGGAAAAGGGCGTTTCCGAAAAGATTGCCAAGACGCTTATATACAACGGCGGCTATCAGATATACTGCTGCATAGACGTTGATATTCAGAGCAAGGTCGATTCCATCTACACCGACTTGACGAAGCTGCCTCAGTCCACCGTGGAGACGGATTCTCAGCTTCAGAGTGCCATCGTAATCATCGACCAGAGTACAGGCAACATCGTTGCGCTCTCCGGCGGAACCGGGGAGAAGGAAATAAACTTCGGCTTCAACCGTGCGACGGATGCTCTGCGTCCGCCCGGATCGTCGATAAAGCCGCTTGCGGTTTACGGTCCCGCCGTGGAGTACGGTCTCATCACGCCCGGTACATGGGTGCTCGATGCCGACGAAACGAAGGTCACGCTTGCAAAAGCGCCGGAGGGCTGGTACCCCAAGAACTCACCGAATCAGTACGACGGCGTTATCACCATAGCGACGGCGCTTCAGAAATCCAAGAACACCGTTTCGGCGCAGATCATGGATAAGCTGACACCGGCGGCAGCGCTCGATTTTCTGAGAAACAGGCTTAACATCACGAGTCTCATTGATGCCGACGCCGATTATGCCGCCATGGCTTTGGGTCAACCGCACAACGGCGTTACGGTCAGAGAAATGGCGCAGGCATACTCGGCTCTCGCAAACGACGGCGTTATGAACGAGTCCCGCACCTATCTCAAGGTCACGAATGCCGACGGCACGGAGGTAATTCTCGACAACGAGCCTGAGGTCCAGACCGCATTCTCGTCGAACACCGCAAAGGTTATGACCTATATGCTCAACAATGCGGCGACGAACGGCACCGGCAGCGCCTCTCGTCTGAGCAATATGCCCGTTGCGGGTAAGACGGGTACCACAAGCGCAAACAAGGACCGTTGGTTCTGCGGCTATACGCCGTACTACACCTGCGCCGTGTGGACGGGTTACGATACGCCGGAGACAATGTACTTTAACGGCAACCCCGCAGTAACGGTCTGGCACGACGTGATGGAGCTTATCCATGCAGACCTTCCGTATAAGGACTTCGATATGTCCTACGGCGGAAGTCCGACGAATCTGTTCGGAACGCAGGAGGAGCTTACGAAGATATGGGAGGGAACGGACGAGGAGTCGGAGGATCCCGATGACCCGGACAATCCCACCGATCCGGCAAAGCCGGAGGATCCCGTCACTCCGTCGCCGACACCCGCAGCATAAAATCATTGAGGAGGTTCCGACATTGGCAAAGGAAAAGGTACTTGAATACAAGGGCCGCCCGCTTCAGCGCACGGGGAACATCGTGTACTACGGCAGCATGGCGGACAAATATATCATAATGCTCCAGATTCTCGACACCAAAAAGGTCAAGGATATGGACGTTGCAAGCAAGGTCTCGGTTCAGCTCCAGCTCACCGATCCGTCCATAAAGTCCCGTGACCGCATCGTGAAAAAGAGCGAGAAGGACGGTTTCTGGGCGGCGATGGACGTTGCCACCGTTTGGCTCGAAAGAGCGCTTGCTCAGTAAAACGCATTGAAAAATCAGGCATCTCCGAGCTGAGGGATGCCTGATTTTCGGTATATCGGCAAACAGAAAAACGAGGTGTAGCATGGCACGCTTTTATGAAATCAAGGATTTTTCCGCACCCGAGCTTGACGTTTACGCAAGGCTCACGGAAAATCAGCTCCTCAACCGCAAGGACCCCAAGAATGCGATGTTCATCGCCGAAAGTCCGCTCGTCATCGAGCGGGCGCTTGACGCAGGCTGCGTGCCGCTTTCGTTTCTGATGGAGACGAAGCATGCCGAGGGCAAGGCACAGGCGATACTCTCACGCTGCCCGGAGGACATTCCCGTGTACACGGCGGAGCTTTCGGTGCTGACGCAGCTCACCGGCTTTCATCTCACAAGGGGGATGCTGTGCGCAATGCTGCGTCCCGAGCTGCCGGAGCCGGAGGCGATATGCGAAGGGGCGCAGAGAATTGCCGTGCTTGAAAACGTGATGAATCCGACGAATATCGGGGCGATATTCCGCTCCGCCGCCGCACTGGGAATAGACGCCGTGCTGCTCACCTCGCAGGGGAGCGACCCGTTGTACCGCAGAGCGGTGCGGGTGAGCATGGGAACGGTGTTTCAGGTGCCGTGGACGTACCTTGACGACCTCACACCGTGGCAGGATAAGCTCCACGCTCTCGGCTTCAAGACGGCGGCGCTGGCGCTCACGGAGCGTTCGCTGCCGATATACGATCCCGCACCCGAAGCAGAGGCCAAGCTTGCGCTCGTCCTCGGCACCGAGGGTGACGGGCTTGCACCGGAGACGGTTGAAAGGTGCGACTACACCCTGCGCATACCGATGTCGCACGGTGTCGACTCCTTAAACGTCGCAGCGGCGAGCGCCGTCGCCTTCTACCAGCTCGCCACTCTCCACCGTAAGGGATGAACGGAAATACAAAAAAACCGAGGATACGAACGGCTTCGTATCCTCGGTTTTTTATATCGCATTTCCGTGCTGATTATATTTCAAATCAAATTCGACGGTGCCGTCGGACGTGATACTGTATTTTCTCTTTCTGCCGCCGTTGGGGTAGTATTCGTAATGAACGGTATTGACGATGCTGCCGCCTTCGTCCGTCACGGTCTCCTTTCGGAGGAAGCCCATCTTGTCAAATTCACGCTCCGCCGTGACCCGCACAATATCGCCGGCCGGATTGCGGAGACTCTTCTTCACGGTCATCGGGGCAGTTCCGAAATGTACCTGTATAGCGGGGCGAACGTATTTGTAGAGCGATGTGATGGGGATAAGCTCCTCGGAGAGCGCACCGTTACCCAGAACACGCCGACAGTCCCTTGCGAGAGCTTCACTTCGCAGCCACCATTCTCTCAGATCCTGTACTTTTCGATCTTCGTTGGTTTTCAGATATTTTTCCGCTTCCTTTGCGCTGAGAATAAATACACGGTCAGCGGTAAAGTCGTCGGCGACCGAGATCTGAGACCAGATAAGGCGCTCCTTCTCGGCATCGGAAAATGCTGCGTTTAAGAAATTGCTGTTTAACCACGCTCTGAGCTGACATTCCCCCCACGTTACGGGAGCGTAAGCGTTGTGGTACTCTCTCGGTGCCGCTAAGCAGCGTTCGGAAAGCAAAAGCGCCCTTGAGCCGTGAACGGAAAGCACACGCCAATACATAGGCGAGAACTTGCCGTCCGCAAACTCATACCTGCCAAACGGAACGACATCGCCCTTGCTCAGCGTGGATGCGAGCATTGCGGAGACAAACCTGCGGCTATCGGCAGGTTTCGCAGGTTCGGTGCTGTCGGGAGGGGCAATGCCGGTGCCCGCTTCTCCGCTCAAATTGTCGACACGCTGCGTAAGCTCGGACAGGAGCGAGTCAAGACGGCGCACCTTTATTTCAAGTGCCGAGACCCTGTCGCACAGCTCGGCGTATGTGCCGCCGGTGAGCGGCCTGCGCAAATGCTTGCTTTGCGTCGGCAGGGGAGCAAAGCTGCGGTGCAGCACGGCATCCTGCGTCGAGTCATACCCGCAGGAGCAGACAGCTCCGTCGCAAAGTGCCTGCCCGCAGGCAGGACATTTTATCATTTCATTGTGTTCTATCGTAAACACCCCGTTTATGGTTCATTTGCTGTTAGATTACCACATTTTGCTGCGCTGTGCAAGAGCGGCCGGTCGTCTGCGAGAACAAAGACGGAGGCGTCATCTGTCATGGCGCCGCTGCTTGACACGTCGGAATCGGAAAGGGAAAAGCGAAGCCGCTTTCCTCATAAAAACATCCTCACTCGATAGGGGGCTCATTTTTCGCTCTTTGAGCGGAGACTGCGGGGACTGTCGTGTATCTTCGAGCTGAGTATCAGTGCGACCTGAACGGGGGCTCCGATGAAGAATATCATCCAAATGTTGTAGCTCATGAACTGAAAATAGAAGGATATGAGCGCCGACCACACGAAGCCCGACGACAGGATACAGTTTACGCGCTTGAAGTCTGCGATGCCCCAGCGGCGTGCGAATACGAGCGCCACCAAAAACGAAATCGGAACCGCCCACACGAACGCCATCCAAAACATCGTGCCTCGGCTGTACTGCGAGTACAGGAACACGACGGCGGCGATTATCCACACCATGGTGACCCACAGTGCGGTTATGAGGATCTTCTGCGTGAGTTGTTCGTCACGCAGCTTCTCGTCCGGCGAAATGACATGGTGAACGCCGTTTTCCCGCAGCATATCGTCAAGCCCGACGCCGTACATATCGGCGATGGTCTTGAGCACGATAACGTCGGGCAGCGAGTCTCCCCGCTCCCACTTGGACACCGCCTTATCGGAGTAATTCAGTCTCTCCGCAAATTCGGCTTGGGTCAAATTATTGCTTTTTCTAAGCTCGCTTATATTCTCGGCGAGCACACGTCTCAAATCATCCATAAGCCTATTATATCAGCGAAAATCGCTCCTTGCAAGAGCAATTTTCTTGCTTCCGAACTGTCGATTCTCCGGCTCTACCGGCAGGAGAACGGCTCTCTACCGACAATTCTACCGTCGAACAAAGGGGAGGATGCACTACCGAGGGCGGCGCAGTATAATGAGAGCGTGAAATAAGTAACGCTCCGGCATGACACCGGACGCATGGCAACGGAGTTTAAAGAGGTTTTGAGAAATGAAGCTGCTTGAGAAAAAGAAAAAAGCGGACGTCGCAGAGACTGATGAGATCGCATCCCCCGCCGCCTCGGAGAAAAAGCCGAAAAGCAAAAAGCGCAAAGTGCTTTGCATCTGCGGTGCGGTCGTGCTTCTTCTTGCTGCGATAAAGATTGTGCCGAGCTTCTTCGGCGGTGTGTCGGATGCCGATTTTGCCGACGGCGGTGCGAGCAAGACGCTCCCCGTGCCTGAGGGAGATCCGTCCGGGCAGACGGCGGAGGACAACATTTATATATGTATAGGCGTTATGAACTCCGCAAGCTACCGCTCCGAAACGACTGGCAACACGGCGGCGAGCGTCGGCTTTATAGACTACAATCAGCAGATCTACGGACAGCGTGTCGTCACCGAGGACAGCGTTTTTAACGAGACGATAAGCACCAGCGCACTGGTGAAGGTCGGCGAGCAGAAGTATTTTAAGGACGGCGCCATCCTCGTGCGCAAGGCGGACTCCGTCAGCGGAACGACGGCTCAATGGAGTAAGGACATTTACGCCATCTCCGACGAGGATTACAGCCACGCATACGGTCAGCTTCCCCGCAACCTCACGAATTACGTCGTGAGCGACGAGACGGTGTGCAAGCCCGAAATGCAGAAGGATGCCGACGGAAACTACGTTATAAGCTTCGACCTTGAGCCGGAGGGCGCAAGCGCATACTACAAGCGCCAGATCTACACCTACAGCGGCGCATCGCAGATGCCCGTGTTCACCGAGGTACACATGGTGTGGACGATAGATTCCCAATGGCGTCTGCTCAAGATGGAGACCGTCGAGACCTACGAGGTCACGATGTCGGGTCTCGGCAGCATGGGCTGCACCAGCAATATCACGGAGCTGTTCTCCGATTTCGGCAATGTCACCGACGACCGGAAGGAGTTCCAAAAGTATCTTGAGACCGAGTACGACCCCGACAAGCTTTCAAAGCTCAGCCGTGACGATGCGCTCCAGGAGGAGCTTTTGGGCATCTTCGAGCGCAACCCGAATCTGAACGTAACGGTCACCGTAGGAGGAAAGCAGTACGTTCTCAAGGCGCACCTTGACATTGCGAACATGAGCTTCAAGGTCAAAGGGGAGGTCGAGGGGCTTGACGTGTACGGAGTGTACAGCGGGGGAAAGCTGTACCTGCGTGCGGAAAATCAGAAGATAGTCCTTAAAGCGGACGATGCCATCGACGCATTCGGCAAGGTCATGGGCGGACTCGGCATGAAGGTTCCCGACATTTCGCTGGAAGGCTCCGCCGTGCAGTCGATAGTAAACGGCATGGACGTGAAAACAACCTCCAAGGGCAAGACCATCAGCTTTAACGACAGTATGCTTTCGGGCGCAATCAAGATAACGGGCAAGGAAAAGCCGAAGCTCAAGAGTGCCGACCTTCGGGTGAACGTGGGCGGCAGCACCGTCGGCATATATGCGACCCCGGCAAAGAGCTTCAACAGCGAGTCGCTGTCCGGCTACACCGACCTTACGGGCGCTCTTACGCTCGTAAGCCCCATCATGGAGAATGTCAGCTCCGGCGGCTGCACCGCCGACGTTACGGTCTCCGGCAGCGGAATAAGTCTCTCCGGCAGACTGCGTGTGGCTTACCCCGGCAGCGAGCTCAGAGCGATTTTCGACACGAGCGTTGACGGCGTTGCGGTCAGAGTGACGCTTGTCGGCGACACGGTGTACGCCGAGGCGGGCAACATCCGCATCAGCGGAAAGCTCGATCAGCTCAAGGATCTGGTCGGCTTCATAACGGAAATGAGCGGCGGCAGCGCCTCGAGCGGCAGCAATGCCGGCGCTGCGATAGAGAGCTTCTTCGGCGACCTGAGCGTCAAGAAAGCGATAAACTCCGTGAGCGGACTTTCGTGGTACGACAATGCGCTCCACGCAAGCGTTAATCTCGGCGGGGGAGTGGTCGTGAATGCGGCACTCGGCAGCGGCAGCGTGAGCCTTGAAATGTCGGGTATGCGCATTAACCTGACCCTCGTGTCAAACGGCGCGCCGAGCATCTCGGCGCCCGCAGGCTCCTTTGTTACCCTGTCGCAGCTTGCACAGTACAAGGATACCCTTCTGCGCTATGCGGGCGCAAAAGGCATGGAGACGGCGGCAGATCTTAACGTGAACGGCGTTGCGATACATGCCGACATGATATTTGACTTCGGCAGCCCCATGGCGGTGAAGGCAAGCTCCAAGCTGCTCGGGACGCAGCTCAACGTAACGCTTTATAACGGCACCGTGTGCATCGACTACGGTGCGATAAGGGTCAAGGCTGACGAGAGCAATCTGCGTCAGGCGATGGAGACGGCGCTCAAGCTCGTGCCGGGTCTCGGCAGCGGAACGCTTGCGAAGACGGTCGGCGCATATGTGGAATTCTTCGACAATTTGTCGCTTGCGAGGGTCGTGGGGGCGATCTCCGAATTCTACTTTGCGGACGGACAGCTGCACATTACGGCAAGCGTTGCGGACGATCCTCTGTACTTAAGTCTCACGCCGACGGCGGTGTACGCATCGACGACGGTTTCGGGTACGGCGGTGAGTGCGGTGCTGACGCCGGGGGCGGCGCTCAAGGAGGCGTCGGTGCTTGCGCCGAGCGGCTACTACATGAGCGTTGACGAGCTATTGGCGGCGGGAGCGATATTCCGCTGAGAAGCTGAAAATAGCGCGACCGTTTTTCGGTCACGCTATTTTCATATCGAAATTTCAAATGAATCGTGAAAAGTGAAGAGTGAAAAAGTAAAAACGAAGTCCGTAGGCAAAGCCTACGGACTTCGTTTTTGGAGGCGTCACCCGGATTTGAACCGGGGAATCGCGGATTTGCAGTCCGCTGCCTTACCACTTGGCTATGACGCCATATTAGTTTGCAGGCTTTTGAAAACGCAGCCTGCAAACGTTTTTTTTTGGAGCGGGCAACGAGACTCGAACTCGCTACCTCCACCTTGGCAAGGTGGCGCTCTACCGGATGAGCTATGCCCGCAAATGGTGCCTCCGGTCGGAGTTGAACCAACGACACGCGGATTTTCAGTCCGCTGCTCTACCTACTGAGCTACAGAGGCTTATACTATGGTGGGAACAATTGGACTCGAACCAATGACCCCCTGCTTGTAAGGCAGGTGCTCTAACCAGCTGAGCTATGCTCCCTCGCTTAGCGGCTTGTTTATTATACTAAACGCATCATAAATTGTCAACCTTTAATTTTCATTTTCTTCGGATTTAATAAGCAGCGCTTTGATATCCTCCGCCTCGAAGCAATAAACGCTGTCGCAGAACTGGCAGCTCATCTCTACGGGCTCACCCGACTCCGCCATATCCCGCAGCTCATCCTTGCCGACGCTCATGAGCGCCGCCTTAACACGCTCACGGCTGCAATAGCACTTATACGATATCGGCTCCTCTCCGACGAGGTGGTACTCCATGCCACGCAGAACCTGACGAAAAACCTCCTCCTCGCCGTCCTCGGACAGAACGGTGGTGAGCTGATCCATCATAAAAATATTGTTTTCGAGGACGTCGATATACTTCTCCGGCGCACCGGGCATCAGCTCCACGATAAAGCCGCCCGCAGCCTTGACGCTGAGGTCGGTGTCGATCAGAACACCGAGAGCGCAGGCGGAGGGTATCTGCTCACTTTCGAGCATATACGCCGCCAGATCCTCGGCGATTTCGCCGGAAACGAGACGCACGGAGCCGATGTACGGCTCACGCAGACCGAGGTCACGGCTGACGGTGAAGTACCCGTCACGACCGACGGCACCGCCGACATCGAGCTTGCCGTCGGCTCTCAGCGGGAGATCTGCGGTGGGGTCCGCAACATAGCCTCTAACGCAGCCGGACGAGTCGGATACGGCAATGACGCTGCCGATCCTGCCGCCGCCGTTTATGCGGACGGTTAGGGAAGCGTCCTCCTCCTTCATCATGTTGCCGAGCAGGGAGGCGGCGCACAGACTGCGGCCGAGAGCCGCAGCTGCGGTGGGGGTGCAGCGATGGATGTCCTTCGCCCTCTGCACGGTATCCTTGGCGCTGACGAGCGACATTTTAACAAAGCCGTCGGCAGCGGTTGCCCTTAGTATCCTGTCCATTTTAAACTCCGTTTCTTTTTGCCGTGATGAACAGCCTGCCGCCGTCCGACTGCGGGCAGTCGGGGCAAAGCCGCACGTTTTCAAAGCCCGCAATTTCAAGCAGCTCCGCAAGGCGCTCCGGCGAATGGGCATATTCGATATGCTCCTCGCCGTCTCTGCGCCACAGTCTGCCGGACTTCGAGAAAATGTCCATGCCGTAGCATATCGCATTTTCCTCCGTGTCAAATTCGGCACGCCACAGGCAGAGCATATCCTCCGTCTCGTCAACGGAAATGCTGCCGTCAACGGATTTAAACCACTCCGGCGTTTTGATGTCGAAGATCAGAAGCCCGCCGGGACGCACGAAAAGGTGCAGCCTGTGAAAAACCTCCGGCAGCTCGGACTCCGGAATGTAGTTCATGCCGTCGAGCGAGCAGACGGCGGCATCGACCGTCCCGTACAGATCGAGGCCTGACGCCTCCTGACACAGAAACAGCGGCGGAACCGACACCTCGGCGGCTTTTGAAGCCGCCTGCATGAGCATATCGGGTGATGCGTCCGCCGCAATCATTTCATATCCCCGCTCCGCAAGGAGCCAAGTGAGCGTACCCGTGCCGCAGCACAGGTCGAGCAGGGTCTTGAACTCTCCGCCGTCGGCGGAAAACTCCTTCTCATAAAAATCGGCAAACTCCACATAGGGAATATCGAGAGTCAGCCTGTCGTACCAAAAGGCGAGGGGGCCGTAGGCGTTCATTTCCCGGCGTTCTCCATGCGGCTGAACACGATCTCGTAGCCGTCCTTGCCGTACTTGAGGGAGCGGTTGACACGGCTTATCGTTGCGCTGGAAGCGCCGGTCTCGGCAAGAATGTCGTTGTACTTCATGTCCTTGCTGAGGCAGACGGCGACCTGATAGCGCTGCTCCATAGCCTGTATTTCGGTGACGGTGCAGAGATCGTCAAAAAAGTCCATACACTCCTCGACGCTGCGAAGCGTGAGTATAGCCTTGTACATATCGGCGTTGCGAGGCTTTCTGCTTTGCTTGTTCATTGGTAAGGTCCTCCGTTTAAGGTTTCACTTCAACGCTTTAATTGATGATATAATACATCAATTCTCTTTAAATGTAAAGCGTTATCGTGTAAAGAAAGCGATAATGCACATGATATGCGTCAATTTACCCCGTATGACACCGCAGCGCAAGTTTCCTGTTGAAAAATTGACGGGTGTATAGTAGAATGTAATCAAACAGGAGGTGAGCATATGAGTATGTCGGTTATATGGCTCGTCGCCGTCGTCGTGTTTGCGGCGTTTGAGGCGGTCACCGTGGGACTTACGTCGATTTGGTTTGCGCTCGGCGCACTTGCGGCGCTTATTGCGGAGCTTTTGGATGCGGCTCTTTGGCTTCAGATCACGCTGTTTCTCGTCGTTTCGGCGCTCACGCTGTATTTTACGAGACCTCTCGTCAAAAAGTACGTCAACGGAAAGGTTCAGCCCACGAATGCCGATGCGCTCATCGGCAAGGAGTGCAGGGTCACCGAGAACATTGATAACCTAAACGGCACCGGCGCCGTATACGTTGACGGAAAAACATGGACCGCAAGGAGCGATGACGACACCGTTATAGAGGCCGGTCAGACCGTCATTGCCGAGCGCATAGAGGGCGTTAAGCTTATCGTAGCAAAGGCCGCCGAGGCTGCGGCTCTTAATAATTAAGGAGGAAATTTATGGACGGATTTTTTGACTTTTTGGCCAACGGCGGCTGGATACCGGTTGCGCTTGTCGTCCTTGTGCTGGTGATCATAGCACGCAACATAAGAGTCGTACAGCAGAGCAGAGTCATGATAATTGAACGTCTGGGCAAGTATCAGACCACCTGGGGTACCGGCATCCATGTCAAGATCCCATTCTTCGAGAAGGTCGCAAAGACCATTTCGCTCAAGGAGCAGGTCGCAGACTTCCCGCCTCAGCCCGTTATCACCAAGGATAACGTCACTATGCAGATAGACACGGTCATCTATTTCCAGATAACCGACCCGAAGCTCTATACCTACGGTATCGAGCATCCCATGATCGCAATCGAGAACCTGTCCGCAACCACGCTGCGTAACATCATCGGCGATTTGGAGCTTGACCAGTGCCTTACCAGCCGTGACCTCATAAACGGCAAGATGCGCACCATCCTTGACGAAGCCACCGACCCGTGGGGCATCAAGGTAAACCGTGTCGAGCTTAAAAACATCCTCCCGCCGAGAGAGATCCAGTCTGCGATGGAAAAGCAGATGAAGGCGGAGCGTGAACGCCGTGAGGCGATACTGCGTGCGGAAGGCGAAAAGCGTGCGGCAATCCTTGAAGCCGAAGGCGAAAAGGAATCCGCCATCCTCCGTGCGGACGCAAAGAAGCAGCAGCAGATCCTTGAGGCGGAAGGCGAAGCCGAAGCAATACTCAAGGTTCAGACCGCTACCGCAGAGGGTATCAGACTCATAAATGAGTCCTGCCCCAGCGAGGCGGTGCTGAAGATCAAGGCACTCGAAGCCTTCGCTGCCGCCGCAAACGGTCAGGCGACGAAGATCATCATCCCCAGCGAGATACAGGGCATTGCCGGTCTTGCGGAGGGCGTCGTCGAATCGATAAAGAAGTAAACTGCGCTATGACATATCCGGCGGCGTCAGCCGCCGGATATTCGTAATGTCCGAACAGGAGAGATTATGCTTAAAATTGCGGAATTTATGATCGACTGCGGCATGAATGCCGACGCCGTCTCGCTTTACGACTGCGCCGATGCCTTTTGCGAAAAGGCGAGAGAGGGGCTTTCGGGTAAGCAGGACGAGCTGCCCATGATACCGACCTACCTCAAAGCGCCCGGCAGGATGCCGCAAAGCGGCACCGCTGCGGTCATCGATGCCGGAGGGACGAATCTCAGACTGTCGTTGGTGAGCTTTAAAAACGGCAAGCCCTGTATCGTGAGCCTGAAGCAGCTTCCGATGCCCGGCTCGGATGCACCCGCCAAATGGGAGGAGTTTATCTCGACCCTTGCGCAGGAGCTGCGTCCCTTTGCGGATGCCGCCGATGCGATAGGCTTTTGCTTTTCCTACCCTGCGGAGGCGGGGAGCGACCTTGACAGTCGGGTGCTGGGGCTTACAAAGCAGGTGAAGATAGAGGGCGCCGAGGGGCGCTTTCCCGGCAGGGACCTTGCCGCTGCGCTGAAATCTCTCGGCTGTGCGGAAAAGAAGGTCGTCGTTTTAAACGACACTCCCGCCGTGCTGCTGGGCGGTGCCTCGATGCACGGTACAGAGGACTGTGACGGCTACGCCGGACTTATCGTCGGAACGGGGCTTAACACCTGCTGTATTCTGAACGCTGACGACATTCCCAAGCTGGCGGTGGGGAGCGGAAAAATGCTCGTGAACCTCGAATCCGGCTCCTTTGGCGGCTTTGCACGGGGCAGCATCGACCTTGTGATGGATAAGGATCTGCCCGACACGGGCTACTACGTCGGTGAGAAGATGTGCTCCGGACGCTACCTCGGTATGCTGTGTATGTATATAATGAAGGCGGCGGCGAGGGAAGGTATATTCTCCGACTATGCCGCTTCGGTCATCGAAAGAATGACCGAGGTCACGACCCCGACGATAGACAAGTGGGGCAGGGGCAGATTCCCCAAGGGCTTTTCGGCGGAGGATAAGGTCAATTTGGTTTACATAATCAATGAATTGTTTGACCGTGCGGCACGCTGTGCAGCAGCCGAGCTGTGCGGCATCATGCTGCTCACGGGGCAGGGCAGGGAAAAGCCGCTGAACATCGCAGCGGACGGTTCGCTGTTTAACAAAAGCGCACTGTTCTTGCCGGAGCTTACAAAGCACATGGACATTTTTGCGGGCGAGATCATGGAGCGCCGCTACCGCTTTGTCACGGGAGAAAATCTGACGCTGCTCGGCACCGCCGCCGCAGCGCTTATGAACTGAAGACCGAACCGAGAAACCTCGACCTGTCGGTGACAGGTCGAGGTTTCTTTTGCGAAATCACTTGACAAAAGCCGGGAAGCGCTGTATGCTGTCAAGGCAATTCGGGAATGATTCTCAAATTGGAGGCTTTACCATGAACTATCAGACTAAGGCGAGAAGGCAGCTTCTTGACTGCCTTGCGGATAATGCCGAGAGCAGGCTCAGCATTGACGGGCTCATGTCGGCGCTCGGCACTTCGGCTCCGGGAAAAAGCACGCTGTACAGGCAGATGAAAAGCCTGTGCGACGAGGGGCTTGTGCGGCGCTTTGCCTCGGAAAGCGGCAAGGCGCTTTATCAGCTTGCGGGCGCAAGCTGCTGCTGCGAGCATCTGCACTTTAAGTGCCTTGACTGCGGCGCTCTGCTGCATCTTGACGGAGAGGCGCAGGCTGCGCTCTGCCGCTCTGCGGGCGTCGTCATCGACGACGGACTCAGTATGCTGTACGGAAGGTGTTCAAAATGTGCAAGACAATCAGAATAACGCTTGCGGGACTTCTCACTGCGGCGCTGCTTCTGCCGCTTCTGTGCGCCTGCACCGCCGCCGAAACGGAGCGTGACCCCGATAAGCTCAGCATAGTATGCACCGATTTTCCGGCATACGACTTTGCGAGGGCGGTCGCCGGAGACAGGGCGGAGATACTGCTCCTCATAAAGCCGGGAGCGGAATCGCACTCCTTTGAGCCGACGCCGAAGGAGATACTCAGCATCGAAAGCTGCGACCTGTTCATCTGCAACGGCGGTGAGTCGGAGGCTTGGGCGGAGAGGCTCTACCGTGACGGCGGCATCGAGCGCAGGCTCGTCATGATGGACTGCGTGGAGACCGTCGCCGAGGAGGAAAAGGAAGGAATGTACGTCCGAGGCGAGGAGGACGGGGAGGAGCTGGACGAACACGTCTGGACGTCGCCCGTTAACGCCGCTGTCATTGTGCGCGCCATATGCGAGGAGCTTTGTGAGATCTCGCCCGACGACGAATCCTACTTCCGTGCAAACTGCGATGTGTACCGTGCAAGGCTTTCGGAGCTTGACTCGGAGTTCCGGCGCACCGTCGCAAACGCAAAGCACAATGTGCTTGTCTTTGCGGACAGATTCCCCATGCGCTACTTCACGCTGGAGTACGGGCTTGACTACTTTGCCGCCTTCCCCGGCTGCTCCGGCGAGACGGAGCCTTCGGCAAAGACGGTTGCGTTTCTGATCGACAAGGTGAGAGACGAAAAGCTGCCCGCCGTTTTGTATATGGAATTTTCAAATCAGAAGATGGCGGACGTCATCTGCGAGGAAACGGGCTGCAAAAAGCTCCCGTTTTACTCCGTTCACAACGTCACCGCCGAGCAGTTTGAGGCGGGACTCGGATATTTGGACCTTATGGAGATAAATCTGAAATCGTTAAAGGAGGCGCTTGGCTGATGGCACAGCTTTGCTGCAAGGATATTGCTTTTGCCTACGGCGGGGAGACCGTGCTTTCGGGGGTGAATTTCTCCGTGAATGCCGGCGACTACCTGTGCATAGTCGGGGAAAACGGCTCCGGCAAATCGACGCTTATGAAGGGCATACTCGGCCTTAAAGAGCCGAGCGAGGGCGAGATTGTTTTCGGCGACGGACTTAAAGCAAACGAGATAGGCTATCTGCCGCAGCAGACGGGGATACAGCGAGACTTTCCCGCAAGCGTCGGCGAGGTGGTGCTGTCCGGGCGCATAAGCGGCATGGGACACCGCCTGTTTTACGGCCGCGAGGACAGAGAAGCGGCGAAGGAGAACCTTGAGCGCATGGGCATCGAGGAGCTTAAAGACCGCTGTTACATGGAGCTTTCCGGCGGACAGCAGCAAAGGGTGCTGCTTGCCAGAGCCATGTGCGCAACGAAAAAGCTTCTGCTGCTCGACGAACCCGTCACCGGACTTGACCCGAACGCCGCAAACGAGATGTACAACCTCATCAAGCTCATAAACCTCTGCGACAAAATAAGCGTCATCATGGTCACGCACGACGTACACGAGGCGGTGCGCTACGCAACGCACATTCTGCACCTCGGACACGGGCAGCTGTTTTTCGGCAGCGTGGAGGAGTATCGCAAAAGCGACCATGTGCGCAGACTTTTGGGAGGTGGTACGCTGTGAACGGGATTATCGGAGAAATGCTGTCCTATCAGTTCATGGTGAGGGCGCTCATAGTCGGCGTACTCGTGTCGCTGTGTGCGGCGCTTTTGGGTGTGTCGCTCGTACTCAAGCGTTTTTCGATGATAGGCGACGGACTGTCGCACGTCGGCTTCGGTGCGCTTGCGCTTGCCGCCGCACTGAACATCGCACCGCTTGCGCTTGCGGTGCCGGTCGTCGTGCTGGCTGCCTTCCTGCTGCTGCGTATCAATAAAAGCAGCCGGATAAACGGCGACGCCGCCATTGCGCTCATATCCAGCAGCGCACTTGCCGTGGGCGTTATCGTCATCAGCGTCACGACGGGCATGAACGCCGACGTTTCGAGCTATATGTTCGGCAGCATCCTGTCACTGAGCGGCGACGATGCCGTTTTGAGCGTCGGGCTGTCCGTTGTAGTGCTGTGTATGTTCGTGTTCTTGTATCCGAGGATATTTGCCGTCACCTTCGACGAGGATTTTGCGAGGGCGACGGGGACGAAGGCAGAGCTTTATAACAGCGTTATCGCCGTGTTGACGGCGGTAACGGTCGTGCTGGGCATGAGGATGATGGGAGCGCTGCTCATATCGAGCCTTATCGTGTTTCCAGCGCTCAGCTCCATGCGCCTGTGCCGCAGCTTCAAGGCGGTCGTTATCTGCTCCGGCGCTTTGGCGGTGCTTTGCTTTATCCTCGGAATGATTGCGTCCTTCGCCTTTGAGCTGCCGAGCGGCGCAAGCGTCGTTGCGGTGAATATCGTCGCATTCCTGCTGTTTTCTTTTGCGGCTTTCATAAAAAAGCGATGAATATTCGCCGAATAATGAATAATATTTATTAAAAACGAAAAAAATCAAAATTTTTGCGAATATTTTTTCAAAAAATGCTTGACGCCGGTGAATATCGGTGCTAATATAGCCACTGTCATCAGCAAACGCTGTTGTGAATTGTTTGATTTTGAATGAGAATGAGGTAAATAAAGATGAAGAAGATTGTTGCGCTTATCCTTGCACTTGTTTGCGTTTTCGCACTGTGCGCTTGCTCCGGCGGCGACAGCGGCGACGAAAAGAAAACTCTTGTTATGGCGACTAACGCCACCTTCCCTCCCTATGAGTACTACGACGGCAAAGACATGGTCGGTATCGACGTTGAGATCGCTCAGGCAATAGCCGACAAGCTCGGCATGGAGCTTGAGGTTCAGGACATGGCATTCGATGCCATCATCTCCTCCGTTGCTTCCGGCAAGGCGGACATGGGCATGGCGGGACTTTCCGTCACCCCCGACCGTGAGAAGCAGGTCAAGTTCTCCGACAGCTACTGCACCGGCGTTCAGGTAATCATCGTTCCCGAAGGCAGCGATATCACCTCTGCCGACGACATCCTTGCAAAGATTGAAGCGGGCGAGGACATCCAGATCGGCTGCCAGGTCGGCACCACCGGCTACATCTACTCCTCCGACACCGTTGAAAACGGCGGCTTCGGCGAAGATCACGTTCAGGCATTCCCCGCAGGCGCCGACGCAATTGCGGCTCTGCTCTCCGATAAAATCGACTGCGTCATCATCGACAACGAGCCTGCAAAGGCATTCGTCGAGAAAAACGCCGGTCTTGTGATACTTGACAGCGAGTATGTAAGCGAGGACTATGCGATTGCGTTCGCAAAGGACAGCGAGATAGCCGACGACGTTAATAAGGCTCTTCAGGAGCTGATCGATGACGGTACCGTCGCAAAGATCGTCGCAAAGTACATAAACGCCGACTGATCCCAAAATTTGCACGGCAAGGCGGGGGCGTAATGCCCCTGCCTTTCTTGCGCAGAAGGAGATAGATATATGAGCGAATGGTTTGAAGAAGTCAAAGCCGAATTTATAACAAATTTTATAGACGGGGAGCGCTGGCGCTTCATTGCCGACGGACTTTTGAGTACGCTGCAGATAACGGCCGTCGCCTGCCTTATAGGTATTGCGATCGGCATCGTCGTGGCGGCGGTGCGCTCAAGCTGGGATAAGAACCACGAGACCATGCGCCCCGGCATCGGCAAGTTCTTCCTCGGATTTGTCAATGCGATATGCAAGGTGTACCTCACCGTCATCAGGGGTACTCCGGTCGTCGTGCAGCTTATGATAATCTACTATATTATATTTGCAAGCTCCCGAAACGCCTTGGGCATAGCGATGCTTGCCTTCGGCATAAACTCCGGCGCTTATGTTGCCGAGATAGTCCGAGGCGGCATCATGTCCGTCGACGCCGGACAGTTCGAAGCGGGACGCTCTTTGGGATTTAACTACATTCAGACCATGCGCTATGTTGTTGTGCCGCAGGTGTTCAAAAACGTGCTGCCGACGCTGGCAAACGAATTTATAAGCCTCCTCAAGGAGACCTCCGTTGCGGGCTACGTTGCGATACAGGATCTCACGAAGGGCGGCGACATCATAAGGGGTGCGACCTATTCTCCGTTCATGCCGCTTATTGCGGTGGCAATCGTCTACCTCGTAATGGTAATGTTCTTTACATGGCTTGTAGGAAAGCTTGAAAGGAGGCTGCGCAGCAGTGAGCGTTAAGGGAGACGTTATAATTGAGGTAAAAAACCTCGAAAAGCACTTCCGCGGCGGCAAGATAAAAGCGCTTGACGGCATAAACACCGTCATCAGAAAGGGCGAGGTCGTGGTCATAATCGGCCCCTCCGGGTCGGGCAAATCCACCTTTCTTCGCTGCCTTAATCTGCTTGAGATCCCCACCGGCGGCAGTATTCTCTTTGAGGGCGAGGACATCACCGACCCCAAGTGCAACATAAATATGCACCGCAGGAAGATGGGCATGGTTTTCCAGCACTTCAACCTGTTCTCCAATATGACGATACTGAAAAACATGACCATTGCGCCGATTAAGCTCTGCGGCAAGAGCCGTGAGGAAGCCGAGAGCAAGGCGCTTGAGCTGCTGCGCAGGGTCGGACTTTCCGACCGTGCGGATGCCTATCCGTCGCAGCTCTCCGGCGGTCAGAAGCAGCGTGTCGCAATAGTGCGTGCGCTGGCGATGGAGCCGGACGTCATGCTGTTCGACGAGCCGACGAGCGCACTTGACCCCGAAATGGTCGGCGAGGTGCTTGACGTTATGAAGGAGCTGGCAAACGAGGGCATGACCATGGTGGTCGTGACGCACGAGATGGCGTTTGCCCGTGAGGTCGGAACGAGGGTGCTCTTTATGACGGACGGGCATCTCATCGAGGAGGGTACTCCGCAGGAGATTTTCGACTCCCCCAAGAGTGATAGACTAAAGGAGTTTCTCGCAAAAGTGCTTTAAAAACGGCCGAGGGAACATTTGCTGAAAAAATTAGTCTTTTCTTTTGCGAAAGCTTATGCTACAATGTGAGCGCTGTCATTACGCAGGAGGAAACACCATGATTAAACGCTTTGCTGCACTGCTTATGATCGTTGTCTTGTGCATTACCGCGGCGCCTGCCGCCTTTGCCGCAATTGACGTTATCGGCGACTCGCCGTGGGATGACCCCGCAAATCAGGTCCCCGACAATCGCACCTACTATGCACATTCAAACGAAAAGGACTACGTCGTCCTTTGGGCGACCCCCGAATGTGTGGTCGAGGACGGATATATGATCGTGCCGAACGGAACCAAGATGGTGGTAAACTACAGTGTTTCGTATATGGAAGGAACGCCGTGGGGCAAGGTCTCCGTGCAGAACGGGACCGACGATCAGGGTGTGCCGACCTTCTTTAACGGCTGGGTCTTAATGTCGGAGCTGTATGACGAAAACGGCGAGCCCGCATTTGTCGAGGCGCCCCCCGAGGAGCCGACACCGACGGAGCCTGTGCCGAGCGATACGCCGGAGGACCCGGATGAGACTCCGGTTCCGGAAAGACCGAAGCAGGCAATCACCGTTACCGCAACCTACAACGATGCAATAGTTTACACCTGCATTGCGATAACCGTCGGCGCACTTGCGCTCGTTGCGTATGTGCTTATAAAGCACAAGGCACTAAACAAAAAAGGCGAGTAAATGAATAAGACAAAAAATCTGCGTCATACTGAAATCGAGGCGCAGATTTTTTTATATCCCCAATATTTTAGCACTCCTATTTGTGGAGTGCTAAAATTCATGATTTATTCATAAAAAACACTATATTTGTTCATAATTATATAGTATTTTATATACAACAAGAAACGAAAGTTATAAATCTTAAATCGAGATTTAGCTTTCCCCAATATTTTAGGAGGTATCTGTTATGTTTGAAATTATGCCTTACGGCCATCGCCGTGTAGTAGCTTACAACCCTTTCCGTGAGCTGGAGGAAATGAGCCGCAGCTTCTGGAACGATACAAATCTGAACGCATTCCGCACCGACATCACCGAAAAGGACGGAGTGTACACCCTTACCGCCGAGCTTCCCGGCTTTAAGAAGGAAGACATCAGCATCGACATCGACAAGGATTGCCTCACCATCGCAGCCGAACACAAGGACGAAAGCGAGGACGAGGACAAGGAGCGCAACTATGTGCGCAGAGAGCGTTTCTACGGCTCCTACAGCCGCAGCTTCAATGTCAAGGGCATTGACACCGAAGCCATCAATGCATCCTATGCCGACGGCATCCTCACGCTGACGATGCCGAGCAAGACCCCCGAAACTCCTCCCACGAGGAGACTGGAGATCCAGTGATTCGGTGATTTTTTAAATACCAAGTAGATCAGGTGTGTTTCTTTACTTCCTCTCTTATATTACAACCCTTCAAAGAACCAAAGCAAAGCTCCCACGGTGCAGCCGTGGGAGCTTTGCTGTTTTGATTTTGCTATCTGTATTGCAGGTATTCTATAAACCGCTTCACCGCAAGGGAGGCGGTCTTTTTGCTTCTCATCGCAAGGGCGATGCTGCGATACGCCGGAACGTCCAGCTCCTTTGTGAGTATCCTGTACGGCGTGCGCCTTAAAATGAGCTGCGGCAGAATGCCGACTCCCAGCCCGCTTTCGACCATCGACATGATGGAGTAGTCGTCCCATGTGGTAAAATGCACCTTCGGCGTTAAGCCACAGCGCCGGAATACCTCCGAGACCTCGGAGTTTTCGCCCTTCTCAAGCAGCATGAAAGGCTCGTCGCACAGCGCCGCAATGGGGAACCTTTCGCAGTCGGCGAGCGGGTGATCTTCGGGAATGACCGCCAAGAGCTTGTCCTGCTCCAAAAAGATCGTCTCGAAATCCGGACGTGTCGGCAGCTTTAAAAAGCCGCAGTCGACCCGCCCCTCGGCGATCCACTCCTCGATCTCGGCATAGTCGCCGAGCAGAAGCTCGTAGTCAATGTGCGGGTAGTCCTTTTGAAATTCCTTGATGACATTCGGCAGCCAGTGCGTTGCGACGCTCGAAAAGGTGCCGATTCGAATTAGCCCCGATTGCAGACCGTTCAGCTCGTCGACCTGCATTTGGAGCTTTTCGTACTCCGTAATGAGACTCCGTGCGTAGGGCAGCAGCGTAAGCCCGTCGGAGGTGAGCTTGACTCCGCCCTTGCCACGCTCCAAAAGCACGACCTTCCAGTCCCTTTCGAGGTCGCCGATCATGCGGCTTATGCCGGACTGCGAGTAGTTGAGGATTTCCGCCGCCTTGGTAAAGCTTCCGTACTCGACGGTTTTCACAAACGACAGGTACTTTTGAATGTTCATGTCCATAAGCTGCGGCCCCCTTTTGCATCTGAATTTGTCACCTAAAGCATGACAAACATTTGATTTTAGTATGGATGCCTTCATGATACACTGAACCCGCAATAAAATCAAGAGCGAGGTAAAAAAGTGATTAGTGTCAGTGAAATACAAAAAATTGCTCCGCAGAGCTTCAAAACGGAGCTGCAGGAGAGGACATACAGGGCGCTAAGCGACTTGGGAATAGACTTCGAGCGAGTCGATGCTGACGGCATTGGGCGGACTCGGATAAGGATAAACAGGTTTTGGGTGACTCCCGTCGGCTTATCCTTATCTGAATCCGACCTTCGGAATTTTTTTGATTTAAATTTAACGCCGTATTATTGCTTATTTAATGTTTATTTGATATATTAATTACTTAAATAATTTATCCGTTCGTCCGGCGTCTTGAAGCGGCGGCGCAGAACGTGCCTACGGAGGATATGTATGAAAAAATTGTACGGCAGTCTGAAGATGAGCTGGCTCACGGTGATACTTTTTGCGGTCGCCACGGGCATTTACACCGGTCTTGTGATGCTCGTGGACGTTTTTGACGAAACCTCGTTTCAGGATATAGGCATAAGCTATGAGTGGTGGGTCATCTTCGCCGTTATCGTAGTCGTTAACTGCGACAAGAGCATGGAGGCAATGCTCAAGTGCTTTGTGTTTTTCCTTATAAGTCAGCCGTTGGTATACATAGTTCAGATCCTTTTAGGGTCACTTACCGCCGATATGGCGTGGCTTTATTACGGCGGCACCTGGCTTCCTGCGACCTTCCTTACGCTGCCCGGCGGCTTTATAGCGTATCATTGCAAGAAGCAGAACCTGCTCGGTGCGGTTATACTCGGTCTGGGCAACATGATACAGGCCTTTATGGGCGTATCCTACCTTTATAAAGCGTTTCACAGCTTCCCTCACCATCTTCTGAGCGGCATTGTCTGCTTTGCGTCCGTATTTATAATGAGCTTTTGCATCCAAAAGGAGAAAAAGTACCGCCTTGTATCCATCCTGCTCGCCTTAATACTGGCGGGCGGCCTTGCCGTGCTTGCCGTTGAAAGAGGTCTGAGCATCGGCTGACGGACGGTGCGGAATAGGATAAATAAAGAGAAAGCGGTATCACGATAGAACTTATCGGCATAAACCTCACGCTTCGGGACGTGCGGCTTTTCTTCGCCGGCGGAGTTATTCCGTTTACGACGGCAATGAAAAAGCTTGAGCACGTTCCCCACAGTACCCCGGCAAAGCGGAAAATAAGCAATCATCCCCCTGCTTTCGCAGGAGATCGTGGGAGGCAAGCACTCAATGAAAATTAAACTTACGAAAAGGCGTGCGGCGCTGTTTGTGTTCGCAATGAACATGCTGCTGTTTATACTGCTCACGGCGCCGTTTAAGCTCTGGGCGGCAGCGTCGGAGCTTACGCAAATGCGCCCGACGTCGGCGCTCACGCCGGTGCTCGGCATGATATTCGGCTGGCCTGCGGCACTCGGCTGCGCAGCGGGCAATCTCGTGTGTGACCTGAGCGCAGGCTATGAGCTTCTGTACGCAGCGATAAACAGTTCTTTGCAGTTCCTCTACGCCATGTGCGCATATTTCTTCTGGAAGAAAATAAACCGGGAGAGCGGCAACAAGAAATTCAGGCTCGACAGCGTGTCGAGAATACTTAAATTCTGCCTGCTGCTGGGCATGAACGCACTGCTGACGGTGCTGTTTACGAGCATCCTCAATCATGCGTACAACGTTTCGGATATTATTTCACTTGATAATCTGTACCTTTTTATAAACAGCTTTGATGCCGGACTTCTCTTCGGCGCACCGCTTATGATACTGGGAAGCCTTTTGCAGATGCACATGGAAAATCTGCGCAAGGACGGCGAGACAAAACCCGTGCGGTTTTCGATGAACGAACGCATGATACTCAACACACTCATTAACGGGCTGTGCATTTGCGTTCTCGTCGGTACGGCCGTCTACCTGACAGACAGGTACGGAGCCGGCAATGTCGGTGTTTTGGGCAGGATATATCTTTTTGAGACGCTTGCCATGAACACCTATTTTGCCCTTTCCGTCGGCTTCATGCGCTTTACCGAAAGAAAGATATCCGACCCTATCGAAAAGCTTGCAAAAATTGCCGGAAGCTACTACGCCGGACATGCGACGGACTCACAGCGCAGCAGGCTGCTGAGCGAATGCGAGGTCTATGCCAAGGACTCGACCGAGGTCGGTGAGCTTGCACGCTCGTACATGTCCATGATCCGTGACCTGGGGGAATATGTGGATAATCTTCAGAACGTAATGGCGGAAAAGGAGCGCATAAACGCCGAGCTTAAGCTCGCCTCGGATATTCAGGCGCATATGCTGCCCTGCATATTCCCGCCCTTCCCCGAACACAGCGAATTTGACCTGTACGCACTTATGCATCCGGCCAAGGAGGTCGGCGGCGATTTCTACGACTTTTTCATGATCGGCGAAAGCAGGCTTGCCCTCATCGTTGCCGACGTTTCCGGCAAGGGAGTTCCGGCGGCACTGTTCATGGTCATAACGAAAACGCTCATAAAGAACTACGCTCAGACGGGCAAAGAGCCCTCGGAGGTGTTCACGACGGTAAACAGGCTTCTGTGCGACGGCAATGACGCAGGACTGTTCGTTACGGCGTGGATGGGCATTCTCGATATAAAGACCGGCGAGCTGACATATGCAAACGCCGGACACAATCCTCCGCTTCTCAAACGTGCCGGAGGCGAATTTGAATATCTGCGCGAGCGGAGCGGTCTCGTTCTGGCAGGTATGGATAATATAAAATATCGGCAAAGCAGCCTTACCGTGAAGCCCGGAGACCGGCTGTTCCTGTACACCGACGGCGTTACGGAAACGACCGATACACGGCAGCGGCTTTACGGCGAAGAACGACTCAGACGCTTTATGAACGATCACGCACACTGCGGCACGGAGGAAATGCTCAAGGAGCTCGGGCTCTCGCTGCAAAGCTTTGCTGACGGCGAGGCTCAGTTTGACGATATAACCATGCTGCTCATTGACTTTAACGGTGCACAGAAGGCGCCGGAACGCATTTTCGAGGCGAAGGAGGAGAACGTTCCCGCAGTGCTCGGCTTTCTTGAGGAGGAGCTTGAAAAGGCAGGCTGCTCGATGAAGCTCATCATCGCCGTGAGCGTCGCCATCGAGGAGATCTTTGTTAACATCGCCCACTACGCCTACCCCAACGGCGGGGGAACGGCAAGGTTCGGCATAGACATAGACGACGATTCCGACAGTGCGACCTTCGTGATCTCCGACCGCGGCATTGCCTTTGACCCTCTGCAGAGAGACGATCCGGACATCACTCTCGGTGCAGAGCAGCGTGAGGTCGGCGGTCTCGGCATCTATATCGTAAAGCAGACCATGGATTCGGTAACTTATGCCCGTGAAAACGGAGAAAACATACTCACGATGACTAAAAAGCTGGAAAGGAGCCCGAACAAATGACGATCGATCCGGAACGGAAAAACGAAACGATGACCCTGCACATCAAGGGCAGGCTTGACACGATCACATCTCCGGAGCTTGAAAAAACGATAGATGCGCTCCCGCCTGATGTGACGATGCTGATCCTCGACATGAAGGAGCTGACATATGTCTCCTCTGCGGGACTGCGCGTGCTGCTCGTTGCCCAAAAGAAAATGAACCGCATCGGTTCCATGAAGCTCAGCAGCGTATGCGCCGATGTGATGGACGTCCTTGAAATGACCGGCTTTGCCGATATACTGGTGATCGAATGACGGAACTTGCTACCAAAGCCATTATTTTTGCTGCCGAAGCTCACGACGGAATGCGCCGCAAGCAGTCGGATTGCCCATATATCCTGCACCCGATGGAGGCCGCCGTTATCGTCGGCACAATGACGGGCAATCAGGAGGTCATCGCAGCGGCCGTGCTTCACGATGTCGTGGAGGATGCCGGCGTAACCATGCGCAAGGTCGAGGAGCTCTTCGGCAAGAGAGTTGCCGAGCTCGTCGCCTCGGAAACGGAGGACAAAATGTATCCGCTCCCTGCGGAAAGCACATGGAGAGCACGGAAGTCGGAGTCGCTGCGTATTCTTGCCGAAACACGGGACAGGGAGATAAAGATACTGTATCTCGGCGACAAGCTCGCAAATCTGCGCTCGATATATCATGTCTGGACGGAGAAGGGTGACGCCGTCTGGCAGGATTTCAATCAAAAGGATCCCGCAAAGCAGGCGTGGTATTACCGTGGCATTGCAGAGAGCACAAGCGAGCTTTCCGGCACGTCGGCATGGCAGGAACTTGACAGCCTTATCAGAACGATTTTTGCGGAGGTATAAACATGACTGAACTGCTTACATATCATATAAACGGCGGGGTGCTGACCATATGCCTTAACGGCCGCATCGACGCTTCAAACGCATCAGAAACGGAAAAACGGGTAAATGCCGCACGCACCGCCGCTCCCGGAGCCACCGTCGTGATAGATGCGGAAAGGCTTGAGTACATATCCAGCGCCGGACTGCGTATTCTGCTGCGCCTGCGCAAGGATGAGCCCGGACTCACGGTCATAAACGTCTCGCCCGAGGTATACGACGTTCTTGACATGACCGGCTTCACTGAGATGATGACGGTAAAAAAGGCGTACCGCCGCCTCTCCGTTGACGGCTGCGAGCTTATCGGCAAGGGCGCAAACGGCGCCGTGTACCGCTATGACGCAGAGACGATCGTAAAGCTCTATTTCAAAGCCGACGCTCTGCCGGAGATACAGCGTGAGCGTGAGCTGGCAAGAAAGGCGCTGGTTCTCGGCATCAACACCGCTATCCCGTATGACGTCGTGCGCATCGGCGAAAGCTACGGCACGGTCATGGAGCTTCTGGAGGCCACCTCTCTGTCGAAGCTCATTAAGAATGATCCCGAACACCTTGAGATTCCGCTTAAATACTACGTTGACATGCTCAAGCAGATACACTCGACCGAGCTCAAGCCCGGCGAGATGCCCGATATGAAGCAGATCGCACTCGGCTGGGCGGCGTTTGACCGCAAGTATCTGCCGGATGAACTCGGCAGCAAGCTGTACGCCATGGTACAGGCCGTTCCCGAGCGGAACACAATGATGCACGGTGACTACCACACAAACAATATCATGGTGCGTGACGGCGAGGCTCTGCTTATCGATATGGACACGCTCTGCATGGGGCATCCCATATTCGAGCTCGGCTCAATGTTCAACTCCTACGGCGGCTTTTCCGAGCTTGACCGTTCGGAGATGGAGCGCTTCATCGGCATTCCCTATGAGGTCGGAACGAAGTTTTGGCACATGGCGCTTGCCATGTATCTCGGAACGGAGGATGCGGAAAGGCTCAAAGAGGTTGAAGACAAGGCTAAAATCATCGGCTATATGCGGCTGCTGCGCCGCACGATACGCCGCAGCGAGCCCAACCGTGAAAGGCTCATTGAGTATTACCGCAATGCGCTCGCACGCCTCATCCCGACCGTGGACGAGCTGACGTTTTAATTGAAAGGCGAAGAAATAACGGCGAAGATTCGTTTTGAATCTTCGCCGTTTTCACTGCGGGCTGTTGAGCGTATTTGATGTGCGTATTTTACAAACGGGAGCCGTCTGAGGGGGATGTATATGGCAAATTCGATAATTATGAATACATGTGCGGAAAAAGCTTGACTTTTATGCACGCAGATGTATAATGAATGCATAAATATTCAGGGGAGGCACTTGCATAATGAATAAACAGAGCATAAAGAAAGTCGTATTGGCATATTCCGGCGGTCTTGATACTTCCATAATCATTCCCTGGCTGAAGGAAAACTACAACGATCCCGAGATAATCGCCGTAGCAGGCAACGTCGGTCAGGCCGACGAGCTTGAGGGGCTTGAGGCAAAAGCGATAAAGACCGGCGCAAGCAAGCTTATCGTTGCCGATCTCGTCGATGAGATGGTCGATGAGGTCATCATCCCCGCAATGAAGATGGATGCAAAGTATGAGACCTATCTGCTCGGAACCGCATTCGCACGTCCCGTCATCGGCAAGAAGCTGGCAGAGATAGCCATCGCCGAGGGCGCCGATGCGATCGTTCACGGCGCTACCGGCAAGGGCAACGATCAGGTTCGTTTCGAGCTCGCCATCAAACGCTTTGCTCCCGATATGAAAATCATCGCTCCGTGGCGTGAGTGGAATATAAAGTCCAGGGACGAGGAGATTGACTATGCCGAGGCTCACAACGTTCCTCTGAAGATCAGCCGCAAGACCAACTATTCCAAGGATAAGAACCTGTGGCATCTGAGCCATGAGGGCCTTGACCTTGAGGATCCCGCAAACGAGCCGGATTACGACAAGCCGGGCTTTCTTGAGATGGGCGTTTCCCCGATGCAGGCTCCCGACGCTCCCACCTATGTTACCGTCGATTTTGAAGCGGGCGTTCCCGTAGCCGTTGACGGCGAGAAGATGAAGGCCAGCAAGATCATCGAAAAGCTCAACGTTCTGGGCGGCGCAAACGGCATAGGCATAATCGACATAGTCGAAAACCGCCTCGTCGGTATGAAGGATCGCGGCATTTACGAAACCCCGGGCGGCACAATCCTCTATTTTGCGCATGAGCAGCTTGAAATGCTGACAGTCGATAAGGATACCCTGCACGAGAAGAAAAAGCTCGCCATCGTCATGGCGGATCAGATATACAACGGCAAGTGGTACTCCGCTCTTACCGACGCACTCGTCGCTTTTGCAAACGAGTCGAACAAGTACGTCACCGGTTCCGTCAAGCTCAAGCTCTACAAAGGCAACATTATTCCCGCCGGAACCACCAGTCCCTACTCCCTCTACAGCGAGCAGCTCGTCACCTTCGGCGAGAGCGACTATGATCAGGCTCAGGCAGCAGGCTTCATCAACCTCTGGGGTATGCCGACCAAGGTCGAGGCTCTCCGTGAGCAGGGCAAGCTTTGATGCTCCCCACTCCGAATAATCGAAAAAGCAAGGAAGTGATCGAGCATGGCTAAGCTTTGGACCGGACGCACGGACGGCAGTACCGACAGTCTGGCGGATGATTTCAACTCATCCATCCCATTTGACTGCCGCCTCTACAGGCAGGACATCACCGGCAGCATGGCTCATGCCGCCATGCTCGGCGCCGCCGGCATAATAGGCAGTGATGACGCCGAAGCGCTTATAGACGGTCTCCGGGGAATACTGGATGATCTCGATTCCGGCAAGCTGCAATTTGACCTCACTTGTGAGGATATACATATGTTCGTCGAGCAGGTGCTCACCGAAAGGCTCGGCGACACGGGGAAAAAGCTGCATACGGCTCGCAGCAGAAACGATCAGGTCGCTCTCGACATGAGAATGTATCTGCGTGAGCAGTGCGACGGCATATCGTTGAAGATAAGAGAACTCATCGAAGCGCTCGGAGAGAGAGCGCAGGAATACGGCGAGGCGATCATGCCGGGATACACCCATCTGCAGAGAGCGCAGCCGATTACCTTCGGGCATCACCTTATGGCCTATGCCATGATGCTGCTGCGTGACCTCGACAGGCTTTCCGATTGCAGACGGCGCATGAATCAAAGCCCCATCGGCTGCTGCGCCCTTGCGGGAACCACCTACCCGACCGACAGACGCTCGGAGGCAAAGACTCTCGGCTTCGACGGCATATGCATGAACTCCCTCGACGGAGTTTCCGACCGTGATTTCTGCGTCGAGCTTCTCGGGGCGCTGTCGATACTTATGATGCACCTGTCACGCCTTTCCGAGGAGCTCATACTCTGGACAAGCTGGGAATTCGGCTTTGTTGAGCTCTCAAACGCTTACACGACAGGCTCCTCGATCATGCCGCAAAAGAAAAACTCCGATATGGCGGAGCTTATCCGCGGCAAAACCGGCCGTGTTTACGGCGACCTCATGGGAATGCTGACCGTGCTCAAGGGTCTTCCTATGGCATACAACAAGGATATGCAGGAGGACAAGGAGGGCGTATTCGACGCCTGCGACACCGTTTTGATGTGTTTGCCGATCATGACAGGCATGATAAAGACCATGACCGCAAAGCCCGACGCTATGCGTAAGGCCGCACAGAAGGGCTTTATAAACGCTACCGATCTCGCCGACTACCTCGTAAGAAAGGGACTTCCGTTCCGCAGCGCCTATAAGATTGTAGGCTCGATCGTCGGCGACTGCATAAAGGCAGGCTCGGTGCTCGAAGATCTCCCCCTTGAAAGCTACAAAAAATACAGCGACCTGTTCGCACAGGACGTATACGAGGCCATTGATCTCGTTGAGTGCGTAAAAAGGCGCACGAGCGAAGGCGGTCCCGCAAGGCTTCGGGAACAAATAGACTACGTTAACAACATTCTGAAAGGAAGCTGCGAATCATGAAGAAAACAATTGCTCTTATCTTATCTGTATTGATGATGTGCGCACTGCTGGCAGGCTGCGGCGGTGACAGCGAGTCGGCGCTTGAGAAGGTAAAGACTGCCGGCAAGCTCACTATTGCCACCAGCCCCGACTTCCCGCCGTTTGAATCACTTTCCGAAGACGGAAGCGTCAACGGTATCGAAATAGAGATTCTTAATCTCATCTGCGACAAGCTCGGCGTTGAGCTTGAGATCAACCAGATGGACTTCGACTCCGTACTCCCCGGCGTTCAGGCAGGCAAGTATGATGTCGGCGTGTCCGGCATATCGATCACCGAGAAGCGCCAGAAGAACGTTCTCTTCACCGATCCCTACTGCCTTGCGGCGCAGGCCATCGTGGTTACGGAGGACAGCGACATCACCTGCAAGGCGGACCTTGAGGGCAAGAAGATATCCGTCCAGACCGGCACCACCGCAGAGAGCTTCTGCATGGAAAACGGCTATGACGTAAGCTCGTTTGCAGCCAACAGCGACGCACAGGCGGCGCTCACCAGCGGCAAGGTAGATGCATGGGTAATCGACGACCTCACGGCTGCCGACATGGTCAAGGTCTACAATGCTGACAGCGGCAGCAAGCTCGTCATCCTCGACGAGGCAATGACCACCGAACCCTACGCATTTGCATTCAGCTTAGGCAGCGAGGATCTCGTTGAAGAGATAAACTCCATTCTCTCCGAGCTCGTGGCCGACGGTACGATAGCGTCCATCTTTGAAAAGTACGGGGCTCCGTACACCTCCCCCGCAAATTCGTAAAACTAAAAAAGACCGGCTTATTGGGGGCAGAAGCAAAGCTTCTGCCCCTGAGCGTGTAAAATCAACACGCTTTGAAAACTACACCAAGCGGAGGCGTATACATGCATTTCTTCACCGAGTGGCTTACTAAGCTGCGAGAAACATTTATCGACACAAACTATTGGAAGATGATGGTCGAGGGCTTCGGCAACACCATCATCATAACACTCGGAGCACTGCTTATAGGCGTCGTTATCGGCATGCTTATAGCCGTGATCAAATACTGCTCCGAGGACGTAAAGGCGCTCAAGCCGCTGGCATGGCTGTGCGACCTTTACGTCACGGTGATCCGCGGCGTTCCGGTCGTCGTTCTGCTGCTGATCTTCTTTTTCATCATCCTCTCGAAGGCTGACGGCATCACCGTCGGCATCCTGACCTTCGGCATAAACTCCGGCGCATATATGGCGGAGCTTATAAGAAGCGGCATAAACGCCGTCGACGTCGGACAGATGGAGGCAGGGCGAAGTCTCGGTATGTCAAGGCTTCAGGTCACACGCAAGATAATCTTTCCTCAGGCAATACGCTATATCCTGCCCGCCATCGGCAACGAGCTCATAGCGCTGCTCAAGGAGACTGCCGTTGCCGGCTATGTTGCGGTCGTTGACCTCACCCGTGCCGGAAACCTCGTAAGAAACAACACCTACGATGTGGTAAATCCCCTGCTCATCGTAGCTCTGACCTATTTCCTGCTCGTTCTGCTTCTCACGAAGCTGCTCGGCAGGGTCGAAAGGAGGCTGTCAAAGAATGATAAGCGTCACTGATCTGCGCAAATCCTTTAACGGAATGCAGGTTTTAAACGGCATAAATCTTGAGATAGAAAAGGGCGACGTCATATGCGTCATAGGCCCGTCGGGCTCGGGCAAATCGACCTTCCTGCGCTGTCTCAATCTTCTTGAAAAACCCGGCTCCGGCAGCATCCTCTTTGAGGGCTGCGAGCTTACGGCCAAGAACGTAGACCTCAATAAGCACCGCCAGAAGATGGGCATGGTGTTCCAGCAGTTCAATCTGTTTCCGCACATGACGGTGCTTGACAATCTCACCTGTGCGCCCGTGATGCTCAAAAAGGCGACAAAGGAGCAGGCGGAGAAAAAAGCCATGGAGCTGCTGGCACGCATAGGTCTTGCCGACCGTGCCGATGCATGGCCCAATCAGTTGTCCGGCGGTCAGCAGCAGCGAGTTGCGATAGTTCGTGCCCTGTGCATGGAGCCGGATGTCATGCTCTTTGACGAGCCGACCTCGGCGCTCGACCCGGAAATGGTCGGCGAGGTGCTCGACGTCATGAAGGAGCTGGCGGTAAGCGGCATGACGATGGTCGTCGTCACCCATGAGATGGGCTTTGCGCGCGAGGTGTCAAACCGTGTGCTGTTTCTTGACGGCGGCGTCATTGCGGAGCAGGGCACGCCCGACGAGATATTCGGCGCACCCAAATGCGAGCGTCTGCGCTCGTTTCTGGCAAAGGTTCTGTAATTTTACACAGGGAGGACAATATGAATCCGTTTTATCACAAGAATTTTCTGAAGCTGCTTGACTTCACTCCGAAGGAGATCGACTGGCTTCTCACATATGCGGCAAAGCTCAAGGCAGAGAAAAAGGCCGGAGTGCCGCACAGGATCTGCGAGGGCAAAAACATAGCTCTGATTTTTGAAAAGACCTCGACGAGGACACGCTGCTCCTTTGAGGTGGCAGCCGCCGACCTCGGCATACATCCGGTATACCTCGACCCCAAGTCGTCGCAGATAGGCAAGAAAGAGTCCATCGCCGACACCGCTCGTGTGCTCGGCAGAATGTTCGACGGCATAGAGTACCGTGGCTATGGTCAGGAGCGTGTCGAGGCGCTGGCAAAATATGCGGGCGTACCCGTGTGGAACGGCCTCACAAACGAGTTCCACCCGACACAGATACTTGCCGATTTTCTCACCATACGGGAGCATTTCGGAAGGCTTGAGGGCATAAAGCTCGTATACATGGGCGACGCACGCTACAACATGGGCAACTCCCTGATGGTCGGCTGTGCCAAGATGGGTATGCACCTTGTCACCTGCGCTCCCGAAGGCTATTTCCAGGACCCCGCACTCGTGGAACGGTGCCGGGCTATCGCCGCCGAGACCGGCGCCGTTTTGGAGTTTGACACCGATCCCATGAGCGCAACGAAGGGTGCCGACGTTATCTACACCGATGTCTGGGTGTCCATGGGCGAGCCGGAGGAGGTCTGGGCGGATAGAATAGCGAAGCTCTCTCCGTATCAGGTAAACGAAAAGCTCATGGAAAACGCAGGAGTACAGTGTCGCTTCATGCACTGTCTGCCGGCATTCCACGACCTTGAGACCGAGACCGGCCGTGAGATACGGAAGAAATTCGGCCTTGACTGCATGGAGGTGACCCACGGCGTATTTGAAGGGCCGCAGTCTATCGTCTTTGACGAGGCCGAAAACAGGATGCATACGATAAAGGCCGTAATTGCGGCGACGTTGGTATAAAGGGGCGCTATGGAAAAAGCATATTTGGTGCTCGGCAGCGGTGAGGTCTATGAAGGACGGCGCATAGGCGCTGTCGGAGACGGCATCGGCGAGCTGGTATTTACAACGGGCATGGTCGGCTATCTCGAAACGCTTACCGATCCGAGCTATGCGGGACAGATAATAATGCAGACCTTCCCTCTTATCGGCAATTACGGAGTCATTCCCGATGATTTCGAGGGTGCGCCCGCAGCGAAGGGCTATGTAGTGCGTGAGCTGTGCGATACGCCGTCGAATTTCCGCAGTGAGTATGAGCTGGATAAATTCTTAAAGGATAACGGTATTCCCGGTATCTGCGGGGTCGATACCCGCGAGATAACAAGGCTTATCCGTGAAAACGGCGTTGTAAACGCAAGCATCTGTTCTGCTCCCCCGTCGAGCCTTGACGATATAAACGCCTACGCCGTCTCCGGCGTCGTTGCGCAGGTAAGCTGCAAGCGGAAATACACGGTACCCGCCTCCGGCGAAAAGCGCTTTTCCGTTGCGCTCATAGATTACGGCGCAAAGAAAAATATCATCCGCTGCCTTAATAAACGCAGCTGCGAGGTGACGGTGTACCCCTGCACCGCATCGGCCGAGGAGATACTCTCCGGCGGTCATGACGGGCTCGTGCTCTCAAACGGCCCCGGCGATCCGGAGGAGAACGTTTACTGCATAGAACA
This sequence comes from Oscillospiraceae bacterium, assembly GCA_963625655.1. Classification (GTDB taxonomy): domain Bacteria; phylum Bacillota; class Clostridia; order Oscillospirales; family Oscillospiraceae; genus F23-B02. Next base: position 38,471 of record CAVFTS010000003.1, read on the forward strand.
GCTCAAAAAGCTCGTCGGCAAAATGCCTGTGTTCGGCATATGCCTGGGTCATCAGCTCACGGCGCTTGCCATGGGAGGCAAAACCGTCAAGCTCAAGTACGGTCACCGCGGCGGCAATCAGCCCGTACACTCGCCCGACGGCGGCAGAACGTATATAAGCAGCCAGAACCACGGCTACGCCGTCGTCAGTGAAAGCCTGTGCGGCACGGCACGCGAGATATTCACAAACGCAAACGACGGAAGCTGCGAGGGGCTGGAGTACCCCGGCATGAACTGCTTTACGGTGCAGTTTCACCCCGAGGCCTGTTCGGGCCCCAAGGATACGGAATTTCTTTTTGACCGCTTCATTGCCATGATGGGAGGTGCGCAGGATGCCTAAGGACAAGAGCATACACAAGGTACTGGTCATAGGCTCCGGCCCTATCGTCATAGGTCAGGCGGCAGAATTTGACTATGCGGGCGCACAGGCCTGCCGCATACTCCGCGAGGAAGGCATAAACGTTGTGCTCGTAAACTCAAACCCTGCGACCATAATGACCGACAAGCAGCTTGCAGACGAAATATATCTCGAGCCGCTCACGGCGCAGACCGTCGCCCGCATAATAGAAAAGGAGCGCCCTGACAGTCTGCTGGCAGGACTCGGCGGACAGACGGGGCTTACCATAGCCATGCAGCTGAGCCGCAGCGGAACGCTTGCAAAATACGGCGTGCGTCTGCTCGGCACAGACATTGACGCAATAGGCAAGGCCGAGGATCGTGAGCTGTTCCGAGAGACGCTTCAGAAGATGGGGCAGCCGCTCATCCCCTCGGCTACGGCAGACGACCTCGATACGGCGCTGAAGATAGCCGACGATATAGGCTATCCCGTTATCGTGCGCCCGGCGTTCACGCTCGGCGGCAGCGGCGGCGGCATTGCCGAAACGGAGGATGAGCTGCGCATTATCGCAAAAAGCGGTCTGGATATGTCTCCCATTACGCAGATACTCGTCGAAAAATGTATCTCCGGCTGGAAGGAAATAGAGTTCGAGACCATGCGAGACGGCGCCGGCAACGTCATAGCCGTCTGCTCGATGGAAAACCTTGACCCCGTCGGCATACACACGGGCGACTCGATAGTCGTGGCTCCCGCACTGACTTTGGCGGATAAGGAGTATCAGATGCTGCGCTCGGCGGCACTGGATATCATATCCGAGATCGGCATCGTCGGCGGCTGTAACTGTCAGTTTGCCCTCAACCCCGACAGCTTTGAGTACGCCGTCATCGAGGTTAACCCCCGTGTTTCGCGCTCGTCTGCTTTGGCATCAAAAGCTACCGGCTACCCGATAGCGAAGATCAGCACTCGCATAGCTCTCGGCTATACCCTCGACGAGATAAAAAACGATATTACCGGCAAGACCTGCGCCTGCTTTGAGCCCACGCTCGACTACGTTGTCGTAAAGCTGCCCAAGTGGCCGTTTGACAAGTTTGCAGGTTCGAGCCGCAAGCTCGGAACCCAAATGAAGGCCACCGGCGAGGTCATGGCCATAGCCCCCGGCTTCGAGATGGCGCTTATGAAGGCCGTGCGTGGTGCGGAGATATCTCTCGACACGCTCAACGCCGCTCCGCTGAACGCAAAGCCTGTCACCGAGCGCCTTGCCGAGCAGAACGACAGACGCATCTTCACGGTGTTTGAGGCGATAAAGTCGGGCATTACACTTGAGACGATACATAACATAACCAAGATCGACCCGTGGTTTCTTAACAAGCTGAAGGTCCTCGCCGACTTCGAGGCGGAGCTTTGCGAAGGTATGAGCGAGGCGCTTTATATGCGCGGCAAAAATCTCGGCTATACGGACGACGCTCTCAAAAGGCTCAGCGGAGCAGACAGCCTGCCGGAATTCCACATGAGCTACAAGATGGTCGATACCTGCGGTGCGGAATTTGATGCGCAGACGCCGTACTTCTATTCATGCTGCGAAAAGAACTGCGAGGCACGTTCCTTCGGCCGCAGCGGAAAGCCCGTCGTCATGGTGCTCGGCTCCGGTCCCATCCGCATCGGTCAGGGCATAGAGTTTGACTACAGCAGCGTACACTGCGTGTGGACGCTGCGTGAGATGGGCTATGACGTCGTCATCGTAAACAACAACCCCGAAACCGTTTCCACCGACTATGACACCGCCGACAGGCTCTATTTCGAGCCGCTCACGCCGGAGGACGTCATGAACATCATAAATGTCGAGCAACCCGTGGGCGTCGTCGTCGCCTTCGGCGGTCAGACGGCAATAAAGCTCACGCAATTTCTCGACAGGTCCGGCATAGCCATACTCGGCACCTCGGCAGAGAGCATTGACGTTGCCGAGGATCGCAGCCGCTTCGATGCACTGCTTGAAAGCTTCGGCATAAGCCGTCCCAAGGGCTTCGGAGTAAACAGCCTTCAGGAGGCGCTAAGTGCCGCTCAGACGCTCGGCTATCCGGTGCTGCTGCGTCCCTCCTATGTCATAGGCGGTCAAAACATGACCATTTCCCGTTCACCGGAGCAGACGGAAAAGTACATGAGAACCATTCTCTCCGGCGGCATCGAAAATCCCGTGCTCGTTGACAAGTACATGCCCGGCACCGAGATAGAGGTGGACGTCATCTCCGACGGCGAGAGTGTGCTTATCCCCGGTATTATGGAGCATATAGAGCGTGCGGGCGTTCACAGCGGCGACTCGATAGCCGTGTATCCTCCGTATAATCTCAGCGACAAGGATCTTGACAAGATATGCGCCTGCTCGCAGAAGCTTGCGCTCGCTCTGGGCACTAAGGGGTTGGTAAATATCCAGTACCTCATATATCAGGACGAGCTGTACGTCATCGAGGTCAACCCCCGTGCATCACGCACCGTGCCGTATATAAGCAAGGTAACGGATGTACCGATGGTAGATCTCGCCTCGAAGATCATGCTCGGCGCAAAGCTGCGGGATCTCGGCTACGGCAGCGGTCTGCATCAGACTCCGCCCTACTTTGCCGTCAAGGTGCCGGTATTCTCCTTTGAAAAGCTCACTGACGCAAACTCCATTCTCGGTCCTGAGATGAAGTCTACGGGCGAGGTGCTCGGAATCGGCAAAACGCTGGCCGAGGCGCTGTTCAAGGGACTTACTGCGGCGGGCTTCCGTGTACCCTCGCTGCACGGCGGCAGCCGTCCGGGCGTTCTGCTGAGCGTTGAGACGAACGACTATCAGGATATAATCTCGCTCGCACGCCGCTTCTACCGGATGGGCATGAAGCTGTATGCGACCGTCGGCACGGCGGAGGCCATAGCCGACCTCGGCATAGAGGTCACGTCCGTTCACAATGCGACCGAAAGCGATGAGCTGCACAGTCTCATGGAAAGCGGCGAGCTGTGCTACATCATTTATACGGGTGCCGTGAAGGATGCGACGATGGGCGACTACATCTCCCTGCACCGCCGCGCGATGCAGCTCGGCATCCCCTGCCTGACCTCGCTTGACACGGCGAATGCTCTCGCACAGATGATGGAGAGCCGCTACAGCCAGAGCAGCACCGAGCTTGTCGATATAAACGCCATGCGCAAGTGGCGCCGCCGCATAGGCTTCACGAAAATGCACAGCTGCGGCAACGATTATATCTTCATCGAAAACTTTGACAACAGCATAAGCTGTCCCGAATCGCTGTGCGTAAGCCTCTGCCAGCCGCACTACGGCATAGGCGGCGACGGCATAGTGCTCATTGAAAGCTCAAGCGTGGCGGACGTGAAAATGCGCTCGTTCAACCGTGACGGCTCTGAGGGCAAGATGGCCGGAAACAACATCCGCTGCGTAGGCAAATACATGTATGACGAGGGCTATATCCGCAGAGAATATATCAGCGTCGAAACATGCAGCGGCATACACCGTCTGCGTTTGTTCATACGGGACGGCAAGGTGAGCTCCGTACTTGTCGATATGGGCAGAGCGGAGCTGCGTGCCGAAAAGATACCGGCGGTATGCAGCAGTGAAAAAATGATAAACTATCCGCTCACCGTCGGCGGAAGGGAATACCTCGTAAGCTGCGTGGCAGTCGGAAATCCCCACTGCGTGGTGTTCTGCGATGCGATAGACGCACTTGAGCTCGAAAAAATAGGCCCTATGTTTGAGTACTCCCCCGCCTTCCCCGAGAGAATCAACACGGAGTTCGTGCGTGTTGTGAACAAGAACACGCTGCGTATGCGTGTGTGGGAGCGGGGCAGCGGCGAAACGCTTGCCTGCGGCACCGGCGCTTGTGCGGCGGTCATAGCAGCCTGCGAGGCAGGCTGCTGCGACAAGGGCAGTGACGTTACCGTAAGTCTGCTCGGCGGAGAAATGACCGTAAACTACACCGACGGCGGAGTGAGCCTGCTCGGTGACGCTACCGAGGTCTACCGCGGCAGCTTTGAATACTGAAAACAACGTGAAAAAATACCGCTGCGATCGTATGATCACAGCGGTATTTTCAGACTGTCAAAGAACTATGTAAAAGCAAACGCAACAGGTAAAATTCAATACGCAGCAGGGGGAGCGTGAGGGGGTAGCGAAGTTTTTCGTGAAGCAACGCTTCACAAAAAACGTAGCGTGTTTTGAAGCGTGCAAAAAAGTCACATTGAGTTTTGCGATAGCGACGGGCATATTCTTAAGGAAATGAACGGATACGGTAAAAAGATTGACGGCGGCGGGGCAACATGATAAATTGGATAAAAGCCCGAAAGGAGAAAAATATGGCTCGAAAAACTTTTACAAGCACCGAAGTAAAAAACCGTTGGAAGAAAGCGAATTACAAAATCTATCAGCTAAATCTCCGTTACGACACAGACGCAGATCTGATAGCATACGTTGAATCGCACAAGGAGAAGGACGGCACAACGGAGATCTTCCGAGCGGGCATTGCAGATGCTGGTCGACAGCGAGAAAACTGAGGATTGAAATGAAAAGAGGCAGAGTTATTCTCCGTCTCTTTTGCCATATGAGTGCTGTAATAGAACAAGATTTTATCGATTTTTATGCTATTTCTCCAATTTTTGTAATGAAGTGAATTCAATTGAAAAGTTATAGAAAACGCAAAAAAGTACCGAAATCAAGCTGTTTTAGCCTAATTTCGGTACTTTTCTTTGGTGGAGATAAGCGGGATCGAACCGCTGAAGGCATCGGTCACGGGGTGACCGGCCACAGCGGAGACCGCTGACCTCTTGAATGCCATACAAAAGAAAACCCTTTATTCTCAATGCTTTGCGGGATTTTGTGAGCAACGTGTAAGTAATAGAATTCAAAAAGAGACGGAGAATAGCTCCGCCTCTTTTCCTTTCAATCTTCGGTTTTCTCGCTGTCAACGAGCATCTGCAATGCCGCTCGGAAGATCTCCGTTGTGCCGTCCCTCTCCTTGTGCGCTTCAACGTATGCTATCAGATCTGCGTCCGTGTCGTAACGGAGGGATTAGGTATCCCTTAAAAAGGTTTCAATTGCTTCAAGCAAGACGCTTGCTTGTGATATGCCTTGCTCCCGGCACTTAGTCTTAAAGGCCGTTACTGTATCCCGTGGCAGCTCGGCTTGCACCTTACAGTAAACCCGATCATTATATCGGCGTTTTACTTCCGTGCTTGTGGTGGTCTTTCTCGGCGTGGTGTTCAACTCCTTTTTGGTGGGGCGGTTGCCCGCCCCACGTTTGTTAGTCCTCTAAAGTCTTTTGCAGATTGTCAAGAACCTTCTCCATCTTTGCGGCTCGCTTCGCCTCGTCCGTCTCCGATGCGATTTCGCGCAGAGCGTCAAGAACAAAGCGGATAAACGCTTTAAACTGGCTGTCGGTCTGTCCCATTCTGTACAACTCCTTTCCGGGCGTCTCGCCCTGTGTGGCTATATATTCTCATACTCGATGCAGTATGTCAAGCCCTCAAAGCAACATTTGTATGGCTGCACAAAAGCACAGTAGCAAAACTGTGCAAGATGCACACGAAGATTGAGCTTGAAGTCGGCGATCCGTCCACCGGGAGCAGAAAATCGTCTGTTTTGTAAAGTATTTTTACTTGACATTCTTGATAAGATGGGCATAACAAAACCGATACCAAAAGCGGAAGGAGGAAAAATTACATGGAAGGCAGTAAAAAACGCTCAGTAAAAGCTCTCGAAGAGCGCATTGAAGAGTACTTTGCGAATTGTGAAGAACAGAATATTCTTCCTCTTAAACCAGATTTATTACTCTATATAGACTTATCTAAAGAACAGTATTCTTTATACTCTACTCCTCCTAATATAGATAATACTAAGTATAGATATGATATAGATTATAGGAGAAATATAGAGAATAGAAGTAGACTATATAGGGCGCTAAAAAAAGCTGATTTGCGCATGGAGGCAGCCATCAGCCGACAAGCTGTGACGAGCAATAAACCGACAGGGGCAATCTTCCTGTTAAAACAGGAGGACTACGGCGGATACAGCGACCGCCAGGATTATGCACTCAAAGGCGGCGACGTACCAATTACGATTCAACTAAAAACGTCCGCCGGGGACGACTACAGCGCTCCTACGAAGATGGATAAATAGTCATGGTTCCTGTCCACCGGGGATAGAATTCAGGCATTTTGCCTGAGTGAATATTATGCATAAACGAAAAACCTTGATTTATCAATGGGTTCAGCGTTTCGGATATTGCACATAATTGTTATTTTGTTTAATAACTCATGGTTTCGATGCAAAGCTGATGCATGATTATCCACTTCGAGAAGTTACAGCAAGAGACGTAGAAACTGTATCATTGCCGCCTCCGGTGGTGGGGAGAGAGCCGCCGTCACGAGGATGATGATGTGTACCATCCACTACCGATTCCTATGTAGGGGGAGGGGGGGTGCTACAAAACAGACGGTGGTGTTCAGATAAGCCTATAGGGATATATACACAAGCGTAGTAAACCAACTGTAGAGATAGGGGTGTAGTACAAGGGTAGTACAGAGGACTTTGACTCCTGTGATGTAGGTTCGAGTCCTGCCACTCCTGCCATAAGAGGACACCCACCTACAAATATGGGGGGTGGGTAAAGAGAACGGGGTGAGGGAAAAATTTCAAAGCCTCGGAAAAGTTTAGTGGGGGAAGCGACCGTGCAAGGCGGGGTCAAAGTAATTCAAAGCCACGCAAACTCACAGAGCGGATAAAGTTTGGGGGTGCGGTGACGTAAGGAAGCGGAAGCCGCACCCTTGAAGAAGGGGTGGTGAGAAAGACGGGGAAAGCGAGTAAAGCGAAGCAAGCGGCGAGAGCGAGGAACACGGCGGTAGACCTTGGGCAGTTAAACGAGAAGCAAGAGCGGTTTCTACGAAGCGAGAAATTGTATTGTGCGTTTGGCGGAGCGAGGGGTGGTGGCAAGAGCCATGCGGTACGGATAGATTCGGTGTATGGTGCGTTGACTAATGGTGGCATCAAGATACTGATAGTGAGGCGGCGGTACACGGATTTGCAAGGCAACTATGTAGAGCCATTCAAGAAACTGATACCGAGTACGCTTGCGGAGTACAATTCGCAGACGCACACATACTACTTCATCAACGGTTCGACGATAAAACTTGGACACTTCAACAGTTACGGACAAGCATCGGAAGAGTATCAGGGACAGGAATATGACTGGATATACATGGACGAAGCTATCACCGCCTGTTCGCTTGCGATGCATATCAGCTCTTGCGTTGCGATATTGAATAAAAGCCGCTTGCTGATGGTGCGCAGATAAGTGAATGTGCTATCCACTCTATCGCTTACGACCTTTGTGTTTCTGTCGTCAGCCGTGATGTTGCCCGTTGTATTCGTTGATGCCCATTCGTACAGCTTGCCGCCGCAGAACGTATACACCTTGTTGTTAGCTCCGACAGCTCGGCACGTCTCGTCACACCCCACGTTGCGGTTGACTGCATTCAGATAAAACGCAGTTGTCAGTCTCCCGTCCGCAAGCGTAGACAGCGAATAGTATACCGAGTACGTTTCCGTGGGTTTGAATACAAGCAGTCTTTCGGACTTGAGGATTCGTACAAGCTCGATCTTGAGGACATTGTGTATGACGGACTTCTCGGCGGCTTTGTCGGACTTCTCGGCGGCGGCGCAAATCTTGTGCAGAACAAGCTTGCACAGAGACCGAGCGAACAGAAGGCGAGAGACTTAGTACATGGACGTGCGGAGCTGTTGCAGCAGGCGCTTGCGGCACAAGCGGCATACAACTCCACGAGCAACGTTGCGGATGTTCGGACTCTGTTTGCGCAAGCAACGGAAGGTACAAAGGCGGGCATCACGCTTGCGTTTAACAGCCTCCGACAGACAGGCGGGGTTGACACGAGCGAATCGGCGGTGACTGCGGCGGTCAGAGAAGCAACCGAGAACGGCAAGACCGCACCCACGGTTCAGCAAACCGAAGCACAGCCAACTGCACAAGAGATCGCACAAGCAGAGGCTACGATACAAGCCAGCGAAAAGGCAATAGCGCAAGCGGAAGCCGCAAATACGGCAAGATCACAATTGAATATTGACAACACCGCAATCCGCAATTATACTGAAAATATAAACGATGACGTTCAAGGAGGTTTGCTCAATGACGGCAACAGAGTGGATAGAGGACTGGTTAACGATGTTTCCGAGCGACTTGACATTGGTGGAGAACGCACGGAAAATGGGCGAGTCGGACGAGGAAATCAAGTACTTTCTCGAAGGAATTTAACGCAAAGCGTTAAGGACGCATTGAAAGACAGCGGTGTTGTCGCAGCGGAGTTAGTAGATTACTCTGCCGACGGTGCCGCTTTTTCTGATGCTCTTGCATCGGCGAGAGAGGCAGACGTGCGAAACGGTTGGGCGGTCACACCTCAAAGTGCGGATAAACTGCAAGGAAAGCAACTGTTTGCCGATGCAAACGGCACGATTGGTTTTGCAATAACGCCCGACGGAGACATTGAAGCGGTTTTTAAAAACAGGGCTTTGAACAAAACAGCTCACGCAATGGACGGCGTTATGCCGCAAGCTATAGCAGCAGGCGGTGTAAAGTTAGACTGCTACGGCGAAAAGCTGGTTAATACCTATGAGCGGTACGGCTTTACTCCCGTTGCCCGTGTTGAGTTTAACCCCAAACATGCAATTTCCTTTAGAGTCATTGTCTTTCTCCTTTCTTGCATCGAGCAAATCCAAAGCCATAACGGCGCCGTCGACCTTATCGAGGAATTTTTCCTGAAGCTCAGGCGGCAGCTTAGAGATTTTCTCGCACATTGCTTTTTCTTTCTCGCTCACGCTTTCACCTCCTTGATACACAGATGATGTGTTTCGCAAAACACATTAACTACGCTCAATATAGCATACTAAATGTGCTTTGTCAACACCTTTTTGCGCATTTAATGCGCTTTTCTTCTTGACGATTAACGACACCTGTGTTATTGTGTTTGCGAAAGGAGGGATACCATGAAAGAACGTATAAAATTCGTTCGGACATCGATAGGCAAAAACCAAACCGACTTTGGGAATATGTTTAAAGTTTCTAAGTCCGCAGTACAGAAATGGGAATCAGGAGAGAATGCCCCGACTGATGCCATCATTGAACTTATGACGCAGAAAACAGGTGTCAACGAATTGTGGCTACGCACAGGTGTCGGCGAAGCGTTCTCAGCACCTTCCCGTGAAGAGGAGATGACAAAGCTTTTCAAAAGTCTAATGTCGGATCGCCCCGAAGCGTTCCGCACTCGTGCGATAACCGCACTCTTGCGGTTCTCGTCCGACTCTCCCGAATGGGAACTGCTTGAGAACATCTACAACAGCATAAAAGAAGAAGCGCCCGACCTTTGACGGTCAGGCGCTCCTCTTTTTCCATGCCTCATTCAGATACAAGATACCAATACACAACTAACAGATCACTTTCACTTGCCGCAGTCAAGCGCTTCCCGATCTCCACCTCAAGCATTCGTCTCTCCTCGCTTGTCATGATTTGTTTCTCCCTTCTCAACTTCAGTATTGTATTCCCGTTTATCTTCTGATACTATGTGTATGTGCGCTATTTTACCAAAGCGCCACAGGAAGCGCCACAACAGCGTCCATGCCGTTACACTTGCGGATGTAATTCTTGATATCCCATGCCCCGAAAACGGCACAGGCGAAGTTAAAAGGGGGAATAACGATGCAATGCCGAAAATGCAAAGCTGAACTTGCGGAAGGCTCGAACTTCTGCCACATATGCGGCTGCCGTGTGACATCGGCAGGGAGAAAACCGAAGAACCGAGGCAATGGTACGGGAAGCGTGTACCGCCGAGGGGATAAGTGGATGGCAGCCGTGATCGTGGGGTACACCGTGGATGCGGACGGTAAGACTCACAAAACTACACGGACCAAAGGCGGCTTCAAGACAAAACGTGATGCTTTGGAGTATCTCCCGAAGCTCAGACAGGAATCGGGACGAAAACCGAAGAACTTCACTTTCACTCAGCTCTACGAAGCATGGCTGCCTACGCACCATGCAGGGAAAAGCACAATCGATTGTTACAAGGCAGCGTGTAAATACTTTAAACCGATCTACAGCATACCGTTCGCCGAGATCGATATCGATGACTTGCAAGAATGCATTGACGAATGCCCGAAGGGGAGACGGACACAGGAGAACATGAGAGCGCTCTGCGGACTGATGTACAAGTATGCAATACCGAGGCATATTGCCACCTTAAACCTTGCGCAGTACCTGAAGGTGACTAATGGGGAGAGCGGCAGTAAATCGGCATTGCCCGATGATGCGATTGAAAAGCTATGGGCGCACGTTGGCTCTGTGTTCGGGGCAGAGTATATCCTCTGCCAATGCTACTTAGGTTTCCGTCCGTCTGAATTTATATCTCTCAGATCGGAACACTATAACGCAACAGAGAAAGCATTTGTGCATGGCTCGAAAACCGAGGCAGGCATAGACCGCACCGTCACCGTCTCTCCGAAGATCCAACCGTTTATAGATAATCTCGTCAAGACTCCCGGAACAGTTTTTACAGATTCGAATGGAAAAACTTATACCGCTTCACGCTACCGGGACCTTTTCTACAATGTGCTTTCGCAATGCGGAATCGATAACCCGATGGTGGAAAGAGACGGCAAGAAGTTTTATACTTATACTCCGCACTCATGCCGGCACACCTTCGCCACGCTGATGAAGCGAGTGAGGGGTGCGGACAAGGATAAGCTTGAGCTTATCGGACATACAAGCGGTGAGATGCTCCGTTACTATCAGGATATAAATTACAACGATCTCCGTAAAATCACGGACTCAATTTAAGTGAGCAACAGCGTGAGCAATAGAGCGAAATTTTATCGATTTTTATGCTATTTCTCCAATTTTTGCAATGAAGTGAATTCAACCAAAAAGTTATAGAAAACGCAAAAAAGTACTGAAATCAAGCTGTTTTAGCCTAATTTCAGTACTTTTCTTTGGTGGAGATAAGCGGGATCGAACCGCTGACCTCTTGAATGCCATTCAAGCGCTCTCCCAGCTGAGCTATACCCCCAAACGCAAGAGTTATTTTAGCAGACGTGATGGCGCTTGTCAATATTTTTTTATCGCAGAGTCGAACTTGCTGCGCAAACACAGGAAACGATGCTCGACGACGCATCAGCTCAGTATCGTTATGCCGCCTTCGTCCTCGTGCAGGCTCCGTGAAAAGTAATGCGTCATAAGCCCGCACAGATCGTCAAAATCCTGCGCTCCGGCGGTCTCCCACGCCGAGTGCATGGCAAGCTGCGCAAGCCCGATGTCCACGGTCTTTACCGGCACAAGCACGTTGGCGATGCTGCCGAGCGTGGAGCCGCCCGCCATGTCGGAGCGGTTTGCAAAGCTCTGTACCCTGACGCCCGCTTCGGCGCAGATGCTCCTGAACACGGCAGAGGAAACGCCGTCGGTCGTGTAGTGCTGATTCGCATTGTACTTCACGACTACGCCGCCGCCTATGACGGGACAGTTGAGGGAGTCTGAATATTCCGGGTGATTCGGGTGCTTTGCGTGAGCGTTGTCGGCGGAGACGAGGAAGCTCTGCGCAAGCAGCATGCGATAGCGCTCCTCATCGCAGCCCAGCGACAGGCAGATGCGCCGTAGGGTATCACGCAGAAGCGAGGACGCAGCGCCCTGCTTCGTTGCGCTGCCTACCTCCTCGTTGTCAAACACGCAGCACACGGGGATCGCCTCGCTTTCCTGCGAAGCCGTAAAACCCTCCATGCAGCCGAAGGCGCACTGGAGATCATCAAGCTTCGGGGAGAGAATAAGCTCGCCGTCGAAGCCGAGGCTCGTACCCCTGCCTCGGCAGTACAGGAACAGATCGGTGCCGACTATGCTTTCCTTCTCGACGCCGACGCTCTCCGCAACGAGCTTTAAAAAGCTTCCTGCGCTTTCGGCGGTACCGTACAGCGGCAGGGTATCGACCGCAGCGGAGTACTTCATACCGTCGTTTGCGGTGCGGTTCATGTGTATCGCAACGCTCGGAATTACGAGCAGGTCACGGTCAACATTCACGAGCTTCGTCTTGAGCCTGCCGCCCTCGCTTACGATGATACGCCCTGCGACGCTGAGCGGTCTGTCAAACCACGTCGCCATGAGCATACCGCCGTACTTCTCGGTGTTGAGCTGAACGTATGCGTCCGAGGGCTTTTCGGGGTTCTCCTTGACCTTGAAGGTGGGGGAATCGCTGTGCGCCGCCGCCATCATAAAGCCGGAGGGCTCACCCTCCGGGATGCGGAAGGCGATGATCGAGGAACCGTTGCGGCGAACAAAATACTTGCCGCCGTGCCGAAGCTCCCAGCTCCGTGACTCCGAAAGCTCGGTGTAGCCGAGGACGCTCAGCGCCCCTGCGAAGTTTTCGACAACGTGAAAGCAGCTCGGTGATGCCTGAATGAAGTCGAGCAGCCTGTCTGTATATTTGTGTTCCATTTTATCGGCACCTTTCGTTTTTTTACAGCATAGCATTTTTTCAACCCCGTGGCAAGCCAAAGCGCTATTTACACGGGGGCGAAAATAAGATATTATCAAAGTGCGTAATATATTATTGTATAAGCGAGGTGCGGTTATGGCTTACAAGGCAGCGATAATAACGGTCGGAGATGCAGCGAGCAAGGGCGGTGACGCAGCGGCGGAGATGCTGCAAAGCGCCGGATTTGAAATAATATACACGGCGGGAGTCCCCGCCGAGCGGCACACGATCTCGGCGGAGCTTATAAAGTGCGAGTACGAGCTTTGCGCAGACCTCGTCATCACGACGGGAGGCACGGGACTTTCCCACAGGGACGTGACGCCGGATGCGACGCTCGACATCATCGAACGGGAGATACCGGCGATCCCGCAGGCGATGCTGCACTACAGCCTCGACATAACGCCGAGGGCGATGCTCACGAGGGCTGTCGCCGGGGTGCGCAACAATGCGCTCATCATAAATCTCCCCGGCAGCGATAAGGCGGTGAGGGAAAATCTCTCCGCCGTCATGCCTGCACTCGGTCACGCAGTCTCGATGCTTGCGGGAAGGTAAGATAAGAGAGCTTCGGAGGCTTTGACGGTTTCCGAAGCTCATATTTTTAGAAATAATCACAAATTTACGAGGCATTTGTACAGAATACGCAGAATTAAATATTGCTTTTTGTATAAAAATGTTGTTAAATATATTGTATTGTGCTTTAAATCAAATTATATGTTGAGGTGTTTCCCGTGAAGCTTGTTTCGATGTGTGCCGCAGCGCTGCTCCTTGGTGCACTCGCTGCGTTCATAAACTCCCGCCTGAGCAGGTCGGCGCTCGGCAAAACGAGCGTTACCGCTATCATGGCGGTCAATTTCGCAAGGCTTCTTTTGGATGCACTGTGCCTCGGTATCGTGTACGGGGCGTGTCGGCTGCTTGAGGTCAAATTCACGGCGCCGCTCATCGCCGCCGCACTCGGACTTTCGGTCTGCGGACTTCTGTTTTTGAAGCTCATGACCGCCAAAGTAAGCAAAACCGATGCCGTAGATACGGAGAACGGAGGAGATATGCTTGGCTGAATTTTTTAATAATTTTCTGAAGCCGACGCCGACGGTCGTGACGATGTGGGTCATCATGGCGGTGCTGGTCCTGTTTTCGATCCTCGCAACGAGGAAGATGAAGGACAAGCCCGGAGTGCTGCAAAACATTGCGGAAATGGCGGTGTCGAAGCTGTTCGGCTTTATCGAGGGCGTCCTCGGCACCGAGCGCACGAAGAAGTATTTCCCCATATTTGCGACGTTTTTCATACTCATAGTCGTGTGCAACTATTCGGGACTGCTTCCCGGTGCGGGCGAGCTGTTTACGGTACCGACCTCGATGCTTGCCGTCACCGCAGCACTTGCGATAATCGGCTTTTTCACCATCCACACGACGGGCATAAGGACAAAGGGTCTAAAGGGCTACCTGCTCTCATTTTTAAAGCCCGTGGCGCTGCTTTTGCCCATAACTCTGCTTGAGCAGTTTATCCGCCCGATGTCGCTTGCTCTGCGACTTTACGGCAACATCTACGGCGAAGAAAAGGTAACGGAGACCTTCTACGGACTGGTCCCGATACTTCTGCCGATCGTCATGAATGTGCTGAGCCTGCTGTTCTGCCTCATTCAGGCGATGATATTCACCATGCTGCTTGCGGTCTTTGTTGCCGAAGCGACCGAAACCGAAGAAGAATAATTTTTACGATACATTTCAGGAGGAAACAAAATGGAACTGGTATACGGACTTATAGCGATCGCCGCTGCTCTGGCGATAGGACTCAGCACCATCGGCGTCGGCATAGGACAGGGTCTTGCTGCGGCAAAGGCGCTTGAATCCATGGCACGTCAGCCCGAAATGCACAGCAAGCTCCAGACCACGATGATCCTTGCAATGGGTCTTATGGAAGCGCTTGCGATCTACGGTCTGCTTATTGCATTCATCATTCTCGGCAATATGCCCTGAGGCAGGGAAGCAGATCACCATTTTTGAAGGGAGTGCAGAAGCTTGGTCTTAGACGTAGTAGGCCTTGAGATAAGTGTGCCTGAGTTTATATGGACCGTGATAAACTTCTTTGTGCTGCTGTTCTTGCTTAAACGCTTTCTCTATGACCCCGTACTTAAATTTATGAACGAGCGCTCCGCCCGCATAGAGGCGGGACTTAATGAAGGCAAGCGTGCCGAAAAAGCCCTTGCCGAAAACGAGAAGGCGCTTGCGCAGGAGCTCGCTCTCAGCGGCAACGCCGCAAGAGAGCTTATCGGAGACGCACGGAGCGATGCCGAAAAGGAAAAGGCGGAGCTTCTCGGCGGCGCTCATGCCGAGGCGGAGGCGCTGCATAAGCAGATCCGTGAGCGCATAAGTACGGAGGAAACACAGACGAGAGCGGAGCTGGACGCCGAACTGCCTGAGCTTGTAGGGCTGCTCACGGAGCGGCTTTTGGGCGAAGGCGGCGACGACGGCGAGGCGATTAGCCGCCGCGTGCTGGAGTCCGGAAAGTGACACCGGTGCATTTAAGAACGCAGTGAAAGGAGGGATAACGCTCAGGTGGATGAGATAGTATACAGAATTATTAACTTTGTCATTCTGTTCGGCGCTTTGGGCTATATCTGCCGGAATATGATAAAAAACATGTTCGGCGGCAGGAGAGAAAAGATAAGCCGTGAGCTTGCTGAGGCGGAATGTGCAAAGGAGCGGGCAAAATCGCTCCAAGGCGACATTGAAAGCGCCCGCCTTAAAAACGAGGAACGCAGAGCAAGGCTCATGGAGGACGCAAGGCTCCAGGCGGAAATGACCAAACAGGAGACCGAGCGCTCAGGCGAGCTTGAGGCGCAGAGCCTTAAAGACAACGCCCTGCAAAGCGAACCGCAGCTCCGCAAGGAGATGCAGAGCAGGGTTGCCGCCGATGCGATACGCAAGGTGGCGCAGACTGCCTCCGAGGTGCTGAAAGACGGTGGCTTTGAGGCGTCGAAGCAGGCATTAAACGAGCGGTTTATCCAACAGATTAAGGATTTGGTATCGGCTATGCCGAGCGATATTTTGAACATGAACGAACTGAAAAAACTTGACATTTCAATAAAGAGCGCAGAGCCGCTCTCCGATGAGGAGATGCAGCGCATCACCCGCATACTGTGCGAGACCTTTATAAGCTGCCGCAACGAGGTGGACAGCGAGCTTATAGGCGGCGTCCGTATGCAGGTCGGCGATACCGTGTACGACGGAACGCTCTCGCATCAGCTCGACAGACTCTCCCGTGACGTCGAGAGCAATACGCTCATGAGCGACAAGGAGAGCATATCCGTTGCGGAGGAGATAAGAAACAAGCTCCGAGCGACCGACGCCAAGGTAGACGTGTTCCAGACGGGAACCGTCGAGACCCTCGGCGACGGCATCTGCCGTGTGTCGGGTCTTGCGGACGTCATGGCGGGCGAGATGCTTGAGTTCCCCGGCGGTCTGAAGGGCATGGTGCAGGATCTTGAGCGTGACAACGTCGGCGTTGTGCTGATGGGCGATTTCAGCCACATTCAGGAGGGCGACGAGGTGCGCCGCACCGGGCGTATAATCGAGGTTCCCGTCGGCGACTGCATGATAGGGCGTGTCGTGGACGCAATGGGTACGCCCATCGACGGCAAGGGTCCTCTCAACGCGCAGAGCTTCCGTGCGGTCGAAAGTCCCGCACCGAGCGTGCTGCACAGAAAGAGCGTTTCCGTTCCCATGCAGACGGGTCTGAAAGCGATCGATGCCCTCGTTCCCATCGGCAGAGGTCAGCGTGAGCTTATAATCGGCGACCGTCAGACGGGCAAAACGGCGATCGCACTCGACGCCATCATAAATCAGAAGGGCAAGGGCGTTATCTGCATCTACGTTGCGATAGGTCAGAAGGAATCGACCATCGCAGGCGTTGTGGATAAGCTTCGCAAAACCGGAGCCATGGACTACTCCATCGTCGTTGCCGCAAACGCATCGGAGCCTGCTCCCATGCTGTATATCGCACCCTACGCAGGCGCCGCAATGGGCGAGTACTTCATGTACGACGGCAGAGACGTGCTTATCGTGTACGACGATCTGTCGAAGCAGGCGGCGGCATACCGTGAAATTTCCCTGCTGCTTCAGAGACCGCCCGGACGTGAAGCCTACCCCGGCGACGTGTTCTATCTCCACTCCAGACTTCTGGAAAGAGCGGCACGTCTCAGCGAGGACGCAGGCGGCGGCAGCATGACGGCGCTGCCCATTATCGAGACTCAGGCGGGCGACATTTCGGCGTATATCCCGACGAACGTTATCTCCATAACCGACGGACAGATATTCCTCGAAACCGACCTGTTCCACTCCGGCGTGCGTCCGGCGATAAACGTCGGTCTGTCCGTATCGAGAGTCGGCGGCGCAGCGCAGATAGGCGCAATGAAGCAGGTCGCAGGCAGACTGCGTGTCGATCTTGCTCAGTACAGAGAGCTGGCAAGCTTTGCGCAGTTCGGCTCCGACCTTGACAAGGCGACGAGGGACACCCTGCACAGAGGCGCAAGAATGACGGAGATCCTAAAGCAGAAGCAGTACGCTCCCATGAGCGCAGCGGATCAGGTCGTTGCGATATTTGCGGCATCCGAGGGCTTTACGGACGACGTGGAGCTTGAGGACATTGCCCGCTTTGAGGAGGAGCTCATCTCCTTCGTAAACCGCAATTATCCCGAACTGCACGACGAGATCATGTCCGGCAAGAAGCTTTCCGCCGAACAGCAGGAGAAGCTCAGAAGCAACATTCGCAAGTTTAAGGAAACCTTTTAATAATTGACAGCAGCGGAAAGGAGGGGCAAAAATGGCGAATATGCGTTCGATAAGAACGAGGATAAAGAGCGTCAAGAACACGCAGCAGATAACCAAGGCAATGAAGATGGTCGCCGTGTCGAAGCTGCGCCGTGCGCAGAGCGCAATGCAGACCATGACGCCGTTTGCCGAAAAAAGTCAGGAGATACTTGACACGCTCCTTTCCGGCAGCACGGCACCCGAAAACCGCTTCATATCCCCGAAAAAGGAGATAAAAAGAGTTTGCTATGTTCTTTTTGTCGGCAACAGGGGGCTTTGCGGAGTCTACAACAGCTCGCTTATGCACTTCATGCAGAGCATCGCAGAGGATGACGGCAGAGACATAAGCCTCGTCATCTGCGGACGTTGGGGCAAGGACGTCATCGCAAGGAGCGGGCTGCCGGTGCGCAGAAGCTTCACCGAGCTGAGCGACACGCCGAGCAGCATGGAGGCGCTTGAGATCTCCGAGTACCTGAAAGAGCTGTATTTAAACGACGAGACGGACGAGATACACCTCGTCTACCAGCACTATATTTCGGCGCTCCGGCAGGAGCCGACGCAGACGCAGCTTCTGCCCGCAAAGCCGGAAAAGCTGCGTGAAAACGCAGCGGGCAAGGACTATATCTTCGCACCCGATGCGTCCGAGGTCTTGGAAAGCGTCATGCAGCTTTATATAAACAACAAGGTGTACAGCGTGATGCTGGAGGCAAAGTGCGGTGAACACTCCTCCAGAATGACCGCAATGACCGCTGCGACCGACAGCACCAAGACCCTCATCGACTCGCTCAGTCTTGCACTCAACAGGGCAAGGCAGGCGGCGATTACAACCGAGATCTCCGAGATCGTCGGCGGCGCATCGGCACTTAAAAAGAAGAAGTAAGCATCCTCACACACAGGAGGTAAATACATGGAAAACGGAATCGTCAGAAGGGTCATAGGGCCCGTTGTGGACGTACAGTTTCCCTCCGGGAAAATGCCAGAGATATACAACGCAATAGAGGTCGAGCTTCCCGACCGCAAGGTGACCATGGAGGCGGTGCAGCACCTCGGCGACAACACGGTGCGCTGCATCTCCCTGTTCTCGACCGACGGTATGCAGAGAGGCTGCCGTGCCGTGGACACCGATTCCCCCGTGACGGTCCCCGTCGGCGAAGCGACGCTCGGCCGCATGTTCAACGTTGTCGGCGAGCCTATCGACGAAAAGGGTCCCGTCGAGGCGCAGCGACTGCCCATACACCGCAAAGCGCCCGAATTTACCGAGGTCACCCCGGCGACCGAGATACTTGAGACCGGCATTAAGGTCATAGATCTTCTTGCACCCTATGCAAAGGGCGGCAAGATCGGCCTGTTCGGCGGCGCAGGCGTCGGCAAGACTGTCCTCATTCAGGAGCTTATCCGCAACGTCGCATACGAGCACGGCGGCTACTCCGTGTTTGCGGGCGTCGGCGAGCGCAGTCGTGAGGGCAACGACCTTTGGAACGAAATGACGGAGTCCGGCGTCATAAACAAGACGGCGTTGGTGTTCGGTCAGATGAACGAGCCGCCCGGAGCGAGACTCCGTGTGCCGCTGTCGGGACTGACCATTGCGGAGAACTTCCGTGACCAGTCGGGTCAGGACGTGCTGCTGTTCATCGACAATATATTCAGATTCACGCAGGCAGGCTCCGAGGTCTCGGCACTGCTCGGGCGTATGCCCTCCGCAGTCGGCTATCAGCCGACGCTGGCGACCGAAATGGGCGCACTTCAGGAGCGCATCACCTCGACGAAGAACGGCTCCGTTACCTCGGTACAGGCAATTTACGTTCCCGCCGACGACTTAACCGACCCCGCTCCCGCAACCGCCTTTGCGCACCTCGATGCGACGACGGTTCTGAGCCGTGCCATTTCCGAGCTGGGCATATACCCCGCAGTCGATCCTCTCGATTCCACCTCAAGACTTCTCGACCCGAACGTCCTCGGACGTGAGCATTACGACACCGCCCGTGAGGTACAGTCCGTGCTTCAGAAGTACAAGGATCTCCAGGACATCATCGCCGTTTTAGGCATGGACGAGCTGAGCGCAGACGACAAGGCGGTCGTCAACCGCGCGAGAAGGATACAGCGCTTCCTGTCGCAGCCCTTCCACGTTGCCGAGGTCTTTACCGGCACTCCGGGCAAGTACGTTCGCATGGAGGACACCATACGCAGCTTCCAGGCAATACTCGGCGGTGACTGCGACAAGATACCCGAGCAGGCGTTCCTTATGGCGGGTACCATCGACGATGTGCTGAAAAAGCAAAGAGAGATGTGAGCCATGGCTAAACTGATCCACCTTCAGATTGTCACCGCAGGCGGCACGATCTGCGACGAGAACGTAAGCTATGTCGGCGTTCCGCTCACCGACGGCGACGCAGGTCTGCTCCCCGGTCATGCGGCGATGCTCGGCGCTCTGAGAGAGGGTGTCGTGAGCTACACCATGGACGGTGAGAAGCACTACGTCGCAATTTCCGGCGGTGTTCTGAGCGTTGCCGGAAACGAGCTTATCATACTCGCCCGCAGCGCAGAGCTTGCCGAGAGCATCGACATCGCCCGTGCGCAGGCGTCGCTTGAGCGTGCAAAGCAGCGCATTGCGGCGAAAAACGAAAACTTTGACCATCGTCGTGCGGAGCTGAGCATGCACCGTGCTTTGGCGAGAATAAAGACATATGAACATATTCGTAAATGAAAAAACGGCTTCTTGTAAGCGAGAAGCCGCTTTTTCATTGCTTGCATTTCAAAAAAGAAGTGCTATAATTGAGCCTGTTTAAGCTGACGGGGGGCGATTTGATGAAGGAAAACTTAAAGCCGGACTTTTACCGACATTTGTCGCTTTCCGCAGTAGGCGGTTTTTTCGGGGCGTACGCCATGCTTTGCCACAGCGATATGATGGCAAACGCACAGACAATGAACCTTTTGGAACTTTTGATGGCAACACTGCGCGGTGAACCGAGGGCGATACTGCTCCATCTCGGAGGACTGCTGATTTATCTCAGCGGTATCATGCTGACGGTATTTTTGCCACACCGTTTCGGAATTAACGTAAAGCGAGCGGTTCCGGTTGTCGATGCAGCTGCGGCAATAGTTCTCGGACTGCTGCCGGACAGCGTGTTGGGCTTCGTCGCTTTGTACCCGATCTTTTTTGCGATGAGCTTCCAGTGGAGCGCATTTTCGGGTGCAAGAGGCTACAGCAGCTCGTGCATTTTCTCCACAAACAACACAAAGCAGGCAACGCTTGCGGTTGCGGAGTATTTGAATGACGGGAACAGAAAGCATCTCGGCAAGGCGTTTTTCTACGGAATGACGCTTCTTGCGTTTCACTTGGGAGCGGTCGCCAGCTTTTTCTCGGTGCGGTCGTTCGGCATAAAGGGAGCGTGGTGCAACCTGCCGCTGATCGGCATATCCCTTGCTGCAATACTCTGCGAGGAGAGAGCGGCATCCTTGGCACCGGAAGCAAAATAACGAGATAATACAAAAACCGTTGGCATGCCAACGGTTTTTTCAGATTGTCAAAAAACCATGTAAAAGCAAACGCAACAGGTAAAATTCAATACGCAGCAGTGGGGTGTGAGGGAGTGGCGAAGCGCCTGCTTACATGGCTTTCATATGCTGCCGCCGCTGTTTTTTCTCTTACACCGAGGGCGGACAAGAAAAGCGCAAAATCACGTCTTTTTGCTTTCGGTCTCCCTTTGCGAACGCAGGTACTTCACGAGCCAGAAAACGTTCACCGCAGTCCAGCCGATGCCCGTTGCGAGTGCGACGGCGGAAAGTCCCATGCGAGCGATAAGCAGCCATGACAGCACGATGCGCATGGCGATATGCCCCAGTGAGCCGAACATACTGACACGCATTTTGCCGATGCCGTCAAAGTATCCAGCAAAGGCGTTGCCCGTAAAGCACAGCACATAGAAAAGCGCAACGGTTTTAATATACTCCTGAGCCTGAGTGAAGCTTTCGCCGGCGCCCGTTCCGAGCATGAAGCGGCATAGGGGAGCGGCTGAGAAGTACAGCACGAGTGAGGACAGAACACCGAGCGCCGAGAGCATCGCAAAGCTCACGGCGGCGCTGCGCTTTACACGCTTTTTGTCGTGCGCACCGTAGTTCTGAGCCACGAGAACGGAGGCGGCGGAGGCACCGCTGTCGCCGAAGGAGTTGGCAAAGCCCTCTATCCTCGTGGTGGCGGTGTAGGCGGATATGTACGGCGTTCCCATGGCGTTTACCGCACCCTGAACGCAGACCTTGCCGAGGTACAGCCCCGTCTGCTGCAGGGCGGTGACGCCCGCAAAGCTCAGAGTCTTGCGGGCAAGCGCCTTGTCAAAGTGCCTGTCGCCGCCCTCAAACATCAGCTCCGGCATACGCTTTTTGAGATAGAGCCTGCTTGCGACGGCAGCGGCGTACTGAGCAACGAAGGTCGCTCCCGCAGCGCCGAAGATGCCCCAATCGAAAACGGTTATAAACAGCAGCGCAAGCAGAAGATTTGCGGCGACGGAGAGCGCAAGTATCACCAGCGCTGCACAGACCTTGCCCACGGAGCGCAGCAGCGCCGAATAGAAGTTGTATGCGTATGAGGCGGGGAGGGCAGCGAGCACCGTAATGAGGTAAATTTCAGTCGCGCACTCAAGCTCCGTCGGGGTTTGCAGCGCCTTTAAAAGCAGCGGCGAGGAAAGACAGCCGAGTATTGCCGCTGCGGCGAAGATCGCAAGACCGCCGACGAAGGCGGTGTAATGCTCCCGCCGAAAGGCGTCGAGGTCACCTGCACCGTAGAGCTGGGCGAGGATGACGGATATTCCGATGCAGGCGCCGACCGCCGCAAACAGAAACAGATTCATTGCCGAGCTTGCGATGCCGACGGCGGCAAACTCGTTTTCGCCGACGAATCTGCCGACCACCAAGGCGTCAACGGTGTTGTAAAATTGCTGAAGTATGTTGCCGACGATGAGCGGTGCGGTGAGACGCAGAAACGCCCCGCTCACCGAACCCGAAGTGAGACTTGCGACTTTCATGCCGAGACCTCCGTGTGCTTGTTGACAATTATTAAAACATCGCGTATGCTTTGAGTAAAGCGAAACATAATCAACATGAATATGACAAACAGTCAAGGTAAAGGAGGACAAAATGGAGCTTGAACGCTGCAAGACCGTTCTGCGAGTGGCGGAGCTTGGGAACATCTCAGCCGTCGCCGAGGAGATGAACTACACCGCATCGGGCGTGAGCCGAAGCGTCGCCGCAATGGAAAAGGAGCTGGGCTTTCGGCTGTTTTACAGGAAGCACGACGGCGTTGAGCCGACCCCGGAATGCGAAAGGATGCTTGGCGCTTTGCGCAGCTTCGTGTTTTCGGGCGAGGTCTGCCTTCAGCTTTCGGGGAGCATACGCAAGCTCGACACCGGCTCCGTGACCGTCGGCTGCGCATACAGCGCATACTACGGCAGCATTTGTGAACGCATTTCGGAGTTTCGGGCGCTGCATCCGGGGATCAGCCTGCGCCTGCGCCACGGCGGCAGCAGCGAACTTATGCAGGCGCTGCAAAACCGTGAGCTTGACCTGTGCCTCATAAGCAGGAGGGAGGGCGACTGCGAATGGTTACCGCTCTGCCGTGACGAGCTTAAAGCGTGGGTGCCCTCCTCGTCGCCGCTTGCAGGGCTTCCTGCCGTACAGCTTGAGTCATTCGCCGTAGAGCCGTATATAGACATTCTTTTCGGACTCGGCTCCGAGAGCGACAACAGCAGGCTGTTTGAAAGCGTCGGTCTCAGTCCGAACACGCAGTTTTGCGTTTCGGACAGCGCTTCCGGCTATTACATGGTCGAGGCGGGGCTTGGCATTGCAATGAATAACGCCTTGAACAGCGACGACTTTAAGGGGCGTGTGAGCATTCTTCCGCTCTCTCCGCCGCAGCTCGTGGAGGTCGGTATCGCATCCATGAGCGACCCCGCTCCGGCGGCGGGCGCTTTCCTTGCGTATCTGAAAAGTAAGGGCATCGGTCCGAGAAAAAATACCACAGCCTCCTGAGAAGCTGTGGTATTTTTTAATTCTCAAAACAGACCGCTGATGACGCCGTCGTCGGTGACGTCGATGCCCTCGGCGGCGGGGACACGGGGAAGTCCCGGCATGGTCAGTACGTCACCCGTGAGAGCGACGATGAAGCCCGCTCCGGCGGAAAGCCTGACGCCTCGCACCGAGACGGTGAAGTCCTCCGGCGCACCGAGCTTCTTCGGGTCGTCGGAAAAGCTGTACTGCGTTTTCGCAATGCAGACGGGAAGCCCAGCAAAGCCCAAAGCCGTGAGCCTGTCTATCTGCTTTTGCGCAGCGGGCGAAAAAACAACGCCGCTGCCGCCGTAGATACGCCTTACAACGGCGTCTACCTTCTCGGCGACGGAGAGAGAGCCCTCGTAGCAATAGCGGAAGTCGGCTTTCTCCTCGCATAGCCGCATGACCTCTTCAGCCAGCGCTTCACCGCCCTTGCCGCCGTCCTCCCAGACGGTGGCGACGACGGCGCTCAGAGCCTTTTGGCGGCAGACGGAGACAATTGCGTCCACCTCATCGTCCGTATCAGTGCGGAAGCGGTTTACCGCAACGACGCAGGGCAGCCCGTAGACCTCACGAATATTCCGAGCGTGGCGCATGAGGTTCGGAAGCCCCCGCACTACGGCGGCGACGTTTTCCTGCGAAAGCTCATTTTTCGGCACGCCGCCGTGCATCTTCAGCGCACGGACGGTTGCGACCAAAACGACCGCTGCGGGGGAAAGATTTGCCGTGCGGCACTTTATGTCGAAAAACTTCTCCGCACCGAGGTCTGCGCCGAAGCCCGCCTCCGTGACGGCGTAGTCGCCGAGAGCGAGTGCGGTTCTGGTTGCGATAATGCTGTTGCAGCCGTGTGCGATATTCGCAAAGGGTCCGCCGTGGACGATGGCTGGCGTGCCCTCAAGCGTCTGGACGAGGTTGGGCTTTATTGCGTCCTTCAAGAGCGCCGCCATTGCGCCGACCGCCTTCAGATCGGCGGCGGTGACCGGTCTGCCCTCGGTGTCGAAGGCAACGACGATGCGGGCAAGGCGCTCCTTCAGATCGTGCAGCGACGAGGCAAGACAGAGTATCGCCATGATCTCGCTTGCGACTGTGATGTCAAAGCCGTCCTCACGGGGGACGCCGTTTGCTTTGCCGCCGAGGCCGTCCACAATGCATCGAAGCTGCCTGTCGTTCATATCCACACAGCGCTTCCAGCATATGCTGCCTATGTCAATGCCGAGTGCGTTTCCGTGCTGAATATGATTGTCGAGCATTGCGGCAAGAAGATTGCTTGCGGCGCCGACTGCGTGGATGTCCCCGGTAAAGTGGAGGTTAATGTCCTCCATCGGCACTATCTGTGACATACCGCCGCCCGTTGCACCGCCCTTTAGCCCGAATACGGGGCCGAGCGACGGCTCACGCAGAGCGAGCACAGCAGATCTGCCCAAGCGCCGCAGCCCGTCGGCAAGACCGATGGTGACGGTCGTCTTGCCCTCACCTGCGCTTGTCGGCGTTACGGCGGTGACCAAAACGAGCTTCCCGCTCCTTCCCGCACCGAAATCGGGGGGAAGGCAAAGCTTTGCCTTGTACCTGCCGTAGCATTCCACGAGGCTTTCGTCAATGCCGGCGTCGGCTGCTATATCAAGTATCGGCTTTAAGCCGTTTCTCCGTGCTATTTCAATGTCGGGCAAATACTCCATGGACATACCTCCTTTTGCTGCATATATAATAATTGCAAAGCGGCCGTTTGTAAAGTATTGATACTGTTCGAGTTTTATGATAAAATAAATAAGCATTCATGTTAGAGGTGATGGAGATGAAAAGAAAAACGGCATTATTGATTGCTTTCTGCATTGTTTTGTCAATATTTACGCTTGCAGCCTGCTCAAATGACGCAGAGCCCGCTCCCGATAAGGCGGAGGAGAGCACAACCCCGGTGAGCGACAATCCGTTGCTGCCGGAGACCTCCGAGGACCCGGAGCCCACTACCGTTTTGGGCGAAACGGAGGACGCCGGAAGCGAGTATATAGACAAGCTCGTGTTTATAGGCGACAGCACGACCTACGGCCTGAAGGCGTACGGAATGCTGTCCGGCGGTAAGGATACGCTTCAGGTATGGACCCCCTCCAGCGGAACGCTTGCGCTGTTTAATCAGAGCTGGGCTACCATAGTTTACCCGGAGACGGGTGAGGAGATACCCATCACCGCAGCGGTCGAGCGCAGGCAGCCGGAGTACCTTGTACTGACCATCGGCGTGAACGGCGTTTCCATGATGGACGAGGAGCAGTTCAAGGCGGATTACACCGACCTTGTGCAGCGCATACGGGAGGTCAGCCCCGACACCAAGATCATCTGCAACTCGATATACCCCGTGCAGGCGAGCTATGAGGCAAAGGACAACGGCATAAACAATACCGTCATCGAAAGAGCCAACGGCTGGATAAAGCAGATAGCCGAGGAGACGGGGACGAGATATCTCGACAGTGCCTCCGTTTTGAAGGGCGAGGACGGTTGCCTCAATCCTGATTACGGCAACGGCGACGGGATACATCTCGGTCCCGCCGGCTTTGAACGAGTCCTTAATTACATCCGCACACACGCTTACAGGTAAGGAGCAAAAAATATGAAAAGAATAGCTGCACTTATTGCTGTGCTGGCGCTCATGCTCGGTCTTGCAGCCTGCGCCGCAAACGACGAGAAGAAGCCCGTTAAGACCGTCCCTATGGAGACAGTCAAGGACGCCGTCTGCGAGGTCGCTCTTGCCGACGGCATGGAGGAGCTGAACGCAGACTATGTGGGTCGTATGCTCAAGCTTAACGAGGGCGATTACGACAGCTACTATGCCGCAATCTCAAGCGTCAGCCTAAGCATCAACGAGTTCGGCGTTTTCAAGGCAAAGGACGCAGCCCAGGCTGCCGAGATCGAAAGCGCACTGAACGAGTACCTTGAGTATCGCAGGGAGATTTGGATGGACGAGTACCTTCCCGAAGAGTACCCCAAGCTGGAGAACGCTTCGGTACACAAAGAGGGGCTGTATGTCTGCTACTTCATCCTTGACGACGATACCACCGCTGCGGCGCTCAAGGCCTTCGAGGGCTGCTTTGAAAGCTGAGATAAAACGACATAAAAGCAACGTCCGCTTTGCAAAAAGCGGACGTTGCTCAGACTGTCAAAGAACCACTGTTTTCAGGAAGCGAAAACAGTGGTTCTTTGACAGTCTGAAATCCCGACGGCGTAAACCGTCGGGATTTTTCGTGTTCATGTTCAATCACCGTCTGCGGCAGTCGACCTCACAGAGGGTGCAAAGCTCGCCGTCGCACATGACCGCAAGCGTCCAAAGCCCCGCATCGTTGTGTGCGCAGGCGACGGGGGAGTCCCCCGCCTTGAGCGCACGCTTGTACATTATGCGGACGCTTAAAGGATCGCATTCGAGCGCCTCGTCGGGGATAAGCTCGGTCGCAAAATCAAGATACGCCGTGTTGTGGACATGGCGGTTGTAGTCAATATCACTGCGGCGCAGCGCAAAGGGAGCGGAAAGCTCAAAGCTTTCGGGGAGACGAAGCTTTGACCGCCGCATATCGAAGATGCCGTCCTGTTCGGGACCGTACTTGTTCATAAGCTCCTCGCTTATGCGCACGACTCTGCCCCTGTCCACGTCGAGCAGGGAGAGCATGGTCTGACCCGTCACAAGCAGCTCGTCGCCGCACTTGAGCCGAAACTCACGCTCACAGCGGACGCAGGGACCCTTGCCCCGTATATAGGTCTCCGCAGAGAGCCTTTCGCCCCGCTTCGGCAGTCGGGAGATGTTCAGCGACCACTCCGTGAGTATCCACTCGGCGTTGTGCATGAGCGCTTTAAGCTCAGGATCCCGCACCGCATCGGTGTGATGGTCGGCACAGTTTTCAAAGAGCTTCAAAACCGAGGACGGCTTGAGCCTTGCGGAGCAATCAAAATCGTCAAGTCTGGTAATAACACGTTCGCTGTAAATCATGGCGCACCTCCTATTATAATCAACATATTATAAAAAATTGCGCATTTCAATACGCAGTCTTGCCGTTTTGTCTGAATTTCACCCGCAAAAGCGCAGGCGGATATGCAGTCTGCCGCCCCTGCGTTCGGCGGGGGGTGAGCCACGGCGCTGAAAAAACGAGCGCTGCCGCTTTAAAAGCAGCAGCGCCTCCGTCTGCGAATACGAACGCAGGGGGAGGTGTCCGCTCTTTGCGAGAAGCTCGGACACCATGTCACCGATGCGCACATTGTCGCCGATTATAAATAACGTTTTCTTCGTGTCACTGTAAGGAGAGATAGTTTTTCATAAAGCGCATGAGCATGGTCGCAACCTGCGCTCTCGTGGCGTCGTTTGCGGGCGCAAGCTCCGTTGCGGATATGCCGTTGATTATCCGCTGACCGACTGCCCATTCAAGCGAGTAGACATATTCCGTGCTTATGCCCTCGGAGTCGGTAAAGCGGCTGATGTCCGCATGAACCTCGGCGTCGGTGTCTCTGCCGATAAACGAGGCGTAGCGGCACAGGAAGGTCGCAAGTTGCTGACGGGAAAGCATCTCGTTTGCACGGAAGCTGCCGTCCAAATAGCCGTTTGCAATCTTATAGTGCGATGCCCAAAGTATCGCATCGTAGTAGGCGTTTTTCTCAAGGTCGGTAAAGGGATTTTCGTAGCCCTCCACAGACGGGGAGCCGTTGAGCCTGTACAGCACCGTCACGAGCATACCGCGGCTCATCGTTCTGTTCGGCTGAAAACTCGTTGTCGTTACGCCGTTAAAGAGCTTGTTTGCGACGACGTAGTCAATTGCGTCATGCGCCCAGAAGCCGTAGCCCACGTCGGCAAACGCCACGGACGGGCAGCTTTCACCGTAAGCGCAGGAGGGCGAGGGATCGGGCGACGGTGAGGGGTCGGGAGACGGCGAGGGATCGGGAGACGGCGAAGGGTCGGGCGACGGTGAGGGGTCGGGCGACGGCGAGGGATCGGGCGACGGTGAGGGGTCGGGAGACGGCGAGGGATCGGGAGATGGCGAGGGATCGGGCGACGGTGAGGGGTCGGGAGACGGCGAGGGATCGGGAGACGGCGAAGGGTCGGGCAACGGTGAGGGGTCGGGCGACGGCGAGGGATCGGGCGACGGTGAGGGGTCGGGCGACGGCGAGGGATCGGGCGTGGGAGTCGCCTGCTTCCAGCTTGCGGTGAGCGAGAGATTCTTCGAAGCGACGGTGCTGCCCGTTATCGTCTCGCCCCTTGCGTTTAACCAGCCGTTAAATATGTAGCCGTCCTTGGAGGCGGTGGGTAGGGAGCCGTAGGGCTGATCCTTGTAGTACGCCTTGACTCGGTTGCCGCCCTGAATACTGCCGCCGCCTGCGTCCATTTTAATGTACACGAAATCGGGGCAGCTTTGGCTGTCGCCGGGGTACACGCCGTAGAGCAGGATCTTTGCTTCCTCAAGGCGGCGGACGATAAGCCCTTCGTAGATTATGCCGCCTGCGCTGCAAATGACGGACATGGAGTCGGCAAGCTCCAAGGGGTCTACGCTGCGGAAGCCGTTTTTAATGTACCTTGCAAGACGCCAGGAGCCGGCATAGCCCTCAACCCAGCCGGAGCCGAAGTTGTAGCTCAGGCTCAAAAGAGCGTCAAACTCGTTCTGCGTAAAAACATAGCCGTAGCGCTCGGAGAGCTTGCACACATAGGCCTCAAATGCGGCGATGTCGTTTCTGAAATACTCGTCCGCCTGCTCTTGGGTTATGACCATGCCCTCGTAAATGTCGGGGGCGCAGTGACCGTAGCCTATGGTCCAGTAGCTCTCGCCGGGGTTTTTGTATGCCGTAAGGCGCAGACCTTCCTTGCCTTTTATGTAATCATATATCTTCTCGCTGCCGGACTGTGCGGACTCGACAGGGTCGGCAAAGGCGGTGAGCGGGATAAGCGTCAGCAGCAGAATAAGGCAGAGAAACAGCGATATCGTGCGCTTCATTCGCATTCCTCCTTTTAAAGTTTTTAAACATTTTAACACACGCTGCGCTTTAAATCAAGCGCCGGCAGAATAAGGAAAAACCGTTCGGAAAAAGCTTCCGAACGGTTTTTAATATCACTCAATCTTTCTTCGCTGGGTTTAAGAACTTCCAGACGAGCGCCGCCGCAGCGCCGCCGACGAGGGGAGCGATGATGAACACCCACACGCACTTGAGGCTCTCGCCGCCGAGCAGAAGGGCGGGGCCGAAGCTCCTTGCGGGGTTGACGGACGTTCCGGTAAAGGGGATGCCGAGCAGATGCACGAGCGCAAGGCTCAGACCGATTACGATGCCGGCAAGGTGGGAATTTTCCTTCTTGCTCGTTGCGCCGAGAACGGAAAGCACGAACACGAAGGTCAGGACCGCCTCGATGACGAGGGAGATCTTGAGACTGGGAGCGTCGGGCGCACCGTAGATGTGGTTTGCGCCGAGACCGTAGGAGTCGCCGAGGACGAGCAGCAGCGCCCATGCGCCGGCTATCGCACCGACAAACTGCGCCGCAACGTAGCCGATAAAGTCCTTAACGCTCATGCCGCCGGTGAGCAGTACGCCTAATGACACGGCGGGGTTTATGTGGCAGCCGGACACGTTGCCGATGGAGTACGCCATGGCGACGATGACGAGACCGAAGGCGAGTGCCGTTGCGACGTAGCCCGCATCGGGGAAAAGGCAGCCGGTGACGGCGGCGACGCCGCAGCCGAAGAATACCAGCACGCCGGTGCCGATGAACTCGGCGATGTACTTTTTGATGCTTTCCATTTACATACCTCCGTAATTAAAATATTGTAAGCTGATCCTCCTGCTCACGGATGCGGCGGGTCCAGCATTTGTGGCACATTGCGACATAGCTGTCGTTACCGCCGAGAAAGACCTGCGCCCCGTGGGTGATTATCCTGCCGTTTGCGTCGATCCTTGCGTTGACGGTCGCCTTTCTGCCGCAGGCACAGACCGTTTTTATCTCCGTGATGGAGTCGGCAAGCTCCATGAGCCGCCTCGCACCGGGAAAGAAGTGGGTGAGAAAGTCCGTTCTCAGCCCGAAGCAAAGCACGGGAACGTCCTCACTGTCAACAAGCTCACGGAGCTGGTCTATCTGCTCCGGCGTGAAAAACTGCGCTTCGTCGGCAATGACGACGCTACGGGCGCCGATCTTGCGATACTCCTCCGAAATGTCCTGCTCCGGCGTAATTATCTGAGCGGAGCGCTGAAGCCCGATGCGGCTGCGGATGATGTCCGCACCGTCTCTCGTGTCGGTGCTGGGCTTTATGAGCCACACCGTCATGCCGAGCTCCTCGTAGTTGAATTGGGTGATGAGCGCCTGAGCCGATTTCGACGAACCCATTGCGCCGTACTTGAAATAAAGCTTTGCCATATCCGTTTCCTTATCTTGAAAGATGCGCCCGCACCCGTTCGATGACCATTTCGAGTGCGACCTGATTGTGACCGCCTTCGGGGATGATGATGTCCGCCTTGCGCTTTGACGGCTCAACGAACTGCTCATGCATGGGCTTTACGGTCGTGAGATACTGATTAACGATGTTGTCGAGGCTTCTGCCCCTGTCCCGAACGTCTCGGATGATGCGGCGAAGGATGCGCACGTCTGCGTCCGTATCGACGTAGATCTTGATGTCCATGAGGTCGCACAGGTCGGGACTCTGGAAAATGAGAATGCCCTCCACGACGACGACCTTCGCGGGCTTCACCGTAACGGTTTTTTCGGAGCGGTCGTGGATCTTGTAGTCGTACATCGGACTTTGAATGCTCTCGCCACGACGGAGTTTCTTTAAGTCCTCGACCATAAGCTCGGTATCGAAGGCGTCCGGGTGGTCGTAATTGAGCTTGCTGCGCTCCTCATAGCTCATGCTGTGATGCGCCTTGTAGTAGTTGTCGTGATAGATAACGCTCACGTCGCCGCCGAAGTGCTGCATTATCTTGCGGGTAATGGTGGTCTTGCCGCTGCCGGTGCCTCCGGCTATACCTATTACTATAATGTCGCCCATCTTTAGAATCTCCAGCCCCAATATTTATTTTCCGTATAATCATATCACACATTTTGTATATGTGCAATTTGACTTTTGAATTTTCTCTGTTATAATTGGGCTGACAATAAAAACACAAAGGAGGAAGCATATGCCTATACCTACACCTCATATCGCAGCCAAGGCGGGCGAGATAGCAAAAACCGTGCTTATGCCCGGCGATCCCCTGCGCAGCAAATTCATTGCGGAGAATTTCCTTGAGAACCCCGTTCTCGTAAACAACACGAGAGGCGTTCAGGGTCACACCGGAACGTGGAAGGGCGTTCCCGTCACCGTTATGGCGTCCGGCATGGGCATCCCGGCGATCGGAATATACAGCTACGAGCTGTACAATTTCTACGGTGTCGAGAACATCATCCGCATCGGCTCCGCCGGCGCGCTCAGAGACGACCTCAAGCTCATGGACCTCGTCATCGCACAGGGCGCCTGCACCGATTCAAACTTTGCGCACCAGTTCGAGATTAACGGCACCTTCGCCCCCATTGCGGACTACACCCTCATGTCCAAGGCGATAGAGGCTGCCGAGGAGCACGGCGCAAACATCCGTGTCGGCAACATCCTGTCGGGCGATAATTTCTACTCCCCCGAGGGCTGCGACGGCAACGACAAGTGGAAGAGAATGGGCGTTATGGCGGTCGAGATGGAGGCTGCCGGACTGTATATGAACGCCGCCTACGCAGGCAAGCGTGCGCTGTGCATCTGCACCATCTCCGATCACATTTACAGGAACGAGGCGCTGTCTGCCGAAGAAAGACAAAACTCCCTTACACAGATGATAGAGATTGCCCTCGACACGGCGGTCAAGATGGAAAAAGTCTGATTTCACCGACATTGAGTGAAATTGTGTATTTTTATCTTGATTTAGTATAGCTCTTAGTGCTATAATACCTGCGGTACGAGTTATCGTACAATTAAATGATTGTACGCAAAAACAAAAATTTTTACGGAGGAAAAAACATGAAAAGATTCTTAGCGCTTCTTCTTGCTCTTTGCATGGTCTTCGCTCTCTGCGCTTGCGGCGGCGGTGACAAGGAGAATAACTCCAAAAATGACGGCAACAACTATGAAGTCACCAACACGGAGTACAAGGTCGCAATGATCACCGACTACGGCGACATTACCGACAAGTCCTTCAACCAGACCACCTATGAAGCTTGCAAGGAGTTCTGCGAGGACAACGGCGTTGCATTCAGGTATTACAAGCCCACCGACAACAACACCGACTCCCGCGTTAAGTCCACCGAGAAGGCAATTTCCGAAGGCTACAATGTCATCGTAATGCCCGGCTACGCTTTCGCAGGCACCCTCGTTGAGGTTGCTCCTCAGTACCCCGAAGTTAAGTTCGTCGCACTCGACGTTGCACTCGGCGACCTCCTTGAGGCTGCTGTCGGCGCAGCAGGCGAGACCTATGACTACAATCCCGACAACTGGGAGCTTGCTGACTACTTCGACATGAGCAATGTTTACTGCGCAGTTTACCAGGAAGAGCTCTGCGGCTACATGGCAGGTTACGCAGCGGTTCAGTTCGGTTACCAAAAGCTCGGCTTCCTCGGCGGTATGGCAGTTCCCGCAGTTATCCGTTACGGCTACGGCTTTGTCCAGGGCGCTGACGCAGCTGCACAGGAGCTCGGCAAGCAGATCGAGATTAACTATGTCTACGGCGGCCAGTTCTTCGGCGACGCTGACATCACCGCAGTTATGGATACCTGGTACCAGGGCGGCACTCAGGTCGTCTTCGCTTGCGGCGGCGGCATCTACACCTCCGCAGCCGAGGCAGCTGCAAAGGTAGAAGACGGCAACGGCAAGGTTATCGGCGTTGACGTTGACCAGGCTGCTATCATTGACGGCGACTACCAGGCAGGCATGACCGTTACCTCCGCAATGAAGGGCCTTGCTCCCACCACCATCGACACCCTCAAGGGCATCGTTGCAGGCGATTGGGACAAGTACGCCGGCAAGATCCAGACCCTCGGCCTCGTAAGCGGTGAGGATCCCACTCTCAACTACGTACAGATCCCCATGGAGAGCACCCAGTGGACCTCCGACTTCGGCAAGGAAGACTACATCGCACTCGTAGCAAAGATGTTCGCAGGCGAGATCGAAGTTTCCAACGACATCGGCGCAATGCCCGAAGTTTCCGCCAACACCACCGTTGACGACCAGGGCAAGATCAAGGGATAATTCCTGAGATTTAACTCAAAACAAAAAGGACAGGCGAGAGCCTGTCCTTTTTTCATATAAAAAACCGAAATACCCACGCCTTGCATCGAAATTTTCCTAAGCGGCAAAATTCGATGCGGGGCGTATATAATTTTTTTCACAAAATTTTGTCAAAGGGGTTGAAATTCTCAAAAAGTGTGCTATTATTAAACATAGATTAGCACTCACACTAAATGAGTGCTAAATCGACGCAATGCTGTATATTTTTATTGGAGGTAATATATATGAAGCTCAAGCCTTTGGCAGACAGAGTTGTGCTTACTCAGAAGAAGGCGGAGGAAAAGACCCAGAGCGGTATCTTCCTTGCCGCTTCCGCTCAGGAGAAGCCCGAAATATATGAGGTCGTTGAGGTCGGCCCCGGCGGTATCGTTGACGGCAACGAGGTCACTATGATCGTAAAGCCCGGCGACAAGGTGCTGCTTGCAAAGTACGGCAACAACAAAATCAAACTCGACGACGTGGAGTATACCATCGCACGCCAGTCCGAAATTCTTGCAATAGTGGAGTAAGGAGGCATCAATTATGGCAAAGCAGATAATTTACGGCGAGGAAGCTCGCAAGGCAATAGAAAGAGGTATTAACCAGCTTGCGGATACCGTCAAGATCACCCTCGGACCCAAGGGCCGCAACGTGGTGCTTGACAAGAAGTTCGGCGCTCCGCTCATCACCAACGACGGCGTTACCATCGCAAAGGAGATCGAGCTTGAGGATCCGTTCGAGAACATGGGCGCACAGCTCATTAAAGAGGTCTCCACCAAGACAAACGACGTTGCCGGTGACGGCACCACCTCCGCAACCGTGCTTGCGCAGGCTATGATCCACGAGGGGCTTAAAAACCTTGCGGCGGGCGCAAATCCCATGACCATGAAGAAGGGCATCGCAAAGGCGGTCGACGCAGCGGTCGCAGCCATCAGAGAAAACTCTCAGCCCGTTTCCGGCTCCGGCGACATCGCCCGTGTCGGCGCCATCTCCAGCGGTGACGAGCATATCGGCGAGCTGATCTCCGAGGCAATGGAGAAGGTTTCTCAGAACGGCGTCATCACCATCGAGGAGTCCAAGACCGCCGAGACCTACAGCGAGGTCGTCGAGGGCATGCAGTTTGACAGAGGCTATTTAAGCCCCTACATGGCGACCGACACCGAGAAGATGGAGGCGGTGCTTGACGATGCACTCATCCTCATCACCGACAAGAAGGTCACCAACATTCAGGAGATCCTCCCGCTGCTTGAGCAGGTCGTCAAGGCTGGCAGAAAGCTGCTCATCGTTGCGGAGGACGTCGAGGGTGAGGCTCTTGCGACAATCATCCTCAACAAGCTCAGAGGCACCTTTGTGTGCGTGTGCGTCAAGGCTCCCGGCTTCGGCGACAGGCGCAAGGAAATGCTTCAGGATATAGCGATCCTCACCGGCGGTCAGGTTATTTCCTCCGACCTCGGCATGGAGCTTAAGGACGCCGACATTTCCGTCCTCGGTCAGGCACGCCAGGTCAAGGTCACCAAGGAAAACACCGTCATCGTTGACGGCGCAGGCTCCGGCGAGGAGATCAGAGCCCGCATCGCTCAGATAAACGCTCAGATCGAGACCACCACCTCCGAGTACGACAAGGAGAAGCTCCAGGAGCGCCTTGCAAAGCTCGCAGGCGGCGTTGCGGTCATCAAGGTCGGCGCAGCGACCGAGACCGAGATGAAGGAGAAGAAGCTCCGCATCGAGGACGCACTCAACGCAACGAGAGCTGCCGTCGAGGAAGGCATCGTCGCGGGCGGCGGTTCCGCTTACGTCATGGCATCCAAGGCTGCCGACGAGCTTACCGCATCCCTTGAGGGCGACGAAAAGACCGGTGCAGCCATGATCGCAAAGGCACTCAAGGCACCCATCATGCAGATTGCCGCAAATGCGGGACTTGAAGGTGCGGTCATCCTCAACAAGGTGTATGAGAGCAGTGAGGCCAACTTCGGCTACGACGCCGCAAACGATGTCTACGGCAACATGATCGCCATGGGCATCATCGACCCGACCAAGGTCTGCCGCAGCGCACTTGAGAATGCGGCAAGCGTTGCCTCGATGGTACTGACCACCGAGAGCCTCGTTACCGACATTCCCACTCCTCCCGCACCCGCAGCTCCGGCTCCGGACATGGGCGGCATGTACTAAGATACAACGCAAGGCTTTGAAAAACGGCGTCTGTCCTTTGGGCGGACGCCGTTTTTTGCAAAAATCATTTGAAATTTCCGGCTCGATCCGTTATAATAAGCACACAACGTGTGGCGTTTCTGCGTAAATCCGGTTGCAGAAACACACACGTTTTTTGCGTGATCCGATAAAATTTATAAACAAATCGTGTGGCAGAAATGCGTAAATCCGGATTTTATGGATTACGCATTTATTTTTTCGGAAGAAGGTTGATTTTTATGGACGCCGGAAATCGGTTTTTGGGGACGGAGCGTATCGGCAAGCTCATGCGGCAGTACGCCGTCCCCTGCATCATCTCGCTCTTGGTGGGCGCACTGTATAACATCGTTGACCAAATATTCATTGCAAACGCAAGCTATCTCGGCTCTTACGGCAATGCCGCAAATACGGTCGTTTTTCCGCTGACCGTTGTGGCGTTGGCTGTCGCCGTTATGATCGGCGACGGCTGCTGCGCCTTCGTAAGCATTGCGTTGGGGCGCAATGCACACGAGGATGCGCACAAAGCCGTCG
The DNA here is from genome assembly GCA_963625655.1 of Oscillospiraceae bacterium. Taxonomy (GTDB): domain Bacteria; phylum Bacillota; class Clostridia; order Oscillospirales; family Oscillospiraceae; genus F23-B02. The sequence continues at coordinate 75,194 of CAVFTS010000003.1, forward strand.
GCAACGCTGTCGTTCTTTGCGTGGTGAGCAGTCTCGTGCTGACAGCGGTCTACCTGATATTCAGCGAGCCGATCCTTGCCCTGTTCGGCGGAACGGTCAACGAGGAGACCCATGCCTTTGCAAAGGAATACTTTTTTTACATTACCCTTGGCATTCCGTTTTATATGTTCGGACAGGCGATGAACCCTGTGATCCGCAGCGACGGCAGTCCGAAATTTGCCATGGTCGCCACCGTCGCAGGTGCGATCACCAACCTTATCCTCGACCCGATCTTCATTTTCACATTGCGCTGGGGGATGATGGGAGCGGCGGTCGCCACCGTTATCGGTCAGGCGCTGACGGCGGCGCTTTCCGTGTGGTATCTGCTGCATATGAAGGTCGTGGCGCTGAAAAGGAGCAGCTTCCGCCCGGAGGGAAAGCTCATCCCGAAGTTCCTCGTTTTGGGGCTTACCAGCTTCCTTGCTCAAATTTCGCTTGTTGTTTCAATGGCTGCCGTGCAGAACATGTGCATGAAGTACGGTGCGCAGGACCCAGTTTTCGGACAGCCGGAATATGCACAGATACCGCTTGCCGTCCTCGGTATCGTTATGAAGTTTTTCCAGATCGCCATATCAATTGCGGTAGGCATGGCGGCGGGCTGCATCCCGATCGCCGGGTACAACATCGGCGCAGGGAAAAAGGACCGTGCCAAGGCGCTGTTTTCACGCCTGCTGCTTGCGGAGCTGATCGTCGGCGCCGCTGCGCTTCTTGTCGTTGAGGTGTTCCCGCTGCAAATTGCAATGCTGTTCGGGGCGGCAAACGAGAGCGCGTATTATTCGGACTTCACCGTAAAGTGCTTCCGCATTTACCTGTGCCTGATGCCGCTTGCGACCCTGAACAAAGGTACCTTCATCTATTTGCAGGCGCTGGGCAAGGCGTTTGCCTCCACTGCCGTTTCCATGACCCGCGAAATTATTTTCGGCGTGTCGCTGCCCATTATTCTGCCGATCTTCTTCGGGTTGGACGGCCTTTTGTGGTCGTTCCCGGCGGCTGATCTTCTGACCTTCGTTATTGCGCTGATATTCATCAGGCAAACCTACCGTGAGCTTTCCGCTCCCGATACGGAGGATTTCGACATCGACGGGTGCGAGCTGCTTTGAAGTTAGGCTTAACACCTACGTCAGATATTCCGGCTTTTCAAAAGAACGCTTTTGAGTTATACTTTATCGCAATGAAGGAGTGATAAGCATGATAACGACTGAAGATTTTGACAAGGTGGAGGTGCGTGCGGGGACTGTCGTTTCCGTGGGCATAAACAAGAAGGCACGCAAGCCGGCGTATAAGGTGACGCTGGATTTCGGGCCGGAGCTTGGGCTGAAAAGCTCCTCGGCGCAGCTTACCGAGCTTTATAAGCCGGAGGATCTGATGGGAAAGCAGCTCATATGCTGCGTAAACCTCGAACCGATGCACATAGGCAGCGTAAAAAGCGAGGTGCGCATTCTGGGAACGGACTCAAAGCAGGGCGTTGTGCTGCTTTGCCCAATGGAACCCGTCGAAAACGGAGACAAGGTGTTTTGACGTGTTAAGATTAAATAATTACTTGAAATCGGAACGGATAACGGTTATTATATATAAGGGATAAGAGACGAGAAAGGTTTGGGGGTTCCGATGAAAAAGCTGATTAAATTATTGCCGCTGCTGCTTGCGATCCTTGTGTTTTGCGCCTGCACCGCAAGCCCGAAGGACTTTGAGGCTGCCGGACTTACGATCACGCTGACCGACGATTTTGCAAGGGAAGATTCCTTGAACGAGAAGCAGAATGCGATCTTCGTCAGCGACGATGCCGTAGTCTCCGTGCTTTGTGTGAAATTCAATCAGACAGGGGTCGATCCTTCGATGACCGAGGAGAGCTATGCTCAGTTCGTGAATCTTGTGAACGAGAGAGAAGTCGTCGTTCTGCATCGGGACGGCTACACCTACTTCGTGTACGAGACGAGTGACGAGAAGTATCTCGCTGTCGTGTACAAGGCGGACGATGCCTTCTACATGGTGCAGTTCGGCACCGATACGGTCGATTTCGACTCAAGCCTTGAGACCTTCTGGGGCTATGCCGAGTCGGTAAAGGTATGACATTAAGAATAAAAAACCCTCGGAAATGCAAAGCATTTCCGAGGGTTTTTTATCTCAGGCTTCATTCTCAGGCTTCCGCCTTCATTGCGAGGAAAGCGTTTATGAAGCCGTCGATATCGCCGTCCATGACGTTCTGAATATTGCCGTTTTCAAAGCCGGTGCGGTGATCCTTTGCCAGCGTGTAGGGCATAAAGACGTAGGAACGGATCTGGCTGCCCCACTCGATCTTTTGCTGGACGCCCTTTATGTCGCTTATCTTCTCAAGATGCTCACGCTCTTTGATCTCAGCAAGCCTTGCACGAAGCATGTTTTTGCAGTTTTCGAGGTTCTGGAAGTGCGAACGCTCGACCTGCGACGCAACGACGATGCCCGTCGGGATATGGGTCAGACGGACTGCGGAGGAGGTCTTGTTAACTTTCTGACCGCCGGCGCCGGAGGAACGGTAAACGTCCATCTTGATGTCCTCGTCACGTAGCTCTATCTCGTTGTCGTCGCTGATCTCAGGCATGACCTCGACCGCCGAAAATGAGGTGTGGCGTCTGCCGGAGGCGTCGAACGGGGAGATGCGAACAAGGCGGTGTATGCCGTGCTCGCTCTTTAAGAAGCCGTATGCGTTCTCGCCCTCGATCATTATGGTGGCACTCTTTATACCCGCCTCGTCGCCGTCGAGGTAGTCCATGAGCTTCACGGTGTAGCCGTGGCGATCCGCCCACATATTGTACATACGGTACAGCATCTGCGTCCAGTCCTGCGCCTCGGTGCCGCCGGCGCCTGCGTGAAAGGTCAAAATGGCGTTGTTTGCGTCGTACTCACCGGTGAGCAGGGTGCTGAGCCTCGTCTCCTCAAGCTTTTCGGCGAAGTCTGTGTAACCGGACTGAAGCTCGTCAAGCATCGAGTCGTCGTTTTCCTCAAGCGCCATTTCGCAGAGGGTGTACATATCGTCCCACTTCGAGCAAAGCGAAGTATAGTTTTCGGTTTTGGATTTGAGCTGCTTTAAGCGCTTCTGCACACGCTGGGAATTTTCGACGTCGTTCCAGAAGCCGTCCCTTGCGCTTTGCCCCTCAAGCTCCTCAATCTCCTTCTCTGCGGCTTCAAGGCGCAGAGCGGAGCGAAGGTCGTCAAGCGTCGGCTTGAGTGCATTGAGCTTCACCTTGTATTCTTCAAATTCAAGCATCGTTATCATTCCTTTGTGATTCTCGGATTTATTCTATCATATCATTATACATTAAATCGCAGTCTATGTAAACCCCCGTCCTGCGAAGGTATAAAAAAAGAACCAAAACCGTACTTTTGGCTCTTTTTTAATCTTTTATTCTTCGGCTTCGGGCTTCGGATGGACCTGCACGAGAACCCTTTCCACACGCAGTCCGTCCATTTGCAGGACGGTGACGGTGAAGTTCTCAAACTCGAAGCTGTCGCCCACCTTCGGGAAGCTGCCGAACATTTCAATCGTCCAGCCGCCGACGGTGTCGCTCTCAAAGTCGAAGTCCTCCTCGTTAAGCTCCATAAGCTCGATGAAGTCGGAGATCACCATGTCGCCGTCAAGCTCAAAACGTCCGTCCGGACGCTCGACAACCTCCTCCTCGACCTCGTCGGTCTCATCCCAGATCTCGCCGACAAGCTGCTCCAAAACATCCTCCATCGAGAGAATGCCGAGAGTGCCGCCGTATTCGTCAACGACGATGGCAAGGTGCTGCTTTGCACGGCGCAGCTCATTCAGCACGGCGGGGAGCTTCATCGTCTTGTAGACGTAGCAGACCGGCATGAGAAGGCTCTTTATATCGGGCTTTTCGTCACCGGCAAGCGCCTTTAAGAAGTGGTTAAGATACAGAACGCCGATGATGTTATCAACGCCGTCCTCATAGACGGGGAGCCTTGAGTAGGGCGACTCGTCGATGGTCTTGAGCAGTTCGTCCCAGTCATCCTCAATGTCGAGGGCAAACATATCGACCCTTGCGGTCATGACCTCGGATGCCATGACGTCCGAGAAGTCGATTGCCGCCTGCACAAGCTCGGAGCGATCCTCGTCAAGCACGGATTCATCCTCCGCCGTCTCGATGATGGAGGAAAGCTCCTCGACTGCGGCGTCGTCGGATGCGTCGGTGCGCTCGCCCTTCAGGGGCAGGCAGATAAGGCGGATAAGCCCCACGACAAGCATGATGAGCGGCTTAAACAGCACACTGAGAATGCGGATAAAGTATGCGTGGCGCAGCGCTATGCGGTTTGCGCTGCTTTTTGCGACGATCTTGGGCATCGTCTCGCCGAAGATGATGACTATCGTCGTGATAACGACGGTCGAGACCCATGCGTATCCGTCGCCGAGCAGCTCTATGACGGCGAGCGAGCCGAGCGAGGATGCGGCGATGTTAACAAGATTGTTGCCGATGAGAATCGCCGAAAGTGTGTCGTCAAAGCGTTCGACGATCTTGACTGCGGCGGCGGCACGCTTTGAGCCGTCGGCACTTGCCTTCTCAAGCCTTACCCGATTGCAGGCGGAGTACGCCATTTCGGAGGATGAGAAGAAGTTGGAGAAAAATACGCAGACCAAAATGGCTGCAAGATATATGCCGAGCATCAGCGACCGTCACCTCCTTCCGAAATGCGGGAGACCGTGAGGCGCATAATGCGGTTGTGTACCATTTCCGTGACCGTGAGCTTCAGCCCATGATACTCAAAGCTGTCGCCGAGCTGAGGAATGGCTGCAAAGCGCTCATATGCCCACTTGCCGAGCAGCTTGTTTGCAAATTCGGGGTTCTCTTCGGGATCCTCGAACTCGACAAGCTCGAAAACGTCTGTAAGCGCCATTTCCGCATCGCAGTCCCAAGCGCCGCCGGGCAGAGGTCGGTACGGCTCATGCACAACGTCGTCCTCGTCCCAGATCTCGCCGACAAGCTCCTCAAGGATATCCTCGACTGTGACGACACCGAGGGTGCCGCCGTAGCTGTCGGTGACTATCGCCATGTTGAGGCGGCGCTTGCTCATGACGGAGAGCAGGTCGTCTATCATCATCGACTCGTGGACGAAGTACGCCTCGTCAAGAAGCGGGCGTATATCGTCGCCGACGCTGCCGTGCAGGTAGGCTTTTATGAAGGTTCGTATTTGGAGTATTCCGATAATGTTGTCGATGCTGCCCTCGTAAACGGGAAGGCGAGAGTGCTTCACGCTTCGTATGTAATCGAGAACGTCGGCGCTGCTCATTGAGACGTCGACTGCGGCAAGATCGACTCTTGAGGTGAGAATGCTCTCGACCGTAGTGCCGCCGAACTGGAGGGCGGAGGATATAAGCTCACCCTGCTCCTCACGCAGGCTGCCTTCCTCGGTCATGTCCTCAATGATGTCGTAAAGCTCATCCTCGGTGACGGATATCTCCGGGTCACTTTTGACGAAGCGGGCGGCAAAGTTGCCGATGGCGGACAGGAGCATGGCAAGCGGCTTAAACAGCCACATGAAGATGCTCAAGGTCCCCGCAACGGTGAGAGAGATGGTTTCGCTGTACTTTTTCGCAATGCTCTTCGGCAGCATTTCACCGGCGAAGAACACCACAAGGGTCGTGACGAAGGTGCTGATCGTGACCGCTGCACCGACGTCGCCGCCGTTTGCGGAAACAAGCTTCGTCACGGTTACGGTGACGATCGTTGCGGCGCTGATGTGAACTATGTTGGTGCCGATGAGGATCGTGGTTATGGCACGGTCGAAGTTATCAAGCACCCAAAGGACTTTCTTTGCACGACCGTCTCCACGGTCGGCTCCGGTTTTGATGCGCACTCTCGAAACGGAGGCTATCGAGGTCTCCGCCAAGGCGAAATATGCGGCAAGAAGAAGTAATATTGCAAGAATTGCAATTATCGGCGATAATTGACTACCGTCTCCATCCATTTTAGGATTAACACACTCCAATCAATTTGGTATTAAAGGTAAGTATAGCATAGCCGCAAAAGAACGTCAACATCAACAGAGAACGCAAGTGTCGGGAGAACGGAAGAAAAATCACCACAGGGCGCGGAAAGAGTGCGGGAGAATAAAAAGAGCAAAAAATATTATATAGGTATTGACTTGAACGTTAAGCTGTGCTATACTGTTAGAGCTTTAGGAAAGCAGAATATCGCGGAGTGGAGCAGTTCGGTAGCTCGTCGGGCTCATAACCCGAAGGTCGTGGGTTCAAATCCCTCCTCCGCAACCAAATCTGTTACCGTTGTTGATACAATATCAGCAACGGTAATTTTTTTGTTTTGAAAAATGGCTCTATAATAAATGTTGGGGTAGCGAACCGGGATGGTACGCTGCACCCAACATTTTCATTATCGGAAAATAAAAGTAGAGCATAACAGAAAGATCCTTTAAAATGAAGTTGCTACACGCCACAAGAAAGGACTCTGTAT
>CAVFTS010000004.1:0-70656 GCA_963625655.1 Oscillospiraceae bacterium
CCGAGTATACGCCGAGGAGGTTCTCGCCGGGGATGTGCAGGAACTGGGGCAGACCTGCGCCGGAGCCGATGAACACTGCCTCGAACTTCTCCTCGTCAAGCAGCTCGTCGATGGTGATGGCCTTGCCGATGACTGCGTCGGTGACGATCTTGACACCCATTGCCTTGAGGTTCTCGACCTCGACGGCAACGACCTTATCCTTGGGGAGACGGAATTCGGGGATACCGTAAACGAGAACGCCGCCCGCCTTGTGGAAGGCTTCAAAAATGGTGACGTCGTAGCCCATCTTGCGGAGGTCACCCGCACAGGTGAGGGAAGCGGGGCCGGAGCCGATGATGGCGACACGGTGACCGTTGGATTCGGGAACCTTGACAGGCTCCTTGTCTTCCTTGTTCATGTGGTAGTCCGCAACGAAGCGCTCCAGACGGCCGATGCCGACAGGCTCGCCCTTGATGCCTCTGACACACTTGCTCTCGCACTGTTTCTCCTGCGGGCAAACACGGCCGCAGACTGCGGGCAGAGAGTTGGTGGAGGTGATGATCTCATATGCAGCGTCGAAGTCGCCTTCTGCGACCTTGGCGATGAATTCGGGGATGCGCACGGATACGGGGCAGCCGGTGCGGCAGGGCATATTGTGGCAATTGAGGCAGCGCTTTGCTTCGTCTATCGCCATTTCGGGAGTGTAGCCGAGAGCTACCTCGTCAAAATTGCCGGCACGGACCACGGGATCCTGTTCGGGCATCGGGTTCTTTTCCATCTTCATATTAGCCATTACGCTTACCTCCGGTCATATTGCAGATGTGCTTTGCAGCCTCGTCCTGCTCGTCTTTGTAGAATGCGGCACGCTTGATGAGAGAGTCGAAATCGACCTCGTGAGCGTCGAAGTCGGGACCGTCAACGCAGGCGAACTTGGTCTCGCCGCCGACGATGACACGGCAGCCGCCGCACATGCCGGTGCCGTCGACCATGATGGGGTCGAGGGAGATGATGGTCTTGATGCCGTAGGGACGGGTAACGTCGGCAAGGAACTTCATCATGATGTCGGGACCGATGGCGATGACACGGTCAAACTGGGGCTTGTTCTCTGCGATGTTGGCATCGATCTCCTGCTTGAGATACTGAGTGGTAAAGCCCTTCTCACCGTAGGTGCCGTCGTCGGTGCACATGATGAGCTTGTCGGAAGCTGCCTTGAGCTCGTCCTTGAGGATAACGATGTCGGCGCTTCTGAAGCCGGCGATAAAGGTGACGTCAATGCCCCTTGCGTGCATTTCCTTCGCAATGGGGTATGCGATGGCGCAGCCGACGCCGCCGCCTACGACGCAGACCTTCTTGAGACCTTCCATCTCGGTGGCCTTGCCGAGGGGGCCTACGAAGTCGGTGATGTAATCGCCTTCCTCAACGGTGTGGAGCATCTTGGTGGTGCGTCCGGCAGCCTGAACCATAACGGTCACGGTGCCCTTCTCACGGTCATAGCCCGCAACGGAAACAGGGGTGCGTTCGCCCTGCTCGTCAAGACGGAAAATGACGAACTGACCTGCCTGGGCGTGCTTTGCGACCAGGGGTGCTTCGATTTCAAACAGGCAGATGGTCTTTGCCTCGTTCAGAAATCTCTTAGTTACTACTTTAAACATCTCATTACCTCTTGTCTAAAATATATTTTGATTATTTTCAGAACACTTGGATAACCTTTTGGGTAACCTTACTGATTGTACTTTAATTGCGGCATATTGTCAACAGCTATGTTGCGGGAAATATTTAAAAAAGTGCTGGAATATCAATGGGTTTTCGAGTTTCTTTGCCTACAAATTAACACAGTTTCTGCGCATGATGAGGCTCAATTTCACAAAACCGCCTTTGTTATTGCGCAAATACGGCGGCGGAGTTATAATGCGGGAGAGGTGATACGATGGTTTCGGTAAAGAGCTTCGGAGAATATAAATTGTTCGTGCTTGAAAACGGCGGCTGCACGGTGTCGGTAAGCGACCTCGGAGCAACGGTGCAGAGCATTCTTATACCGGACAGGGACGGGAAGACGGGCGACATTGTGCTTGGCTACGATACGCCGGAGGAGTATCTTTCCCACGACGGCTTCCTGGGTGCTTTCGTCGGGAGGTACGCAAACCGCATTGCCGGGGCACACTTTAGCCTCAGCGGCAGGGAGTATGCGCTTGCGGCAAACGACGGGCGCAATACGCTGCACGGCGGCGGTTACTTGAGCTTTTGCAGGTTCGGTGCGGAGGTTTTTGGCGACGGCGTCGCATTTACGCTCAAAGACCCCGACGGAAGCTGCGGCTTTCCGGGGAATGCGGTGATCACGGTGCGCTATACGCTGACGGAAGACGCAAGGCTCTGCATCGACTACAGCGCCGTCTCCGATGCGGACACGGTGTTTAACCTCACGAACCACAGCTATTTTAACCTGCGCTGCGGCGGAGATATACTGTCGCATGAGCTTATGATAAACGCAGACCGCTACCTGCCGACAGATGCCGAGCTTATACCGACGGGCGAGATGAGAAACGTTGCCGATACGGATTTCGACTTCCGCACTCTGCGCCCCGTGAGGTACGGAGGCATAGACAACTGCTACGTTTTAAACGGCGACCTCTGCGCCGAGGTGTACGATCCCGTGAGCGGCAGACGCATGACGGTCACGACCGATATGCCCGGAGTGCAGCTTTACTGCGCAGGGATGCTCGGCGAAAGGAAGGGAAAGCACGGTACCGTGATGGGCGCTAACTCCGGGCTGTGCCTTGAAACGCAGCTTTTCCCGGATTCACCGAACCGCAGTGAATTTCCGAGCTGCGTATTCAGGGCGGGTGAGGTATTTAAAAGCCGTACCGTGTACGCATTCGATGCGCTTTGATATGAAAAAACAGACACCGGAAGGGTGTCTGTTTTTTCAAAGCTCCCGATACATTGCGGGGGCTTCGTCCTTTTTTGCGGTCTCGTTTACGCTCAGCACCTCGACCTTTAGGCTGCGCTGACCGAAGGCTATTTCGATTATGTCGCCGACCTTCACCTGATAGCTTGCCTTTACGGGTCTGCCGTTGACGGAAACACGCTCGCTTCCGCAGGCATCCCCCGCAACGGTCCTGCGCTTTATGAGGCGGGAGACCTTCAGATACTTGTCAATTCTCATGCCATGCTCCGTACTGTAATTTCTACAAAAAAGCGGCAGACGAACCCGTCTGCCGCTTAAAATTTGATTACTCTGCAACTGCGTCCTTGAGAGCCTTGCCCGCCTTGAAGAAGGGGACCTTGGATGCGGGGATCGCAATTTCCTCACGGGTCTTGGGGTTGCGGCCGATGCGCTCACCGCGCTCTTTGATGTCGAATACGCCGAAGCCGACCATCTGAACCTTCTCGCCTGCGACGAGGGTGTCTACGATGGTGTCGAATGCTGCGTTGACTGCCTTCTCGGAATCCTTCTTGGACAGACCGGTCTTTTCTGCAACGGCTGCTATAAGCTCTGCCTTATTCATATTGTAATCCTCCTAATAATACGCACAATGCGTCTGTTTATATATTAACCTGCAAGCGTCCGTATGGTGCGCAGGCTGCCGACAAATCGCCGCCCCAAAAGACAGCATTGAAAATCTACCACATTTCAGTAGCATGTGCAAGCTTTTTTTACAAAAATGCCGAAAATATCTAAAATAGCTTATTTCATGTGCAAAAGCTTGGCAATTTTGTCGCCCTTGGGGATGAGAGTCATGTCCTCGGCGGTGATCGCACGGAGCTTTATCGCAAATACCGCATATGCTATGACCGCCGCTGCGATGGCAACGCAGAGGTCAAGAGCGGTGCTGAGCCTGCCGGTGGGGGCGAGGATGCCGCTCATAAGGAGGAACACCCCGTATGCGACCGCCGCCATGATGAGCGTCGCAAGCACGGGACGCAGCAGCACACGGCTGAGTCTGGGCGCCTTGTCGAGACTGCGGCACATGAAGACATAGTTCATGGCGCACATCGAAAAGTAGCAGGCAATGGTGCCTATCGGCGCACCGTAGATGTTGATGTCGGGATCGCCGACGAGGAAGTAGTTCACGACGATCTTAATGACGCCTCCGACGATAATGGATATGAGAGTGAGCTTTTCCTTGCCCGCCGCCTGAAGGACTGCGGTACTCATGAGGTACATGCACACGAAGACGGAGGCAAAGCCCAGCGTAAAGAGAAGCATGGGGCCGGATTCGTGAACGTCGGAGTACAGAAGCCTTATGATGGGGTCAGCGAGAACGGAGAGCCCGATGCCCATGGGCAGACACACGGCTGCGGATATGCGCAGTGAGTCCTCGGAAATCTTTGCGGCCTCGTCCCTGAGACCGCCGGCAAGCTTCATCGCAATGGCGGGGATGACGGAAATGGTGAGCGGGGTGATGAAGGCTGCGGGCAGATTGTAAAGCGTCTGAGCGTAGCCGTAGGTGCCGTAGAGCGCCTTGGCTTCGCTGTAGCTGAAGCCGGCTGCGTTCTGGAGCCTGCCCATGCACTGACTGGAGTCAATGAGATTTACGAGGGAAAATACGATGGAGCCGAGCGCTATGGGGATGCCAATGCGAACGAAATCCTTTAATATTACGGAGTCGGGATCGGGGACATCGGGGTTGGGGATCGTTTCGTAACGGTAGTTGCGGTGCTGTGAGACCATCATGTATATGAGCGCCGCAAGCGAGCCGACGGTGACGCCGAACACGGCGCCCGCCGAGGAGACGGAGTTGTCGTAGCCGTTGCTCGTAAAGTACCATGCAAGGGCGAGCCCCGCAATGACCTTTGCCAAAACCTCAATGACTTGGCCGACGGTGGTGGGGATCATATTTCCGTGACCCTGTGAAAAGCCCCTGTATGAGGAAGTTATGCAGCACAGAAGCACTGATGGAGCAAGCACCCAAATGCTCTCGGCGGCATCGGGGTTGTGAAGCACGGTGCCGGCGAGCCAGTCGGGGAAGAGTATCATAACGAGAGTGCAGACAAAGCCGAGAACGAAGAACGTCTTCTGCGAAACGCTGAAGACCCTGCGCACCTGAAGCGTGCGTCCCTGCGAGTTTGCCTCGCTTATCATTCTCGAAAGAGCTACGGGAAGTCCGGCTGTAGCAAGCGTCAGAAAGACACTGTAAACATTATATGACGAGAGAAACAGCGCATAGCCTTCCTTGCCGAGCATATTGCCCAGAGGGATCTTGTAGATAGCGCCGAGTATTTTCATTATAATTACGCCGACGGTCAGAATAACTGCGCCGTGGAGATAGTTCTGCTCCTTGGATTTTGCCAAAAAAATCGCTCCTTTTTGTGCAGTGGCAATTGGTTAATATATATCATACACCAATAAAAATCAAGGGAATTGTGTGAATTTAAAAGGCAAAGCCACAGCGGAAGCCGTGGATTTGCCTTACATTACGGGATATATTCCAATACCGCCACCTGTTCGGGGGTGCTTTTGTCAATGGTGATGGTGTTGCCGGGATACTTTTTCACTATGGGCAGAGGCATATACTGATCGGTAAACGCTTCGACCCTTTCAAGGCGGCGGTTGCCGTACTTGCCGTGGGCGTAGTGCATGGGGATGACGACGTTCGCAAAAAGCTCGTCGGCAAGCGGCTTCGTCTTATCGCTGGGCATGGCACGGAAGCCGCCGGCGGCGATCATCAGAACGTCGGCTCCGAAAAGCTCGCTCTTTTCGTTGCCGGTGAGTATGGCGCCGAAGTCGCCCATGTGTACGATCTTATAGCCGTCCCAATTGAGTATATGTATTCTGTCCTTGCCCCGAAGCAGCCCCCAGCTCGTATCATGAAAGGTGTCGATATACGACAGCTCGTAGGGGCAGGGCTTAGTCGGATCCGGTATCGTTACGGCGGCACGGTTGTTGTGTCCGGGATGCTCGTGGCTGCACAGCACGGCGTCCGCCGTGACCGAGAGCTTTGGATAGCCGCCGAGCTGACGGCTCTCATAGGGGTCTATCACAACGCTGTACCCGTTGTGGCTTATCTTGAAGCAGGCATGACCGAGCCAGCATATTTCCATGGTAACAGCTCCTTATCTTTTAGGCTTATTCCTCAAGAAGCTCCTCGCCTATGCGATAGACGTTTCCGGCTCCGACGGTGAGTATCAGATCACCGGGGCGGGCGTTCTCGGCAAGATCACGCTCAATCTCGGCAAAGGTGGGGAAGAACCTTGCGCCATCGATTTTTGCGGCGAGGTCTGCGGAGGATATTCCGAGTACGTTCTTTTCCCTTGCGGCGAATATCTCCGCAAGATACACGAGGTCGGGTCGCCTGAGCTGACGCACGAAATCGTCAAACAGCGCCTTTGTGCGGGAGTAGGTGTGAGGCTGGAACACGACGACGGTGCGCTTATAGCCGAGACCTTCGACGGCATCGAGCAGCGCTTTAAGCTCACCGGGATGATGGGCGTAGTCGTCGTACACGTCGGCGCCGTTAAACTTACCCTTGAACTCAAAGCGCCGCCCCGCACCCGAAAAGCCGGACAGACCGTACTTCACGGCGGTTGGCTTGATTCCGAGACAGAGACAGGCGGCGGCGGCAGCAAGAGCGTTCATGAGATTGTGCTCGCCGGGAACGTGGATACGGACAGATTCGATACACCTGCCGCCGTACATTATGTCGAAGGTGGTGACGGAGCCGATGCGGACGATGTTCTTTGCGTACACGTCCGCCTTGGGACTTCGTCCGAAGGTAACGATACGTCTGCCGATGCCCTCAAGTGCGTCCATGGTATTCGCATCGTCGTAGTTTGCGACGACGCAGCCGCTTTCGGGGACGTGCAGCGCAAAGCTGCGGAAGGAGCGCTTTATGTCGTCAAGATCCTTGAAAAAGTCGAGGTGATCCTCCTCAATGTTCAAAATGACCGCCACGGTGGGGTAGAAGGAGAGAAAGGAGTTATAATACTCACAGCTCTCCATTATAATTGTATTGCCCTTGCCGACACGGTGGCTCGCCTTCAGCAGCGGCAGCGTGCCGCCTATCATGACGGTCGGGTCCTTTTCCGCCGCCATGAGGATATGCGTACACATGGACGTGGTGGTGGTCTTACCGTGCGTTCCGGCGATGCAGAGGGCGTTTTCGTAGCCCTTCATAATCGCACCCCATGCCTGGGTGCGCTCGTAAACGGGGATACCCAGCTCCCTTGCACGGACGATCTCCGGGTTATCGTCGTGAGCGGCGGCGGTGCGGATGACAAAATCCGTGTTCTCGGAGATGTTGTTGCCGTCGTGACCGATGTAAATGTTTATACCAAGCTCCCGAAGATGGGAGGTGCGCTCACTCTCGGCAATGTCGGAGCCGCTGATGTTAAGCCCGCAGCCGACGAGCACCTCGGCAAGCGGAGCCATGGAAACGCCTCCTATGCCGACGAGGTGACCGTGGCAATGACTGCTTAAAAATTCGGAAAAGTCTTTCATATATACACCTGCTATACGCAAAATTAACAATTTTGTATTGATGTTGATTTGGGCTGATGATATTATAATACCGCAAAATGAATCTGGCAACATTTTTTAACCAAGGTGAAGCTATGCTCAAAGTCAATCCGCCTAAATATGTCAGACAGACCCTCTTTGCCCTTCAGGCGAGAGGGCATCTTGCGTATCTCGTCGGCGGCTGTGTGCGTGATGCGATAATGGGCATCACTCCGCAGGACTGGGACATATGCACCAGTGCGCTGCCGGACGAGGTCATGGACATTTTTCCGGACTCCAGTCCCACGGGCTTAAAGCACGGTACGGTGACGGTCAAGGTGGGCAGCAAAAGCTGCGAGGTGACGACCTTCCGTACGGAGGGCGATTACCGAGATCACCGCAGACCCAACTCCGTCACCTTCGTCTCCGACCTCATAAGCGACCTCGGTCGCCGTGACTTCACCATGAACGCCATCGCCCTGTCGGCGGACGGTATGGTGTCCGACCCATACGACGGCATAACGGACATCGAAAACGGTATTATCCGCTGTGTCGGCTGCCCGACTCTGCGCTTTGACGAGGATGCGCTGCGTATGTTCCGTGCGCTGCGCTTTTCGGCTCGGCTCGGCTTTGAGATAGAGCCGAACACGCTCGATGCGATAAAGCAGAAGGCGGAGCTGTGTGACGCTCTTGCGCCCGAACGTGTGCATGACGAGCTTGAGAAGATACTGCTCAGTCCGAGACCGGAGGTCTGTGCCGAGGCCATATCCTTCGGGATGCTGGGACGCTACGTCACCGGCTCCGGCTGGGAAGCACCGCCGCTTTCGGATCTGTCGGAGCTTCCGAAAAAGCCGATGCAAAGGTGGATCACATTTTCTATAATGCTTCAGAAATACGGCTTTATTCCCTCGGCGGAGGACTTTCTGCGTGAGCTTCGGCTCGACGGCAGAACGCTCCGCTGCTGCCGCAGCGCAGAGGAAATGCTGAGGCATCAGCCGCCCTCAGACAGGCTGGGATGGAAGCGGCTTTTAAACCGCTACGGGGTCGATTCCGTGTCCTGCGCCGTGTCCGCATACGGGGTGCTGCTGCATGCCGACTGCGAAAAGGATTTCAAGGCGGTACTCAAAAGCGGGGAGTGCTTCTCTTTAAAGCACCTTGCCGTCACGGGGGACGATCTTTTGAACGCCGGACTTAAAGGTCACGAGCTTGGCGAAATGCTCAAGTTCCTGCTCGACTATGTGATGGAGTTCCCGGAAAACAACAAGCGTGAGATACTTATGGAGCTTGCGAAATACTCGGAGGAAAGCTGATGAAAAGCGACGAAATGCGGGGCCTTGAAAGAGAGTGCATGGCTTGCCGAGACTGTGAGCTCTGCAAAACGAGGACGAATCTCGTGTTCGGCAGAGGCAACCCCGACAGCGAGGTCATGTTCGTCGGCGAGGGTCCCGGAGAGCAGGAGGACTTAAGCGGCGTTCCTTTTGTCGGCCGGGCGGGTAAGCTCCTTGACGATATGATGGAGATGATAGACCTCTCCGACAAAAACGTGTACATAGCAAACACCGTGAAATGCCGTCCGCCGAAAAACCGCGATCCTCTGCCGGAGGAGAAGCTTGCGTGCCGAAGCTGGCTCAACCGTCAGCTTGAGATCGTAAGCCCTAAGATAATTATATGCCTGGGCAGAATAGCCGCCACTGAAATTATCAGAGAAGATTTTAAAATAACGAGGGAGCGGGGGCGTTGGTTCACCGTAAACGGTGTGCAGACAATGGCGATATATCACCCCTCGGCGCTGCTGCGTGACGTGACAAAGAGACCCGACACATTTACCGACCTGCGTGAAATCAGAAGCGAGATACGCAGGCTGTGCAAGAATACCTATTAGAAATTAGAAAGATCGTTTTCGGATGCTGAAACTGATTGACGTCAACTTCGAACTGAAACAAATGATGGAGCCGTATTTCCGCACGGAGAATTCACGAAGTGCGGATTTTTGCTTCGGCAACATCTATATGTGGGACAAGCGCTATAAGCAAAGCGCCGCTCCCGTCGAGGGCAGACTGGTGACGAGACTTGTCCGCCACGGGGAGACATATTTTGCGTTCCCGGTGGGCGAGGGCGACCTGAGACCTGCCGTAAACGAAATGCTTGAAATCTGCCGCAGCGAGGGTATACCGCTGAAAATATGCGGCATAACGGACGAGCATACGACGCTTTTGAACGACGCCTTCGGCGGCTGCTTCGAGTTTTCGGAGGACAGAGCCTACTCGGATTACATCTACCGTGCCGACAGGCTTTCGACCTACTCCGGCAGGGCGATGCACTCAAAAAAGAACTTCTGCAACCGCTTTGAAAACGAACACGAGTGGCGCTTTGTGCCGATAACACAGGAGCTTATCCCCGAATGTGTCGCCATGCTCGACGAGTGGACGGAGGAGTCGGAAAGCAGGCTCACGCACGATATAGGCTATGAGCATGATGCGATACTGCGTGGCTTTTCCCACTATGACGAGCTGGGGCTCATGGGCGGCGCACTGTACTCCGGAGAAAGACTTCTCGGCTTCTCGGTGGGCGAGGTCATCTCGGACGATACCTTCTGCACCCACTTTGAAAAGGCGTACCCCGACATTGCGGGTGCTTACCCGATGGTGTGCAGGGAGCTTGTGCGCATGGTCTGCGAAAAGCACCCGAAGATATGTTATGTAAACCGAGAGGACGACATGGGAAACGAAGCGCTGCGACAGTCAAAGCTGTCGTATAAGCCTGAGTATATTTTAAATAAGTATATTGCGGTATGGAAAACTTGAGGATAAGAGAATATACGAAAAATGATCTGCCCTTTATGACGGCGCTCTGGGGCGACGCATTCGGGGACGCCGAGGTGCTTGTGCGGCGGTTTTACGAGCTGCTGCCGGAGATGGGAACGGCGTTCGTCGCAGAGTGTGACGGAGTACCCGTCGGGATGGCAAACGTGCTTTACACCGTTGTGTGCGGGCGGCGCTGCGGCTATGTATACGCCGTGGCGGTAAAGCCCGAAGTGCGTGGCAAGGGAGCGGGGACGGCGCTTATGAAGCACTGCAGCAGGATGTTTTCGAGACTGTGTACCCTGCCTGCGTCCGAGGGACTGTACTCGTGGTATGCCGACTGCCTCGGTGCGGACAAGCTGAGCCGCTGCATATATGAAACGATCGCCGCTAAAGCCTCCGACGTCGAGATAAAAAATCTTTCGTCGGCGGAATATGCGGCGATGCGAAGCGAGTATAGACTTAACACGGCGTTCCCGCTGGCTTGGTACGAGTACCAGCGGGAGCTTTGCCGTTATTACGGAGGCGGCATGTTCCGCAGCGGACGCTCGATAGCCTGCGGCTACCTTGAGGACGGGGTGCTGAAAATCAAAGAGTGCCTCGGCCCGACGGATTTCATACCTGAGCTTTGCCGCAGACTCGGTGCGGAAAAGGCAGAGATAAGAACTGCGTTTCATGCGGGAAAGCCCTTCATTGCGGCAAGCTTCCCCTTGCCGGAAACGCTCAATATGTGCATAGCGCTTGACTGAAGCTTCGGGAGCCTGACGGCTCCCGAATTTTTATTTATGAGAGGATCGCTCTGTCGTTTGCGAATTCGTTGCCGCTTGCCTTCGTGAACATCTCAAGCAGATTTGCGACGGTGAGCTTTTTCTTTTCCTCGCCCGATATGTCGAGGATTATCCTGCCGTTGTGCAGCATGATAAGGCGACTGCCGTATTCTATGGCGTCACGCATATTGTGGGTTATCATGAGCGTGGTGAGCTTGTTTTCACGGACGATCTTGTCGGTGAGCTGCATCACCTTTGCGGCGGTTTTGGGGTCGAGTGCGGCGGTATGCTCGTCAAGGAGCAGGAGACGGGGCTTCTGCATCGTCGCCATGAGCAGAGTCAGCGCCTGACGCTGACCGCCGGAGAGGGTGCCGACCTTCGCCGAAAGGCGGGTCTCAAGACCGAGATCCAGTTCTTCGAGCATACGGCGGTACTCTTCACGCTCGGACTTGCGGATGCCGCTCCGCAGACTGCGGTGTGCGCCGCGACGTGCCGCCAGAGCAAGGTTTTCCTCAATCTGCATACCCGCTGCGGTACCCATCATGGGGTCCTGATACACTCTGCCGAGGTACTTTGCTCTCTTGTACTCCGGCAGGGAGGTGACGTTCACGCCGCCGAGGAATATGCTGCCGGAATCGGGTAGCCACGTTCCGCAGATGGCGTTCTGCATGGTGCTTTTGCCTGCGCCGTTGCCGCCGATGACGGTCACGAATTCGCCCTCGCTCACGGTGAGTGACAGGTTATCCAGAGCAAGCTTTTCGTCTATGCTGCCGGGGTTGAATATTTTGGTGACGTTTTTCATTTCAAGCATTTTGCGCACCCCTTTTCGATACGCTGCGTGCAGCGTGGAGCTTTTTCCTGAGGTAGGGTATGCCGAGGAACAGAGCGACGACAATTGCGGAGAACATCTTCAGAAGGTCGGTGTCGAAGCCGGAGAAGATGATGATTTGATATACGATGTAGTACACGATGGCGCCGGCGATAACGCCGAGGAGCCTTACGGCAAAGTTAGTGGAAATGCGCTTTGCAAGGACCTCGCCTATGACGACCGCAGCAAGACCGATGACGACTGCGCCTCTGCCCATGTTGATATCGGTGTAGCCCTGGTACTGGCACAGCAGAGCGCCGGAAAGAGCGACAATGCCGTTGCTTATCGCAAGACCGAGGATCTTGGTAAGACCGGTGTTTATGCCCTGCGCACGGCTCATCACGGGGTTCGAGCCGGTCGCACGGATGGCACAGCCGATCTCGGTGCCGAAGTAGAGGTACAAAACGGCGACCGTCACGACCGCAAAGATCGCAAGGACTATGAGCGCCGAGTCAATGTCCATCTGCGTGAGGATAACGGGGTTTGACCTTGAGGATATCGCCTGATTTGCCTTGCCGAGGATCTTAAGATTCAGCGACCACAGCACCATCTGGGTGAGTATACCCGCAAGTATGGCGGGTATACCCAGCAAAACGTGGAGAAATCCTGTTATGCTGCCTGCTGCGATGCCCGCAAGCACGGCGCAAAAGACGGACAGCCACGGGCTTTGACCGGAAAGCATCATCATGGTACACACCGCAGCTCCGGTGCAGATGGAACCGTCCACGGTGAGGTCCGCAATGTCAAGGACTTTATATGTAATGTATACGCCTATCGCCATAATGCCCCAGATTATTCCTTGGGCAACGGCTCCGGGCAAGGCTCCGAGCAGATCCGTCATAACAGTTACTCCTTTTGTTTTTCTAAATGATCATCAGTCGAGCGGCTCGTAGCCGTCGGGAATGGTGATGCCGAGCTCTTCGCAGATTTCGGGATTGTACTTCTTGCTTGCTTCGGCGTATGCAATGGGCATATCGGAGATGTCCGCTTCGCCGAGCAGGATGGCTGCCGCCATTTCGCCGGTCTTGTAGCCGAGGTCGTAGTAGCTGATGGAGAGGGTCGCAACGCCGCAGCCGGAGCAGATACCGGCCTCACCCGCAACGACGGGGGTCTTGGCGCTTATAACGATGTTGCCGATGGTCTCAACGCAGCTTGCTGCGGTGTTGTCGGTGGGGATGTAGATGACGTCGCTGTCGGCTGCCGCCTTGGTGGTGACTGCCGCAATGTCGTTGGAGTCGCTGAAGGAGAAGCGGGTGCAGGTGATTCCCTTGTCGCTGAGGTACTTCTCAACGACCTTCACCTGGTAGTCGGAGTTGGGCTCCGCCGAGCAGTAGAGAAGTCCGACCTTCTTGGCATCGGGGAACAGCTCAAGGATCATTTCCGCCTGATCCTCAAGAGGAGCGAGGTCGGAGGTGCCGGAAACGTTTCCGCCGACGGTGCCGCTGAAATCGTCAAGCTTCAGAGCGACGCCGTACTCGGTAACGGAGGTGCCGAGGATGGGGATGGACTCGGTCGCATTGTATGCCGCCTGGAGAGCGGGAGTCGCATTTGCGAGGATGAGGTCAACGTTCTTCGAAACGAAGGAATTGACTATGGTGCTGCACATTGCGGCGTCGTTCTGAGCGTTCTGCTCGTCGAACTGCACCTTGTCCGCACCGAGCTTATCGACGAGAGCGTCCTTGAAGCCCTGAGTTGCGGCGTCGAGAGCATCGTGCTGGACGAGCTGGCAGATGCCGACGGTGAACACCTTGTCCTTGGCGGAGTCGTTGCCGCCGGAGCAGGCTGCGAGAGAAAGGCAGAGGCTTACGATGAGCACCGCAGCCAAAAGAGCCGATGTTAACGAACGTTTGGTTTTCATGTTGATTCCTCCAAAAAGCATTGAATTGATGTTTTGCGTGGTCGGTGCAGTGTCGTCATGCGGCAAAACAAAAATGCCGCACGGATTTGTGATCCGCACGGCATTGTAACAATCACGCTTAAAAGACGTAACGTTAAGCAAACATTCGTTTACGGGCATCACAAATCGCTTTTATTTTCGTAAAGTAAAAATAAAAGTAATAATAACGATTTGCAAATGCGAAGCGAACGTTCATCATTCTGTTTACGTCTCCTCCCTTTAGGATGCAATCACTATAGCACCGCAAAGTGCAAAAGTCAACAGGTGTTAATAAAAAAACAATCTGCCGTCTCCGCAATAAGCGAAAACGGCAGAAAGCATTGAAAACACAGAGTTTTCAGATAATATATTTCTTGATTGCATCGCCCACGGTGTCGGGATCCATGGTGACGCTGATGACAAATTCGATTTTTTCCTTCTCGGAAAAGTCCTCCAGCCAATCAAGAAATTCGCCGAAAACGACGGGATCCTTGTTGCTGACGATCTTATAAAAATTATCTACAAAGACATGAGTGATGTCGTAGTTGCCGGAATGAAGGCCGCAAATAAAGCCTTTTATAAAGTCGTAAGAACCCGTGTCATAAGACCCGGCCTCAATAAGCCTTGCCTGATAGGGAATATCGTAAGTGAGCTTCTTTTCCTTTTCGATGCAGACCACGTCGCCGTTTTCCATCTTCACGGCTTCACGGACGAGATCCACAAGCTTCTTTGTTTTACCGGAGCCTTTGAGACCCGGGATCAACTTAACCATTGTGACCACGCTCCTTTGTTGTGATTTATATAATCAGCTTAACATCTTTTCGAGCGTAAAGCAAGACCTTTCTTTCGTGCAGCCGCAATTTGCACATTTTGCCGAAAATCACGTGCCGGGCTTGCCGAGCAGACGGAACATATTCTTTTTGTAAGCCTCCACGCCGGGTTGATCGAAGGGGTTAACGCCGGACATATAGCCGGAAATGGCGCAGGCGACCTCGAAGAAGCATACGAGAGCGGCAAGACCCGCTTCGTCTCTCGACGGTACGCCGATGACGATATTCGGAACGCCGCCGGATATGTGGGCGGACTTCACCGCCTCGGCTGCGGTCGCACAAATGTCGCCGAGGTCCTTGCCCGCAAGATAGTTGAGCCCGTCGGGGTCACCCATCTCGAAGGGCAGCGGGAAGGCGTGCCGGGGCTTATCGAAGCTCACGACCGTTTCGATGAGCGTTCTCGGCCCGTCCTGAATATACTGACCCATGGAGTGCAGGTCGGCGGTAAGCTCGACGGAGGCGGGGTAGATTCCGATGCCGTTTTTGCCTTCGCTTTCGCCGTAAAGCTGCTTCCACCACTCCGCCATAAAGCGGAAGGACGGCTCGTAGCAGGCGAGTATTTCTATGCCTCTGCCCCTGCCGTAAAGGTGCTGCCTTGCGGCGGCGTACTGCCATGCGGGGTTTTCGGGCGAACGGAGATCGAGCGCTTTAAGCTCCTCGATCGCACGGTTTACGACCGTCTTTACGTCGATACCGGCGACCGCCATGGGCAGAAGTCCGACCGCCGACAGGACGCTGTACCTGCCGCCGACGTCGTCGGGAACGACGAAGCATTCCCAGCCCTCGGCGTCCGCCATTGACTTTAAAACTCCCTTTGCGGAGTCGGTTGTCGCAAAAATGTGCTTCTTTGCGGCGGTGCCGTACTTATCACGAAGCAGCTTCCTGAACACACGGAAGGCTATTGCCGGCTCAAGCGTGGTGCCGGATTTCGAGATGACGTTCACGTCGAAATCACGGTCGCCGAGCTTTTCCATAATGTCGGTGAGCGCATCGGGGGAAAGTCCGTTTCCGGCAAAGAGGATCATGGGGTCGCCCTCCGAGGGAACGGGACGGAGAAGCTCGATGGCGCCCTTTGCGCCGAGATAGGAGCCGCCGATGCCGATGACGACGAGCGCCTTTGAGCGTGATCTTATTTTCTGAGCGGCGGCGAGGATGCTTTTAAGCTCGCCGTCCTTTATCCTTGCGGGAAGGTTGAGCCAGCCCGTAAATTCATTTCCCGCGCCGGTGCCGTCGACCAGATCTCTGTGAGCCTTGGCTGCGGCGGCGTAGTCCGGACCTGCCGGATCGAAGAACGCCGCAGCGCCCGATAAATCCACTCTGACCATATGCTGCCTCCATTGTTTTTGAATTGCGTTTATTATACTCCTGTTTATCTAAAAATCAAGTAAATTGCGGAGGCAACGCTGTAAATACCCCATATTTAGTGCAAAAATACGCAAAAGGGTGCGAAGCTTGTCAGTTTCTGCCTAAAAGACTGCCGACGAGACTGAGGAAAATGTCCGAAAGCTCCATCCTCCGCACGTCGTGAGAGGCGACGAGAGGCACGCTGTACGCCTCCCGACCGTTTATCAGAACGCTCATGCTGCCGAGGCTGTCGCCCTTTTTGACGGGCGCCGCCACGGAGTCGGGAAGCTCAAGCTTATATTCGATATTGCCCGAATCCCGCTTCGATATGAGCGCCGCTTCGGGACCCGTGTACTCCGGCTGAACGCAGTCGCCCTTGCCCAGCTCGACGGAGACGGGAGGCAGGGCAGACCCCTGCCGCAGGGGACACAGAGTGTAGTTTGCGAAGGCGTAGTTTAAAAGCGCCTTTGCGTCGTTGTTTCTCGAATCGACGCTCTCGGCGTGCATGATGACCGCAATATACTCCACTCCGTCACGCATGGCGGTCGCAGACAGACAGTACATAGCAAGCGAGGTAAAGCCGGTTTTAAGC
This sequence comes from Oscillospiraceae bacterium, assembly GCA_963625655.1. Classification (GTDB taxonomy): domain Bacteria; phylum Bacillota; class Clostridia; order Oscillospirales; family Oscillospiraceae; genus F23-B02. The sequence goes on from CAVFTS010000004.1 coordinate 16,493, forward strand.
CCGGTGCAGCCCTCGTAGTAGTAGACGAGCTTGTTGGTGTTTGAAAGCCCGAATTCGCCGTTGCGTATGGAGTCCATCCATATCGTGGTGTAGTCCTTTATGAGGTCGTGCCGTATAAGCTCTCTCGACATGAGCGCAATGTCGTATGCGCTCGTGTAATGCTCTCCGTCGTCGAAAAGCCCGGTGCAGTTTGTAAAGTGCGTGTTTTTCATTCCGAGCTCTTCGGCTCTCGCATTCATGCGCTCGACGAAGCTTTGCTCCGAGCTGCACAGATGCTCCGCCATCGCAACGGCACAGTCGTTTGCCGACACGACGGATATGCACTTGAGCATCTCGTGGACGCTCATCTTCTCACCCTCCTCAAGAAAAACGCAGCTTCCGCCGAAGGAGGCCGCTCTCTCGGATGCGATAACGGTGTCGTCGAGAGAAATGTCACCGTTTTCGATTGCCTCGACGATGAGCAGCATGGTCATCACCTTCGTGACGCTTGCGGGCGCCATGCGCTCGTGGGCGTTTTTCTCGTATATCACCTCGCCGCTTTGCTTTTCCATCAAAACGGCAGACGGGGCTTTGATGTCTATTGCGTCGTCACGGAGCGTTTCGGGTGCGGCGGCGCCGCCGAGTAGCTGAAGCGCAGCCAGCAGTGTAAACAGCATTCTTTTCATGGCATATCCCTCCGAGACATACTATGTGTGGCGGGTATCGGATAATGCAGGTTGACAGAATTATGCTTTATTCGACACGGATGAATCGGACAACGATGAACGCACAGTGAACAAAATCACTGCAAATACTGAGTTTTAAACATTTTCAACACAGTTTTCAACATACAAAGCTGCAAGTCGGCAACGGAAAATATGCACATCAAGTTTACATAACGCATATACGGAATTATTATATTTATGCGAAAAATTCACAGAATAGTTATTGACGTTATTTGACTGCGATAGTAAAATTAAAGGGCTAAGTACTACGTTGCAAGGGGGAAAGTGATGAAGCGGCGTATTAAATCGAATACCCAGTACTTCCGCTGGGGTTTGACGGCGTTTATCGTCGTTGCCGCCAGCATACTGTTTTATTTCGGGCTGGACTATCTTGGCGATGTGTTCGGCATCCTGGGAGAGCTTCTCGGCATACTTACCCCCTTTGTGTGGGGCTTTGTAATATCGTATCTGCTGCTGCCGTTTATGAACATATTCGAGAGCAAGCTCTTCAGCCCGCTCACGAAGAATCTCTACGAGTCGCACCCGAAGATGAAGCGGCGCAAAAAGCTGGCGAGGGGACTTTCGGTATTTCTTTCGGAAATACTTATGATATTGCTCATTTCGGCTTTGCTGTATCTTGTAATACCGCAGCTGTATGCCAGCATCGAAAGCATAGTCACCGCAGCGCCGGACTATCTCACGAAGGCGTATACAAAGCTTGACAAGCTGCTTGAAAACCACCCCGAAATGGACAAGTACGCAGAGGCGATATTCGGTAACCTGAACAACACGCTCATAAAATGGGCGCAGAATACCGTTCTGCCGAATATGGACACCATCATTGCGGACGTGACGAGCGGCGTTTACAGCGTCGTCATTGCCATCTACAATGTCGTCATCGGCATGATCGTCTCCATATATGTATTGTATAACAAGGAGTCCGTCCGCACCCATTTCAAGAAGTTCCTGTACTGTGTCTGCAAGCCGAAAAACGCAAAGCGTGTAAACTCCGTTTTGAAGTTCACGGATCAGACCTTCCGCAACTTTATCACGGGTCAGCTCACCGACGCACTTATAGTCGGCGTTCTGTGCTTCATCGGGTGCAGCATACTGAAGATACCCTATGCGCTGCTCATTGCCGTGGTCGTCGGCGCAACGAACGTCATTCCGTTCTTCGGGCCGTTCATCGGCGGTATACCGTCGGGACTTTTGGTGCTTATGGTCGATCCCTTCAAGTGCCTTATATTCGTCATATTCATCGTTGCTCTCCAGCAGGTCGACGGCAATATCATCTGCCCCAAAATAATGGGCGGCTCCGTTGGCATAAACGGCTTCTGGGTAATGTTTGCGATCATCCTCGGCGGCGGACTGTTCGGCTTCTGGGGCATGCTTTTGGGCGTTCCCGTGTTCGTGGTCATATACACCGGCATCAAGACGCTCATAGAGCGCAGGCTCCGTAAGCGCAATCTGCCCGATGACGACGCAAGCTACGAGGACTTGGACTATATAGAACCGCAAACGGGCGAGCTTGTGAAGATCCCGCCCATCGTCGTAACGGCGGAGGATCCGAAGTCTGAGGAATCGGAAATCGAAGACGCACAGGAAGACAAATAGCGAAAATAAGGAAAAAACGCTTTCGGTTTTTCGAAAGCGTTTTTTCCTTATCAGAATTATCAGAATTTATCTGTGCGCAAGGGTCTGCGACGCACGGAGCAGGGAAGCGCAGAGCGCATCTGCGTCCTCTTTTGTGTTGTAGCGTGAAAAGCTTATGCGCAGAGCGCCGTCAATGACCTTTGCGGGAAGCCCGATCGCTTCGAGAACATGGCTCCTTGCGCCTTTCTTGCAGGCGGAGCTGCGGGAGACGAATATCCCGTCCGCCTCAAGGAAGTTCATCAGCACCTCGCTGCGCCAGCCGGGGAGCGACACACTGAGTATGTGCGGTGCGCCGCCGCCGATGAGGACGAGCTGCGGTATGAGCGACGTGAGCTTTTCGGCGGTGTAAGTCCGAAGCTCCAAAAGCTGCTCCTGCGTCTCGGCAAAGCGACCGTGTGCGATCTCCGCCGCCGTGCCGAAGGCGGCTATCTGCGGCATCGCCTCGGTGCCTGCACGCAGACCGCTCTCCTGCGCTCCGCCGAGTATATAGGGCTTGATTTTCACCCCGCTTTTGATATACAATGCGCCTATGCCCTTGGGTGCGTGGATCTTGTGACCGCTTATCGAGATCATGTCCGCACCGCAGCCCTTTGCGGTGAAGGGCAACTTCATAAAAGCCTGCACCGCATCCGTGTGCAGAAGTGCGCATGAACCCCGCTCGTCGAGCAGACGGCGCATTGCGGCGATGTCCGTTATGCCGCCCGTCTCGTTGTTGACGGTCATAAGGCTCACAAGCACGGTGTCGGGGCGCAGAGCCTCGGCAAGCGCCGAGACGCTTATGCTGCCGTCGGCTTCGGGCGCAAGGCGGGTGACCTCAAAGCCCCGGCGCTCAAGCTCCGAGAGGGACTTTCTCACCGCATCATGCTCCACGAGCGAACTTATAACGTGCCTTCCTCGGTGCTTCATTGCCTCGGCTCCGCAAAGGATAGCCCAATTGTCGCTTTCAGAGCCGCAGGAGGTAAAGAAAAGCTCCGACGGCTTGCAGCCGAGGGCGGAGGCAACCTGCCCCCTTGCCTTTGTCAGAACGGCTGCCGCCTCACGTCCCTTGGTGTGGGTCGAGCTGGGGTTGCCGTAAAACGATGTCATGGTTTCAAACGCCGTCTTTGCCGCTTCGTCACAGACTCTGGTGGTGGCGGCGTTGTCAAGATAGATTTCCATTTTGTACTCCTTAGGAGAGATTTACGATGAAATACATTATATACACTTTGGGCTGCAAGGTCAACCAGTACGAAACTCAGGCGATGGAAACGCTGCTCTGTGAACACGGTCATACGCAGGCGGCGGAGGGCGAGACTGCCGATGCCGTCATCGTGAACACCTGTGCCGTGACCGCAGAGGCGGGGCGCAAGTCGAGACAGGCGATAAACCGCCTGCGTGAGGAGAACCCCGGTGCGGTCGTTGCGGTGTCCGGCTGCTACTCGCAGCTCAGCCCCGACACCGCCGCAAAGCTCGGTGCGGACGTCATTTTCGGCACCGGCGACAGGGTGAAGCTCGTCTATGCCATAGAGAGAGCCTTCGCCGAGGGCGCATCGGAGCGCTGCGTCGATAAGCCCTTTGAGCGGCGTGTGTTCGAGGAGCTGCCTGCGGGAGCCGCCGAGGGCAGAACGAGAGCACTGCTCAAAATTCAGGACGGCTGCGTAAACTTCTGCACCTACTGCATAATCCCGTACACGAGAGGGCGTCTCAGAAGTCTGCCCGTTGCCGACGCAGCAGCCGCTGCCGCAAAGCTTTGCGCGGAGGGATACAGGGAGCTTGTGCTGACGGGCATCGAGATCGCCTCCTACGGCGTCGACCTTGAGGGGAAACCGAACCTTGCCGACGTTGTGTGCGCAATTGCGGCGGCGGCGCCCGATATGCGGCTGCGGCTCGGCTCGCTTGAGCCGACGGTCATAACCGAGGACTTCTGCCGCCGCCTTGCGTCGCTCGGAACGGTGTGCCGGCACTTCCACCTTTCGCTGCAATCCGGCTGCGACAGGACGCTTAAAAATATGAACCGCAAATACGATACCGCAAGCTTTTTCGAGAAAACGGAGCTGCTGCGGAAATACTTCCCCGACTGCGGGATAACCTGCGACATTATCGTGGGCTTCCCCGGCGAAAGCGACGAGGATCAGCGCACGACGCTTGATTTTATTGAAAAGGTCGGATTTTCCGACGCTCACATTTTCCCGTACTCACGCAGACCCGGCACCCCGGCGGATAAGATGGACGGACAGATAGACAGAAGCACCAAGGCGAGACGCTCACGGGAGGCCAGAGCCGTTGCAGCCGAGGCTCGCCGCCGCTGCCTTGAGTCCTGCGTCGGAAAAACGCTCCCCGTGCTGTTTGAAACGAAGGACGGCGATAAGTGGCAGGGTCACAGCGACACCTACTTTTCGGTGGAGGCAAAGGGCGAGGGCCTGCGGGGATTGGTCAAAAACGTCAAAATCACGGGCGTTTCCGGGGAAATACTCGTAGGAGAGATAAGTTGACGTGCGCCCGCATCGGTATTATAATTTAATGTGTTAATACGACAAAGAATGCCGAAGAAGGTGAAACGATGTTTTCGGAGAGAGTCTATAATTTTGCGGCAGGTCCCTCGATCATGCCGGAGCAGGTGCTGCATAGCGCCGGGAGCGAGATAATGAATTACGGTGGCAGCGGTATGTCCGTCATGGAGATGAGCCACCGCAGCGCCTGCTTTGCAGAGATCTTCAATGATGCGAAGTCACGGCTCAAGGCGCTTTTAAAGGTACCGGACAGCCACGAGATACTGCTGCTTCAGGGCGGCGCAACGCTTCAGTTTGCCGCAATACCCATGAATCTTATGGGGCAGGGAGGCACTGCGGATTACGCCGTGACGGGGAACTTCTCCCGCCTTGCCGCCGAGGAAGCGAAAAAGTACGGCAATGTCCGCATCGCCTGCGACAGCACCCCCTTCGGTCACGACCGCATACCCGATACGGTGAATGAGACCGAGGGCGCAAGCTACTTCTACTACTGCGCCAACAACACAATCTACGGCACCGAGTGGCAGACGGTACCCGACGTTAAGGCGACGCTTGTGTGCGATATGTCCTCGGACATTCTCTCCAAGCCCGTGGACGTTTCACGCTATGGACTCATATACGCCGGAGCGCAGAAGAACATGGCTCCTGCGGGGCTTACGGTGCTTATACTTGACCGCAGTCTTGCGGGGAAGGCGCTGCCGATAACGCCGAAGGTCATGGACTACAAGGTGCTGATAGATAAGGACTCCATGCTGAACACACCGCCGTGCTGGTGCATATATATGCTCGGCAAGGTGCTGCGCTGGGTGGAGGACATGGGCGGACTTGCCGCAATGGAGAAGCGCAAAAGACTCAGAGCGGGGCTGCTGTACGACTATCTTGACGAGAGCAGGCTTTTTATCCCCCATGCGCAGAAGGACTCTCGCAGTGACATGAACGTCACCTTCCGCACGGGAGACCCCGCACTTGACGAGGAATTTGTTAAAGGCGCTGCGGCGAACGGACTTTTAAACCTCCGGGGACACAGACTCACCGGCGGCATGAGAGCTTCGCTCTATAACGCAATGCCGATAGAGGGCGTGCAGGCGCTCGTTGCTTATATGAAAGATTTTGAGGTGGAACACCGTGTTTAAAATAAAGACCATAAACAATATATCGCCCGTGGGACTCGATAAGCTCGTCCGGCTCGGCTGCATGGTATCGCCCGATGCCGAGAGCCCGCAGGGCATCATAGTTCGCAGTGCGGATATGCACGGCTTCGAGCCGAACCCGGAGCTTATAGGTATCGCCAGAGCGGGAGCCGGATATAACAACATCCCCGTGGAAAGAATGGCGGAGCTGGGAATATGCGTCTTTAACAGCCCCGGCGCAAACGCCGAGGCGGTAAAGGAGCAGAGCGTCTGCTCGCTCGTCATGGCATCGAGGGACGTTCTCGGTGCTGCCGAGTGGGTAAAGAGCATTTCCGACAGAGGAGGCGAGATACCCGCTCTCGTCGAAAAGGGCAAGTCCGCATTTTCGGGTCCAGAACTTATGGGCAAGACCATCGGCGTTCTGGGACTGGGCGCCACGGGTGCGCTCGTCGCCAACGTCTGCCTTGCAATGGACATGACCGTCATAGGCTACGACCCCTTCATGTCGGTGGATGCGGCATGGCGTCTGTCGAAGGACGTTGACAGGGCGGAGGACATCGGCGAGATATTCAGAAACAGCGATTATATCAGCATAAACATCCCCTACAACGAGGATACGCATCACCTCGTCGACGAAAAGGCCTTTTTGATGATGAAGCCCGGTGTGCGTATAATAAACGAGTCGAGAGCGGAGGTCGTCGATGACGATGCGATGCTCCGTGCGCTTGAGAGCGGCGTTGTTGCGAAGTACGTCACCGACTTTCCGAACGAAAAGATCCTCGGCGGCAAAAACGTCATTGCGCTGCCGCACCTCGGCGCCTGCACCCCGGAGAGCGAGGACAGGTGTGCGGAGATGGCGGCAAAGCAGCTGTACGATTATCTGAAAAACGGCAACATTACAAACTCCGTCAATCTGCCGAACGCAAAGCTTGAGCGCATGGGCATGTGCCGACTGTGCGTCATACACCGCAATGTGCCGGGTATGATAAACCGTATACTCGATTTCGTTACCGAGAGGAACATCAACGTCGAGCATATGATAAACAAGCCGAGAGGCGGCTATGCTTACACGATGATAGACCTCGGCGACAGAATAGACGAGGACATGGCAAGCAGCATACGGAGCATGGACGACGTGCTGAGAGTCAGAGTGCTGTGAAAAAAGAGGATGCAAAAAAGAGGATGCCGATGCATCCTCTTTTTTCTGTAAACTTTATATTAACTGCACCCGAAAACGGAAATTGTGTGATATAATCAAACATTACAGAATGTCGGCGAAAAGCGTCGGCACAGACCTCAAGGAGGGAGCCTTTATGAAAAAACTGTTGCCCGTACTTTTATGCCTTGCCATAGCTGTCGGACTGTGCGCCTGCGGCGGCACCGAGGCACCGAAAACGCCGGAGGTCACAGCAACGCCGGAGCCGGTGCGGTTTACCAAGGAGGACGGGAAGCTCGACACCGAGAGCTACTACAACCCCAACGGCATGAAATATGCCTCCGTCGAGTATAGCTATGACGGCAGCGGAAGGGTGATAAGCGAGAGACACCTCGGCCTTAACGATGCAGAGGAGGGCATACTTTCATACGAGTACCTCGACGGCGACAAGATAAGCAGCCGCAGCTATAAGCTCAGCGTCGGTGACGGCAGCTACACCGATTATTACACCGAAAGCTATGAGTACGACGAATCGGGACTTCTCCTGTCGATAACGAGGACGGAGAGCGGTGTCGTTGCGGCACGCACCGTCTACGGCTACGACGAGAGCGGAAACCTTGTGAGCGAGAAGCGCTACGAGGGCGAGGACTTCTGCATGGCGGAGTACGATTACCGCATCGACGCAAACGGCAGAGTGATAAGCTGCACCCGCAAGGACTACATCGAGGGCGACGGCAGCGAAAACAACTACGCATACGACAGTCAGGGCAGACTGCTCACCGACCAATGCTACGACGAAAACGGCAACGTCGTCAGCCGCACGGAGTACAGCTACGACGAAAACGGCAATGAGATAAAGCGCAGCGTGTTCGCCGAGGGCGGGGAGCTTATAAGCAGCACCGAAAAAAGCTACGAATACGACGACATCGGCAACATCATCTGCTGCGTGACCTCGCACTCCGACGGTACGCCCGGCAGCACCGTGCGCTACACATGGCAGTACAGCAAGGGATAATTAACAAATATTTTAAATTTATTTTCTTTTGCCTGTGTTAACATATACTCATTATATATTGTGTGCCGAGGTGTGAGAAATGCCGAAGCACACGGCTTTTGATAATTCGATTCAAGGTGATATTTGATGAGGAATTGGTTTATACGTTTTATGACCGGACGCTACGGAGGCGACCAGCTTAACAGGCTTGTCTCGTTCATGAGCATCGCATTTGCGGTGCTTGCCATCATATTCAGCTTTGCCATGAGCGACAGCCCGGCCGGCAGTGTGCTTTGGGTCATAGCTCTTGCGTTTCTTGCCGTCGTATATTACCGTGCGTTTTCAAAGAACTTCAACAGACGCAGTGACGAGAATACCCGCTACCTGAGGCTCAAATACAGGGTCTCGTCGTTTGTAAGGCTCAGGCAGGAGCGTTGGAGACAGCGCAGGGAGTATAAATTCTTCACCTGCCCCTCATGCAAGACGACGCTCAGAGTGCCGAGAGGCAAGGGCAGTATTAACATAGTGTGCCGCAAGTGCGGCTACTCCTTCAGGGGCAAGAGCTGAGCCATGTTCGGCTTTGTTGCGGCGAATCCCGCCATGCTCACAAAGGACCGGTTTGCCCGATATAAGGAGTGCTACTGCGGGCTTTGCCATGCGCTCAAGGACAGGTACGGCTTTGCCGCAAAGCTGGGACTTACCTATGACATGACCTTTCTTGTACTGCTGCTCAATTCGCTGTACGAGCCGGCGGAGCTTCACGCCGAGGCGAGGTGTTCTGTGCATCCGATCTCCCGTCGGGGCTACTGGCAGTCGGAGATAAGCGACTATGCGGCGGATATGAATGTCCTGCTTGCCTACCTAAACTGTCGGGACGACTGGAAGGACGATATGGATGTTTTGAAGCTTGCCGAGGCGAGAGCGCTGAAGAATAATGCCGAGCGGATACTTCTCATGTACCCGAGACAGGCTGCCGCAGTTAAGTCCGGCATGGAGGAGCTTGACCGCATCGAGAAAAGCATGGCGCAGGCGCCCGACGCCGCCGCAGCCGCATTCGGCGGACTGATGGCGGAGCTGTTCGTCTGGAAAGAGGATCGCTGGAGCGGGAGACTTCGTGAGCTCGGTATGGCGCTCGGGAAATTCATTTATATTATGGATGCCTGTATTGACCTGCGGAGCGATAAGCGCTATTATAAATACAATCCACTTCTCGACCTGTACGGGCGCATCGACGAGGAGGAGCGTTTTCGGGAGATACTCGAAATGCTCATGGCCGACTGCGTAAGGAGCTTTGACGCTCTGCCCTTGGTGCGGGATGCCGACATACTGAAAAATATACTTTGTTTCGGTGTTTGGAATAAATTCAACAAGCACTACGACATAAAAGGAGCAGTGCCTGATGGTACAAGACCCCTATAAGGTCCTCGGCGTCTCACCCGACGCATCAGACGAGGAGATCAAAAAAGCATACCGTGAGCTGGCGAAAAAATATCACCCGGACCGCAATCCGGGGGATGAGTATGCCGCTCAGAAGATGAACGAAATAAACGCCGCCTATGACCAGATCAAAAACGGCAACGTGGATCAGCAAAGCGGCTACGGCTCCTACGGAGCGGGATACAACCCATTCGGCGGCTTTGGCGGCTTCGGGGGCTTCGGCGATTTCGGCACCGGCGGCGAGCAGCCGAACGATCCGCCGGAGTATCGTGCGGCGATAAACTATATGCGCAACGGCAGATACGGCGAAGCGATAAGCGCTCTTGCGACAATCCCGGTGGCGCAGCGTGACGCAAGGTGGTACTACCTTAACGCAATGGCGAATCTGTCCGCAGGCAACAGAATTGCGGCGCTTGAAAACGCAAGGCGTGCCGTGGAGATCGAGCCGGACAACACCCGCTATCAGAAGCTTTTGGATATGCTGCAAAACAGCGGCAGGGAGTACCGTGACTATTCGGATCAGACCTCGGTCGGCTGCTGCGATCCCTGCGGCTGCTACCTCTGCTTCTCGATGTGTACTCCGTGGGGCGGTTGCTGCTGCTGACGGAATAATAGCTATAATGTAAAAGGGACTGAGAGCAGTCCCTTTTATACTATGCAAACAGCCGCTCCGCTTCGTCGGCACAGAACTCGTCGAGGGACGCAAAATCGACCTTCGGACGGTAACACGCCTCAAGCTCGTCGTGCAGGAGCTTTGCCTGCTCAAGGTAGCGGCAAGCCTCCGTGATAAGCGACCTTTTAAGCTCCTGACGGCGCCGCAGCTCATCCTTGTGCCTTGCGAGAGTCTCCTTCGGTACAAGCGCATCGAGCCGTATACGGCGCTTTGCCTTCGCCCCCGGCATGAGCGATGCCGACACAAAGCCAAGCCCGCAGTCGGGCAGAAGCAGCGCCTCGGTAAGCTCCGGCAGCAGCGGCGAGCGGCAGCGGATGATGTGCCCGCCGAGGTGCCGCAGCAGCTCATCAAAGTAATATTTTTCGAGGCCGAGTCGGTCGTCGATTAGATAAATGTGTTTACATAATTCTTCGACAGTGTCGCAAAGCACCTGCTCTCCCGTGCAGCCTATGGAGCGGATGAAGCGCTCGCTTATCCGTTTCGGGGAGCCGCTCTGTGCGCTTGAGCCGAGAGCGGCGGCGCTCCTTGCGCAGCTTTCGGCGGCGGAAACCGTATTTTTTGCGATAAGTCCAGGAATTTCGGCACTTCTTACGCTGCCTGCCGCAGAGAGATAAGCGTAGGCACTTTTGTACATTGCTCTGTATTTTTCGGTGAGCTGCGGGATGCGCTCGTCGTCGCAGTGTGCGCAGAAGCGGCCGAGGTTTACATAATCAGAATCATACCCGAAGAACCTCGGTTCGAGGATATGCGGTGCCGTGGCGTCGGCGTAGCCGATGCGCAGCTCCGGAAAGTACACGCCGTCAAGCGACTCGGGGTCGCCGGAGCAGAGTATGTAAACGGCATTAAAGCCGTGCGCTTCGGCGCTTTCGGCGAGCTTCCGCATAAAGCTTGATTTGCCGCTGCCGGGACCGCCCTTTATAAGCCGCAGGCAGTCGCCGGGGCTTGACGCAAAATCGCCGTACAGCGAGTGGAAGCCGTGGGCGGAGTTTGCGCCCAGAAAAAATTCGACAGCCATAATTTGACCCCCATACATAAATTCAAATCATGCTATGCAGCCGACGGCGCATATGTGAAAGCAGGAGGAAAACGGTGAAAAAATATGTCTTTTTCGATTTCGACGGAACGCTGTTCGACACGGCGGAGGGAATAGTCAAAAGCGTGCAGTACGCACTCAGAAAGCTCGGGATAGATGCAGAGCTGAGTGAGCTTATGTGCTTTGCCGGACCTCCGCTTGAGGATATGTTCAGGCAAAAATACGGCATGGACGAGGAGACGGCGCTCAAGGCGGTCGACTGTTTCAGAGAGCGCTACAAGCCGATAGGCTGGAAGGAGTGCCGCCCATTTGACGGTGTGGCGGAGCTTCTGCTTAAGCTTCGGCAGGCGGGCATAACGATCGCCGTTGCGACCTCAAAGCCTGAGTACTTCACCAACGCCATCCTTGAAAATGCGGGACTTCTGTCTGCCGTGGACTTTGTCGGCGGCTCGCTTTTCGACGGCACGAGGGGCAAAAAGCACGAGGTCATAGCCTACGTTTTGGAGCATTTCGGCATCTTGCCCGATGAGGCGGTGATGGTCGGCGACCGGATGTACGACGTTGACGGAGCCAAAAGGTGCGGCATGGACTGCATAGGCGTTTCCTACGGCTACGCAGAGCCGGGCGAGCTTATGAGTCACGGCGCACTCTGCGTTGCGGACACGACGCAGGAGCTGTATGAGATACTGACGAAATGAAAAATGACGGTGCTTTGCGCCGTCATTTTTCACGTTATCGGAAGTTTTATGATTTCAAGATCCCTGTCCATTGCGTACTTTATGGTGTTCCATGTACCGCCGCTTTTTCCGTCGTAGCAGGCGATGAGGATGCTCGACTTATCGACCATGTAGCGGTTGCGGTCCATCATGCAGGAGGGCGTGTAGCGGTCGGACACGAGATGCACGGCGTCGCACTCCATGAGTATCTCACGGTAGCGCCTGCGGCTTTCCGCAGGCCAGCGCTCGTCCTGCCCGTCATAGGGAACGGCTGCTTCGAGAGTTATCCCGACTCTGCGCTTTCGCAGGGCGATGACCGCCTCGGCACAGTACATATCGCAGCCGAGAGCCATGCCGCATATAAAGTGAGTCACGCCCGATTCGCAGACCGCCTCGACGACGGAACAGAGCTTCCTTTTAAACTCGATGCACATAGGGTCGTTTTCGTTGTAGCCCCACGGAAGCTTTGCGGGTCTGTGTCCCGTAAAGCAGCAGCTTTTCCCGAAGTCCATTTGCGATCCTCCCTTCATACCGTAAATACATTTTATCCCATTGAGAGAAAAAAGTCAAAGGCTATTGACAAAATAGCGGAGGAGATTATAATGAAGTCAACCGAATAGACGTATCTTCAGGGCAGGGTGCAATTCCCGACCGGCGGTAAAGTCCGCGAGCCGAAAGGCAGATCCGGTGTGATTCCGGGACCGACAGTACAGTCTGGATGGAAGAAGATGCTTGCGTTATCTGCGAGCGCCTGAAAGATATTATCTTTCGGGCGATTATTTTTCTCGGAGGTAACAAAAATGGAAAATCTGAAAAGCCTGTACTTGCAGGTGAAGGACAATCTCAGCTTTGTCCTGACCTGTCTTGTGGTGTTTGCGGCGCTTTTTGCGCTTGCGTTCATCTTTGAGCGCTGTGTGCTGAAGCAGCGGAAAAAGCTCGGCAGTACGCACTTTCTTGCGTACACCGCAATTTTCTCCGCAATGGCGGGAGTTTTGATGTTCATTGAGATACCGCTGTTTTTCGCTCCCGCATTCTACGAGATCGACCTCAGCGAGATCCCCATAATGATCTGCACCTTCTACCTCGGACCCGTGGCGGGCGTTGTGGCGGAGCTGCTCAAGATCATTGTGAAGCTGGCATTTAAGGGTACGACGACCGCATTTGTCGGCGACTTTGCGAACTTCGTCGTCGGCTGCTCCTTCGTGCTTCCGGCGTCCTGCATATACCATCTCAAAAAGAGCAAGAAGTCGGCACTTTGGGGCATGGTTGCCGGCACCGCCGTGATGACGGTGTTCGGAAGCCTGTTCAATGCGGTGTATCTTCTGCCTGCGTTTTCCAAGCTTTTCGGACTGCCGCTCGATGCGATAATCGCCATGGGCGGAGACGTGAACTCTGCGATAAACAGTGTATCGACCTTGGTGCTGTTTGCCGTCGTGCCGTTTAATCTCCTGAAGGGCGTCATAGTTACGGTCATCACCATGCTGCTGTATAAGCGGGTATCGCCGCTGCTGCACAAGGGCGACGACAGGCTCCGCCAAAGACACGCAAAACCCTGAGCTTTTTAAGTAACGGCTGAGAGCCTGCGGATGCTTAAAAACAGGTTGAGGCATTCGTTAAAGTAGATTATCGCAATATAGCCCGTGAGAGAGTAGACGGGCAGCAGCTTCCACACGAGCAGAACGCCGAGGGCGGCGTCGAGAATGTTTATCCCCATGCTCCACAGCTGCTGACCGAGACCCTTCAGGCAGCCGTCCACCACCGTGTCGAGGTACATGATCGGGATGAGCGGAGAAAGTATACGGATGTAGTACCCCGCCTCGGACGAGGAGTAGACGCTAAGACCGATCTTTTCGCCGAAAATGAACAGCAAGAGAGCCACGGTTACGGAGTAGCCGAGGCTCTTTTTTATCAGAGAGCGGACGCAGCGGGTGATTTCGCTCCTGTCGTCACGCATCTGAGCCTCGGTAAGCTCCGGGACAATAAGCTCCGAGAGCGCCGAAAGCAGGCAGGCGGGGAAGGCGATGACGGGCATGACCATGCCCTGCACCGTGCCGTATGCCGACAGAGAACGGTTGGCGGTGCAGCCGGACGCCTTGAGTCCCCTCGGAACGAGCAGGTGCTCCAGCGTCGAAAGCGCACTTCTTGCGTAAGCGGAAAAGGCGAGAGGCAGCGCAAGGCGCAGAGGCGACCGCAGAATCTCTGCCGCAGCCAAGCTCCTCGGAGACGAGCCTTGTTGCGGCAAAGCGCACGCCGGAGATGGCGAAGGTGCTGCCCAGAAGGCCGACCGACAGTACAAGTCCGAAGAGACCTATCCCGGCAGCGCCGATGCGCACCGAGAGCCACACCCTGTACGCCATGGAAATAAGGCTCATCAGCAGGGAGGTGCCGGTGAGCAGAGCCGTATTAAAAATCAAGCGCTTTTTTCTGACCATGGAAAAGCCTATGAGCCGGGTCGGAAAATATGCGTAAAACCGCCGGAGACATTGAATCTCCGGCGGTTACCGTTTAGTTTTGGACGTTGTAGATCTTTTTGACGTGCTTTGCGCCGAAGCCGATGACGAATATCGCCGCAAGCAGGTTTATGAACATTGCGGAGGATATTATGGCACGCACGGGCAAAAACTCCGCCAAGGCTCCGGCGATGAGCTGACCGCAGAGAGTGCCCAAGGTGTTCAGCGTACCGAAGGTGCCGTTAAAGCGACCCTTGCGCTCGTCGGGAACGTAGTGCTGTGTTGCGGATATGCGAATGTTGTAGCTCGTAACGCCGAGGATGCCCACGCAGAAGCACATTATCATCATCACCCACACGGGGCAATACAGGTAGCTGCCCTCCAAAAAGGCCAAGATGATGTAGACAAACAGTGCAATCACAAATTTTCTTTGCACCGGCAGACGCACCTTGTAGTGGATAATGCCGCCGATGCCCCGTCCGACCGCCATCATGCCCCAGACCATCATGTAGACGTATTCGCCGTTGTGAAAGGTGCTTTTGAAGTAGGGAAGGGTCAGTGACCCCGTGGCGCCTCCGGCAAAGGAGGAAAAGACAAAGTATATCGCAATGGCAAGCAGACCCTTTTCACTGTACAGATACTCCATGCCCTTGCGAAAGTCGGAGACAAAGCGGCGTATCCCGCCGTTTGTCTCGTCCGTACTCTGCTTTTGCTTTTCTATGTACTTTTCCTCGGCGCCGATGCGGGTCTCCATGACCGCCGCAATGAAGTAGGTGCAGGTGTTAAAGAGAAACAGCGGCACTATTCCGACGGAGTTGTATACGAGTGCGGAGATGGGGATCATTATCATTGCGAGGGTCTCAAGCGTGCTTGCGATGGAGTAGGCCTTCGAGTAGTTGCCCTCCGTGATGAGCAGGGGATAGAAGCTGTCGTAGGCAACGTAGTAGACGCTGCTTATGGTGCCGAGCAGGAAGCATCCTACTGCCAGTATCGGGAAGCTGAAAAGATCCAGCATGAGTATCGCCGCCATTATGAGATACAGAGCGGAGCTTATAAAATCAAGGGTGTAGATGGTGCGTTTTCGGGAAAAGCGGTCAAGAAACGGACCGCACAGCACCGGGACGACCGCATTCGGCAGCATATAAATAACATTGTACAGGGCAAACATGAAGGTGGACTTCGTGTAGTCAAGTACGAGCAGACTCATGGCAAAGCCCGACAGCGCACTGCCGAGCATGGACACCACGCTGCCGAGCGTGATTATCGTAAAATCCTTTGTCCAAAGGGGGTTAGGGCTCAGTTCCTTATTCATTTTTCCTTTCCGTCGGGCCACTCTTCGGGTCTCGTTGCGTTATCCTTTATGATGTACGCCTTGTCTGCGATCTCCGCCATGGGGGAGTCAGAGAGAGAGTCGGAGTAAAACTCCTCGGTGGCGCAATCGGGGAAGGCTTCACGGAAGCGGCGCACCTTTTCGCTGCCGAAGCAGTTTAAGCCGCTAATCTTTCCGCTGCGCTTGTCCATCTTCGTCGCAAGCAGATTTACGCCGAGCTTGTCGGTGATGGGCTTGAGCAGAAACTCCGGCGATGCGGAGATTATGAGATCGTCGTCCTTCTTCTGTTTGAGATACCAGTCGGAGAGCTTATGCTCATGCTCCTTCCAAAAAAGCTCAACCTCGGAGTCGATGTCTTTAAGTCGGGGCAGAAAGCCGAACGCCTTTTCCTTGAGCCGCTCCTTGGAGTTAAGCCCCACGAGGTAGCCGATGCCGGCCGCCGCAGCTGCGGGGAGCCAAAAAAGATAGAGCGAGGGACGGCGCTTTAGGCTCCATTTAATGAAGCTGTAGGACGAGTCGGGGTAGAATATGGTCTTGTCAAAATCGTAGGTGTTCATTATATTTTGCCTCTCGGAGTTTTTGAACTGTTTAATGCGGTGAGCGCACAAAGGGTGAGCGCCGCACCGTCGGCTGCGGCGGCAAGCCAAACGCTTGCAAGCCCGAACAGACCGAGTATTATTATGATGACCTTGACCGTCAGCGCAAGGTAGAAATTGCGCTTTGCATCGGAAACGCTGCGTTTTGCGGCATACAGCATGAGCGGCAGCTTTGAAATGTCGTCGTCAAGAAGATAAGCGGTGCAGAGCCTGTTCCCGTTGCCGATCCTACCTGCTGCGACGGAAACGTCGGCGGCATTGAGCGCCGAGGAATCAGACACGGGATCGCCGACGAAGGCAACGAGTCCGGTATCCGTTGAGCGGGTAAGCTCCTTAATCGCAATTACCTTCTGCTCCGGCACAAGCTCCGCTATAACGTCGTTTGCACCGAGCGCATAGCCGAGGGTGTTTCCCGTGTCCTGAGAGTCACCCGTGAGCAGTACGATGTTCTCGACACCGAGGGAGCGGAGAGAGCGGATGGATTCCTTTGCTCCGCTTCTGATGCGGTCGTCGATAACGATGTAGCCGCCATAGCGCCCGTCGGCTGCGACGTGTATAATCGTTGCCTCCGACTTCACGGGGGTCGCCTTGATGCCGTGTGCGTTCATAAGTGCGATGTTGCCGACGAGTACCTTCCTGTCGCACACCGTGACCTCAATGCCACGCCCGGGGAGCTTGTTCGGGCGCTTAATGAGCGAGGCGGGCGGAAGCTTTGTACAGGCAGCCTTCAAAGCCTGCGCTATTGGATGGTTAAAGCCGCTCTCGGCAGCGGCGGCAAGCGTGAGCAGATCCTCCGCCGAAATGCCGACAGGCTCGACCTGAGTGACGGTGAAGCTGCCCTCTGTGACCGTACCCGTCTTGTCGAGGGCGACGGTGCCGATGTCCGCTATCTGCGAAAGTCCCAAGTGACTCGTGACGGCGACTCCGCCGTTCAGCGCACAGGATATGCCGCCGGAGTAGCACAGCTCAACGGACGAAACGAGGGAGCAGGTGCAGGAGGCGAGAAGAAACACGACGCCCCTTTGCGTCCACTGCACCCAGTTGCCGTCGCTTATCGAGGGAACAACCGCAAACAAAACGCCGGACACGGCGAACATGGGAGTGAATATTTTTACAAAGCCGGAGACTCTCGTCTCGGTCTTTGCGGGAGCGTCCGCCTGCGAGCGCATCGCATCGGGGAGCCTGCGCCGCTTGCCGCCGTCGAGCGAACCGACGCTGTAGCTGCGCCGTGCAAACATGATGAGGACGCTGATAAGCCGATAGATGAGCATTATGCCGACCGCCTCGTGATATGAGCCGATGGCGAGCATGGCGCCGCTTGCAAGCGTTACGAGAAGCTCGTCACTCGTGAGCCGTGCTTTTAAAACGGCGTCAAAGGCGCCGAGGACGGTATTGAAGCCCGCCAGCACATACGGAACGAGGAACACCGCCAGCACGAGGTAGGAATTAAGCTCCGAGTGAGCGTCGCAGACCATCCACGCTGCGGCAAACAGAGCAGCGCCGAGGACCGTTATAAGCAATTCACGCCGGAGCATACCGAGCCCGGACGGTCGTTTGTTATTTTGCATGGTCAACTCCTTATAATAAGGGCATAATACATTATTATAAGTCTACACCAGCGGAGAGGAATAATCAAATCTGCAACTACATAATTTGTTTATAAATAATTATCTCTTGACATAATTTACGGGTGATGCTATGCTCAGAGTATAATGATGGAGGTGCGCCATGAGAGGTTCGATGCTCAAGGAGATACTCAGGGAACAGAAAACCAATATAAACGAGCTTGCACGTCGGCTCAACGTCCCGGCTCAGACCCTGTACAGCATGGTCAAGCGTGACAATCAGAAGGTCGATTTTGACCTGATGATGCGCATTTGCTCCGAGCTGAACGTCCCGGTCGAGCGCATGTGCGAGGATGTGACCGTTCCCGCTCTGCCCGACAGCGACGAGTTTTCCGTGCTCAGCCGCTACCGTCGCCTTGACGAGTGGGGCAGGGAGCTTACAAAGCTCGTCATCGACAGGGAGCTTATGCGCTGCGAAAGCGCAGCCGAGGTTAAGCCGACTGCGGGTAAGATCATTCCGCTGTACACCACCCCCGCCGCCGCAGGCTATGCTTCGCCTGCATTGGGGGACGATTACGAGGATTACGAGGTGTCCGGCGACAGCAAGGCGGACTTTGCCGTGCGCATTGACGGCGACAGCATGGAGCCGTATATAAATGACGGCAGCGTTGCGCTGTGCAAGCGTGGCGCAATAATCCACGACGGCGACGTCGGGCTGTTCTTTGTGGACGGCGACATGAAGTGCAAGCAGTACTGCCAGGACAGTGAGGGCAACGTGTACCTGTTCTCCGCAAACAGGGAGCGCTCCGATGCGGATGTACACATCAGCGCAACGTCAGGGATAACGCTGCTCTGCTTCGGCAAGGTGCTGCTTGACAAAAGTATTCCGCTTCCGGAGGCATGATAATGAAAAAAACAAAAAACGGTTTAAATGGCGAGGTACGGCGCTCATGTCCCAAGGACTACCGACGCTCTGCCGAGCTTGGCTTCAATACGAAGAAGGGACGCATTGCGGTGACTGCGGTCGGACTTGCGGCTGCTGCCCTGTGCTTTGCGGTCGGCTGCATTGCGGTTCCCATTTCCGAGCTTTATAACGTGAGCGGCATTTGGCATTTTATGCTGAGGCTTCTTATCATAGTCGTTCTGACCTGTGCATATCTTGTGCTTTTTGAGCTTCTGCATTCCGTCGTACTTAAAAAGCTCCTCGGAGCAAGCACAATCAGAGTGAACGCCGCCTGCCGCAGCTTTTGGTTTACAAGCTCCGATTGGTTCTCGGTGAAGGCCTACTTTGTGGCGGCGCTGCTTCCGACGGCGGTAATGTTTCTGATATTGCTCCTTGCGAGCATCGTTTTGCCTTCGACGCTGTTCTGGGTGGTTTACATAATACAGATAATCAACCTTGCGGTCCCGGCACCCTACTATTGCCTTGCCTGCGGGCTTCTGAAGAAAAAGCCAAAGGCTGCGCTTATTCGCGACGAAAAGGACGCCATCGGCATTTGGACAGCATAAGCTGACTTAACGAAAAAAACGTCAGAGGAATTTTCCTTTGACGTTTTTTGTTATCTTACTATTCCTCAATCGGAGGATCGACGGGCTCCGGTACCGGAATGGGACTCGGTTCGGCGTCGGGCGAGGGGATCGGAAGCTCCTCGGAGCCGGGCAGCTCCTGCTCCGGACGCTTTGAGGGTTCGGGCGAGGGATCGGGGTCAAGGAAGGAGTAATCGACCACGAGGTCAGCCCCCGTAAAGCTGCCGTCGAGCTTGCTCATTGTACGCTCAAACTCCTTGCTGCCCTTTTTGTACGGGGTGGGGCGGAAATCGTTGTTTTCATCCGAGCCGCTCATGGAGCAGGGGATATAGTCGCAGGCTTCGAGCGAAACATCCCCATCGGCATTGCGGCACAGCGTCAGCTGCACGATAACGGAGTCATAGTCACGGGGGAAGGAGTTTCCGCCGAAGGAGAAGTTGCCGAGGCTGTACAGAATAAGACCGCCGCCGTATTCCTCGGCGGGCTGCAAAACATGGGGATGCGAGCCGTACACGAGGTCGGCTCCGGCATCGATCGCAGCATGAGCGAGATTTTTCTGATAGGCGTTGGGACGGTATGCGCCCTCCACGCCCCAGTGCAGTGCACAGATTATGTACTCGGCGCCGTCGGCCTTGAGCTTATCTATCCCTTCCTTTAGCTGCGCTTCGCTTATCATAAAGCCGCCGTAGCCGCAGTAGATGCCGAGTCTCAGCCCGCTTTCGGTCGTGAAAACGACGCCTTGCCCGTCAGTCCCGTAGGCGATGCCACGCTCGTCGAGGGCGCTGAGCGTGTCGTCAAGCCCACGCTGACCGTAGTCCATGATGTGGTTGTTGGCGGTCGTCACAAAGTCGATGCCGCCGGAGACGAGCATATCGGCGTTTTCTGTCGGCGCTTTGAAGTGGAACAGCGAGCCGGAGCTTAAAAGAGCGTCGGAGAAATTGCATTCGAGGTTTGCGATCGTCACATCGTCGCTCTTAAAATATTCACGGACGTTTTGAAAGGGGTAGCCCGTATCGTCGTCACAGAGGCTTTGAAACCTGTTGCCTGCGAGGGTGCAGTCGCCGACGAGACTTATCGTAAAGCGCTCACTGTCCAGCTCATTTTGCACGGTGTCGGTCGGAGCGGGCGTTGCCCTCGGAGCGGGAGCGGACAGAAAGTCCTCGTCAATGATCCCGAAATGTATAAGCAGCATGAGCGCCGTAAGGACGAGCAGTCCCACCGCCGCCGCTATGCCTATTACAAGCTTCAGTTTTCTCCCCATTTGCGTTTTCCTCTCACCGTGATCTGCACATATATTTGCGCACTTTGTGATAATTATATACAAAGACGGCAAAAATGACAAGCGGCTTTTGCCAATTTGCCGCTTGACGTGAGAGGAAAGCGGTGCTAATATGTAGAAAACCGATGAGCAAGAGTAGTAATCCGTGCGAAGATTTCAGAGAGCCGCCGTTCGGTGCGAGGCGGTATCGGGACTCGGATGAATGGACTTGTGAGGGCAAACCGAAGTTTCAGTAGGGGCGACGGGGTGACGGCCGTTAATACCGTCGGCGTATGGTAGTACGCATGAGTGGGCGAGAAATTCGCCAAGCCGGGTGGCACCGCAGGATATTATCTCCTGTCCCTGCATAATGCAGAGACAGGAGTTTTTTGTTTGCATCCTATCTCTGTAATATGAAAGAAAGGAGCAAACACAATGAAAAACATTCCCTACAAAATCTATCTCGAAGAGGACGAGATGCCTCGTTCCTACCAGAATCTCAGAGCTTATATGAAGGATAAGCCCGAACCGATGCTCAATCCGGCGACGCTCAAGCCCGTGAGCTTTGAGGATATGCGTCCCGTGTTCTGCGACGCCTGCATAGAGCAGGAATTGAACGTGAGCGACAAGTTCATCCCCATCCCGGAGGAAGTGTTCAACTTCTATAAGATGTACCGTCCCTCGCCGCTCGTGAGAGCCTACAACCTTGAAAAGGCGCTCGACACCCCGGCGGAGATATATTACAAGTTCGAGGGTACGAACACCTCAGGCAGTCATAAATTAAACTCAGCGGTACCGCAGGTCTACTACGCAAAGCAGCAGGGGCTTGAGAGCCTTACGACCGAGACCGGCGCAGGTCAGTGGGGTACGGCGCTTTCCATGGCGAGCGCATTCTTCGGCATCGACACCAAGGTGTATATGGTCAAGGTTTCGTCCCAGCAGAAGCCGCACAGAAAGGCGGTCATGGAGACCTACGGCGCACAGGTCATAGCCTCCCCCTCCGATACGACCGAGGCGGGCAGAAAGATAAACGAAATGTACCCCGGCACCGGCGGCAGCCTCGGCTGCGCCATCAGCGAAGCGGTCGAGGTTGCGGTAAAGACCCCGAACTGTCGCTACGTCCTCGGCAGCGTGCTGGATCATGTGCTGCTGCACCAGAGCATCGTCGGTCAGGAGACCAAAATCGCACTTGACAAGTACGGCATAAAGCCCGACGTCGTTATCGGCTGCGTCGGCGGCGGCTCCAACTTCGGCGGCATAATAACTCCGTTCATGGCGGAGCGTCTTGAGGGCAAGACGAATACCGAGTTTGTCGCGGTCGAGCCCGCAAGCTGCCCGACTCTCACGAGGGGCAGATACGCATATGACTTCGGCGACATCGGCAAGGTCACTCCGCTTATCAAGATGTACACCCTCGGCAGCGGCTTTATGCCATCCGCAAACCATGCGGGCGGACTGCGCTACCACGGAATGAACGGTACCATCTCCAAGCTCTACCACGACGGCTATATCAAGGCGGTCAGCTACGAGCAGACCAAGGTTTTCGAGGCGGCAGAGGCGTTTGCGAAGGTGGAGGGCTACCTCCCCGCACCCGAAAGCAGCCATGCGATAAAGGCTGCGATGGACGAAGCGCTGCGCTGCCGTGAAACGGGCGAGAAAAAGAAGATTCTCTTCTGCCTCACGGGTACGGGCTACTTCGACCTCAGCGGCTACCAGAAGTATAACAGCGGTGAAATGATCGACTACATCCCGACGGACGAGGAGCTTGAAGCAGGCTTCAACAGTCTCCCCGTAACCGAGTGATCTTCAGAAAACCGAGGCGAAGAAATCGCAGACCTCGCCCCACAGCTCGACGATGCGGAACTTGCAGCGGTAGCCGTCCTCCTCGGTGACGATGCCCCGTGTCTCACCGTCGAGCGACTCCACGGCGCTGTCACTCTCGGCTGCGGTGAGGCACAGCGGCGGGAATACGACGCACCACCAGTTGTGCCCCTCGCCCTCGCCGAGAATGACCCGCAGTGACTCATAGCGCCCGGCGGGGAGCGAGAAGCTGCCGTAGTCCCGTGTGGGGTAGTACTCCTGCGTCAGCGTGACATTGACGGGGCGCCCCTCGGCGGCGGTCTCGGCGGCGGACTTTATCCCCTCAAGCTCGGAGCTTATGATCCGCTTTGCCTCGTCCGGGGATCCGGCGTCCTCAAGTCTGGGACTTATGTAGGAAAGCACGCTGTCCCGCACCTTGAGCTTTATGCGCTGCTCGTTTGAGTCGTCGGACACCGCAAGGACGTGCAGTCTCAAGAGACTTCCGCTTATGGACTCCTGCCGGGCCTGCGCCCATGTGCCGAGACAGAGCGTGACGCACAGTGCGAGCATGAGCGAGATCTCCCATATTCTGAACCGATTATTTTTGATATTCATAACAAAAACCTCCGAAACTATGTGCTGACATTAGTATCGGAGGTTTTTTCGGTTTTTAAACATAAGCATATCGGATGCTCCCCTTATGCTTAAATCTCGGTGTGGTGCTTATTTTCGGTGAGAAAAACCGATTTATACTCTGCGGAGAGCGTTTTCTTTGTCGCCTCGGCGCTTTGACGGTCAGGGAAGATGCCGAAAACGGCAGACCCTGTGCCGGTCATTATCGCACCGAGCGCACCGCAGTCGAGCATACGATTCTTAATCTCGGCGATGCTGCTCATGCGTCGGTCGGGAACGTCCTCAAACACGTTGTACATACGCCGCGCAAGCTTGCTTAGGTCTCCGTCTATGAGCGCCTCGCAGATGCCGGCGGAGTCGGGGTGACAGCGCAGCTTCACCGAGTCGAGCTTTCGGAAAAGCTCCGGCGTGGAGACGGAAAACTCCGGCTTGCAGACGACTATGCTGCAATCGGGGAGGGAGGGCAGCGGCAGCAGCATCTCGCCTCTGCCGGTAGCGAGGATGGTGCCGCCGGAGACGCAGAAGGCAACATCCGAGCCGATGCCGGAGGCGAGGGCTTCAAGCCCGTGCCGGTCGTAGGGCTTGCCGTACATCGTATTTAAGGCACGCAGAACGGCGGCGGCATCGGACGATCCGCCGGCCATGCCCGCACCGACGGGGATGTTTTTCCTTATGCGGATAAATGCGCCCATGTCGCTTATGCCCTGCGCCTTGAAGAACACCTTTGCGGCACGAACGGCAAGGTTGCGGTCGTCGCAGGGAATGAAACGCAGATTGGTCTGCGCCGTGACCTCGCCATTGGGGCGCAGCTCCACATAAACGTTGTCGCTGAGCGTGACCGACTGCATGACCATGAGCATCTCGTGGTAGCCGTCGGGACGCTTGCCGATAACATCGAGCGAAATGTTTATTTTGGCGAAAGCCCTTTCGTTGATACTTTTCATTTTTCAAACAGCATGGACATGAGGGCGACGCCGGAGTTTACCATCGGCCCCGCTTCGCCGCTTTTTTCGGTGTACGGCAGACCGCAGCCGTCGGAATATCTGCTGTCATAGAGCATATACGGCACGGGGTCTCCGTCGTGACCTCTCGTCGAGGTGAGGGTTTTGTGGTCGGACAGGAAGAGGATGCGGTAGTCCCAGCCCCGCTTGTCCATCTCGGCGCACAGGGGACGGATCATCCTTGTGTCAAGCCATTGGATGCCGAGCAGCTTACCGTCAAGGTCGCCGTTGTGCGTACACTCGTCGGGCGCTTCGACGTGGACGGCGACAAAGTCGTGCCGGCTCAGCACGTCAAGCGCTGCGTTCATCTTGCTCTCATAGTCGGTGTCTATCTCTCCCGTGGCGCCGTCGGGACAGATCATGTCAAGCCCTATGAGCTTCGCAATGCCGTGGCAGAGCGGGACTGCCGATATTACGGCGCCGTCAAAGCCGTAGCGCTCCTTGAAATCGGGAAGTGCTACGGCGGTGCCTTCCGCCCAGAACCAAATGCCGTTTGCGGGCATTTTGCCCTCACCACGCAGCTCCTCGCACAGCGGGTGACGGTCGAGAATCTCATTTGCACGGCGCATAAGCTCAAGCAGAGTCACGGCGTTTTCACAGCCGGAGGGCAGGATGGGGCCGATCTTCTCGCCGAGGTGATCGTGCGGCGGTATGAGCTTTATCCCCTTGATGCTTGCGCCCGACTGCTGCGCAATGTGCCTGAAGGAGTGACCGAGGTTTATTTTCATTCCCGCCTTCTCCGCCAGCGGCGCAAAGTCGGGATGCTCAAACAGAGCGGTGATTATCGCATCGGACACGTCCCCGTCGATGCTGCCGGCGGAGTGAGACAGGATGCACTTTTCTTCGAAGGGCATATCGCCGTCGGAGAGCGTGACCATATTGCAGCGATATGCGATGTCGCCGTCGGGAAGCTCGATGCCGCTTGCCGCCGCCTCCAAGGGCGCACGTCCCTTAAAGTACAGCGTGGGGTCACAGCCGAAGATCGAGAGAATTGCGGTGTCGCTTCCGGGGGGCAGCCCCTCCGGCACGTTGCGGACGCTGCCGACCTCGCCCTTTGCGGCAAGGGCGTCGATAAAGGGCTTTTCCGCAGCCTCAAGCGGTGTTTTTCCGTTCAGCTCCGGAACGGGATTATCCGCCATTCCGTCGCCGATAATAAGCACATATTTCATAAGCATCTTCCTATAATTAAATTTAAGTCTATACTACACTAAAAATCGACGATTGAAAAGGGTAATTGTTGATTTTTTGCCCGCCATGTGAGAAAATGTCAGCAGCGAACACGGAAGGGTGAAGCATATGAGAAAAAGCAAAAAGCTGCCGAAGTGGGCGGCCATCGTCATTTTGGTAGCGGCAATCGCAGTTTATGCGATAGATTACTTTGCGCAGGACAGAGTGACGGAGCCGATGGACGGGCTGTATGTCCATTTTATCGACATCGGTCAGGGTGATGCGTCGCTCATCGTCTGTGACGGAATGACCATGCTGATAGACGGCGGCGAGGCGGACGAGGCTGACAGGCTTGTCGAATACCTTGAGCGGCAGGGGGTCAAAACGCTTGACTATGCGGTATGCACCCATTCCCATGCCGACCACTGCGGCGGTCTTGACAAGGCAATAGAGCGCTTCGGCGCCGAGACGGTGTTCACGTCGCCGTACACGACGGAGATAAACCAGTATAAGCAGGTCGTCGAGGCGACAGACGAGGTGGGAGCGGAGCTTTGCGTTCCGGACTTCGGTGTCGAGTACAGGCTCGGCGATGCGGTGTTTACCTTCATAGGACCCGTTGAGGAGTATTCCGACACGAATAACAACAGCCTTGTCCTGCGTCTCACATACGGTGACAAGAGCTTTCTCTTTACCGGCGACATGGAGCGGGGAGCCGAGAACGATCTTTTAGACTCAGGGGCGAAGCTTTCAAGCGACGTGCTGAAGGTTGGGCATCACGGCTCATCTACCTCGACAAGCTACCGCTTCCTGTACGAGGTGTCGCCGGAAATCGCCGTCATATCCTGCGGCGAGGGCAACGACTACGGTCACCCGCACGAAGAAGTGCTCAGCAGACTGAGCGATGCCGACGTCACGGTGTACAGAACGGACCTCGACGGCAGCGTCGTGCTGTTCTGTGACGGCATGACGGTAACGAAAAAGTGAGAAAAGAGATGGATAAAATGCCTGAGCTGTGGGATGTTTACAACATCGACAGAGTGAAAACGGGGCGTACCGCCGTGCGCGGCGAGGCGCTTGCACCGGGGGATATGCATTTGGTGATCCACATCTGCATATTCGGAAGCGACGGGCGGCTGCTCATTCAGCAGCGGCAGCCGTGGAAAACGTGGCCGGAGTATTGGGACGTGACCGTCGGCGGCAGTGCGCTGACGGGGGAGAACTCACGTCAGGCGGCGCACAGGGAACTGCTTGAGGAGTTGGGACTTGACATAGACTTCACAAAACTGCGCCCGACCTTTACGCACAATTTCGACGAGGGCTTTGACGACTTTTACATCCTCGTGAGGGACGTGGACATACATAAGCTGCGTCTCCAGCCGGAGGAGGTAAAGTCGGTCGCATGGGCAACGGCGGACGAGGTGTTTCGCATGATGGACGAGGGACGCTTCATACCGTTTTACAAAAGCTTTATTCAAAGCCTTTTTGACCTTCGGGGCAAATCCGACTTCCTGAATACATAACGAAAAACCGCTCTCAAAGAGGGCGGTTTTTCGTTATTCATCTTCGTCCGGAGCTTCGTCCTCGACGGGGTGCGGCGCATCGTTATATGAGAGTGCCTCGCCGGAAATAAGCCTTCGGTGCGAAACCTTTTTCGTTATGGAGCCGGCTATGCCGCCGACCATGGACTGGGCGGCAAGGTGCTTGCCTATGATGGTCGAAAGATCGGTCTCCGGCGCAAGCTGAGAGACGGTCCCCTCCATGATGGATATGCTGCGCCAGAACATCGTCATTGACTTCGGGATGCGTATACCGTAGCTGCGTGCGATCCGATACAGGTCGGAGAATATCTCGACCGTGCTGCTCATTTCCTCCATCGTGATAATGCGGTACTTGTCGAGATAGGTGCGCATACTTTCGAAAAATCCGTCTCTGTCGATGCTCTCCGGCGTTTCGCAGATACGCAGAACGGCGTCGGCAAAGGAAATGTGGTCGTTCGTGACGATGGCACGCATACAGACCTTAATAAGCTCGGCACAGTCCTCGGTGAGCGTTCCCATCATGCCGAGGTCGAGCCAAACTATCCTGCCGTTTTCGACGTGGACATTGCCGGGGTGCGGGTCTGCGTGGAAGAAATGATCCTCCGCAAACTGCTTTATGTAATTGTTTATAAACTTCGTGCAGACCTCGGAGACGTCGTAGCCGTCACGAAGCAGCGCCTCGGTGTCGTTAAGCTCGCAGCCGCCGATATACTCCATGACGAGTATGTTTTTCGTTGTCAGCTCGTCAAAGACCTTGGGGCAGTAGACGTATTTTATGCCCTCTGTGTTTTTGCGCAGGCGGCGAATATTTTCCGCCTCACGCAGAAAATCCATCTCCTGCTGAGCGACCTGCCACATTTCGTCGAGAGTGTCGCCGAGGTCCATGACGTCGCTTATCTTCTTGAGCTTCACTATGCCGAGCGCCGATTTGAGAAGCTTGATGTCACGCTCCATCGTGTCGTATATGTCGGGGCGCTGCACCTTGATCGCAACACGGGTGCCGTCGGGCAGATACGCCTCATGCACCTGCGCAATGGACGCAGAGCCGAGGGGTATCGGCATTATGTGTGTAAATACTGTGTTCCAAGGCTTGCCGTATTCCTCGCTTATGATCTCCTTTATCTGCACCGTCACGAGCTGCGTTGCACTCGTGCGCAGACTCTCAAGCTTTTTGCAGTATTCCGGCGGAACGATCTCGGGGTGCATGGACAGAAGCTGACCGATCTTGACGTAGGTCGGGCCAAGCTCCTTGAGCATTTCGCAGAATCTGTCGGGCGTAAGCCCTTCGCCGAGGTTGTAGCGGCTGAGCGTTTTCACGATCTCAAGGACACGCTTTACACCGCCCATGCTGTCATACATCGAATTTGCCATTATCTCAGTCCTTATTCGGAAATATCGGTATCGAGAATGCGGCAGAAGCAAAGCTGACCGCCGTCGTCCGTAAAGCTCACCTGCGTACCGTCTATGAGCGTGTAAGCGTCGGGCTTCACGGCAAAGACCGTGTTTGTGCCGACCTTCCAAAGGTACACGGCGCCGTCGTAGTCAAGCTCTCCGGCACGGAGCGCCTGACGTATGCTCATTCCGACATCTTCGTAATTAAGGGAACCGTCCCCGCTGAGGCTTATCCTGCCCAGCTCGTTCGGGGGAGACTCCGGGTCAATGACGTAGCCCGTCATCTCGGTGCCGTCCTCGTCGATAAAGCTGACACGGGTAAAGCCGGAATCGCTTCCGGCAATTATGGTGAGGTCGTCGGCGTTTGTCAGGAACACGGCTCCCTTGCCGCACCAGACCCAAACACAGCCCTCATGACCCTCTGACGCTTTTTCAAACTTTGAGTAGTCGGCTCTGCATATCGCCTGAGCATCGGCCGGGGAGTCGGCGGAAAGACCTTTAACGTCAAGCTTGCACACGGGCGCAATGCGTGAGGTGTAGATAAGTACGGCTATAAGCACCGCAAGCAGAACGACTGCGGTTATGATTATATATGCGGCGTAGGATTTTTTGGAGGAGCGCCTGCTCCTGCCTTTGCTGTGTGCTGCCATTGTCTGCCTCCGTTAATAATAAGCATACGCTTTATAATACCAAATTTTCAACATTCGCACAAGCCCTTTAAGCTCAATAATTGCATTGTCGAAAAGTGAAAATTTGCGTGTGTCTTTGGGGAATATACGGTATCATATTAAAATAATGTGTGACGGAGGGAAAATTACGCATGTCTTGTAAGAATTGCGGTGCGGCAATAGATGAGGGACAAATGAGCTGCCACGTCTGCGAAACTGTGGTGCCGTCGGAGAGCAATACAGGGGCGGGAATCTTGATTTGTCCGACTCGGTTTATTCGCAATCCGGTGCATTGAAAACCGTTGGTGCTGTTTACGGTATTGTGCTTATGCCTTTGCGTTGTTTGCGTTCTGACGCCGCTCCCTTCGATTCCCGATTTGCAGATAGCAAAAAGAAGCAGTCCACCTTTGGTGAACTGCTTCTTTTTGGTGACCCGTACGGGAATCGAACCCATGTTACCGCCGTGAAAGGGCGGTGTCTTAACCGCTTGACCAACGGGCCTAAATTAAGGCGCAGGTAAAAATATCTGCGCCTTTTTGGTAGCGGCACCTGGATTCGAACCGGGGACACTGCGGGTATGAACCGCATGCTCTAGCCAACTGAGCTATGCCGCCATCTCTCAAATGAGCAATGAGAATTTTAGCAGAAACAGCCCACGTTGTCAACCGTTTTTTCGATTTTTATTAAAATTTATTGCGGAGGGAGGTAGGAATCGGGGTCAACGCTCGCACCGTCAACGCTCATTGCAAAGTGCAGATGCGCAGGCTGTCCTATCTCGCACAGGGCGCTGTCGCCCACGGAGCCGATGACGTCGCCCGCTCTCACGGTGTCACCCTCGTTCACGGTCGGGGTCTCGGCAAGGTTTGAGTATACGGTCTTGATGCCGCCGCCGTGACTTATTACGACCGTGGTGCCGTAAAGATCGTCCTGCTTTATGCTCTCGACCGTTCCGTCCGCCGCAGCACGGACCACCGCACCCGCTTCGGCGCCGATGTCGATGCCGTCGTGCGTCCGCCAATCCTTCATCGTCACGTCATAGGCGAGCGTCTCGATCGAGTAGGCACGGTCAACCTGACCCACCACGGGGCGCACCCACGAGGTCGGAGCCGTGTCCGACACGACGGTGCCGGTGACCTCCGCATCTTCGACTTTGACTTCGGGCGTTGTCTGCGGGGGCGTGGTGACGATCACGGGGAGCTTGTCCTTCTTGCCGTCTTCGTTTTTGATGACGTCGGAAATCTCGATCTTGGGATTCGTCTTTGCGGCGTCGTCGCCTCTCGACGCAAGACTCCACACCGAAGCGCCTATGACCGCTATACATAGTACAAGGACTATGTAATAGCCCTTTCCGGCAAAGAATTTTTCCGTTTTTCCGCCGGTTTTACCGTTATCCATAGAATCAACCTCCAATATTATCGGTTGCTTCTATTTTTGCCGTGTTTTGTATTTAATATACACAAAAAATCAAAGCGGGGAGAAGGTTACCTCGTCCCCGTAGAGCCGAAACCGCCTCTGCTTTCGCTTTTGAGGCTCTCGACCGTTTCAAAGCACAGCGCCGGCTGATTTTTCATTATTCTGAACTGACAAATGCGGTCGCCCTTGTGAATGACCGTGTCACGCAGAGCGATGGCGGGCATACGCCACTCGTCCTCCTCGCCGCAGAAGGAGTTGTCGATGATGCCGACGCTGTTGGCGGCGATGATGCCGAACTTCGCAAAGGTCGATGACCTCGGCGCAAGATGCGCTTCAAAGCCTTCCGGCAGGATCATGCCGACACCGAGGCGGATAAGGCGGAACTCACCGCTTTTCATTGTGACGTCCTCCGCCGCACGCAGATCGACCCAGTCGCCCTTGCACATCGGAGCCACAGACTCAATGTCGGTAAAATACTTTATCTTTATTGTTTCCATTATGCTCACCTGCAATTATAAATATGAAAACAATATAACACGCCCGCCGCCGTATAACAACAGCTTTTTGCTCTGGACAGAAGGTAACTCCACCAAAAAAGCAGCTGCTCTTTTTGGGCAACTGCTTTAGACTAAATCCGAAAATTAAAAAATAAGGAGAATGAGCAAAGGCTATCATGGGGAGAGTGCGAGAGGGGGTTGGGCATCCGCTCTCGCAAAATTTGAGCGAAGCGGATGAGTTTCTCCACCAAAAAAGAACAGCCGCATTGCGGCTGTTCTTTTTTGGTGGAGAATAGCAGACTCGAACTGCTGACCTCTCGCGTGTGAGGCGAGCGCTCTAACCGGCTGAGCTAATTCTCCGAAACGTATTACCCAAACAGTATAGCATTACCGAGGAAATATTTCAAGAGCGAAATTTGCGTTTTTGCGTCGGATTTTTTCGGACGCCGTGTCCGATGTGCCGTGTTAGCGGAATATGTATGAAAACAAAAACAAAATCGGTGATTTTGCCAATTTGTGCATCCGTATTAAATAAAAATGCACTTTTGGGCATTTCGGAGAAAAATGCAATCAAAAGCAGTGCAAAAATTGCGCCATAAGGCACGCATTGTCTAATATCCACAAAAAAACGGGGCGATTTTTGTCGGTTTTTAATGGCGCTTGTCTACAAATTAACGGGTTAAAATGTTGACCGAAGCACTTGTTGATGTTAAAATATAGCCGTTGCAGTATGCATATGCTGCGCAGAGGAGCAGATACATGAAAGACGTTAAAGTGCTTATAGGCAATTACGGCAGCGGCAAGAGCGAGCTTGCGCTGAATTTTGCAATGCAGGCGGCGGCAAGGGGCGAACGCACCGAGCTGCTTGACCTCGACATGGTCAATACATACTTCAGACTTACCGAGCGCGGCAAGATGGTCGAGCAGAAGGAGATTCGTCTCGTATCTCCGAACTATGCCTGCTCCGGCATTGAAACGCTGTCCCTGCCCGCAGAGGTCGCATCCGCCTTCGTTCTGGACTGGGATACCGTCATATTCGACGTCGGCGGCGACGATGTCGGCGCAACGGCGCTCGGCAGATACCATCAGGATTTCATGGATCTTGAGGAGGGCGCTTTGGAGGTTCTCAACGTCGTGAACATTCGCAGACCCCTTTCCGGCACCGTCGAAAAGCTCATCAGGCTTCAGGAGGGAATGGAGCTTCATTCCCGTCTTAAGATAACCGGCATGATAAACAACACGAACCTTGCGACCGAGACCTCGGAGGAGGAGCTGCGGGACGGCTATTATATGCTGAAAGAGGTTTCGGACAGGACGGGCATCCCCGTCGCATATACTACCGGCAAGAAGGAATTTCTTGAGAAGTTTCTTTCGGAGGGACATGACCCCAAGTACATAGGCACCCCCGTTGCGATAGATATGTTCATGCACCGTGACTGGGATTCCTACATAAAGTACGGACTCAATACCGTCGACCCGAGGCAGAAAAATCTTTGATATGTCCTGCGGCAGCAGTTCATATATAAAACGTCATTATATTTTAGCAAAAATTAGGAAAAGAGGTAGTAACATGGTAAAGGTAACCATCAATGAAAACCTGTGCAAGGGTTGCGGTCTCTGTGCAAGAGCCTGCCCCAAGCATATCATTGAGCTTTCCAAGGCAAAGATCAACGCAAAAGGTTATCACCCGGCTGAGGTCGTAAGACCCGAAGAATGCATAGGCTGCGCATCCTGCGCACGCACTTGCCCCGATGTGGTAATCCACATTGAGAAAGAATAAGGAGGAACAGAAAAATGGCCAAAACTCTTATGAAGGGTAGCGAAGCTATTGCAGAGGCCGCCATCAGAGCCGGCGCCCGTTACTTCTTCGGCTATCCTATCACCCCGCAGACTGAGATCCCTGAGTACATGGCAGCACGCATGCCCGAAATCGGCGGCTGCTTCCTGCAGGCTGAATCCGAAGTCGCAGCAATCAACATGGTCTACGGTGCAGCAGGCACCGGCGCACGTGTCATTACCTCTTCCTCCAGCCCCGGTGTTTCCCTGAAGCAGGAAGGTATCTCCTACTGCGCAGGCGCACGCCTCCCCGCAGTCATCCTCAACGTCATGCGCGGCGGCCCCGGCCTCGGCAACATCCAGGCCTCTCAGGGCGACTACTTCCAGGCAGTCAAGGGCGGCGGCAACGGTGACTATCACCTGCTGACCTACGCTCCCTCCTCCGTACAGGAAGCTATCGACATTATGATGTTCGCCTATGACAAGGCAGAGCAGTATCGCATCCCCGTTCTCTTCATCGCTGACGGTATCATCGCTCAGATGATGGAGCCTGTTGAGATGCCCGAAATGGTCGACTTCAAGATTGACCCCGAGAAGAAGCCTTGGGCTTGCACCGGCTGGAAGCCCGGCGACGACCCCGAGAAGCGCGGCGTAATCAACTCCATTTACATTTCCACCGAGGAACTCGGCGAGCATAACGACGTTCTGCAGGCCTGCTACAAAGAGGTCGTTGCAAACGAGCAGATGTGGGAAGAGTACAACTGCGAAGGCGCAGAAATCATCATCACCGCATTCGGTACCGTTGCACGTATCGCAAAGTCGGCCATCAGCGAGCTGAAGGCTGAGGGCATCAACGTCGGTCTGGTACGTCCCATCACCGTATGGCCCTTCCCGTATGACGCAATGGCAAAGGCCATCGCTGCAGACAGCGTAAAGGCCGTTCTGGACGTAGAGCTGAACGAAGGCCAGATGCTGCAGGATGTCAAGCTTGCAGTCAACGGCACCAAGCCCGTTGATTTCTTCGGTCACTGCGGCTCCCAGATGCCCACCACCGACGAGATCGTCGCGAAGATCAAGAGCATGAAGGAGGCTATGTAAAATGTCCGTAGTATTTGAAAGAACCAAGCTCCTTACCGATAAGCAGTTCCATTACTGCCCCGGCTGCAACCACGGCATTATCCACCGTCTGGTAGCAGAGTCCATTGAAGAGCTCGAAAAGGAAGGCGTCATCGAGGAAGGCAAGGTCATCGGTGTTGCTCCTGTCGGATGCTCCGTTTTCGCATATGATTACTTTAACTGCGATATGTACGAAGCCGCACACGGCCGTGCTCCCGCAGTCGCAACCGGTGCAAAGCGTGTTGTCGGCAAGGACACCCTCGTATTTACCTACCAGGGCGACGGCGACCTCGCTTCCATCGGTACCGCAGAGATCGTTCACGCCGCACACCGTGGCGAGAAGATCTGCACCATTTTCGTCAACAACGCAATTTACGGCATGACCGGCGGTCAGATGGCTCCTACCACCCTCGTAGGTCAGAAGACCACCACCTCTCCCAGAGGCCGTGACGAAGCATGGTGCGGCGCTCCCATCCGTGTTGCCGAAATGCTGGCTACCATCCCCGGCTCTTACTACATTGAGCGCTGCGCAGTCAACAACAACGGCAACATCATGAAGACCAAGAAGGCCATCAAGAAGGCATTCACCTATCAGATGGAAGGCAAGGGCTTCTGCCTCATCGAGGTTCTGTCCACCTGCCCGACCAACTGGGGCCTCAGCCCGATCGAAGCCATGAAGTGGCTGGAAGAGAACATGATTCCTTACTATCCCCTCGGTGTTAAGAAAGACAAGGAGGCCGAATAATATGAAAAAAGAATTTATATTCGCTGGCTTCGGCGGTCAGGGCATGCTCCTGATCGGCAAGTTCCTTGCAATGGCTTGCATGCTCGACGGTAAGCACGTTTCCTGGCTTCCCTCCTACGGTCCCGAAATGCGTGGCGGTACCGCAAACTGCTCCGTCATCGTATCCGACGATCCCGTTGCATCTCCTCTGGTCGACATGGCAGACGTTGTCGTTGCCATGAACCGTCCTTCTCTCGACAAGTTCGAGCCGCATGTAAAGCCCGGCGGAGTTCTCGTAATCAACAGCTCCATCATCGACCGCAAGGCAGAGCGTGACGACATCACCGTCGTATACTGCGATGCAAACCGCATAGCGGAAGAAGTCGGCAACCCCAAGGGCGCAAACGTCGCCATCCTCGGAGCAATGCTGGCAAAGGCACCCGTCACCACCGACGAGAGCATGAGCGAAGCAATCCGCATCGAGCTCGGCGAGCGCAAGGCAAAGTTCCTCCCCGGCAACATGAAGGCACTTCAGGCCGGCAAGGATGCCGCAAACGCACAGTAATCTATACCTATAATAAAAAGAAGCGGCACTGCCGCTTCTTTTTTGTTTAAGCATCGGCGTGAAAAAGGTAAGACCTTTGTCCGCCGATGCTTTATATTCCCTTGTACTTCCGTTTTGTAGCCATGCCGCCTCTGATGTGGCGTTCGGCCTTGTTGAGATCCAGCACCTGCCGAACCTCGGAATACAGGGCGGGATTGACTGTTCGCAGCCTTTCGGTGAGATCCTTGTGTACGGTGCTTTTTGAGATGCCGAAGTGCTTTGCCGCTTTTCGGACTGTTGTTTTGTTCTCGATTATGTACACGGCAAGATCGCAGGCACGCTCTTCGATATTTGTATGCAAATACACCACTCCCCGTTTTTATATGGTAAATGTATATGTGGGGCGGCGTCGGCATATGAGCGATAATCACGGCTTGCAATTTTTTGTGCGTATGTTAAAATAATAATTTAGAGATGAGGTGATCCCATTGAAAGATACCGTCGGAAAGGGCGGAAATATGAAGGTTATACGGCAGCTTTTAAAGGGCAGCATGAAGTATTTTGTGCTTTGCATCCTTGCGGGCGTGCTGTTTACGGTTTGCGAGCTTGTGATACCGCAGATACTCAGAGTCTCCGTCGACTCCGTCATCGGGGACAGCGAGCCGGATATTCCGGCGGTTCTGCTGCGAGCGCTTGACTCCGTGGGCGGCATTGCCGCCGTGCGTGCGAATATGTGGAGTCTTGCGGCTTTGGTGCTGCTGTTCGGCGGACTGAGCGCAGTTTTTCGCTATGCGATGAATATGTATAACGCAAAGGCGGGTGAGACCCTCGTCAAGACCGGCAGGGACCTTCTGTACGGACATATACAGAGACTGCCGTGGAGCTGGCACTCCGAAAATCCCACGGGCGATATAATTCAGCGCTGCACCTCGGACATTGAGCGTATTAAGACCTTTTTCCAGGAGCAGTTCGTTGCGGTTTTCCGCATCGTGATACTCATTGTGCTGTCGCTTGTGTGCATGATCGCAATGAACTTCAGGCTTTCACTCGTGGCGCTCATCATGTTTCCGATAATCATTCTGTACTCGTGGCTTTTCCACAACAGGATCCGTGACCGCTTCACCGACTGCGACGAAAACGAGGGCGTTCTGAGTACGATAGCGCAGGAGAACCTCACGGGCATCCGTGTCGTTCGAGCCTTCGGTCAGGAGGACTTTGAGCGCCGCCGCTTTGATGCGCAGAACGAGCACTATACAAGCCTGTGGATAAAGCTTTGCCGCACTCTCGGCTCGTTTTGGGCTGTGGGCGACCTTACAAGCTGCCTTCAGGTCATGCTGACCGTCATATTCGGCAGTGTGCTTTGTGTTAACGGCGAGATGAGCGCAGGCGAATTTATCTCGTTTACCGTGTATAATTCCATGCTCATAAACCCGGTGCGCCGTCTCGGAAGAATGATTTCCGAGATGAGCAAGGCGGGCGTATCCGTGTCCAGAATTGCAGACGTGCTTTTGGCGCCGACGGAAAAGGATGCGGAAACCGCCGAAGCCGCTCCCATGACGGGGGATATAGAGTTTAAAAACGTGTCCTTTGCATACAAGGACGGCGACGAGGTGCTGAAGGACCTGTCCTTCACCGTGCCGGCTGGCAGCAGCTTCGGTGTCCTCGGCAGTACCGGCTCCGGCAAGAGCAGCATAATTTTGCTGCTGTGCAGGCTATGCGACCCGGACTCCGGCAGCATATGCATCGGCGGCGGCGACATTGCGCAGATGCCCGCAAAATGGGTGCGCTCGAATGTCGGCGTAGTGCTTCAGGAGCCGTTCCTGTTTTCGAGGAGCATCGAGGAGAATATCGGCATCTGCGGCGCCGACGATACCGAGGTGCGCAGGGCGGCACGCACGGCGTGCATCGACTCGGACATCGAGAGCTTTGCAAACGGCTACGACACCATGGTCGGCGAACGGGGAGTGACCCTGTCCGGCGGACAGCGTCAGCGTGTTGCCATCGCCCGTATGCTCACGAGGAAAACGCCGATCATCGTGTTTGACGATTCGCTCTCCGCCGTCGATACCGAGACGGACGAGCGAATACGCACGGCGCTCAATGCCGACCTCAAGGGCATCACAAGCATAATCGTTTCGCACAGAATAACGACCCTTTTGGGCTGCGACAGGGTGCTTGTACTCGAAAACGGTACGGAGTCCGATATCGGAACGCCGCAGGAGCTTCTGCAAAGGGACGGACTGTTCAGAAGAATATATGACATACAAATGGCGATAGAGGAGGAGAGCGTATGAAAAAGAAATTTTCATGGTTCGGAATCCCCGCTATCATGCCTTACTTAAGACCATACAAAAAGCTGATCGTCACCATGGTGGCCGCCGGTGCGATAGGCAGCGGCATGGACGCAGTTATACCGCTGTTCCAGCAATATGCGATAAACAACTTTGTCGCAAACTCCACGCTGTCGGGGCTTTGGATATTCGTTGCGCTGTACGTTTCGGTCATG
The DNA here is from genome assembly GCA_963625655.1 of Oscillospiraceae bacterium. Taxonomy (GTDB): domain Bacteria; phylum Bacillota; class Clostridia; order Oscillospirales; family Oscillospiraceae; genus F23-B02. The sequence continues at coordinate 53,979 of CAVFTS010000004.1, forward strand.
GCGGTGCAGGTGGTAACGAACTACATTTCGGCGTTCGGCGCCTGCAAAGCGGAAATGTATATCGGCAGGGACTTAAAGCGCGCGAGCTTCGATCACCTGCAAACGCTGTCGTTTTCGTACTTTAATCAGAACAGCGTCGGCTACATACACGCAAGGGTGATGTCCGATACCGACCGCATAGCGGGAACGCTTGCGTGGGGCATCATGGAATCGGTGTGGTACGTTGCGTACCTTGTGCTTGCGATCGTGATGATGCTGATACTCAACTGGAAGCTTGCGCTGTGCGTCATTGCGGCGGTGCCGGCGGCGATAGTCATGGGCAGCGTTTTTCAGAAGAAAATGCTGAAATACCAGCGCAGAGTCAGAGAAGAAAACTCGCTTATAACCTCGGCCTTCAACGAGGGAATAAGCGGCGCAAAGACCATAAAGACACTGGTCATTGAGAATAAAACCGAGACGGAGTTCGACGGGCTTACCGCCGAGATGAAACGGCTGAGTGTAAAGCATATGCACTTCCGCAGTCTGTTCATGTCGGGTACGGCGTTCGTCTGCTCGATCGCACTTGCCGTCGTGCTGTGGCGGGGCGGCGTTATCAGCGCCGAGGGCGTCATGCTCATCGGCACGCTGTCTGCGTTTATCAGCTATGCGCAGGGCATGATGGAGCCGATACAGTTTCTCGTTCAGGTCATCTCCTCGCTTATAAACGTTCAGGTCAACGTGGAGCGCTTCACGAGACTGATGGAAACGCAGCCGGACGTTGCGGACAGTCCCGAAGTAATAGAAAAGTACGGCGACGACTTTTCACCCAAGCGTGAAAACTGGGAGCCGCTGCACGGCGACATCGAGTTTTGCGACGTGAGCTTCCGCTACCCGGACGGCGACGACTATGTGCTTGAGCATTTTGATTTGAAGATACCGCAGGGGACGAACGTTGCGATAGTAGGCGAGACGGGAGCGGGAAAATCGACGCTCGTAAACCTCGTCTGCCGCTTCTTCGAGCCGACCTCCGGCAAAATACTCATAGACGGCGTTGACGCAAGGGAGCGCAGTCAGCTCTGGCTGCACTCGAACATCGGCTACGTTCTGCAAACGCCGCATCTGTTTTCGGGTACGATACTTGAAAATCTGCGCTACGGCAACCGAAATGCGAGCATGGAGCAGATAGAGGCTGCGGTGAAAGCGGTCTCGGCGGATAAGATGATAAGCAGACTGCCCGACGGCTACGACACCGTTTTGGGCGAGGGCGGAGGCGGCCTGTCCACCGGCGAAAAGCAGCTTCTGTCCTTTGCAAGGGCGCTGCTTGCCGATCCGAGGATATTTGTGCTTGATGAGGCGACAAGCTCCGTTGATACCGTGACCGAGCAGCTTATCCAAAACGCCATCGACAAGGCGATGAGCGGGAGGACGAGCTTTATCATTGCGCACAGGCTCTCGACCATCCGCAAGGCGGACCTTATCCTCGTCGTGAGCGACGGCAAGATAATCGAGCGAGGCACCCACACGGAGCTTATGAGGCTGAACGGCGAGTACCGAAAGCTATACACCATGCAGTACCGTGAGGAGCAGCTTAAGCGGATATGAGCGCTGCGGACCTCGTTTTGCTCAATCACAACGTATATTAAAAAGCTGCTGCAATATGTGCTTGAATAAAACAGGCATTGATTGTATAATCGAAGCAAGAAAAAACCAACGACACTAACGAAGGAGACGGATAAGATGAAAAAACGCATCCTTAGCCTCGTGCTGACGCTTGTGCTGATACTCAGCCTTGTGCCGGCCCCGGCAATTGCGGTATATGATACCGCTGCCGTCGGCGACTGCACGATAACCTCTCAGCCGAAGGACGTCACCGTAAACCCCGGTCAGACGGCGACCTTCACCATAGCGGCGACGAATCCGAACAGTACGAATCTCAAGTACATCTGGTTCGATGCCGACAAGGTGAACGTTGACGATCTTGACTTCAAGGATCTGAGTGCCACGATCGACAAGATCAAGGCGGCAAAGCTCGGCGAGGGTAAATCGCTGAGACTTACAAACGTGACCGAGGAGTCCGACGGACTGCGTGTGCGCTGTGCGGTGTACTATGAGAAAACCGTACTCGTAGTGACCGTTCCCAAGGATCTGACCTTCAGTGACGCTGCGGTGCTGCACGTTAACGCAAAGGCGTGCGACGAGCATACGCTCAGCTTCGTTCCCGCAACGGAGGCGACCTGTGCAGCGGAGGGCAACCTCCCGTACTACCGCTGCTCCGTCTGCGGAAGGTGCTACATCGACGAGGAAGCAAAGTGCGAGACCACGGTTGCGGAATGCACCATTGCGGTGCTTAACACCCACGCCGAGGTCGTTCACGTCGATGCGTCGGTGCCGACCTGCGCCGAGGCGGAACTTAAAGAGCATTACACCTGTCTTATCTGCGGCAAGCTGTTTTCGGACGCAGATGGTAAGACCGAGATAACTGCCGACTCCATAGAGCTTGCAAAAGACCCCGCAAACCACACGAACCTTGCGGAGGTGGAGGCAAAGAACGCCACCTGCTGCGAAAAGGGCAGCGTTCACCACTGGTACTGCGACGGCTGCGGTAAATATTACTCCGATGCCGAGGGCAAGACCGAGATGAAGCATTCGGAGACCGAACTCGACAAGGACTCCGCAAATCATACTGATCTTACCGAGTATAAGGCGAAGGCAGCAAGCTGCACCGCTCCCGGCAATATCCGCTACTGGTACTGTGACGGCTGCGGCAACTACTATTCCGACGCCGCCGGCAAGAACGAAATAAAGAAGAGCGACACCGTGCTGGCTCAGCTCAAGCACGACTATCAGTGGGTTGCCATAAGCGAGGACGGCGTTGAGTACCATGCCCGCAAATGCTCCGTGTGCGGCGGTCTTACCGACACGGGAAGTCACACAGGCGGCACCGCCTACTGCTCCGGCAAGGCGGTCTGCGAGACCTGCGAATTCGAGTACGGCAAAACGGACGCAAATACCCACGTCAATACCGAGCTTCGCAATTTCGTCGCTCCCACTCCCGACTCCGAGGGCTACTCCGGCGACCTTTATTGTCTCGACTGCGGCGTGCTGGTGGAGCAGGGTCATATGACCGACAGAAGCTGCGCTCATGTGCTGAGCAAGGTCGAAGCAAAGGAAGCGACCTGCCGGGAGGAGGGCAACATCGAATATTGGCGCTGCGAGCACTGCAACGTTCGCTTCTCCGACGAAAACGGTGAAAACGAGATAAGTGCGGACGATACCGTTATCGCAAAGGCAAGCCACAGCTACGTTTGGAAGACCACGTCGCTCACCCATCAGCGGGTCTGCAAGTGGTGCGAGACGGCAGAGCCGCTCTTTGAAACGCCCAAGGCACACACGATGTCGGGCGCAGAGCCTACCTGTCACAGCGGTGACTACTGCCTCATCTGCGGCTATGACGACGGACAGAGAGACGCTTCAAAGCACGACGGCGGCACCGAGGTTCGGGGAGCATATGAGCCCCAAGGCGACGAGCCCGGCTACACCGGCGATACCTACTGCCTCGGCTGCGGCGAGATAACCCGGCGTGGCAGAGAGTATTACACCGCCTGCTCCGGCGGCTGCGCATCGACTCTGTATTACGTTGCCGCAACTCCCCGTACCTGCTATGAGGACGGTGTTAAGGAGCATTTCGTCTGCACCGTCTGCGGAAACCTGTACCTTGACGCAAAGGCGACAGTCCCGACCGATGAGGCGGGCATAGTCGACAAATGCACCGGTCACGAGCTGCACCCCGGCAAGGATGCGATAAGCGCAAAGTCACTTTTGGATCTGCTCAACTCTGCGGGCTTTACCGAACTCACCATGCAGGAAGTTATCGACATTATAAAGAATGCGACCTCCGGCGGCGGTATATCCGGCAGCATCACCGTTGAGGACTTCCTCAAGAACGTCCACATGAAGGACATCGACCACTGCTCCGACGACGAGTACCATTGGCTGGGCTGCCGGCTCTGCGGCAAGACCCTTGCGGATCTGCGTCCGGAGCTTGAGGAAAACGGCATAATCATCAGCGACGCATGGTACGAGATCGGCGCAAGGGAAGCGCACAGCGGCGGCACCGCAAGCTGCAAGGAAAAGGCAATATGCACCGAGTGCGGCGATTCTTACGGTGCTCTGAGCGATCACAGATACGATGTCGTGGTCACTCCCGCAAGCTGCACCAAGGGCGGCTACACCACCCACGTCTGCAACATCTGCGATGAAAAGTACATAAGCGACGAGACCCCCGCAACGGGTCACAGCATCGTCAAGGGTAAATGCACCGGCTGCGGTCAGTATTTCCAAAACCCCTTCTATGACGTCAAACACGGCGACAGTTTCTACACCGCCGTCATGTGGGCGTACACCTTTGTACCGCAGATAACCTCCGGCGTTACGGACAATTACTTCATGCCCTACAACTCCTGCACGAGAGGCCAGGTCGTGACCTTCCTCTGGCGTGCTGCGGGCCGTCCCGAGCCCAAGAATACGACAAACATATTCTCCGACGTCTCCTCGACCGGACGCTGCGCACCCTTCTACACAGCTATCCTTTGGGCAACCGAGGAAGGGATAACCAACGGCTACGGCGACGGAACCTTCCAGCCGCACAAGACCGTGAGCCGTGCGGAGTTTGTGACCTTCCTGTGGCGCTATTTCGGAAAGCCCGCCGCTTCGACGGGAGAGAACCCATTCGTTGACGTGAGCGACAGCAGCGTGTTCTGCCCGGCGATACTTTGGGCATACGGCTGCGGCATCACAACGGGCTATGATGAAACTCATTTCAAGCCCGGACAGCAGTGCAACCGTTGGCAGGTGGTCATGTTCCTGTACAGGGCGATCGGTGAAGGCAAGGCATACGCATAAAGCAAATCAGAGCAAGGAGTATTATATATGAGAAACGATTCATTAAACCTTTCCAAGAACGAAATGATAATGGTCATGCATGACCAAGAGCAGGAGATCGAGAAGCTCAAGGCTCAGGTGAACGAGCTTCAGGCAAAGCTCGACAACTACGAGATAAAAATCTCAAATGCCGGAAGCCTTGCCGAGGCGTCGGCGCAGATAAACGACCTGTTCGTTGCGGCTCAGGCGACGGTTGACACCTATATCGAGAACATGAAAAAGAAGGAGGCACGCTCCGATGAGGCTCTTGCCGAGGTCGAGCGCCAGTCCAACGAGATCATTGCCGAGGCGGAAGCCGTTGCGCAGAAGCGTCTTGAGGCGGCGGATGCCGAGATTGAGGAGAAGTGGGCGGTCATCGAGAGCAGACTGCTTGTCATGTACGATTCTCACAAGGGTCTTAAAGAGCTTGTAGAGTCCGGCATATTCACGATCCCCGGTACTAAATAAGAACAATTGCGCATAGAGTATACCCGACATCTTCGGATGTCGGGTATATTTTTTACACAATAAGCAAGGTTGACGTTGTGAAGTTGCACAAAAATCCATAAAATAACTGAACGAAATATAGAAAATGTATAAATCAATTGACTTATCATGTAAATAAAGATAAAATGTTAACAAGCATTATTTTAGGGGAATGCAAAAAATATGAATGGGGGAATAACTATGAGAGACCTGAAGTATTTGACTTACTTTGAAAACCTCCTGCAGGAAGCTAATAATGAGTTGATAGATCAGGCCAAGAAGGACGGGAAGATCTGCGTCGCATATGTCTGCGAGAACACGCCGGAGCCGCTGATGAATCTCGGCAACGCATTCGGTGTGCGCCTGTTCGCACCGAACACCGGCTCAATGGACGTTGCGACCTACTACTTGACAAGCCTCCTGTGCGAGACGTCGAAGGCATTGCTTGAACGTGCCATTGAGGGCGGATTCAATTTTGCCGACTGCGTTATCGCCCCCGACGGCTGTACCATGATGAACCGCTGCGTCGAGAATATGGAGCTGCTCAGAACCATGGGCGAGGGGAACGACAGCTTCTTTCATGAGTACATGGAGATCCCGCTCAAGGCGGATGAGAACGGCGTAAACCTCCTTGTTTTGCAGTGCAAGAACCACATTCTGAAGCCGCTGCACGAGAAGTACGGCATTGACATTTCCGATGCGTCGATAAGAAAGGCGGTCGAGGAGCATAACGAGGTCTGCCGGATAATCCGTGAGATAGGCGATATGCGCAAGGAGAAAAAGCCGAGAATAACCGGATACGAGTTCCATGTGCTGACGCTTGCTACATACGTTGCGCCAAAGTATCTGCTTATAGATAAGCTCAGAGAGACACTCGAAGAGCTTAAAACGAGAAAGCCGGACGATACGGAATACCGTGCGAGGGTCGCCGTCGTGGGCTCCGAGGTGGACGACATCGGCTTTATAAAGGTCATCGAGGACACGGGTGCTTACGTTTGCGCAGACCGCTTCTGCTTCGGCTCACTCCCCGGCAGAGACGTCATCGAGCTTAACGACGAGGAGGATGCCCTCATTCAGCTTTGCCGCAGCTACGTTTACCGGGGTCAGTGTCCCAGAGTTATGAATATGGAAAAGGTCTACGGCCGCAAGGCGTATGTAAACGACATTGCCAAGGAGTACGGCGCAGACGGCATCATATACGAGCAGATAAAGTTCTGCGATCCGTGGGCATACGAAAAGACCATCGGCTCCGTCATGCTGCATGACGACTACGGCTATCCCGTGCTGTCCGTTGACAGACCGTACAATATCAGTTCCTCCGTCGGACAGATGCGTACCCGTGTACAGGCGTTTGTCGAGAGCATTGAAATCAAGAGGCTTCAGGGAGGTGCAAAATAATGAAGAAGGCAGAGACCGTATATAACAGCAAAAAAAGAAAGGGCGATAAGCAATTAGGCGTCCTGTTTAACGGAGGCAAGGTTCGCCGCCGCCGTGAGTGGAGAGGACTTAAAGATACGCTGTACGATTTCAGCCGTTGGCTGTATCTGTGGGGTATCATGGCTGATGCGTCCGTGAGCCGAGGCTTCGTCCAGGGTATGTTCCGCTACAGATGGATGGCAAACTACCTTGCCGTTCCGCATATGCTGGACAAATTCACCATGGGTATGCGTGACGAGCCTCTGCGCATTACGCACACCGCAATGGACTTCGTCGTAAAGGACGTCGCACAGTGCATTAAAAACTGTGTACGCGGTGACCGACGGACCGGTAAGGACAAGGCGTATTCCGACAACTGCGTTCTGACCGACGAGAATGCGATGACCGCATTTATGATGGGCTTCCCGATGCTCAATGCGATACTGCGTGAGGTGCCGTGTATGTTCTCGGCAAACCTCTTAAACCAGTACTCCGCAATGCATTATCTCGACGTTGCGCAGGAGCACGGCATTCCCGGAGACGTTTGCCCTATGCCTGAGGCGGAAGCGGGTATGTCCATAGACGACGACTTCCCCGTGCTCGGCAAGATTGCCGTTCAGGTCAACACGACCTGCGACGGCTCACTCATGGGCAACGGTCTTATCGCAAAGCGCCTTGAGCGTGAGTACGGCATAAAGACATTCCAGCTCGTGGCTCCCATGCGCCACAAGGAGGAGGACGTTCAGGAGTACGCCGCACAGGACATCAAGAACGCCATTGCCTTTATCGAGGAAAACATGGGCGTCAAGTGGGATTGGAAGGCATACTTTGAGTGTGCGAAGCGTGTCAATCAGACCACCCGTGACCGTTGGGAGTGGCTGGAGATAAACAGCACCAACTACCCACAGTTTATCGGTGCCGTGTTCTCGCTTTACAATGACACAAACTATATGGGCAATTGCGGCAGATCGGCAGCGTTCCCACCCATAAACGAGAAGATAATGAAGCTTGTCCGTCAGGGCTACGAGAGAAAGACCATGATGGCGCCGGAGTACCGCCACAGATGTATAGTTTGGGGCGTGCAGCCGCAGTACGTCATTGATATGCTCTACTGGATGATCAACTGCTGGGGCGTCGTGCCGCTGACCGATATGCTGTCCATGGTCATTGACAAGGAGATCGCCGAGGAGGATACGCCCGAAAACAGAGAGCAGGCGTATTACGACATGGCGTATCTCAACGAGAATATGATAATGCGCAACCGCACACACGGCGGCTACAAGGTACTCGTCGACGAGCTTTGGGAGCTGTGCGAGAGAATGAACGCCGACATGGTAATGATGTGGGAGCACATGTCCTGCAAGGCGCTCACCGGTATGCACGGTCAGTTTGAGGAGCAGGCGAGAGAGCGGGGCATCCACCTCGTCTGGGTCTGCCACGACCTCTGCGACCCCAGAGTTTACACCCGTCAGGCGATCCGTGACCAGTTCAACGAGTATATGCGCACCGTCATGCGTGAGGAACCGCTTGACCCGTCGATAGAAGTACAGCCCGACGACAACGCATGGTAAGAAGGAGAACTAACATGAATAAATGCATCAAGATACCTCTCATGGCATTGGGCGGCGCAGGCTCGGTGTTTGCGGTGCTGTTCACCATATATTTCTTTAATCTCGACATGAAGTTTATGGCAACCTTTATTGAACCATTCCTTTCAAAACATTACGACAGAATGCCCCGCAATCAGTACGTCTGACACTAAAGCACAGCAAGACCGACTCCTCCGGCAATGCCGGAGGGGTCGGTCGTTTCATTTTCGCCTGAATGTTTTGACATAGCGTGTTGTAAAATATGCACAAATAGGCAGCAGGTTAATAGACAATACGGCGAAAAATTACAAACGAATTGACATTCAATGTCATGGTGATAAAATAATTACATAGGCTATTTAAGCATAGGGGGAGTAATAATGAGAGATTTAAAGCATCTTATCTACTTTGAGAACCTCTTGCAGGAGGCGAATAACGAGCTTGTAAAGCAGGCCGTCGCCGAGGGCAAGAAGGCGCTTGCCTACAACTGCTCGTACATACCCGAACCGTTGCTCGACATCGAGGGCTGCTTCGGTGTCAGGCTCCGTGCGCCCGGCTGCACCAATCCCGACCTTGCGACCTACTACATGACCAACCGCTCATGCCCGTACTCCAAGAGTATCCTTGAGCGTGCCTTTGAGGGAGGCTACAACTTTCTCTCCGCACTGGTAGGTCAGGAATGCTGCACCACAATGAACCGCATGGAGCAGTATTTTGAATATTGCAAGATCATTCCGAACGAAAAGTTCTTCGTCAGCTGCATAGACATGCCGGTCAAGAAGGGCGAGTGGTACGCAGGATACTTCCGCCGTCAGATTGAGCAGAAGGTCATAGCGCCGTTTTCCGAGGTTTACGGCATTGACTTTTCCGAGGAAAAGATACTGGAAGCGATAGAACGCCATAACGAGCTGTGCCGTATAATCACCGAGATCGGCGATATGCGCAAGGCGGAAAACCCCGTTATCACCGGTTATGAGTTCCATGTCATCCAGCTCGTGAGCCAGACCTGCCCGAAGTATCTCATCATGGATAAGCTCCGTGAAACGCTTGAGGAGCTTAAAGTGAGGAAGCCGGACGCAAAGTCACCGTACCGCACGAGGGTCATGCTCGTCGGCTCGGAGATCGACGATCCCGAATTTACGAAGCTCATCGAGATGTGCGGAGCATACGTCTGTGCCGACCGTTACTGCTTCGGTTCGCTGCCCGGCAGGGAGCAGATCACGGTCAGGGAGGGTCAGCATCCTCTCGATGCGCTCGCCGAGCATTATATGATGACGAACGAGTGTCCCCGCACCATGGGTACGGAGAGCATTTTGAGCCGCAGAAATTATATGTACGACCTCGCCAAGGAATATAAGGCGGAGGGCATCATCCTTCAGAACATGAAGTTCTGCGAATACTGGGGTTACGAAAGAGCCATCGCCGCAAAGTGGCTCGCCGAGGGCCGAAATCTGCCGGAGGCGATACCGACCTGCCAGATAGAACGGGATTATGCAAATGCTGCGATAGGTCAGCTCCGAACCCGTTTCCAGGCGTTTGTGGAATCGCTTGAGATCAAGAAGATCCAGGCGCAGGACTAAGGAGGGGAAGGCTATGTGGAAAAGAAAAGTCAGCTTAAAGGAACAGTACGGCACGCTTGAGCATTTCCTCAAGGGTGACGAGCCGTGCCATTACATAGGTCAGCGCTACATAGAAGGCACCAACTTCTACGCCCGTCGTGAGTGGAGAGGCGTTAAGGACACCGCATTTGCATTTTACAAATGGCTGTCAACGTGGGTGAAGATGGGCGGACTCGTTATGCGTGACCCAATCCGTGTCGCCAAGGCGTTCTGGAAATACCGTTGGCTGTCGGCGTATCTTGCCGCACCCATGATGGTCGATAAGTGGATCGAAGGAGACAGGGGAGAGGCGCTGCGTGCCGACCTCTATGCGCTCGACTGCATGATAAGTCACTCCGTGTACACCATTTGGAAGGAGCTTCGTGCGGACCGCAGACTCGGTGAGTCGAAGTGGACGGACGTTACCGTTGCATTTGACTATACCCTGCCGAATCATATAATCTACGGCTTCCCCGGACACTATGCCGTAAATATGCAGCAGCATGCGGCGTTCATGCTGCCGCTCATGAGAAAGCAACTCGGCTGCTACTACGTCGATCAGGCGGTCGCCTGCGGTATACCCGGCGATATGTGTACGCTGCCCCTCGTCGAGGTCGGCGTTGCGGTTGACGGCGAGTACCCGGACATCGGCAACTGCTGGCTCACGACGAATAACCCCTGCGACGCAAACATGATGGATAACAACGCAATGTGGCGTGCGCTCTCCGGAGACGGGAAGAAGGCCGTGCATCCCTTCACCAGCCCCCTCATGTACGACGATCCCACGACGAAGGAGCTTGGTGTTCACGAGATCTACTCGGCGATCGAATTTCTTGAGCAGCAGTTCGGCGTCCCGTTTGACTGGAACGCATTCATTAAGCATATCGAGGACACTAACGAGTTTAACGAAGGCTCCCTCAACCGTTGGGATATATACGCAAGGAGCGATAACGGCGCTCTGAACCCCTGTGTACAGGGACTTTTCAGAATTTACTTCTACCAGCAGGGCGGCAACAAGTACTTCAACAAGGCAAACAAGAAGCTCAACAAGGTCTTTGAAAAGTGCGTGCGGAACAACATACATCCCTTCCCGCACACGAGACACAGAGCCTTGGCGTGGTCCTGCGGCTCGACCTACTATGCCCACGGCGTCCTGTGGCTGTACAACTGCTGGGGCATTATGACAGTCATCAACATGGATTCGCTGACCGGTCACAACATCGTCGACACCACAGACAGAGACACCATGATGAGCGACCTTGCCGACTGGCACGCCCGCACCCCCATGCGTACCCACACCGTCGGCGGCAATCGCCACCTCATGCAGATGTGGGAGACTGCGGAGAAGTTCAACTGTGACACCATCATCATGTACGACGACATCGGCTGCAAGGGCATGGCGGGCGCACAGGGACTTCTTGAGGAGGAATTCCACAAGCACCGTGACAAGTTCAAGATCATTTGGATGCCGCATTCGCTGATGGACTGCCGCATCGTTCCCACGAACGAGGCAAGAAAGACCGTCAATCAGTATATGCAGAGCGTACTCAACGAGGAGCCGGTCGATCCGAGCCTTGTTGACTTCGACGATGAAATGGGCTGGTAAGGAGGACAATATGAAAATAGTCGGAAAAATTCTCGGAACGTCCGCAATAACGCTCGGACTGCTCTTTGCGGTATACTATTACAATCTCGATATGAAGCTCATGCGCTCCGTGGTCATTCCGCTGCTTGACAAGCATCACGATAGCGTGAAGCGTGAGCATCTTATCTGAGGAGGTGCGCTATGAGTTTCAGAAATAAGAACATAGTACCGAGACACCTGTCCTACGAGGAGCGGGAGAATCGGAAAAAGGGCATATACGACAGCTTTGCAAACTACCTCGTGTTCTGTGCGAAATGCAAATACTGCATAAAAACCAATATGTACGTCATGCGTGCCGAGGCCTATATCGATGAGTTGCACGCAAAAAACGTCGTCTGTCCCGAGTGCGGTGCGGACAAGTGGACGCTGGGCTATCCCCTCGGAACGCTCACGGGATTTGTGAGGTTTGACGATTGAGCGTAAATATGTTATAGTCTGAGCAAAGGAGGCGGTAGTATGCGCAATTCCACGAAAACTGCCATAAAGGAAGCATTTATGACTTTGCTCAATAAAAAGCCCTTTGACAAGATAACGGTCAAGGAGATAGTCGAAGAATGCGGCATAAACCGCAACACCTTTTACTATCACTATGAGGATATTTACGATCTGCTGCAATCCGTGCTTGACGACGAGGTGCAGACCGCCATGCAGTCGGTCGACGGTTTTACGAGCTGGGAAAACGGCTTTTTGAAGGCGGCCGAGTTTGCGCTTCAGAATAAGCAGGCAATATATCACGTTTATCGTTCCGTCGAGAGAGATGTTTTGGAGCGTTATCTCTACAGTGTTGCGGAGTTTGTTATGAGCAAGGCAATAGAGCAGCAGACGGCGGATCTCGACCCCGACCCTACGGATCTTGAGTTGATGGTGACGTTTTATAAGTACGCTCTTGCGGGCATAGTCATAGAGTGGCTGAGCCACGGGATGAAGAACTCTCCCGAACAGAGCATTCTGCGCTTGGGCGAGCTTTTAAACGGCAACATCCGTTATACCTTTACAAAGAAAAAGTGATTTGAAACGCAAAACTAAGGCTCTATGTCAATAGTTGGGGTAGAGCAAATAACGAAGATCTGAGAGAAGAGAGTGTACGGAGTGGCGTGCACTCTCTTGTTTAGTAGGAAGGATCGCAATGGAGTATCCTGTTTCTGAAGGTATCGAAGTTTCTGACGCCGAAGCAGACACGCTTCAGCACCTTTGTTTTGTTGTTACAGCCTTCCGTAAAGCCGTTGGTGTAAGGGACATCGAAGCTGTTGAGAATATACTCTGACCGGTTATGCATATTGCGGAGATTTTTCCCAAGGCCTGGTATCGCAACTGCTTTCCGAAAAGTATGATTTTATTATTGGCACTTATTCGCTGCATCATCTTTCTGATCCTGATAAAATCGAATTTATCTCTTCGCTGCTTCCTCTTTTGAATGACTGCGGCAAACTTCTTATCGGCGATGTTGCTTTTGAAACGAGAGCTGATTTGGAGCGTTGCATACTTCAATCCGGTGCCGAGTGGGATCAGGATGAGATATATTTTGTCGCTGATGAGCTCCGAGCTCATTTTTCGAATCTTGAGTTTGCGAAGAAATCCGACTGCTCAGGCGTTCTCATTATTCCGAAGGTTCGCGTTATTTAACCCGCATAGCTTTTTGTTGCAATGTGGGCTGAATTGAGTTATAATACCTGCATACTGATTCTACGGAGGCTATTTAATGGTTACTTTCAGACTTAAAGAGCAGGACGATAACCAACTGACATATTGGTACTTCCCGCAGGGCAAGGAAGCTAACGGACACGGAATAATCATTATCGACCGAGTGGCCGGCAGGGTGGACGTTACTCAGCTTGCGCCCGACGACAAGCTGCGCCGTCACACGCTCGAGGAGCAGCTCAAGCTCCGCAAGGCGACCGAAAATATGCGAAAGATAGAGCAGCTCCCCGAACTTACCGAGGAGGAGTGGCCCATTCCCACGGCGGACAAGATCTCGACCGTTTTTGCCGATCATGCGATCCGCAAGATAGTTGAAGCTTACAACCAGGGACAGATCCTTGAGGAAGGCGTCGAGGTCTGGCAGATGTGATAAAAAAGGACTGAAAACCGTTAGCCACAGCCACTAAAGGATGTTTTTATGTAGGGTACGGTGCAACACCGATAAGGGGTTGCACCGTTTCCGCTTTTATGCGGATTTGTTCGGGCTCTATAATAAATGTTGGGGTAGCGAACCGGGATGGTACGCTGCGCCCAACATTTTCTTAATAAAGCGCTGGATATCTTCGTCGATGTAAGAGTCGGGGACGCAGTCTTTGCTGTTTCCGCAGGCGGTCAGGCACAGGCATAAAAGCATGGACAGCACCAAGGCGGCAGACAGCAGGCGTTTGGTTTTTCGTTTTTTCATATACATCACCTCATAAAAAATACCGTGTTGGGATATTTTTATTATACCGAAATGGTATTCTCGTGCCATGGGGGGTGAAGCATATAAAAAACCGTTTGCGTGAGCTGAGGGAGAGCAAAAAATTTACCCAGCTAAAGGTTGCCATGGATCTGAATTTGAACCAAAACAGCGTCAGCCGCTACGAAAGCGGTGGCCGTGAAGCCGACTACGGCATGCTGATAAAGTTTGCCGATTACTACGGCGTCTCGATAGACTATATACTTTGCCGAACCGATAACCCGAATATCAACAAAGAATGAAGCTGCAACGAAACGCTCCTGCGCCGCTGCAGCTTCTTTATGTTTGGAAAACGGGGGAGAGTGTGATATAATGTAAAAAACAGACCGAGGAGGTGCGCCATGCCGCTTCAAATAGTACAAAAAAGCATTGCGGAAATGTGCTGCGATGCCATAGTTGACCCGACGGACAGCTCTTACTCCGGCAGCGGAGGAGCCGACCGTGCCATCCACGCTGCGGGCGGGCTGCCGCTCGAACTGTTCTGCTCAGGGCTTGCCCCCTTGAAACCCGGCAAAACGGCGGTCAGTCCCGGCTTCGGACTCCCGTGCAAGCGCATAATCCACATCATCGGGCCCGTGTGGCAGGGCGGAGACCACAACGAGGAGGAGCTTCTGCGGGACTGCTACATAAATGCGATCAGGACCGCAAAAATGCTCTGCGCAAGGTCCGTTGCTTTTCCGCTCATCTCCTCCGGGCGTTTCGGATTTCCGAAGGACCTTGTCCTGCGCATAGCCGTTGACACGATATCAAAGTATATGATGGAGGACGATCCCGATCGGGAGTTTTACATCTGCATCCCCGACCGCAACGCCTTTGTTGTCAAAAAAGAGGATGTGCTGAACAAATATCTCGATGACAGGCGCTCCGCATTTGAGGACATGACGGCGCTTGCTCGCAGGCGGGATGTCACTCTTGAATGCTGCTCCTGCGAAAGTCTGCCGCCGATAAGCTCCGCTTCGCCGAAGACGGTGCGGGCAACGAAGGAGGAGCTTTCCGACTGGCTCAAAAAGCAGGACGACAGCTTTGCCGTCACGCTGCTGAAGCTCATCGACAAAAAGGGCGTGAGCGACGTGGAGTGCTACAAAAAGGCGAATGTCACGAGAAAGACCTTCTGGAAGATCAACAACTCTGTCTCCTACAGACCGAGCAAGCAAACGGTGCTTGCCTTTGCCGTGGCGCTTGAGCTCAGCATGGACGAGACGGAGCAGCTCCTGCGCTCGGCGGGCTTTTCGCTGTCGCACAACAACACATTTGACCTCATTGTAGAGTTTTACATCAAAAACGGCATCTACGATATATTTGAGATAAACTCCGCTCTGTACCGATACGACCAAGTGTGCCTCGGCTGCTGACGCAAAGGTCTCCCGACGGGAGACCCGCTCCTTTAATACGAACGCTATAATGAGACCGTAACAAGCGATACGGTCTCATTATTCATTATTATTAAAGGAGAACGAACATGAAAAACAACATTACGGAACTGGTATTCATTCTTGACAAGAGCGGCTCCATGGAGGGGCTTCAGGCGGACACCGTTGGCGGCTTCAACGCCATGATAAAAAAGCAGAAGCAGCTTGAGGGAACGGTCTACGTCACCACGGTGCTGTTTGCGAACAGCAGCAAGGTCGTGCATGACAGGCTGAGCATCGAAAAGATCGCACCAATGACCGAGAACGACTATCAGCCCGGCGGCGGCACGGCGCTTATGGATGCGCTGGGCGACACCATCCGACACATTGCCGGCATCCACAGGTACGCAAGACCGGAGGACGTGCCGGAGCGCACGATCTTCGTCATCACCACCGACGGCTACGAAAACGCCAGCCGCCGTTACTCAGCGGAGCGGGTGCGGAGCATGATAAAGCACGAGGAGGAGAAGTACGGCTGGGAGTTTCTGTTCCTCGCTGCGAACATCGACGCCGTCGAGACGGCGGAGCATTACGGCATCAATGCTGAGCGCGCGGTGAATTACAAGGCGTCTCCGACGGGAACGGTCGATATGTACGCCTGCGTCTCCGAGGTGATAACCGGCATCCGCAGCGGCGGCGGTCTTAAAAAGGACTGGGGCAAATCGCTGGAGAAGAAATAAGAGACGGCAATGAAACACCGGAAGCGTACTCCGCTTCCGGTGTTTGCGTTTATTTGCGCCTTTTCGGCCGGGTGAGGGTGTAGCTCATGTCGAGCAGCGCCCTTAGCGTATCGTCGGGTGCGCTGCCGTCAAGTGCGACGGTGAGCCAATTTTCCTTGTTCATGTGATATGCGGGGAAAATGCCGCTTTCGCCTTGAAACGATGCGACTAAGACGGGGTCGCACTTGAGATTGACGACGTCGAGTGTCCCAAAGCCCGAAAGCCCGAGTCTGCTCCTCGACACGTCCATTATAAGGGCAAACCATTTGCCGCTGACCGGATGTCGGAACACTTCAAAGTTCGGGTATTTCTGCCACGGACGGTCGGTCGCCGCAAGATAGTTTTCGAGAATGAAGCTCTTTAATTCCTCACGCTTCATGGTCACACCGCCTGACTTCGACGTGGATTTTGCCTCTTATACTTCCACTTCGGCACGGTAGATAAAGGTGACGACGTGCGCTCTGGAGCAGATGTTGT
>CAVFTS010000005.1:0-67944 GCA_963625655.1 Oscillospiraceae bacterium
AAAATCGAGTATTCATAAGTCAAATCCCTTATGAATACTCGATATGGTCGGAGTGGGGAGATTTGAACTCCCGGCCTCTTGGTCCCGAACCAAGCGCGCTACCATCTGCGCTACACCCCGTTAAGCTTATTTATTATAATAAGAGGAAATGGAATTGTCAAGATAAATATTTGTAATATCCCCGGATGAGCCTCATAGAATAAATCAGTAGGGGGTGGACAAATGAAGGAACTGAAAGTGTACGTCTGTGCAGGGATATTCATTGCACTGACGGCGATAAAGATCATATCGCCTGAGCTGTCGGGAGAAATTGCCGAGGAAATAAAGTCGGCGATGCAAACCGAAAGCGTCCAAACGCAAAGCGTTATAAGCCTCGGAGCGTCGCTTACCGACGGCACCTTTTTCGATACGTTCAAAAGAGACGAAGTAGTGCGCTACATTTCCGCAGGCGGCTTTAAATCAAACACCCAGATACCCGCAAAACCGTCCGAGACACCGGAGCCGACGCCGACACCCACGCCGGTACCCGAAACCCCGGAACCGACGCCGCAGAAACCCGAAAAGGTCACGGCGTTTCTTGAATCTCAAAAGGCATATGCCGATTACAATATCCCCGACAACGTGAGCTACGATTACCCGGACACGGGATTCGAGTATACAAGCCCCGTGGAGGGAGCGACCTCCTCCGGCTTCGGCTACCGTATGCACCCTTTGAAAAACGAGGTCAAATTCCACTACGGTACCGACTTTGCCGTGCCGGAGGGCAGCGAAATACGAGCCTTTGCCGACGGTACAGTTATCGCCGCCGGGTACAGCGACAGCTACGGAAACTATATTGTGATGACGCACCCCAACGGTTGGCGAACCCTGTATGCGCATTGCAGCAAGCTATGCGCAGGCTGCGGCAGCGTGTCAAAGGGGGACGTCATAGCGCTTGTCGGTCATACGGGAGCTGTTACGGGAACGCATCTGCACTTTGAGCTGCAATGCAACGGCGTATACTTAAATCCGGAGTTTTACATATGAGACGATTTGACATAAGCACCGGAGCCGTGATACTGCTCTCGGTGCTTTATTTTTTTGGAGGCTTCACGCTGCTATGCACGCTTTTTATCCCAGTCTGCGTGCATGAGCTTGGTCATATTGCGGCGCTCAAGTGCTTCGGCGCAAAGGGGAGAGGGCTTCGATTTGACATGACCGGGCTTTGCATTTCCTACACCGGACTAAAAAACCGCAGCGAGGAATTTATCTGTCTTGCGTCGGGCCCCGTATTCGGACTTGCCTTTGCGCTGCTTTTGTCCTGTCTCGGCAACAAAACGGATAGCGCATTATTCCTTGCACTGTCAGGAATCAGTCTGCTGCTGTCAGTATATAATCTTCTGCCGGCGCTGCCGCTTGACGGCGGAAGAATGTTAAAGTGCCTGCTCTCGGCAATCTTCGGCGAAGAAAAGGCAAGGAAAGCGGCAGATGTCATAAGCCTTGCCGTCGGCGCATCGGTTGCGATATGCGGCGCTCATATGCTGCCGCAGACATGGGGTGCAGCGCTGTGCGTTGCGGGAATTATGATACTTCTGAGCCAATTTGAAAGCAACGTGCTATTGTAAAATCCTCGGATGTGTTGTAAAATATCCGCAATAAAAGTAACGGAGAGAGCAATGGATAAGAGACTTGAAAGAATATTGCCCAAGGTGCAAAAGCCCGCACGCTACACCGGGGGCGAGTTTAATCAGATAATCAAGGACAAAAGCAACGTGAGCCTCAGACTTGCGTTCTGCTTCCCGGATGTGTACGAAATCGGAATGTCGAACCTCGGCATGAGCATACTGTACTCGACGATGAACTCCCTGCCTTACGTTTGGTGCGAGAGGGTCTTTGCGCCGTGGGGCGATATGTACGATGAGATGAAAAACGCCGCCATTCCGCTGTATGCCCTCGAAAGCGGAGACCCGATATCGGAGCATGACGTGCTTGCGTTCTCGATAGGCTATGAGATGGCGTATTCCACGGTGCTTGACATGATGTCCATGGCTGGCATTCCCATTCACCGCAGCGAACGCAAGGAGCTTCTGCCGCTCGTTATTGCCGGAGGAACCGCCGCACTGAATCCGGAGCCGATGGCGGATTTTATCGACATTTTTCTGCTCGGCGAGGGTGAGGAGATGAATAATGAGCTGCTCGCACTTATAAATACCGCCAAGGCGGAGGGCTGGGACAAGCTTCGTTTTCTCAAAGAGGCATCTCAAATCGGCGGAATATACGTCCCCGAATTTTATAAGCCTGTGTATCTTGACAGCGGCGTGCTGTCGCACTTTGAGGTGCTTGAGGGAGCACCTCAAAGGGTCAGAAAACGCATCGTTACCGACCTTGACAGCGTGCCGTTTCCGCTCAATCCCATCGTTCCGTCTACCGAGGTTGTGCATGACCGTGTGAATCTTGAGCTGTTTCGGGGCTGCATACGAGGCTGCCGCTTCTGTCAGGCGGGGCATACCTACAGACCCATCAGGGAAAAAAGCGTCGATCTGCTCATAGAGCAGGGCAAGGCGCTCCTCAAAAACACCGGCTGTCAGGACATTACGCTGCTGTCCCTCAGCTCAAGCGACTACCGCAAGCTGCCGGAGTTGTGCGACGGACTTCTTGAGTATTGCGAGCCGAGGAGCATCGGACTTTCGCTGCCGTCGCTTCGTGCTGACAACTTCTCAATAGAGATAATGCACCGCATACAAAAGACCCGCAAAAGCGGACTTACCTTCGCACCCGAAGCGGGAAGTCAGCGTCTGCGTGACGCAATAAACAAAAACGTGAGCGAGGATGACCTCATTAACACCTGCCGTCTTGCGTTTGAGGGCGGATGGAACACCGTGAAGCTTTACTTTATGCTCGGACTTCCCACCGAAACGGAGGAGGATATTCTCGGTATTGCGGAGCTTGCAAATCAGGTTCTGCATACATGGCGACTGTATTCCAAGAACAAGAACAGGGGAGTCAGGATAACGGTCTCAACCTCCTGCTTCGTACCAAAGCCGCACAGCCCCTTCCAATGGGAGAGGCAGAACACGATGGAGGAGTATATTTCCAAGGTCGAGCTTCTGCGCAAGGCAATAACCGCCAAGAACGTTGTATATAATTGGCACGATCCGCAGACAAGCTATATTGAAGCGACGCTCTCAAGGGGCGACCGCAGAATGGGTAAGGTCATCGAAAACGTGTGGCGCAGCGGCGGCAGACTTGAGGCGTGGAGCGATTACTTCGACTTTGAACGTTGGATGAAGGCGTTCGGTGACGCCGGTTTAAGTCCCGAATTTTACGCACATCGTGAAAGGGGAAAGGACGAGACCCTGCCGTGGGACATCGTTGACGTCGGCGTTCGGCGTGAGCATTTGTGGCGTGAGCGTGAATACTCCCGCAGCGCAGAGAAGCATATAACCGACTGCCGCCAAAGCTGTGCCGGCTGCGGCGCAAGATCACTGAGCGGAGGCAGATGCGATGGATAAGCTTAGAATGAAATTTTCCAAGACCGGCAGAGCGGTTTATATCTCCCACCTTGACCTCATGCGCACGATAACGAGAGCCTTCATGCGGAGCGAGATACCGCTTAAATATTCCGAGGGCTTTAACCCGCACCCCAATATTTCCATAGCGTTGCCGCTGTCTGTCGGCTGCGAAAGCGTCTGCGAAATTATGGATTTCCGCCTTCGTACGGAGCTTGAGCCGGAGAATATACTGCCCGCACTCAGGGTACAGATGCCGGAGGGGATAGAGGTGCTTGACGTCTACGCCTCGGAGCGTAAGGTCAAGGATATTAAGTGGCTGTCCGTAAGCGGCGTTTTTGAGTACGACGAGCGAAATGCCGAGAATATACTGCCGGAGCTTGAGCGATTTTTTGCCGCAGAGAGCATCGTTATATCAAAAAGAACGAAAAAGGGCATGTCCGCTACCGACATAAAGCCCGCAATAAAATCCCTTGAATTCGGCGTCTGCGACGACGGAGTTGCGGTGAACGCAGTCATTTCGGCGCAGGAGCCGACGCTGAATCCGGAGCTTTTTGTATCGGCACTCACTCAGCTTGAGCCTAAGATCGCTCCCGACTTCGCAAAATTCCGCAGACTTCAGGTGCTTGATGCGGAAATGCAGGTATTCCGATAAAAAAGTCTTGCAATGCCGAGACTTTCGTGCTACTATATATTGGCTTGTGTGTGCAAGCTATCAAGCGGTCCGCTGCCGAGGTCGATGCGCCCAACGGTATGAACGCCTTAAAGTAAAGGAAGGATTAGATTATGGATCTGGTCAAAATTCTCAGCGAACAGTACATGAAGCCCGAACTGCCCGCACTCAACGTCGGCGATACCGTGCGTATCACCGTACGTGTCAAGGAAGGCAGCCGCGAGCGCAACCAGGCTTTCGAAGGCACCATCATTGCCAAGAAGCATGGCGGCATCAACGAGACCATCACCGTCCGCCGCATTTCCTACGGCGTAGGCTGCGAGAAGGTCTTCCCCGTGCATTCTCCCTCCATCGTCTCCGTCGAGACGGTTCGCAGAGGTAAAGTGCGCAGAGCAAAGCTCTACTACCTTCGTGAAAGAGTCGGTAAGAGCGCAAAGGTCAAGGAGCGCCTGTAAGTTTCCTGCATACTGTGTCAAAAAAAGAGGCGTATGCCTCTTTTTTTGTTGCTTATTGATATGTTTATCGTGTATAATAATATAATACCAAATATGTAAAGAGGCACAGCTATGAAAGATAAAGCGAAAATCAATAAAGAGGAAGCGGTCGCCGAAAAGCCCCTTACCGTCAGGGGCGAGGTATACGAGTGGGCGCAGAGCCTCATCACCGCTCTTGTCATATGCATACTTGTTTTTGTTTTCGTCTTCCGACTTGTCGACGTCGTGGGTGACTCAATGAATAATACGCTCTTTGACGGCGACAAGATGGTTGTTTTGAACCTGCCTTACACCCCCAAGCAGGGTGACATAGTTGTCTTTCGCAAGGACGAGTATAAGCCCGAAGCTCTCGTAAAGCGCGTCATTGCCACTGAGGGGCAGACGGTCGAGATCGACTTCGACAATGGCATAGTGTATGTGGACGGCGTAGCGCTCGACGAACCATATATTGCCGACTATACCTACATTCCCATTGACTTCTCCGGCGTTCAGACGGTGCCGGAGGGCTGTGTGTTCGTCATGGGCGATAATCGCAACAGATCGACCGACAGCCGCAAGACGGAGATCGGCATGGTCGACACAAGACTCATAATCGGCAAGGTTGTGTTCGTGCTGTTCCCGCTTGACAGGATAGGCAGTCCCTACGGTGGTTGATATGCAGGAAAACGCTTACGAAAAAATGAATATCCAGTGGTTCCCCGGACACATGACTAAAGCACAGCGCATGATTGAGGAGAACGTTAAGCTGGTCGATGCCGTGTGCGAGATACTTGACGCACGCATACCCAACTCAAGCCGCAACCCGGATATTGACAGGCTTGCCGCCGGAAAGCCGAGGCTCATTATCCTCAATCGCTGCGATCTTGCGGATAAGGACGTTACCGATGCGTGGGTAAAGCACTTCACCGCACAGGGTCTGAAGGTGATGCAGACCAACGCAAAGAGCGGCAAAGGCGTTAACGGCTTTGCCCGCAGCGTGCGTGAGCTTTTGGCGGATAAGCTGGCTGACTACGCATCCAAGGGTCAGGCGACACGTCCCCTCCGTGTGATGATACTCGGCATACCCAACGTCGGGAAGTCTACATTTATAAATAAAGTTGCGGGGCGCAAGGCTGCCGCCGCCGGGGACAAGCCCGGAGTAACGAGAGGAAAGCAGTGGATAAACATTGACAAGGGTCTTGATCTGCTTGACACTCCGGGCATCCTGTGGCCGAAGTTTGACTCTCAGGAGGTCGGAGAGCTGCTTGCAATAACGAACGCAATAAAGTCCGACGTGCTGGACCGTGAGACCCTCGGAGCAAACTTCATGCTTCGTCTTTGCAGAATGTACCCCAAGGCGCTTGAGGAGCGCTATAAAATAAGCCCCGACCCCGAAAAGAACGGCTATGAGCTTCTTGAACAGGCTGCGAAAAAGCGCGGCTTCCTCGTTTCGAGAGGGGAGTACGACATTGAACGTATGGCAAATACGCTTTTGAGCGAGTACCACGACGGAAAGCTCGGAAGGCTGAGCTTGGAGAGACCGAATGACTGATCTGTGGGAGCTCGAAAACGAAATATACGCCGAGGGATATAGGCTCGTCTGCGGAGTTGATGAGGCGGGGCGGGGTCCTCTCGCAGGACCCGTGTACGCTGCGGCGGTCATCCTGCCGCAAGGCATAGAGACAGAAGGTCTCAACGACTCAAAAAAACTCAGCGAAAAGCAGCGTGATACGCTTTACGATCTGATAACCGAGTCGGCAACTGCGTGGAGCGTTGCGTTTGCGGACGTTGCGGAAATCGAGAGCCTCAACATTCTCGGCGCAACGATGCTTGCGATGAACAGAGCGATAAGCGGTCTTTCACCCGCACCGGAGCTTGCACTCATTGACGGTAACAGGAACAAGGGCATAGTCATTGACAGCCGCTGCATCGTAAAGGGTGATGCACGCTGTGCCGACATTGCCGCCGCTTCCGTGCTTGCAAAGGTGAGCCGTGACCGATATATGCTCAAAATGGCGGAAAAGTACCCCGAATACGCCTTTGAGCGGCACAAGGGCTACGGCACAAAGCTCCACTACGAGGCGCTGCGAAAGTACGGCCCTTGTGAGATACACAGACCGAGCTTTTTAAGGAAGATGCACTGATGGAAAAACGTGAGATAGGTGCATGGGGAGAGCGTAAGGCCGCAAGCTACCTCAGACTGCACGGCTACAAGATTGTGTGCATGAACTACTCCTGCCGTCAGGGGGAGATAGACGTAATCGCGGAAAACCGCAAATACATAGTTTTTGCGGAGGTTAAGCTCAGAAAAAGCAGCGACCACGGCGAAGCCCGTGAATTCGTCACATATTCAAAGCAGCGTCGTATCATGACGGCGGCGCAGCTTTATCTTCAGCAGCACGAGACCGAAAAGCAGCCACGCTTCGACGTGATTGAGATTTATGCGCCGAACGGAGCTAAGGGCTTCGGAGTGAAGCTGAATCATATTGAAAACGCTTTTGAGGTGTAACATGAAATATTTCAGTACAAGAAATTCGATGTACGGTGTCACGGCGGCGGAGGCCATTGCCAAGGGACTTGCCCCCGACGGCGGACTGTTCGTCCCGGAATCGGTGCCGCAGCTTGACAGGGACGAGATCGCAGCCCTGTGCGATATGGACTACTGCGGCAGAGCGGTTTACATAATGTCAAAGTATCTTGAAGATTTCAGCGGGGAGGAGCTTAAGACGCTGTGCGCTTCGGCATACGGCAGCGGCTTTGACTGTGATGCGGTGGCGCCCCTCAGAGTGCTTAACGGCACAACTGCGGTTCTTGAGCTTTGGCACGGACCGACCTGTGCATTCAAGGATATGGCGCTCCAGCTTCTCCCGCATCTGCTTACGGCGTCGCTGAAAAAGTGCGGGGAGGAACGCAACGTCTGCATCCTTGTCGCCACGAGCGGTGACACGGGCAAGGCGGCGCTTGAGGGCTTTGCCGACGTTCCGTGCACCAAAATTCAGGTATTTTATCCGAACGATGGCGTATCGGAGGCACAGAAGCTGCAAATGATAACCCAGACTGGCAAAAACGTCGGCGTTACCGCAGTCGTCGGCAATTTTGACGATGCCCAGAGCGGCGTAAAAAGAATATTCTCCGATGCCGATTTTGCGGCAAAGCTGACCGAGCGGGGCTACTTCCTGTCCTCGGCAAACTCCATCAACTGGGGCAGACTGCTTCCGCAGATAGTTTATTACTTCTCGGCGTACTGCGACTTCGTGAAGTCGGGCAGCATAGCATTGGGTGACACCGTTGACTTTTCCGTGCCGACGGGCAATTTCGGCAACATTCTTGCCGGATGGTATGCCCGCAGCATGGGTCTGCCGGTCGGCAGGCTGCTGTGCGCATCCAACGCAAACAACGTGCTCAGCGATTTTCTGGCAAGCGGTTGCTATGACAGAAACAGAGCCTTTCACAATACGCTGTCTCCGTCCATGGACATCCTTGTTTCCAGCAACCTTGAACGTCTGCTCTGCAACCTGTCCGGCAGCACGGAGGAGACCGCCGAGTATATGAAGCAGCTTTCCGAGACGGGACGCTACACCGTTTCACCCAAGCTTAAAGCCGCAATCGGCGAGTGCTTTGTCGGAGGCTGCTGCTCGGATCCCGAAACGCTTGAGACGATAAAGAGCGTTTGGGATAATGATTCCTACCTCATGGATACGCACACGGCGGTCGCATATAAGGTGCTGGCCGATGTACGCAGCGATGAGAGCACTGAGCGTCCCTGCATTGTCGTTTCCACGGCAAGCCCGTTTAAGTTCAGCGACAGCGTTTTGAAGGCGCTCGGCGACAACGCCGAAAAGGGCGGAGCCGAGCTTATTGAAAGGCTGTCCGAGGTCAGCGGTATCGAGGCTCCTCTGCCGCTGTGCGGTCTGACCGAAAGAGAAGTCCGTTTTAAAGACATCATTCCTCCGTGCGTAATGAAGACTGCGGTCGATGAGTTTTTAAAATGATATGTACGGGATTTCTCCCGTGTGCTCAGTCGCAGCAGCCTCTGGGACAGAAGGTGGAGCAGTAAGTCTCGGACTTGGTGGTAGCCTTGTCGTTCTGTACGCTGATGTGAGAAGCGGAGCACTTGCTGTCGATGGTGTTGTACTTGCACTGGCTTACGTCGCAACCGACGCCGGTGATCTCGTTGTTTCTGATCTTTTTGTCATTCATTTTGAAAAACCTCCGATGTTATAATTGCCTTTGGCGTTTATATTATTTTCGGATCAGACCGGTTTTATACGGAGGATATATGTCACTATATGCTATTGGCGATCTGCACTTGTCCCTCGGCGGCAGCAAGTCGATGGAGGTGTTCGGCGGCAGGTGGGAGGATTACGTCCGCAAGCTGTCCGATGGCTTTTCAGGGCTTTGCGAGGACGACCTTACCGTTCTCTGCGGCGACATCAGCTGGGGAATGAGCATGGAGGAATCGCTTGAGGATTTTCTTTTTATAGACAGATTGCCGGGGAAAAAGCTCATTATAAAAGGCAACCACGATTACTGGTGGTCAACGGCGAGCAAGGCAAAGCGATTTTTTGCCGACAACGGCATCACTACGATAGACATTCTGCACAACAACAGCTTTGCGTATAAGGATGTCGGCATCTGCGGTACAAGAGGTTGGTTTTATGAGGAGCTGAAGGGCGATGCTCACGACCGCAAAATAATGCAGCGTGAGAATATGCGCCTTGAGGCGTCGCTCAAATCGGCAGGCGAGGGCAGAAAGTTTGTGTTTCTGCACTATCCGCCGAAGTACCTCAAATACGACTGCCCGGACATACTCCGGCTCCTTGACGAATACGGGGTCGAGCTTTGCTGCTATGGGCATCTTCATGCCGCAAGCTGTGCCTGTTCCTTTAACGGCAAGCTTAATGACACGCAATTTCGCCTCGTATCCGCCGACTATGTGAATTTTACCCCGCAAAAATTGCTTTAAATAATGTATATTTTAAAATAAAAACATTGCTTTTGCCGCTATTATCTGCTATTATGCATAAGTGTTTGCAAGAACATTTTAGGAGGAAGTCAGTAAATGATTATTAGGAACGTTGAAAACAAAGAAAACAAGACCGCCGAGGTCAAGGTCGAAATTGATTCTGCCGAGTTTGAATCTGCCGTAAACGCAGCTTACAAAAAGAATAAGAATTCCATCAGCATCCCCGGCTTCAGAAAGGGCAAGGCTCCCCGTGCCGTCATCGAAGGTATGTACGGTCCCGAAGTCTTCTATCAGGATGCCATCGACGATCTTTGCCCCCAGGCATACGGCTATGCGGTCGATAACGCCGAGCTGAGGATCATTGGCACTCCCTCTATCACGGACGTTGATCTTGCAGAGGACAAGACCCTCTCCGTTACCTTCTCCCTTGAGCTTTATCCGCAGGTCACTCTCGGTGAATATAAGAACCTCTCCGCACCCAAGATGTCTGCCGAAGTCACCGACGACGATGTTATGAAGCAGATCCGCAACACCGCAAAGCGCAATGCCCGTATGCTCAGCGTTGATCGTGAGGCACAGATGGGCGACACCGCCAACATCGACTTTGACGGATACCTCGACGGTGAGCGTTTCGACGGCGGCAAGGCAGAAGGCTTTGATCTTGAGCTTGGCTCCGGCTCCTTCGTTCCCGGCTTTGAGGAGCAGGTCGTCGGCATGAACATCGGTGAGGAGAAGGACATTGACATTACCTTCCCCGAAGATTATGTCGAGAATCTTGCCGGTAAAGCAGTCGTTTTCAAGGTAAAGCTCAACAGCCTTACCTGCCCGGAGCTTCCCGAGCTTGACGACGATTTCGCTCAGGATGTTTCCGAGTTCGATACCTTTGACGAGTACAAGGCCGACGTTCGCAGCAGCATGGAAAAGGCAAAGAGTGATGAGGCAGACGCCAAGTTCCGCACCGAGATTATGACTCAGGCATGCGACAATCTCGTTGTCGACGTTCCCGAAACCATGATCGACATGAAGCTCAACGAGATACTCCGCAACTATGCCGCCAACTTCGGCGTCAGCGGAGATGACGTTAAGACCGAGGATCTCATGAAGCTTATGGGTCTTGACAAGGACACCGTCGATGCGACTCTGCGTCCCGCAGCTGTGTATCAGGTAAAGCAGGAGCTTCTGCTTGAGGCCGTTGTAGCCGCCGAGAACATTGAAGTTACCGACGAGGACACCGACGAGTACATCAAGGGTGCGGCCGAGACCGTCAACGCAAAGCCCGAAGACATTCTGAACTACTTTGGAATGGACTTCATCAGAAACGAGTTCAAAAAGGAAAAAGCAACAAAGATAATCATTGAATCGGCAAACGTATCCGAGGGTGAAGCCGAATAAAGCAAACCGCATTTGGATATGATCTCCTGGATGAGCGAAATATGTAAAGGAGACTTATGTTATGAGTTTGGTACCTTATGTAGTTGAACAGACAAGCAGAGGAGAGCGCTCCTACGACATTTTTTCAAGACTTCTCAACGACCGCATAATCATGCTGTCCGAGGAGGTCAACGACGCAACAGCAAGCCTCGTCGTAGCACAGCTTCTCTATCTCGAGGCGCAGGATCCCGACAAGGACATACAGTTTTATATAAACAGCCCCGGCGGAAGCGTTACTGCGGGTATGGCAATATACGACACCATGCAGTATATAAAGCCCGATGTTTCCACCATATGCATCGGTCTTGCGGCGTCCATGGGCGCATTCCTGCTGTCGAGCGGAGCAAAGGGCAAGCGTCTTGCACTGCCCAACTCCGAGATCATGATACATCAACCTTCCGGCGGAAGTCAGGGTCAGTGTACCGATATTCAGATTCAGGCCGAACAGATTCTGAAGATAAAGCGCAATCTCAACCGTATTCTTGCCGACAACACCGGCAAGGCGATCGAGACCATTGAGCGTGACTGTGAGAGAGACCACTTCATGTCCGCACAGGAAGCCATGGAATACGGTCTTATTGACAAAGTGATTGCCAAACGCTGAACGATGGGGGAACAAACCGTTCCCCCATATTTGGCTTAATTATGATTTGTTTTTTTGAGGTATAAACATGGCAAGAACCGATGAAAGAAAGAGTATCCGCTGCTCCTTCTGCGGCAAAACGCAGAATCAGGTCGGCAGGCTTATTGCGGGCAACGGTGCATATATTTGCGACGAGTGTATTCAGCTTTGTATGAGCATAATCGGCGAGGATCTTGAGGCGCCGATGCACGATAACGACGGCAACAGGATTAGCTTTGAAACGCTGCCCAAGCCCGCCGAGATCAAGAAAAAGCTTGACGAATATATTGTCGGACAGGACAGGGCAAAGGTCGTCCTCTCCGTGGCGGTGTACAACCATTATAAGAGGATCCTTTACGCCGGAGATAACGACGTAGAGCTTCAAAAGAGCAACATTCTCCTCATCGGTCCCACCGGCAGCGGCAAGACCCTGTTTGCGCAGTCGCTTGCGAAGATGCTGAATGTTCCGTTTGCGATCGCCGATGCGACGACGCTCACTGAAGCGGGCTACGTCGGCGAAGACGTGGAGAATATTCTTCTGCGTCTGCTCCAAGCCGCCGATTTCGACGTGGAGCGTGCCGAGAACGGCATAATTTACATTGACGAGATAGACAAAATCGCCCGAAAGAGCGAAAATACATCCATAACGAGAGACGTTTCCGGCGAGGGCGTGCAGCAGGCTCTGCTCAAGCTGCTTGAGGGAACTGTCGCAAACGTACCCCCGCAGGGCGGCAGAAAGCACCCGCATCAGGAGTTTATCAAGGTCGATACAACCAACATTCTCTTTATCTGCGGCGGTGCCTTTGACGGACTGGACAAGATAATCGAAAAGCGCACCGACAAAAAGAGCATCGGCTTCGGCGCCGAGATACGTTCTTCCGGTGAGGCCGACGTCGGCGACCTTTTAGCGCAGGCACAGCAGCACGATCTTCTCAAGTTCGGCATCATTCCGGAGCTTATCGGACGTCTGCCCGTTATCGCACCGCTCAATTCTCTCAAGAGAGAGGACCTTGTGCGCATCCTGACCGTGCCGAAAAACGCAATGACCCGTCAGTATGAGGCGCTGATGAGTTACGACGGCGTTGAGCTTGAATACGAACCCGCTGCGCTTGAAGCCATTGCAGACAAAGCGATCGAGATGAAGATCGGCGCAAGGGGACTCCGCAGCGTGATGGAAAGCATAATGACCGACATAATGTACGGAGTTCCGTCCGAAAAGGACATTGCCAAG
The DNA here is from genome assembly GCA_963625655.1 of Oscillospiraceae bacterium. Taxonomy (GTDB): domain Bacteria; phylum Bacillota; class Clostridia; order Oscillospirales; family Oscillospiraceae; genus F23-B02. The sequence continues at coordinate 12,885 of CAVFTS010000005.1, forward strand.
GTCATTGTGACGGCAGACTGTGTGAACAACAACACCAGCCCCGAAATAATTCGCAACAATTGATACTTTGTGCAGGACGGGGTATGGTCTCGCCCTGCACGTTTTATATCTCCCAAGGAGGGACATAATGATTAGCAACGATAAATATGCGACAAGAGATCTACCCATACTTGCGCTCAGGGGAATCACCATGTTTCCCGACGTATTTATGGCATTTAATATTGAGCGCAACCAGTCCCACGCAGCACTGAAGGCGGCGGAGAATACCGATTACGACCTTTTCTTGGTTACTCAGCGTGACGTTTCGTGTGACGCACCGACGCAGGACGATCTGTACGAATACGGCGTTGTATGCCACATTACGTCGCTGACGAAAAATTCGACGAATAGCAGCACCGCAAGCGTCGAGGGACTTTACAGAGGCAGAATTTTGCGTATCTACGCTGACGAGCCGTGCTTTTTCGGACGCATTGAGCCGATTCCCGATTTCCCGGTATCACGGCCGGACGAAGCGGCGACGCTTATGCGTGCCTGCCTTGACGCTCTCAAAGCAAACGAACAGCTTGTCGAGGGCGCAAACCCGATGCAGATGTTCAACGTGATGGTTGCAAAGGAGCCCGGCATTCTTTCAAACAGAGTGGCGCAGACGCTGAATCTGTTCTACACCGACAAGCAGAATCTGCTCGAGGAGCTTGACCCCGTGATGCGTCTTGAGATGTTGATGGACTACATCCGTCAGCTTGGCTGCGTTCTTGTCTACGAGCAGGAGCTTAATGCCGCAACGAATGATCAGGTCAACAAAAGCCAGCGTGAATACTATCTGCGTGAGCAGATGAAGGTCATTCAGCATGAGCTGGGTGAGGACGGTACCGATGACGAGATCTCCGAATACAGAAGCGGAATCAAGGCCTTGAAGCTTGACGAGACCTCGGAGGAAAAGCTTTTAAAGGAAGTGTCACATCTTGCAAAGCAGCCCTTCGGCTCTGCCGAGGGCAGCGTTATCCGCAATTATCTTGACCTTTGCCTTGAACTGCCGTGGAATGAAAAAACCGTTGAGCAGACCGATATTGCGGTGGCGAGAAAGCAACTTGACGACGACCATTTCGGGCTTGAAAAGATCAAGGAACGTATAATCGAATACCTTGCGGTGCGGCAGCTTGCTCCCGACTCCGATGGTGCGATACTCTGCCTTGTCGGCCCTCCGGGAACCGGCAAAACGAGCATTGCCATGAGCGTTGCTAAGGCACTTAACCGCAAGCTTGTGCGCATATCGCTCGGCGGCGTTGACGACGAAGCTGAGATAAGAGGTCACCGCAAGACCTACATCGGCTCCATGCCCGGCAGAATAATTGCGGGACTCAATACCGCAAAGTCCTCAAATCCGCTCATGGTTTTGGATGAGATCGACAAGCTCAATTCGAGCCACAAAGGAGACCCCGCCTCGGCTTTGCTTGAGGTCCTTGACCCGGAGCAGAACAAGAAATTTCGGGATAACTACCTTGAGATTCCCTTTGATCTTTCAAACGTTTTCTTCATTGCAACGGCCAACACAACCGATACCGTTCCGAGAGCGCTTCTCGACAGGATGGAGATCATTCGTCTTTCGAGCTATACGGACGAGGAAAAGCTTTGCATTGCCAAGAATTATCTTGTACCGAAGCAGCGCAAAAAGCACGGGCTCAAGTCGGCACAGCTCAAAGTCAGCGACGATGCCATAAGAGAGATCATCACGCTTTATACCAGAGAGTCCGGTGTCAGAGAGCTTGAAAGATGCATCGCCTCCGTTTGCAGAAAAACGGTCGTACTGCTTTCCGAGGGTGCAAAAAAGAGCGTGTCATTAAGAGCGGGTTCACTGCAGCAGTACCTCGGTTCGCCCAAGTTTAAGCCCGAGCAGATTCGCCGAAACGACGAGGTCGGGCTTGTCAGAGGTCTTGCGTGGACGGCTGCCGGCGGTGAGGTGCTTGATGTTGAGGCGGCGATCGTTCCGGGTACCGGGAAGCTTGAGCTTACCGGTAATCTCGGCGACGTTATGAAGGAGTCCTGCCATGCGGCGCTGACCTATATAAGGAGCCGCACGGCGGTCTTTGGGATCGACCCCGATTTTTATAAGAACTACGACATTCATCTTCACTTCCCGGAAGGCGCCGTTCCCAAGGACGGTCCCTCCGCCGGAATAACGGTCACCGTCGCAATGGTCTCGGCGCTCACCGGAATGCCCGTGCGCTACGATGTTGCCATGACGGGTGAGATCAGTCTCAGAGGTCGTGTCATGCCAATCGGCGGACTGAAGGAAAAGACGATGGCGGCAATGCGCAACGGCGTTTCGACGGTCATTATCCCTGCGGGCAACGAGTCCGACCTTTACGAGATTGACCCCAGAGTAAGAGCGGCGCTCAACTTTATATGCGTTGACTCTGCGGATAATGCGCTTGAGGCGGCGCTTATTAAGCCGCAAAAGCATATGCCGGATATCGTGATACCGACGCAGGCTGCGTCAAAACGGAAGGTAAGTCATGACTTCACTTAACACAAACAAAGCCGAATTTATAAAATCCGCCGCCTCCGCTTCGGATTTTATCCGGAGCGAAATTCCGGCGATAGTCTTCTCCGGCAAGTCAAACGTCGGCAAATCGTCCGTCATAAACCGCCTCCTGTGCAGAAAGAATTTTGCGAGAGTCGGCCAGTCGCCCGGAAAAACGATACACGTCAACTACTTCCTCATCGACGAAAAGGCGTACTTTGTCGATCTGCCGGGCTACGGATATGCGAAGGTCTCCCTAAGCGAAAAAGAGCGCTGGGGCAAGCTCATGGAGAGCTTTTTCGCAGCGGAAGGGCTTATAACTCTCGGCGTTATGATCGTCGACTCACGGCACAAGCCCACCGCCGACGACGTTACAATGGCACAGTGGTTTGCGGCGGCGGAGTGTCCTCTCGTGGTCGTTGCCAACAAGGCGGATAAGCTCAAAAAGAGCGAGATCGAATCGAACCTTTCACTCATCCGCACTACGCTGTCGCTTCCGGATGAGGTTCCCGTGGTGCTGTTTTCCGCCGAAAAGGGAACGGGGAGAGATGCTTTGATGACCGAAATTCTCAAGTATGTCTGAGGTTTGCCATGAGTTCATTTTCTGACGTCATAAACGGGCTTGACTGGAGTGTTCCTTTGGAAATTCTCGGCTCCGTCATCCCCGCACTCATATGCATAACGCTGCATGAGCTGAGTCACGGCTACGTTGCGTACCTACTCGGCGACCCGACCGCAAAGCGCATGGGCAGACTGACCTTGAACCCGATAAAGCACATTGACATCGTGGGTCTTGTTATGATGGCGGTGTTCAAGTTCGGCTGGGCAAAGCCCGTGCCGATCGACTACCGCAATTTTAAGCACCCGAAGCGTGATACTGCGATCACCGCAGCCGCCGGACCTGTTGCGAACGTCATTATCGCCTGCGTCTTTATGTTCCTGTACGGGCTTCTGTTTCTGCCGCTTACGATGACGGACAACGAAGTCATATCGCAGTTTTTGCTGAACACGCTCTCTGCCACCGCTTATATAAGTGCGGCTCTTGCCGTATTTAATCTCATCCCCATTCCGCCGCTTGACGGCTCAAAGATTCTTTTTTCGTTTCTGAGCGACGAGGTCTATATGAAGCTCATGCGTATAGAGCAGTACGGAATGATAATTCTCATCCTGCTTTTTGCTACCGATCTTATGGGCAACCCCCTGCAAGCGGCGACGCAATTTGTGATAGACAAGCTGTTTTTCTTTGTCGATTGGGGATTTGAGCTTGGAAAGGCACTGATTTAAAAGCTTATGGAAGATTTGACATTTCATCTTGAGGGCATCGTAAAGGAACGCAACGAGCTTCAGGATTTCAGCGGCCCGCTCAGTCTGATTCTGATGCTGCTGTCAAAAAACAAAATAGAGATACGAGACATCAAGATTGCCGAAATTCTCGACCAGTACCTCGAATACCTTGACGAGATGGAGAAAATGGATCTGGAGATCGCCAGTGAATTTGTTCAGATGGCATCACATCTCCTGTACATCAAGACAAGGACCCTGCTTGCGGGCGAGGAGGAGGTCAGTGAGCTCGAGGAGCTTATGTCTTCGCTTGAACAGCTCAAATGCAGGGATGTTTTTGCGGCCTTACAAAAGGTGACGCCGGAGCTTAAAAAGGCGTCGGAGACCGGACTTTTATACTATGCAAAGCGCCCTGAGCCTTTGCCGAAGCGCAAGGAAGCGTATGAATATCGTCACGAACCGGCAGAGCTTCTCAAGTCACTTTACACGGTCATAAGCCGAGGCGGAAAGCCTGTTGAGCCGGAATACGCCCGCAAGCTTGCTCCCTCAAGGATTGTTTATGAGGTGCGTGCCAAGAGCCGTGAGCTTATACGGCTTCTGCAGAACGGTGATATGCGCTTAAACGAGCTGTACCTCGGCTGCGAGAGCCGTTCGGAGCTTGTTGCGACTTTTATTTCCGTTTTGGAGCTGTGCAGCATGGGCAGCGTCGAGCTGAGTGGCGAGGACGGAGATTACACGCTGAGCTTTGTCGGCGGTAATATCGATGAAATCCTTGAAAAAATCGTAGAGTAGGTATAACATGGAAGATATGAATATAAAGTCCGCACTTGAGGCAATACTTTTTGCGGCGGGGGAACCCGTTCCGGCGGCGAGAATATCGCTCATTCTCGAACAGGACGAGGAGACCGTGTGGGATGCCGCACGGGAGCTGTCCGAGCAATACGAGAAAGAGTGCAGGGGAATAAGGCTCTTAAAGCTTGATAAGGCTCTGCAGATGTGTTCCGCTCCCGAATACGCTGCCGTTATCGGCAAAACGCTTGAGCAGCGCAAGCCGCCCATGCTCTCCCAGCCCGCACTCGAAACGCTTGCGGTCGTTGCGTATTTTCAGCCGGTCACGAGGGCGTACATTGATCAGGTGCGAGGCGTTGACAGCTCGTACACGGTCGGCGTTTTGATCGACAGGGGACTTATCGAGCGCTGCGGCAAGCTTGACGTGCCGGGCAGACCCTCGCTTCTCCGAACGACCGACGTATTTCTGCGCACGATGGGTATAAGCGAGCTTTCGCAGCTTCCGACCTTGCCGGACATCGCTACGGGTGATGCCGCAAAGAAGCTTGAGGACGCCATCGAAAAGCTCAACATCGTCGGCGACAGTCAAATGAGCATTGAGGAGATATAGCTCTCCTCACGGGAGGTTTGAAATTTGACCGCACTCATCATAGCGGCATCTGTTATTGCCGTAATAACGGTCTTACTGCTGCTTCCAATCACCATCTGCTTTACGGCAAAGGACGGTAATTTTTGTTCCGAGGTGACGTTTGCGGGCATAATACGCCTGTACCCGAAACGGCAAAAGCAATCGGCGCCGCAGAAAAAAACGCAGAAGCCGGGGACGCAGCAGTCAAATGTAAACGCTTTTTTTGAAACGGCGCAGAGGCTCGGCTTTTCGTTTTCGGAGTGGATGGATGTCGCAAAGACGGCGATAAAGGCGCTCGGAAGACTTGCACGAAAGCTCAAAGCGCCGACCCTTAAGTTTCGGTGCCTCATATCCGCAGCCGATCCGTATGAGAGCGTCATGCGTTACAATTACGCAAGTACCGCACTGTATACGCTTATGCCGTTTGCAAAACGGCACCTCGGCATAAAGGACAGCGACGTTTCCGTCGGTACCGACTTTGACTCCGATAAAACGACGATTGAGCTTTATGCAAAGCTGTATTTAAGGATAGGGACATTGCTGCTTGCGCCGATAGACGTGCTTTCGACGTTTGTGCGAATATATCTGAGACATAAAATTGACCGAATAAAGGAAAGGAAGGCACTCAAATGGAAAACAAACTCAGTGAGCTGATGCAGTCCACCATGAGCAATATAAAGAGCATGGTCGAGGTCAACAACATAGTCGGGGAACCCATCGTCACTCCCGACGGCATTACCCTCGTCCCGGTCTCCAAGCTCAGCTTCGGCTTCGGCGGAGGCGGCGGTGACCTTACAGGCAAGACCCCCGCGGGCTTCGGCGGAGGCAGCGCAGCCGGCGTCAAGATCGAGCCGATGGGCTTTCTCGTGGTGAAGGACAACAGCGTCCGCATGATAAACGTCCTGCCTCCCGCACAGAACACGGTCGACAGGATCCTTGACCTTGCACCGCAGGTGATGGACAAGGTCGATCAGTATATAAGCAAAAAGGAATAATTTAGTACGCCGCAGGCAATAATAAGCACTACCTTATATTTAAAAGGCGGTGCTTATTATGCGTAAAGCGACAGCGGCTTTTGCCGTAATAACGATACTTTTATCGACACTAACGCCAAGCGCTTTTGCCGTGCGTGACGATATTTCCTCTCGCAGCACCATAGTCATGTGCGCCGACACCGGAGACGTGCTGTATGAGGACAATGCGGACGAGAAAATGCTGATAGCAAGCCTCACCAAAATAATGACAGCAATACTCGTCATCGAAAATTGCGACCTTGAGGAGCTTGTCATTATAAACCCCGACTGGTGCTATATCGAAGGTTCTTCGATGTATCTTGCTGCGGGGAAAATGTACACGGTGCATGACATTCTTATGGGTATGATGCTAACCTCCGGCAACGATGCGGCGACGGCACTTGCCTGTCACTGTTCGGGAAGCGTCGAGGATTTTGCAAAGCTGATGAACGAAAAGGCGGCGGAACTCGGAATGCTTAGCAGCTCCTTTAAAAATCCGCACGGACTTGATGCCGAGGAGCATTACTCGACGGCACGGGATCTTGCGATGCTTACCCGCTACTGCATGAAAAACGAGGAGTTTTGCAAGATCGTCTCTACGAAATCGTACACCGTCGGCGAGCTGAGCTATGTAAATCACAACCGCCTGCTTTGGGAGTGCGAAGGCTGCATAGGAGTAAAAACGGGCTATACCATGGCGTCCGGGCGTACGCTTGTGAGCTGTACCGAGCGCAACGGTATGCGACTCATATGCGTGACATTAGGCGCACCCGACGACTGGAACGACCATATGAAGCTTTACGACGAGGCGTTTGCAAAATATAGCATCACAGTCTACGATTCCGACAGCTTCTATGTCAATATTCCGGCGGTACTGCCGACCTTTGGAGACATTAAGGCCGTTCCGCAGGAAAAGATATCCGTCCTGACCGACGGCGACGACGTCGTAAATATAAGGCTTGAGCTTCCGAGGCTGGTGTTTGCGCCGATTCTGAACGGTGGCTATGCCGGCAAGCTCACGGTGTTTATAAACGGTACCTTGGCAGCCGAGACCGATATGGTATATGCCGCGCCGGAGGCAAAGAGCGGTACCGATAAATAGGTATAAATAATGAAAGAACGAATACAAAAGATAATCTCTGCGGCGGGACTTGCATCCCGCAGAGCGGGGGAGCGCATGATAAGCGAGGGACTCGTAAAAATAAACGGGGTCACCGCAAGCCTCGGCGACTCCGCCGACCCGGTAACCGACGTGATTGAGGTTGGCGGAAAGCGCATTTCCGCCCAAGGATGCAAGACGTACATAATGCTGAACAAACCGAGAGGTTACATTACGAGCCTTAGCGACGAAAAGGGGAGACCCTGCGTTGCGGAGCTTGTCTCGTCCGTCGGAAAGCGTGTTTACCCGGTCGGAAGACTGGATATGTACTCAGAAGGTCTGCTCATAATGACCGACGATGGCGACTTTGCAAACAGGCTCATGCACCCGTCAAGCGAAAAACGCAAGACTTATAGGCTCACGATCTCCGGCGAGTGTACCGACAGTGCGCTCGATATCATGCGCTCGCCGCTTCTCATAGACGGCTACCGTATACGGCCGGCTGCGGTCTCCGTCGTTAGAAACGATAAAAATACCACGCTCCTCGATGTTACGATCCACGAAGGCAGGAACCGTCAGATAAGGAAAATGTGCGAGCAGGCGGGGCTGACGCTCATAAGACTTGTGCGAATTTCCGAGGGCGGACTTGAGCTTGCGGACCTTCCCGTCGGCAAGTGGCGTTATTTGACCGAAGCCGAGGTCACTATGCTGAAATAAATTCGATATTATGTATATTTTGCAAGTTTGTATATTGAAAATTGCAAAAATGTCTTGCAATTTTCGATTTAAATAGTAAAATATAGCTATCCTTTATACGGAGATGATAATCGTGGAAAACGATCTTCTTGCCAAGCTGTCAAGCTATAACGGCAAACTATCAAAGGGTCAGCGCACTATTGCTAAATTTATATCCTCAAACTATGACAAAGCCGCTTTTATGACTGCCGGAAAGCTGGGTAAGATTGTCGGCGTCAGCGAATCGACGGTCGTCCGCTTCGCGACCGAACTCGGCTACGACGGCTACCCCGCAATGCGCAAGGCTTTGCAGGAAATGATACGCAACAGGCTCACGGCGGTTCAGCGTATAGAAGTCGCAAAGAGCATGATAGACGATAAGGAGCTGTTTAAATCCATCGTCGGAAGCGACGTACAGAACCTCCAGACCACCATGGAGGAGTTTGACAAGGAGAGCTTTGATAATTGCATCGACTCCATAGTCAATGCAAAGAAGGTATATATCGTCGGTATGCGTACCTCGACCGCTCTTGCGAGCTTTCTCGGGCTGTATCTGAATCTTCTGCGCGATAACGTCATCGTCATTAGCAACACGGCGGCGAGTGAAATATACGAACAGCTCATTAGAGTGGGTGAGGGAGATACGGTCATATGTATCAGCTTTCCACGATACTCCAGCCACTCGGTCGATGGGCTCCTTTTCGCAAAGGAGATGGGCGCAAAGGCTATCGCCATAACCGACAGTCCGGCATCACCCTTCAGTTCCATTGCCGACATCTGTATGTACGCCAAGAGCGATATGGTCTCGTTTGTCGATTCGCTTGTTGCGCCGATGAGCCTGATAAACGCCATTATCGTTGCCGTCGGTAAGCGCAACAAAGACGGCGTGGTCAGCATATTTGAAAAGCTTGAAAACATATGGACGGAGCACGATGTTTATGAATCACCTCAAGGCTGATGCGGTAGTCATCGGCGGCGGTCCCTCCGGAATGCTGTGCAGCGCCGTTGCAGCCGAAAGAGGGCTTGACATCATACTGCTGGAGCCGCAAAAGATACTTGGGCGAAAATTGAGAATAACGGGCAAGGGCAGATGCAACGTCACAAATAATTGCGACGTTAAGGAAGTGATGCGCAATATCCCCGGTGACGGAAGATTTCTGTACAGTGCGCTGAATAGGTTCCCTCCGGCTTCGACGATGGAGCTTTTTGAGCGCCTCGGCGTAAAGCTCAAAACGGAGCGGGGCAACCGAGTATTTCCCGTTTCCGACAACGCAAACGACGTTGCCGCAGCACTCATAGCGTATATGAAGCGCAGCGGCGTTAGGATAGAAAAGTGCGGCGCATTAAAGATCCTTACGCAAAACGGTGCTGTCGTCGGCGTCAAAACGGAAAACGGAGTTATTGAATGTAAAGAGGCCGTCATATGCACGGGCGGACTGTCATATCCGCTAACCGGCTCGACGGGCTGGGGCTTTGAAGCCGCAAAAGCACTCGGTCACACCGTGATTCCGGCAAAGGCTTCGCTCGTGCCGCTTGAAAGCGACGACGAATACTGTGCCGAGATGCAGGGCTTTTCATTGAAAAACGTAGTACTGTCCGCTTTTGAGGACGATAAGCTCGTTTATCACGAGCAGGGCGAGATGCTGTTCACGCATTTCGGCGTGAGCGGCCCCTTGGTGCTTTCCGCAAGTGCGCATATGCGTCGCTTCGGCGAGTGCAAATATCGCTTGGAGATAGACCTGAAGCCTGCGCTCGACGAAAAGAAGCTCGATGCGAGGCTTCTGCGTGACTTTGAAAAGTACATAAACCGGGACTTTGCAAACGCTCTCGGCGACCTTGCCGGGAGAGCAATGATTCCCGTTATTATAAAGCTGTCCGGCATTGCCCCGGATACGAAGGTTAACTCCATAACAAGAGAGCAACGCCATGCGCTTTTACGGCTCTTTAAGGCGTTTCCCGTCTCGGTGTGCGGGACAAGACCCGTCACCGAAGCTATTGTCACCTCCGGCGGCGTTTCGACAAAGGAGATCAATCCCCGCACCATGGAGTCAAAGCTCGTGTCGGGTCTGTACTTTGCGGGCGAGGTGCTTGACCTCGACGCATATACGGGAGGCTTCAACCTGCAAATAGCGTGGGCGACCGGTTATACGGCGGGTAATTCACTTTGAAAGGATCGAACATGATTTCAATTGCAATCGACGGGCCGAGCGGAGCCGGAAAAAGCACCGTTGCAAGAAGTGCGGCAAAGCGCTTCGGATTTGTGTATGTTGACACCGGCGCCATATATCGGACGATAGGTCTTGCGGCGATGAACGCCGGAGCCGACACGAAGGATCCGGCGGCAGTGGAAGCGGTTTTGCCGACGCTTAAGATCGAGCTTAAATACATCGACGGAGAGCAGCGGATGTTCCTTGACGGAAAGGACGTGTCGAAAGAGATACGTCTGCCGGAGGTCTCGATGTGCGCATCGAACGTATCCGCAATGCAGCACGTCAGAGACTATCTGACCGATATGCAGCGTGACCTTGCAAGAAAGCATAACGTCATTATGGACGGCAGAGACATAGGAACGGTCATACTCCCGTACGCCGACCTCAAGATATTCCTTACCGCCGGCGCCGAAGCCAGAGCGCAGCGGCGTTGGAAGGAGCTTCAGGCAAAGGGCATATCCGATTCGATTGAGCAAGTCCTTGCGGACATGAAAAAGCGTGACGAGCAGGACACCGAGCGCAAGACGGCGCCCCTTGTTGCCGCAGCCGATGCCGTGCTGCTTGACACGGGCAGTCTCACGCTTGAGGAAAGCATTGATGCCGTGTGCGGTCTCATTGCCGAAAGAACCGGAGCAAAGGCGGTTACGACATGAAAAAGATTATAGTAGCCAAGAGTGCGGGCTTCTGCTTCGGCGTTAGCCGGAGCGTCGATATGGCGCAGGAGCTTTTGAAAGAAGGGGAGGCGTATTCCCTCGGACAGCTCATACATAACGACGACGTTGTAAACAGGCTTGCCTCCATGGGGATGAAGCTTATAAACTCTCCGGAGGAGCTGCCGGTGGGCGAGCGTGTCATAATAAGGTCGCACGGCGTTTCCGAGGAAATATACGACAAGCTTGCGCAGCGCAACGCAAAGATTACGGACGCCACCTGTCCGAAGGTGAAGCGTATCCACACGATAGTCGCCAAAGCTACCGAGCAGGGACGCTTTGTGCTGATAATCGGAATGAGGAATCACCCGGAGGTCGAGGCGGTCTGCGGCTGGTGCGGGGAACACGCACTGTGCGAAAACCTGTCCGAGCTTGAAAATCTCTTTAAGAATGACCCGACATTTTCAGTAAAACCGATAACCATGGTCATACAGACCACTCAAACTCGGAGTAATTTTACCGAATGTGCGAATTTCTTAAAAAAAATGTGTACAAACGCGGAAATCTTTGATACAATATGTGGTGCGACGTCCATGCGGCAGGATGAGGCCACAAAATTATCGGCCGAATGTGATGCAATGGTAGTAATAGGCGGAAAGCACAGTGCCAACAGCGTGCATCTTGCGGAGATTTGCGACAGGATGTGCGATAACGTTCAGTTCGTCAACAACGCAAGTGAGCTTGATATGGACAGGCTGGCATCGGCAGATACCGTCGGCGTTACCGCCGGAGCATCCGCTCCGTCATGGATAATTAAGGAGGTAAGTAATAAGATGAGCGAAGAAATTAAAATTGATGAAACCACAGTAGATGTAAAGGAAAAATCCTTTGACGAAATGCTGGAGGAAAGCATCAAAACTATATATAACGGAGATAAGGTAACCGGCACCGTTGTTGCCATAACCAACACCGAGATCAGTGTTGACATCGGCACCAAGTATTCCGGCTTCATTCCCACCACGGAATTTACCGACGACGGTATCAAGGTCGAAGACGCCGTCAAGGTCGGCGACACCATCGAGGCGGTCGTTGTCCGTGTGAATGACGTTGAGGGCACCGTAATGCTCTCCAAGAAGCGTCTTGACGCAGCAAAGAGCTGGAGCGACGTTGAGGAAGCTTCCGAAAACGGCGGAGTTCTCGAAGGCATCGTCAACGAGATCAACAAGGGCGGAGTTGTTGTTTCCGTAAAGGGCGTTCGTGTATTCGTTCCCGCATCTCAGAGCGGTCTGCCCAAGGAAGCCGATATGGCTCAGCTCCTCAAGCAGAAGGTTCGTGTCAAGATTACCGAGTTCAACCGTGCCCGCAAGCGTGTTGTCGGCTCCATACGTGCCGTAATGCAGAAAGAACGCCGTGAGCGTGCCGAGGCAATTTGGAACGAGATCGAAGTCGGCGCAAAGTACCACGGCGTCGTGAAGTCCATGACCAGCTACGGTGCATTCGTTGACATCGGCGGCATCGACGGCATGGTTCATGTTTCCGAAATGAGCTGGAATCGCATCAAGAACCCCGCAGAGGTGTTCTCTGTCGGCGACGAGGTCGATGTGTACGTCATCGGCTTTGACAAGGAAAAGCGCAAGATTTCCCTCGGCTACAAGAACCCCGCAGAGAATCCTTGGGTCAAGTTCACTTCCGCTTACGAAGTCGGCTCCACCGCAGAGGTCAAGATCGTAAAGCTCATGCCCTTTGGCGCATTTGCTGAGGTCGTTCCCGGTGTCGATGGTCTTATCCACATTTCTCAGATTGCAAACCGCCGCATCGGTAAGCCCGAAGAGGTTCTGGCCGTCGGTGACGTGGTCGAGGCAAAGATCACCGCTATCGACAACGAGAAGCAGAAGATTTCCCTCTCCATCCGTGCGCTCAGCGAGCCCGCACCCGCAGAGGTCGCTCCCGCAGCCGAAGGTGATGACACAGAGGCAGTCGTATACGAAGTGTCCGAGAACGGCGAAGCCGTCGGCGATGCAGACGTTGATTGATCTCATTCAACTAAATGTAATTACCCGTCGATAATGTCGGCGGGTAATTTTCCTTTATTTATCAACAAAAATTCACTCTGACCCTTGAAAAAAATTAATGGTTTGTGTATAATAATACATGAAATGACTTGCATTTGTAATCAAATTATGGAGGTGTCGGATTGTTCGCTATCGGTGATTATATTGCTCATCCCATGCACGGTGCCGGCGTTATTGACAGTTTAATAACGAAGAAGATCAATGGCACCGAAAGGGAATATTATGTTCTTCGCCTTCCGTCGGGAGGTATGCGTGTTCTCGTTCCGGTCTTGGGCTGTGAGGACATCGGCGTCAGACCGATAATCGAAAGCAGCGGCGCAAAGGCAGTGCTGGACAGCTTTTCGGATATTGAAGTCTCTATGACGCAGAATTGGAACAAGCGCTATCGTGAAAACATGGTCAAAATAAAAAGCGGAGATCTGCACGAGGTCGCAAGCGTTGTTAAAGGGCTTATGTGCCGTGACAAGGAACGTGGTCTTTCGTCGGGTGAGCGCAAAATGCTTCACTCCGCAAAGCAGATACTTATTTCCGAGCTCGTCATTTCGCTTGACGTAAGCTCCGCACAGATTGAAAGTATTCTTGACGCCGCAATGGCATAAGAGGTTTGTATGTCTGTTTTTGATAAAATTTTTAAATCCAAATCCACTAGTCGGCGCTGTGCCGCCGTCATCGTCGCCGCCGGCAATTCCAGCCGTATGGGACGTGATAAGATACTTATGGATCTCGGCGGTATGCCCGTTATCGCAAGAACGCTTCTTGCGTTTGAGCAGTCGGAGGCAATAGACGAGATACTTGTCGTCACAAAGCTCGACAAGCTTCAGGAGATCGCCGATATTTGCAGTGAATACGGCATAAGCAAGGCATCTAAGGTGGTTTGCGGCGGCCGGACGAGAGCTGAATCCGCACTTGCCGGTGTGTCGCAGGTCGGAGAGGATATTGACATTATCGCAATACACGATGCCGCACGTCCGCTTGTCAGCAGCAGTCTTATAGAGCGTGTGATCCTTGCCGCCGAGACCAATCTTGCGGTCGCCCCCGCAGTCAAGGCAACGGACACCGTCCGCATTTTGAACGCAAAGGGCGTCGTGCAGCAGACCCCGAACAGGGAGTACGTTGCGCTTATTCAGACGCCGCAGGCGTTTTCCGCCGACATAATCAAGGGCGCTCTCACCAAAGCCGTTGAAAAGCAGCTTCATATCACCGACGACTGCTCCGCAGCGGAGCTTGTCGGCGTCAGGGTCTGCGTTATCGACGGTGAGCCGGATAATATAAAGCTCACCACTTCGAGGGACGTTTACCTTGCGGCAAAAATCCTTTCCGACAAAGGGGTGCCGTGATGCGGATCGGTCACGGATACGACGTACACCGCCTGAAAGAGGGCAGAAATCTGATAATCGGCGGCGTTAAGATACCGTTCGAGCTTGGCCTTGACGGGCATTCCGATGCCGACGTGCTTACCCATGCACTGATGGATGCGCTTTTGGGCGCAGCGGCGCTCGGAGATATAGGCAAGCTTTTTCCCGATAACGACGATGCTTACTTAGGCGCAGACAGTATTGGACTGTTGAGAATTGTGGGGAAGAAGCTTCTCGAAAACGGATATGCTCTCTGCAATGCCGACTGCACGGTCATCGCTCAGCGTCCGAAGCTTGCCCCATTCATTGAAATGATGCGTCAAAGGCTTGCCAATGCACTGCGAGTTGACGTTGACTGCATAAGCGTCAAAGCCACCACGGAGGAAATGCTCGGCTTCACGGGTGAGGGACTGGGTATAGCCGCTCATGCGGTCGTGCTGATAGACGAGCTTTAACACAACATATAAAATAACATACGGCAATTTTACCGCATAGAATGAACCAAAACTCTGAGGGTGATTTCTATGCGTTATTTAATTATGTGCAGATCGCTGACATATGCACAGAAGGCTGCCCGTCTGCTTGAAAGAAACGGCATTAACGCAGGTATTCGGCGTGCGCCGCAGGAGCTGAGCGGAGCGGGCTGCTCGTACAGCGTGAGCGTTCGTGCAAACAGAGCGATAAAGGCGGTCGAGATTCTGCGGCGGGAGAATTTGCCGCATGGCAGAATATTTGAAATGAATACGGACGGCAGCGTTAGGGAGGTAATCATGTGATATATCTTGACTCAGCCGCAACAAGCCTCTTAAAGCCGAAAAGCGTTTCGAGAGCGGTCGCACGAGCCATCGACACGATGGCAAGTCCGGGCAGGGGAGCGCACAGAGCCGCAATGCTTGCGGCGGACACCGTTTTCGACTGCCGATGCGCCGTGGCGGAGCTGTTCAATGTCCCGGAGCCGGAGCAGGTGGTGTTTACCCTAAACGCCACTCATGCGCTGAACATTGCGATACGCAGTCTCGCAAGTAGGGGAAGCAGAGTAACGGTGTCGGGCTACGAACACAACTCCGTCATGCGTGTGCTGTATGACCTCGGCTGCGACGTTTCGGTTGCCGACAGTCCGTTGTTTGACGAAGATGCGGCAGTAAGCGCCTTCCGGCGGCTCACTCCGCAGTCCGACCTCGTCATATGCAATCATGTCTCGAACGTGTTCGGCTTCGTTCTTCCTATCAAGAGGATCTCGAAGATATGCGCCGAGTACGGGGTTCCTCTCATAATAGACGCATCTCAGTCTGCGGGTATCACAAAGATCGGTTTTACTGAGCTCGGAGCGCAATATATCGCAATGCCGGGACACAAGGGGCTGCTCGGCCCGCAGGGGACCGGCGTGCTGCTTTGCGGCGATGCGGGGCGTCCGCTGCTTTGCGGCGGCACCGGCTCGGACAGTATAAGCGAAAAAATGCCGGACTATCTGCCCGACAGACTCGAAGCCGGGACCCACAACGTTGCCGGCATTGCCGGTCTTCGCGAGGGCATCCGCTATGTAAAAAGCATGGGCGAGGAACGGATAGGCGGCTATGAGACCATGCTGTGCGGCATAATGGCTGACCGTCTTTCCGAAGTCGAGGGTCTGACCGTATATCGCTCGAACCGGTCGCAGGCCGGAGTGCTTTCCGTGAGGCACGAGCGCATTGACCCCGAAGCACTCTGCGGGATGCTTGGGGAGCACGGCATCGCCGCAAGGTGCGGGCTGCACTGCGCACCGCTTGCACACAGAACGGTCGGAACGCTTGATACCGGGACGCTTAGGCTCAGCTTTTCGCCGCTTTTGAGCAAAGCAAGCGTCATAGAGGCCGGAAATGCGATAGCTCGGCTTATTAACTCCAAAATTCATCAATAAGCAATTGCCTTTTTGGAAAAATTGTTTTATAATATAGTGATAAATTTTCCGAACAGTTATGCGTCTGCCACGGCAGTCCGCCGGAATAAGAGGAACGTATTTTATGGAAGCTGTCTCTGAATTCTTTTCAAGCAAATTTAATTACTTCAGCACGATAACCGTATGGGACATTGTTGATATACTTATCGTTGCGTATATCATTTACGAAGTTATTAAGCTCGCAAGAAATACAAGCTCTTCGAGCCTCGCAAAGGGCATACTCATGCTCCTTGTCGCTCTTTGGCTTTCAAGCGTGTTTAACCTCACGATGATAAACTTCCTGCTGCGCAAGGCGGTCGAGATCGGACTTATAGCGCTCGTTATCATCTTCCAGCCGGAGCTGAGAAAGCTGCTTGCCAAGGTCGGCAGCAGCAAGCTGTACGGGCTGTTTTCGAGTAAGGAGAAGGAAAAATCGGCTCTTGAGTCTGCGATAACTCAGACTGTCATCGCCTGTGAGCAGATGTCAAAGACTAAGACCGGCGCTCTCGTCATTTTCGAGCGTAATATGTCGCTGAGCGACATTATGACCACGGGTACTGTGATCGATGCCGATACCACGGCGGAGCTGATGAAAAACATTTTCTATCCCAAGGCTCCCCTGCATGACGGCGCAATGATCCTCCGCAACGGGCGTATCGCCGCAGCGGGCTGCGTTCTGCCGCTTACCAACAAGACGAATCTGAGCAAGGATCTCGGTATGCGTCACCGTGCCGGCATCGGCATGAGTGAGCAGACGGACGCACTTGTTATCATCGTTTCGGAGGAGACCGGCGCAATTTCAATTGCCATTGAGGGCATGCTGAAGAGAAATCTCAAGCATGACACCTTTGAGAAGATACTTCGCACGGAGCTTGTTGATGAAGAAGTCAAGACAAAGCCTGCGGAAGAATTACTCGACCGCATTAAGGGAAAGCTCAAGGTGAAAAGCAATGAAAAGTAAGCCGATAAAAAAAGTCTTTAACAGCAAAATATTTTGGATGATAATTTCTCTTGTCTGCTCCGTGCTGCTTTGGGCGTATGTTTCGGATCAGGAGGGGACAATCGTTGAAAAGACCTATGCCGGTATCCGTGTCGAGTTTGAAGGCTCGGAACAGCTCACGGGCAGAAATCTTTCGATAATGAAAAGCGACTACAGCTCGGTTTCGATAAGGGTCAGCGGCACGAGGAGCGAGCTTGCAAAGCTCAGCGCCTCTGCGATAAAGGCCGTCGTCGACGTGTCGAACATAACCCAGCCGAACGAGGTGGAGCTTTCCTATGAGATAGTATTTCCCAGCAATGTCGACGCAAACAATATTACGGTCCTGCGCAAGTCGCCGGACACCGTCAATCTCACGATCGTCAAAAATGCCACCAAGACCGTGAATATCCGTGCAAGCTTCGACGGTGAGATCGCCGAGGGCGGTGTTGCCGAGGATATTGTGATTTATCCCGAAACCGTCACCGTGAGCGGCCCCGAGGATATCCTCAACAAGATTGAATACGCATGGGTGTCCTTCGGCGAGAATAAGACCATTGAATCCACATACAGCGTGGATACCGGGGTCAGCTTCATGGATAAGGACGGAAACCTCCTGCCGATAGAGGAAACCAAGTATCTTAACTGGTCGCCGAGGACCGTCAGTGTCACGCAGCCGATACTCAAGACCAAGGAGGTTCCGCTGACCGTCAACTTCATAGCCGGCGGCGGCGCCACAAAGGACGACTGCGTTTACACCATCGAGCCGCAGAAAACGATTAAGATTGCAGGCGACTCCGAGATAGTGGACGAGATCAACAGCATAGAGGTCGGAACCATTGATTTGGCTTCGTTTGTGGATTCGGACGTGTACAACTTTGCGATAACGCTGCCGGACGGGGTGCAGAATATCGACGGGCTGACCGAGGCTCGTGTCAGGGTCGAGATACCCGGAATGCACACCAAGCGATTTGTTACCGATAACATCTCGTTTAAAAACGTCACGTCCGGCTACAGTGCAACGATTGACACGAAGGAGCTTGAGATAACGCTTCGTTCGAGCAATCCGGAGGTGCTGGCTAAGATAAGCAGCAGCGACATAAGCGTCGTCGTCGACCTCAAGGATTACGATGCGACGGTAGGTCAGGTAATGGCGGTCGCAAAGGTGACGGTGAGAGGTCACGAAAACGTCGGAGCGGTAGGAGACCTGCGGGTCACCGTAACGCTGTCACGAGATTAGTACGAAAGGAATTTTTTAATGACACAGGATGCAGTGGTAACAAAGGTCTTTCCCAACGGTATGGCCGAGGTCGCCGTCACACGAGGCACCGCCTGCGGCAGCAACTGCGGCAACTGCGAAAGCTGCGTTTTCCAAAGCGAGCTCAAAGCATTTGCAAAAAACAGCGTCAACGCAAGGCCCGGAGAAAAGGTCGTTATCGAGACCCTTTCCTCAAGGATCTTTGCCGCAACTCTGATAGTGTATATCTTTCCGCTTGCCATGCTTCTCGTCGGCTACCTTGTGGCGGCGTCGATAGGACTTGGCGAGGGAATGAGTATACTGCTTTGCTTCTGCTTTTTTGCCGTTGCCGTTGCGGGAGTAGTAATATACCAGCGCCGCTCAAAAAAGAAAAACCCGATCAAATTCGAGATCACCGGCTTACGTTGAGGAGGGGGGATACGGATGATAAAAAGCATGACCGGCTTCGGCAGCGCAAAGGGCGTTGTCGAAGGCATAGAGATCACCGTGGAGCTTAAAAGCGTCAACAATCGCTATCTTGACACATCGGTCAGGCTCCCAAGGAACTTCCTCTTTGCCGAGGAAGCGATAAAAGCCGCCGTGCAGTCGCACATCAGCCGAGGCAAGGTAGACGTTTTCGTTACCGTCAACAGCTCAGGTGCAGACGATGTTGCGGTTTGCATAAACGAGACGCTTCTTAAAGGCTATGTCGAAGCCTTAAACCGCATTTCGGAGGAATACTCCGTGCCTGCCGACTTAAATGCGCTTGCCCTCAGCCGCTTTCCGGACGTACTCAGCGTCGAGAAAAAGGAGCTTGATTCCGACAGGCTCACGGAGGGGATACGAGAGATCGCCGAGGCCGCACTTTGCGATTTTGACGCAATGCGTACCCGTGAGGGTGAAAAGCTTCGGGCGGACGTGCTGTCAAAGCTCGACACTATTGCAACTCTCGTCTCCGGCGTTGAGGAAAAGGCTCCTCAGACCGTTGCGGATTACCGCCGCCGTCTGACGCAGAAGATGACGGAGGTCCTCGAAACCGCAGGTATCGATGAGAGCCGTATACTTACCGAGGCGGCCGTGTTTGCGGACAAGGTCGCCGTGGACGAGGAAACCGTCCGTCTCCGCAGTCATATGTCGCAGCTCGCAATCATGATAAACGGCGATTCTCCCACAGGCAGGAAGATAGACTTCCTCATTCAGGAGTTTAACCGTGAGGCAAATACCATAGGCTCTAAGTGTCAGAACTCCGAGATTGCATATCTGGTCGTGGACATCAAGTCCGAGATTGAAAAGATCCGTGAACAGATACAGAACATCGAATGAGAGGTGACGGTCATAAGGCTTGTTAACATAGGCTTTGGCAATATGCTGTCCGCCGAAAGGATACTGGCGATAATAAGCCCCGAATCGGCACCTATAAAGCGAATGGTGCAGGATGTCAGGGAAAAGGGACTGCTTATAGACGCATCCTTCGGCAGAAGCACAAAGTCGGTAATAATAATGGACAGCGGAAATGTAGTACTTTCAGCGCTTGCGGCAGATGTTCTCACCGCAAGAATAACCGAAAAAAACGAGGAAGGAACTGAAAATGGCTAAACAAAGGGGAAAATTGATAGTAATATCCGGACCCTCCGGCGCCGGGAAAAGCACCGTTGTGTCCAAAGCTTTGGAGGGACGCAGCGACGTATGCTTCTCCGTATCCGTGACGACGAGAAAGCCCCGTCCGAACGAGATCGACGGCAAAGCGTATTTCTTCGTTGACCTTGACAGGTTCAGAGAGATGGTCGAAAACGGCGAGCTGCTTGAGCATGCCGAGTACGTCGCCAACTCTTACGGTACGCCGAGAGCCTACGTTGAGAAAAAGCTCGACGAGGGCATGAACGTCCTGCTTGACATAGAGGTTCAGGGCGCACGTCAGGTACATGAAAAGATGCCCGATGCGGTGATGATATTCATTATCCCGCCCTCCATGGAGATACTTGAGAATCGCCTCAGAGGCAGAGGTACCGATTCAGAGCGCAAGATTGAAGCAAGGCTCATCCGTGCAAAGCAGGAGTATGCCGAGGCCGATTTCTATGACTACATCATCATCAACGACGATGCCGATAAGGCAGCCGCCGAGTTCTCTGCGATCATTACTGCGGAGAACTGCAAATATGAATTGAGAAAAAACATTTTAAGTGAGGTCTGATTATTATGATGCTTTATCCGCCCGTTGCCGAGCTTGTTGAGAAAGTCGGCAGCCGTTACCAGCTTGTTAACCTTGTCGCCAGAAGAGCAAGAGCCATTTCCCAAGAAGCGGAGACCGAGGGCATTATCCTTGAAAAGAAGCCCGTTTCCGCAGCGATTGACGAGGTCTACACCGGAAAACTCGGAATAGATAATTGATTTTTATCAGCGGAGCTTTTTAACTCCGCTGTGTTTTAGCGCTTACGGAGGTGTACGGCATGTCGGAAAAGCAAATAGCAAAGCTTGCGGTTTCCGCTGCCGCATACTGGATAGACAAGCCCTACGACTATCTTGTCCCGGAAAAATACCGTGGTGAGATATGCCCGGGTATGCGTGTGCTTGTGCCGTTTTCAAGGGGCAACAGGCGATGCGAAGCCATCGTTTTGAGCATGTCCGATGAGAGCGAATACTCGGAGCTGAAGGCAATCGACAGACCGCTTGACGAAAAGCCCGTACTCACACCGGAGCAGATAAAGCTTGCGCTTTGGATGCACGATAGGTACTTCTGTACCGTGTACGATTCAGTCAAGGCGATGCTTCCGGCGGGACTGTGGTTTTCAGCCGACGGCAAACGCAAGGCGTCGGACAAGACTTGCGAAATGCTCACACTGACCGCTCCGACGGAAGACATACTTGCAATTGCGCAGGGACGCAAGCGCAAAGCGCCGATGCAGTCTGCGCTGCTTGAGCTGCTGTGTCAGACGGGATGCGTGTCGTCCAAGGAGCTGCTGAGCTTTACGGGAGCATCACGCCAGTCACTCAAGGCGCTCATAAACGAAGGACTTGTTGCCACACAGACGGTCGAGGTGTTCCGCAGACCGGGGGAGTGGGTCGGAGAAACGCTGCCGATGCCTGTTTTGAACTCGGAGCAGGAATCGGCATACAAGGGCATGAACAAGCTGCTTTGCAGCCAAAAAGCCGCAGCAGCGCTCCTTTTCGGCGTTACGGGGAGCGGCAAGACCTCCGTTTATATCCACCTGATAAACAGCGCTCTCAGCCTTGGCAAAACGGCAATATTGCTTGTCCCGGAGATTGCACTCACTCCGCAAATGCTCAGTACATTTTCATCGCACTTCGGCAACGAGGTCGCCGTCCTGCACAGCAGTCTGTCCGTTGGCGAAAGATACGACGAATGGAAGCGGGTCAAGAACGGATCGGCAAAACTCGTCATAGGAACGAGGAGCGCAGTCTTTGCCCCGTGCGAAAATCTCGGTCTTGTGATAATCGACGAGGAGCAGGTCGACAGCTATAAGTCGGAAAACTCTCCGAGATACCACGCAAGGGAGATTGCGAAGTACCGCTGCGCAAGAAGCGATGCTTTGCTTGTACTCGGCTCCGCAACGCCGGACGTCGAGAGTATGTATGCCGCCCGAAAGGGGCGCTACAGTCTTTTCGAGATGCACGAGCGCTATAACGAAATGCAGCTACCGGACGTGCGCATAGTCGATATGCGCAGGGAGCTTAGACGGGGACGAGGCGGGAACCTCAGTCTTGAACTGCAAAATGAGCTGTCGGCAAACCTCAGCCGCAATGAGCAGAGCATACTGTTCATTAACCGCCGGGGAGCAAACAAGCTCATAAGCTGTCCCGACTGCGGCTATGTCTACAAGTGTCCGAATTGCAGCGTTACGCTGACATATCACAGCTCAAAGCGCCGCCTTATCTGCCACTACTGCGGCTACACCCGTCCGCCCGACAGCGGCTGCCCGGACTGCGGCGGACTGCTCAGCTTTATCGGTGCCGGAACTCAGCTCATTGAGGATGAGCTTAAAGCTCTGTACCCCGACACGGAGATACTCCGCATGGACACGGACACAGTTCGGGAGTCCGGCTCACACGATGTTCTTTTAAAGCGATTTGAAAAAAAGAAGATCCCGATAATGGTCGGCACGCAAATGGTCACCAAGGGACTCAACTTTGAAAACGTCACGCTTATCGGCGTACTGTCGGCCGATCAAAGCCTGTACTGCGGCGACTATCGTTCCGGGGAACGGACATTCTCGCTTATAACGCAGGTCATCGGGCGCTGCGGCAGAGGCAAAAAGCCCGGCCGTGCGATAATTCAGAGCTTTACTCCCGAAAACGAGATAATAAAGCTTGCCGCAGAGCAAAACTACGAAAAGTTTTTTGAGACCGAACTTCGGCTTCGCAGCTTTCAGGAAACACCGCCGTATTCGGACATAATCGCCATCACCGCATCCGGCGTTGAGGAGGGTACGGTGCTGCGCTGCTGCGGAGATATTAAGAAGCTTCTGACGGTTTCGCTCATAAGCCGAGCCGACGCACGAATACTCGGGCCGGCGCCGCTGAGCGTCGTCAAGGTCAACAACCGATACAGATATAGAATCAACTTAAATTGCAGAGCGGACGCCGAAATGCGGCGCATAGTTTCCGCCGTTTTGATAAAATGCAACTCGTCCGGGGCGTATAAAGGCGTAAGCATTTATGCGGACAACAATCCTCTGGACTGATAAAGGAGAGACAGGATGGCACTCAGAAACATAGTTACGAAGGAAGACCCCATACTTTACAAGCCTTCGAGAGAAGTAAAGCAGTTCAACATACGCCTTCAGCAGCTTTTGGACGACATGGCGGAAACTCTGGAAAAATCCTGCGGAGTGGGACTTGCCGCCGTCCAGGTCGGCGTCCTGCGCCGTGCCGTGCTTGTTCTTGAAACGAACGTCGAGGAAGAGGAAGATGAACACATAATCGAATTCATTAACCCTGAAATCATCGAGGTCGAAGGCGAGCAGACGGGAGCCGAGGGCTGTCTCAGCGTTCCCGGAGAGTACGGACTTGTGAGCCGCCCCATGCGTGTAAAGGCAAGGGCGCAGAACAGATACGGCGCTTGGTTTGAGTATGAGGGCACCGGTCTTACCGCACGCTGCATGTGCCACGAATTCGACCATCTTGACGGACACCTGTTCCTTGAAAAATGTGAAAGAATGCTGACCGAGGAAGAAATCAACGGCGGCAGCGAAGAGAAATAATATGCGTATAGTTTTTATGGGTACCCCCGACTTTGCGGCGGCGTCGCTGCAAAAGCTGATAGATGAAAAATACGATATTGCGGCCGTGTTTACGCAGCCGGACAAGCCCCGAAACAGAGGAATGAGTCTTTCCTTCAGCCCGGTCAAGGAGCTTGCTCTGCAAAACGATCTTGACGTTTACCAGCCTACGAAGCTGCGTGACGGCAGCTTTACCGAGCTTCTGCGCTCACTCAGGCCGGACGTTCTTGTGGTCGTCGCCTACGGCAGGATACTGCCTGAGGGCGCACTTTCGGTCCCGACCTACGGCGCCGTAAACGTTCACTCCTCGCTGCTTCCCAAGTACAGGGGATCTGCTCCCGTGCAGTGGGCAGTTTTAAACGGCGATACCGAGACCGGTGTTTCGACCATGTACCTTGCCCCCGAAATGGACACAGGAGACGTGATCTTTACCGAAAAAACGGAGATCGGTGAATTTGAAACCTCCGGCGAGCTGTTTGACAGGCTGATGGTCATGGGCGCCGAGCTGCTTCACCAAACGCTGTGTGCGATAGAAAACGGCACTGCGCCGAGGACGAAGCAGGACGAAAGTAAGGCAAGCTACGTTACCATGCTCGATAAATCCATGTCACCCATCGACTGGAGCCGCAGTCCGAGAGAGATTGTAAAGCGCATATGCGGACTTCAGCCGTGGCCCGTGGCAACGACCGATATCGGCGGAGCTACGTTCAGAATATTCAAAGCCGTGTACACCGACACCGTGACCGACAAAGCACCCGGAACGGTGGTCGCAGCCGATAAAAAGGGAATCGAAATTGCCTGTGGCGGCGCTCACACGCTTCTCATAACCGAGCTTCAGGCTCCCGGAAAAAAGAGGATGCGTGCCGCCGACTATCTGCTTGGACATCCGATAAAGGTCGAGGTCTGATATGCCCGATAACTCAAGACTCGCAGCGTTGGACGCACTTGAAAAGTGCCGCCGCAGCGCCGCATGGACGACGGAAGCCATTGATACCGCAATAAAAAAGCATAAGCTTGACACACGCTCCGCTGCCTTGGCATCGCACATCTTCCTCGGGGTGATGCAGAATCTGAGCCTGTGTGACTTCTATATTGACGCATTTTCAAAGTCCGATATTGAGCCGAAGGTGCGTGATATACTGCGCTGCGCCGTGTATCAGACAATCCTTATGGAGCGCATCCCCGACAGCGCCGCCGTCAACGAGGCGGTAAAGCTCACGAAAAGCACAGGCTTTTCAAGAGCTTCCGGCTTTGTCAATGCGGTATTGCGAAAAATAGTGTCGCAAAAAGATTGCCTACCGGATATCCCCGGTTGCCCCTCCGCCGAGTACCTTTCGGTACGGTACAGCCACCCCTTGTGGCTCGTTCGACGGATCATCGACGAAAAGGGTTACGACTTTGCCGAGTCCTATTTTGCGGCAAACAATGCCGTACCTGAGCTTGCACTTCAGGTGAACACCCTGAAAACGAGCCTTGAGGCCTTGTGCGAAAGCGGCTTTGAATTTGTCCCGCATGCAAAGCTTGATAACTGCATACTGCCTCAGAATCTCAGGGGGAGCATTGCCGAGACCGAGGAGTTTCGCAAGGGACTTTTCTATGTTCAGGACCCGGCGGCACGCTGTGCCGTGTCGGTCATGGGACTGCGTCCGGGAGACAGAGTCTTGGACGCATGTGCGGCCCCCGGCGGCAAAAGCTTTGCGGCGGCTGTCGAAATGAAAAACAACGGCAGTATACTGTCGTGCGACATACATGAAAAGAAGCTGAAGCGGATAGAGGACGGAGCAAAGCGACTCGGCATTGATATTATCAGTACCCGTTGTGCCGATGCACGAGACCTTGACTGCGTCGGGTTTGACGCAGTCATCTGCGACGTGCCGTGTTCCGGCTTGGGCGTTATCCGCAAAAAGCCCGACATTCGCTTCAAAAGTGAGGAGAGCATTGCCGCTTTGCCGGAGATACAGCTTGACATTCTGCGCAACGTCTCGTCTGCCGTTAAGCCCGGAGGCGTGCTTATGTACTCCACCTGCACCGTGCTTCGTGAGGAAAATGAGAATGTCATAGCGGCTTTTCTTAATGAAAACCCTAACTTTTCTGCGGAAGCCTTTGAACTTCCTTTCGGCCCTGCGCCGCAGGGATACTACACATTTTGGCCGAATGTTGACAATTCGGACGGTTTCTTTATCTGTAAGCTCAGGAGAGTGAAATGAAGAACATAAAATCAATGCTGCCGGAGGAGATCGCAGCCGATTTTCAACAGCTGGGACTGCCCAAGTACCGGGCAAAGCAGGTTTTTCGCTGGCTCGGCAGGGGAGTTGGCTCCTTTGAGGAAATGAGCGATCTGCCCAAGGATCTGCGCCGGAGGCTCGGTGAGGAATACGCCATATACAAGCCCAAGGTGATCGGAAAGCAGGTCTCAAAGCTTGACGGTACTATCAAGTACCTGTGGGAGCTTTACGACGGCAACGCCGTTGAAACGGTCGTTATGAGCTATAAGCACGGCAACACGGTCTGCGTTTCCTCGCAGGTCGGATGCCGTCAGGGCTGCGCCTTCTGCGCCTCGACCATAGGCGGTCTTGTCCGCTGCCTTGAGCCGTGCGAAATCCTCGACGAGGTCATATTTTCTCAGCTCGATTCGGGCAAGCCCATATCAAACATTGTGCTTATGGGCATAGGCGAGCCTCTTGACAATTACGATAACGTAATCCGCTTCCTGCGGCTTGTTAATCATCCTGACGGTATGAACATCGGCATGCGCCATATATCGCTCTCGACCTGCGGTATCATCGAGCGCTTTGACGATCTTGCGTTACTCGATTTGCAGCTCACGCTCTCGGTGTCGCTGCACGCTCCCGACGATGAGACCCGCTCAAAGCTCATGCCCGCAAACCGAGGCAGGGGAGTCGATGCTCTTATGAGCGCCTGCCGCCGCTACTACGACGTAACGGGGCGCAGAATTTCCTTTGAATATGCGATGATCGACGGTGTAAACGACACGGAGTTTCATGCGCACCTCTTGGCAAAGCGGGCAAAAAGCGTGTCGGCGCATGTAAATCTAATACCGCTCAACCATGTTGAAGAACGCCGTTTTTGCCCGTCAACGCAAGGGCATATGAAGGCATTTATAAAAATCCTTGAGGACGAAGGCGTAAATGTGACCGTAAGAAGAAAGCTCGGCGGTGACGTGGACGCTTCCTGCGGTCAGCTGCGCAGAAAGATGCAGAAAGCAGAGGGATAAATATGAAAAGCTTTGGTATCACCGACAAGGGGAAGGTAAGAGCCGAAAATCAGGACAGCTATATAATCGAAAATTGCAGCCGCCGCAAATGCGTCGTAGCAGTCATTTGCGACGGCATGGGCGGCGCTAAGGCGGGTGATCTTGCGAGCAGGCTCTCCTGTAAGGAGTTTGTCGGCCGCATATACGATGCTTTGATCTCGTCTCAGTACTTTCCCGAGAACAACGAAAAGCTTTTGCTTGAAAGCTGTGCGGACGCAAACGGCGTCGTTTACGAATATTCCGGCTTTGAGCCGGACTACAAGGGCATGGGAACAACGCTTGTCGGCGGGATCATTACCCGAAAGAAGGCGCAGCTTGTTAACGTCGGCGACAGCCGTGCATATAAGCTGAGCGGCAGCGGGATAACGCAAATTACAAGGGATCACTCCTATGTCGAGGAGCTTGTCGCAATGGGCGCAATCACCAAGGCGGATGCGAGAAAGCACCCGAAGAAGAACGTCATAACGAGGGCGCTCGGCGTTGAGCCTACCGTTAAGGCGGACTACTACGACGTTTCGCTCGGCCGTGGGGACTGCATTCTGCTTTGCTCGGACGGGCTCAGCAACATGGTCAGCGATATTGAGATGTTCAGCGCATACAAATCGGCAAAAACGCCGGAGCAGATTTGCAGAGAGCTTGTTGACATTGCTCTCAGCCGTGGCGCCCGTGACAACGTTTCCGTTGTTGCGATAAAGAATTGATGTAGGTGCGGCTTATGGATACAAATAAAGATAAATATATCGGCACTATGCTCGATAACAGATATGAGATACTTGAGCTTATCGGCACCGGCGGCATGGCAAACGTGTACAAGGCGCTGTGCCACAGGCTGAACCGTTACGATGCGATTAAGATCATGCACGACGAGACCGCAGCAAACGAGGAGCTGCGCCGCAGATTCAGAACGGAGTCGCAGGCAGTCGCAATGCTGTCGCACCCTAACATCGTTTCCGTGTACGATGTCAGTCACAGTGCGGATGTCGAGTACATTGTAATGGAGCTTGTAAACGGCATAACGCTCAAGGACTATATGAAGGAAAACGGGCCGCTTCCTGCGGAGGATGTCGTAAACTTCTCGTCGCAGATTGCAAAGGCTCTGGCTCACGCTCACGAGCGGGGAATTATCCACCGTGATATAAAGCCGCAGAACATAATGCTGTTAAAGGACGGGCTTATCAAGGTTGCCGACTTCGGCATCGCATCGCTTCAAAACGAGATCGAAGCTCCGACCGAGGAAGCGGTCGGCTCAGTTCACTACATTGCGCCGGAGCAGGCGAGAGGTCAGCAGTCGGACGCAAGGAGCGACATATATTCGCTCGGTATCGTGATGTACGAAATGCTCACAGGGCAGCTCCCGTATAACGGAGACAGCGCCGTTGAAATTGCGGTCAAGCACATGAACGCCACACCGGTACCGCCGAGGTCTATAAATCCCGACATCCCTCAGCAGCTTGAGAACATTACGCTCAAGGCGATGAATTCCTCGATGGAAGAGCGCTATCAGAGCGCAAACGAGCTGCTCTGCGACCTTGAGGATTACAGGAAAACCATGCTTGCGGCAAAGGTCCATGCTAAGGACGCAGATTTTGATCTCAGCTTTGCGAGCTCCGATGAGGAGGACGTCTCCGAGGATGATCCCGCCGAGTACGGAAAGCGTTCGAGCAGGGCGGCGTTCATCACCGCCGGTATCGGAATTTTCATTGCCGTAGCGGTCATTTTCCTTGTTCTGAACGGAAAGTTTCTGAACGGTCTGTTCGGTAACGGTGAGGAGATCAAGGTTGAAAGCTTTGTCGGACGCTACTACGAGGACGTGGTCAACGACTCCGATATGTCGCAGATCTACGATTTCACCGTCGTTTATAAGCCGGATGCGGAACACGACTACGGAATTATCATCAGCCAGACCCCTAAGCAGGGTACGGTCGAATATAAAAACGAATCCAAGATCAAGGTAACGCTTGTTGTCAGCTCCGGCGAGATGATACCGGCAGACGGTGAAGTGCAGATACCTGAGATCGAAGCGGGCAAGACAAGCGCTGCCGATGCGGAATCGCTGCTCTCCGCCGCCGGACTTAAAGTGAAGATACACGAAGTAAACTCCGAGATCACAGAAGGCTACGTTGTGAAGATCTCACCCGAATCCGGCGATATAGTCAAAACGGGCAGCACCGTTAAGCTGTACGTCAGCATCGGCCCCACGGTCACGATGGTCAAGGTGCCGAATCTCGTGGGCTATTCGAGAGATCAGGCGATAGAGAAGATCGAGGCCGAGGGACTCAGCGTCGGTTCGATCGTCGGCGTTGACAGTGAGCTGGAGGCAGGCACCGTGATTTGGCAGAGCGTCAATCCCGGAGGCGAGGTAGAAGCGCACACCAAGATCGACATACAGGTCTCAAACGGTCCCAAAAGCGAGGACTGAACATGGACGGAGTGATAATCAAGGCGCTCAGCGGTTTTTACTACGTCTCAAGCGGCGGAAATACCTATGAATGCAGGGCAAGGGGAAAGTTCCGGATAGACGGAACCTCTCCGCTCGTCGGCGACAAGGTCAGCTTCTTGCCGGAGCGCTCCAAGGGCGTTATCGAGAAGGTCTACGAAAGGAAGAACTTTTTCATTCGTCCGGCGGTCGCAAATTTGGATGCGCTCGTGTTCGTTGCCGCCAACACAACCCCGGTAACCGACCCGTTTCTTATTGACCGTGTTTCGGTGATCTGCAAGGCTTGCTCATGTGAGCTTATAGTCTGCATCAACAAAACAGACATTGACCCCGGCGACGAGCTGTTTAACACTTACACCCGCTCCGGCTTTACGGTCGTGAGGACAAGCGCAAGCGACGGCACGGGACTCATTGAGCTTAAAAATGCGCTTCACGGCAAGCTTTGTGCGTTCACGGGAAACTCCGGCGTAGGGAAGTCGAGTCTCCTCAATATGCTCTGCCCCGGACTTTCGATCCCCGTTGCGGAGATCAGTGAGAAGCTCGGTCGAGGCAAACACACGACACGTCATGTGGAGCTTTTTCCTCTCGACCATCTGAGCTTTATTGCGGACACTCCCGGCTTTGCGTCCTTTGACATTGAGATGATGCAGCACATCGAAAAGGACGACTTAAAGCACCTGTTCGGGGAGTTTGCAAGGTACGAAGGGCAGTGCCGTTTTAACGACTGCGCTCATCTGAAAGAGCCGGGCTGTGCCGTCACCGCTGCGGTCGCAAACGGTGATATATGTATCGGCAGGTATCGCTCCTATGAGCGGCTTTATGAGCTTGTCTCCCAAGATGAGACACGCAAATACAAATAAATTGCAAGAACAAACCGCCTTCGGCATAGTATGTAGTAATGCTCATGCTGGGAGGCGGTTTTTCGTGCGCAACGGAAAGCGTTTTAACCTCGGCGGGCTGTTTATCCTTGCCGGCATTGTGATAATACTTTCGCTTGTTCTTCCGTCACAGTTTTGGTGGTTCATGCTCGCAGCCGCTCTCATATGCTTCGGCATATGGCTGAATCGGTGCAGATAGCGTATCGGAGGTAATAATCGGCACTTCCAGCTCATAGTCTGTACAAAAAAGCAAGGAGTGCAAACTATGGATATATCACTTGAGCGCAGAGGACTAAGCAGATACCGTGAGGTTTTCGGAGATACGTCACACTGTGAGCTAAGCGCAGATTGCGTAATACCCGACACGCAGGGAGACATACTCAGGATAATCAAATGCGAAGCGTCGGCAAAACTGAAAAGCAAGGACATAAGCTCCGATTCCGTCACAATAGGAGGGGAGCTGTCCGGGAGATTCTCTATGTACCCGAATCGGGAGAGGGCATCTCCGTCTTGAATTTCAGCATACCCTTTGAAAAGGAAACGCATTTGCGGGACGAAAATGCGTGTCAAAGCTGCATTGCGGAGCTTTCAGTCGTCGCTGCCGACGTCAGGATCATAAATCCGCGAAAGGTCAGCGTGAGAGCCGAGGTCCAAATACGGCTCCGCTGCTACGATGCGGAGGAGCTGAGCTGCTGTGCGTCCGTCAGCGATAAGCCGGACAAATTATTCTGCAAAAGCAGAACCGAGCCTCTGATTTATCCGAGCTTTGTTGGCGAAAAGCAGCTCAGTCTTGACGAGGAGGTCCCGAGCGAGGCAGGCTCTCCCGCAGCGGCGCTTTTATCCGGCAGCAGCTCATATTAGGCAGACGGCATAGAGCGGGTCGGCTCAAAGCTTATACTTAAGGGTCATGCGGACATATCCGCCATTGCACTTGACGGGGAGGGGAACATCGTCACTCTGCGCAGCAGCACCCCGTTTTCACAGCTTTTTGAACTGAACGGTGAATCCGAACTGCCATATTGGGATGCGGTCATCGTTCCCACGGCGGAATACTACTCGCTTGAGGACGGAAACGTAAACGCAGACCTTCACGCCGTGATACAGCTGACCTGCTATGCCGTAGCAAATATGGACTTTATTGAGGACGCATATTTCTGCGGCAGAATACTGCAGCTTGAACATGAGGAATTAGAGCTGTGCCGAAGTGTTTCGACGCTTAAACTCACCTCGTCGGAGGTTTTGGAGTACGACGCAGGCGGCAGTCCCGTATCTGTCGTTTTGACAGAGAGCAGGCTCGGAAAAATAAAGCTCACGGACGGCAGCGCAAATGTTCCCGTAAGCAGCGAGGGAGGAGTTTATATAAACTCCGACGGTGAGCTTTGCTGCGGAAAAGCAAGGGGCTGTCTTGAGTTTGAAGTGCCGTCCGACTGCGGTCACTTAACGCCGAAAACCGTAAAAGTCACCGAAAGCACGGCCCGGATAATCGGCGGCTCAATAGAAATTAAAGTCACCGCAGTCCTTACGCTTGAGTGTACGGAGACCGTGAGGATCTGCGCAATAAGCGGAATGAGCTCAGATGACACGCAGTGCGTGTCATCCCGTCCGTCACTGTATCTCTGCCGCTGCCGTGACCGTGACCTTTGGACGCTCGCCAAGGCATACGGCTCATCCGAGGACGCCATAATATCGGCAAACAAGCTGACGGAGGGTGTCGTTTCTCCCGACGCCGTACTGCTCATACCGAAAATCTGAGTAATGGCACACCGCCAAAGCGGTGTGTCATTTGTTTGCATAAAAGCGCTCACAGAATAATATGCTTTGGTGAAAGGGTGATACATATGACAAGCTTTAACCAAGCAGCCGCCCTGCTTCCGCTGAGACTTTGCGGCGAGCTGCTCATCTTGCCGGAGGAGATAAGAAACGCCGCAGAGGAGATCAGGCTGCGGGCGGGACAGGCAATATCGTTGAACACCGGCGATAGAGAGGAGAACTTCGTATCCGACTACACGGTAAGCAGCGAGGATCTGCAAACCGTACTCGAAAAAGCGACCGGAGCATCGGTACACTCCGTGGAATGCAGCCTGTCCGCCGGGTATATAGCGGTCAAGGGCGGTCTGCGTGTCGGACTGTGCGGCACCGCAATAATGAAGGAGGACAGGCTGTGCGGAGTTCGCAGGCTAAGCTCGGTTTCGATACGAATACCGCATGAGGCGCAAAGCTGCGCCGAAGCGGAGGCGGAGGCTTTGGAAAAAATGAATTTTCCGAGTACCCTCATAATTTCTCCTCCGGGCTACGGGAAAACGACCTGCATGAGATACCTGATACGCCGTGCCTCAGACTGCGGCTGTCGGGTCTCGGTTGCGGACGAGCGTGGGGAGCTTGCTGCGGTTTGGGAAGGACTGGCTCAGTTTAACGTCGGCAGACACACCGATGTGTTTACATCCGCACCGAAGGCGGAAGCCGCAAAGCTGCTCTTACGAGCCATGAATCCCGACATCCTTGCAATGGACGAGATCAGCGCCGCAGAGGATGTACGGGCTGTCTGCGAAGCGGCAGGCTGCGGCGTAAGGCTTTTCGCCACCGCTCATGCACGGGATTTTGACGATATGCTCAAAAGGCCGATCTACAGGGAGCTTATTAACGAGAAAATATTTGACTGTGTTCTGACCGTTGCCAAGGTCGGGGCAAAGCGCAGATACGAACTGAAGGAGCTTTTAAGATGAATCTTTTCGGTGCGGCGCTCATAGTCGTCGCAGGCTTCTATATCGGTTTTCTGAAAGCCTCGGAGATGCGACGCAAAGTTGCGGCGATGCGGGGAGTGTGTGTGATGACGGAGCTTATTAAAAACGAAATTTCATCAAGGCGAACGCCGATGGACGAGCTGTTTTCGATGCTGCGAAAAAGCGGTCCCGGTGCTACCGAGAGCTTTGCGGCATCGGTTTGCAATAGGCTTAAAAGCCTCGACGAATCAAGCTTTTCTGAGCTGTGGAACGAAAGCGTGGAAGAAAATCTATCCTGTCTGCCGCAGCGCTGCGCCACGGCGCTGTGCGAGCTTGGGGCAAGCTTGGGGCGCTATGATGCGGAATTGCAGTCCGCGGCAGCGGACAGGTGCCTGAGCCTGCTTTGCTCGGAGCTCGCAGCAGAGGAAGCAAAGCAAAAAGCAAACGAAAAAATGTACATAGGACTTTGCGGCGGGCTGAGCCTTATCGCAGCGCTCGTCTTGGTCTGATAACGGAGGAAAAATGGAGATTGAACTGATTTTTAAAATCGCTGCCGTCGGCATACTCGTTGCAGTTTTGAACATTCTGCTCACACGGTCGGGGAGGGACGAGCAGGCTCTGATGACCACAATTGCAGCGCTTGTCGTAGTGCTGATAGTTGTCGTCGAAAAGATAAGCGAGCTGTTCGGACTAATCAAAGACCTCTTTCAGCTCTGATGGAAATTATCGTCAAAGCCGCAGCGATTGCGCTCATTGCCTGCGTGTGCGTGCTTATAATTAAAAACAGCAATCCGGGAGGCGCATATCTGCTCGCCGTCTGCTCCTCAGTTATCTTGATGCTCGGAGCCGCCCTGCTGCTTTCCGAGATCGCCGATTTCATAAACGCACTCATCTCACGTTCGGGGCTGTCTCCGGCAATCTTTCTGCCGATCATAAAATGCACGGGCATTGGCATAATCGTAAGCATCGTGAGCGGTCTGTGCAAGGACGCAGGGCAAAGCTCCGCATCCTTTGCGATCGAATATCTCGGAGCCGCCTGTGCGGTCTACACGGCGCTGCCGCTCATTGCGACAATGCTCAACACGCTGGAGGAACTGCTGTGAGAACCATTGTATTTTCAATACTCTTTGCGCTTACGCTTTCCGTTCCGGCACTGGCGGACGAGGACATCATAGACAAGACCGCAATAGAGGATTCCGCTCCCGCCGAGGCGATCGAGACCGTCGGCGGCATAAAGAGCGTCACCGACACCCAGTCCGCTTTAGAGCGGATTTGGAGCAAGGTCACAAGTGAGGTTTCCGATAACCTTTCAAAGGTACTCGGCAGAGCCGTTTCCGTCGTTGCCGTGGCTGTCATTTGCGGGCTTTTGAAGGTCTTTATCGTCGAAAAAGCCGTACCCGACTGGTGCGATCTCTGCGGCTGTGCAGCGATAAGCATACTGTGTCTTGCCGATATCGGTTCATACATCTCCATGTGCCGCAGTGCATTGGAGGAGGTTTCCGCCTTTTCGCAATCGCTTCTTCCCGCACTATGCACCTTGGGCGCCGGAAGCGGAGCCATAAGCTCCGCAACTGTAAAATACGCAGCGTCGGCTCTGTTTATGGACATGCTCCTAAGTGCTGCGGTAAAGCTTATAATGCCCGCGGTGCTTGCGTTTCTTGCGCTTTCGATAGCCGCCTCCGCCTTTGACAGCAAGAGGCTATCACGGCTCTGCAAGCTGTTTAAAAAGTTATGCGTTCTGCTGATGAGCGCTTTGGCGATCGGCTTTACGGCGTACCTTGGGATAAGCTCCGCCATCACCTCAAGCGCCGACGCCTTGGCGCTGCGTGCCGCAAAGACCGCCATCTCAACCGCACTTCCGATCGTCGGCGGCATAGTGTCGGATGCGGCGTCAAGCGTTATCGGCAGCGCTGAGCTTCTTAAAAGCACGGTCGGCGTTTTCGGAATGCTTATCATCGCCGCAATATGTGCCGCTCCGTTCGTGATACTCGGACTTAACTACCTTGCGTACAAAGCGGCGGCAGCGGGGGTGTCAATGCTCGGAAGCGACAGGCTCTCGGCGCTTACCGACTCCGTCGGCGACGCCTTCGGAATGCTGCTTGGGCTTGTGGGCTGCGCCGGAATAATGATGTTTATTTCCGTCTTCTCTGCGATAAAGGCGGTGAGTTTATGAATACCGGAAATTTAAGTCCGTGGATAAACGGCATGATATGTGCGGCGGTGTTCTGCTCGATCGCACTTGCACTGACGCCCGAAGGACGGGTCAAAAGCGCCGAAAAGCTACTGTGCGGAATCGTCATGCTGGCAGCGATATTCTCACCGCTGTTCGGATTTCGCAGCGAGAAATACGCCTCGGAAGCTGCCCGCTATGCCGAGATAGGGAAGGAGCTTGCGGGCGAGGGAAGGGACAGTATGGAAAGAATGAACAGAACACTCATAGAGCAGGAGCTTTGCGCATATATTTTGGACAAAGCCGAATGTGTAGGCGTACATAGGGTCAGCGCCGAGGTCGAGGTCGCTTGGGACGACGCAGGGTACTGGTACCCCGTAGAGGCAAGCATATGCTGCAATGCAACGAACGAGCAGAGAGAAAGACTCTGTGCTTTGATCGAAGCTGAGCTTGGCATCCCGGCGGATAGGCAGGAATGGTCGGAGGTGAAAAATGACTGAGAAGTCGAAGAAGATCAAGGAAAAACTGAGCAAATACAAATATCCGCTTTTTGTCCTGCTTTACGGAATTGCGCTGCTTATGATACCTGTTGGCGGAGGTGATGAGTCGAAAAGCGAAGATGTACTTACCGACGAAAACAGGCTTGAAGCTCTCCTGCAGGACGTATCGGGAGTGGGGAGCGTTAAGGTGCTGCTTTCCGAAAACGGGGCGATTGTCGCCTGTGCCGGCGCCGACAATGCCGAGGTGCGGCTTGCGGTCACGAAGGCGGCATCGGCGTTTACGGGTTTTTCGAGCGACAGGATCCAGGTATTGAAGCTAATCAGAAATGGGGAGTAATATGAAAAAGCTTAAAAGAAACATCACGATAGTGACGGTGTTGGTGTTCGTGTGTGCGGCAATCTATCTCAACTGGTCGTACAACAACAGGTGGGGCAAGGCGGATATAGACCGTGTCGAAGCCGAGGATGCGGCAATGGAAAAGGCGGACGCAGCATACGAAGCCTCAAGCATCAAGGGCGGCTCTTCCGACTACTTTGCCGAGGCAAGGCTCAACAGGCAGGTGTCAAGAGACGAAGCAATGGAGCTTTTAAAGAGCGCCGCAGCGTCGGAGAGTGCGTCACAGGAGACCATTGATTCGGCGATGAACGAGATATCGGTCATGGCAAACTACTCGATGAGGGAAACGCAGCTCGAAAATATGCTCATAGCAAAGGATTTTGCAGACTGCGTCGTATACATGAGCGCAGATTCCGTGACGGTTGCGGTACCCGCTCCGGCGGAAGGCTTGAGCGAAGCGGCAGTCGCAAGAATAACGGAAACGGTGACAAGTGAGACGGATTACACGGCAGCACAGCTAAATGTCATAGAGATCAAAGCATAAAAAGACGGGAAACCGTCTTTTTATGCTTTATTTTTTTGACCTTATGTGGTAAAATACAATGACAAACTATTGGAGGCATATAATTATGGGCGACAATTACATTAGCTGCAAAGAGGCAAACGGCAGCATAAATATTTCCGAAGACGTTATTTCAACCATGGTCAGATCCTCTATCGAGGAGATCGACGGCGTTGCCGGTCTGTCAAACACCGTCGGTGCGGAGCTTGCCGAAATGATCGGCATCAAGTCTCTGTCCAAGGGCGTCAAGGTTCAGATAGTTGACGATACCATTAAGGTCGATGCTGTCATCCTCGTTCGCTACGGCTGCAACATCGTCAGTGTTGCAAAGGGCGTACAGAACTCCGTGTCCGAAGCGGTCAGGGCTATAACCGGCATCGACAAAACTGAAGTCAACGTCCACGTTTCCGGCGTTGTATTTGAAAAATAAGTTTGCGGGAGGCACTTATGAAACGGACTACTGCCAGAGAGATAGCAGTACAGCTTGC
This sequence comes from Oscillospiraceae bacterium, assembly GCA_963625655.1. GTDB lineage: Bacteria > Bacillota > Clostridia > Oscillospirales > Oscillospiraceae > F23-B02. The sequence goes on from CAVFTS010000005.1 coordinate 49,969, forward strand.
CTTTGCCGCCGCAGCAACGGATACGTCTGCGCTTCAGGCTGCCGAGGAGCTTTTTGACATGGATTACTATGAGCAGCTTGCTTCCGAAAGCGAGCTCTACAGTGAGTATCCCGATGAAAAACAGAAGGAGTACATACTTCGGCTCACCGAGCTGCTGGACGAATACCGTATACAGATCAATAAGTACATTGAGATGTACGCAAAAGGCTGGAAGCTTCCGCGCATATCCAAAACGGCTATGGCGGTGCTGCGCTGCGCCATATGCGAGATCATGTATATGGACGAGATACCCAACGGCGTCGCCATCAACGAAGCGGTCGAGCTTTCCAAGGGCTATGACGAGCCGGAAACCGTTGCCTTCGTAAACGGCGTTCTCGGCGGTTTCATGCGCGGGGAATTCGGCGAAGAAGTGGCGCCCATTGCGGAGAGCGAAGAATGAACGAGAACAAAGTTCTCAGCGTTACCGAGCTTAACGAGATAATCAAAAGCCTTGTTGACGCAACGCCGATCCTGAACAATGTCTGCATAAGGGGAGAGCTGTCTAACTACAAGATCTACCCCTCCGGGCATCACTACTTCACGCTGAAGGATCAGAATTCGAGTCTCAAATGCGTCATGTTCAGAAGCAGCGCCACAAGGCTTCGCTTTCGTCCCGAAAGCGGTATGGGCGTTACCGCATTCGGTCGCATTTCGGTCTATCCGAGAGACGGAGCGTATCAGCTCTACTGCACCGATCTGCAGCCGGAGGGCATAGGCGACCTTCAGGTCGCCTACGAGCAGCTCAAGGCAAAGCTCAGCGCCGAAGGCCTGTTCGATCCCGCTCACAAGAAAAAGCTGCCGCAATTTCCAAAACGCATTGCGATAATCACATCGTCCGCCGGCGCTGCGGTGCATGACATGATACGCATACTCGGACACCGCTGGCCGATGACCGAGGTTGTGCTTCTGCCCGTGCGTGTTCAGGGCGACGAAGCTCCGCCGGAGATTGTCGGCGCCATCAGATATGCCAACAGATATAAGGTCGCAGACCTTATAATCACCGGCAGAGGCGGCGGTTCCATCGAGGACCTTTGGGCGTTTAACGACGAGCGTGTCGCAAGAGCGATATACGACTCCGAGCTTCCCGTGATCTCCGCAGTAGGACATGAGCCGGACGTCACGATCGCCGACTACGTTGCCGATGTCAGAGCGTCAACGCCCTCAAACGCAGCGGAGCTTGCAGTTCCCGACCGTGCCGACGTCGAGGGGCTTCTGTCAAATCTTGATATACGCAGCCGTCAGGCGCTCAAAAAGCAGCTTACCCGCTGCCGCACGGAGCTGAATAATCTTAAAAGCCGTAAGGTCATGACCGACCCGATGGCATACGTTGACGCCAAGCGCATGGAGCTTGACTACATCCGTGACCGCCTTGCCGCCGCTGCCGACGGGGTCACAAAGCTTAAGCGCAACGATTTTGTGCGCCTTGCCGCCGCACTGGATGCGATGAGCCCGCTCAAGGTGCTCGGCAGAGGGTATTGCATTGCCGCAAACGAGAAAAGCGGGGAGCTTATCCGCAGCATAAACGATGTTGAAATAAACGGCAGAGTTGATCTCTGCGTAAACGACGGCACCGTAAAGTGCCGGGTCGAGGAAACGGAGGCACACGGTAATGGATAAGAAAAGGCCCGATTTTGAGCAGTCGATAACGAGACTCGGAGAGATCGTAAAGCATCTCGAAAAGGGCGATGCAAAGCTCAGCGACTCTCTCAGCCTTTTTGAGGAGGGTACCTCACTCATTGCAAACTGTGAGGCTCTGCTTTCCGATGCGGAGCAAAAGGTCGTGAAGCTCAAGAAAGGTTCGGACGGTGAGCCTGTGGAGCTTCCGTTTGAAAGCAATGAATGATATGAAAAAGTACACTTCGGATGAATACAAAAGCATGGTGGAGGCAGAGCTTCGTAAAAGTTTCCTGCCCAAGGGCGTCGGATATGACGGTCTGCTTTCCGCCATGGATTACAGCCTCAACGCAGGCGGCAAGCGCATAAGACCCATCCTGCTTTTGGAGTTCTGCCGCATTGCGGGAGGGGACGTGAGCAAGGCTCTCCCCGTTGCCTGTGCGGTCGAAATGCTGCACACCTACAGCCTCATTCACGACGATCTGCCGTGTATGGATAACGATGATCTGAGGCGAGGAAAGCCGACGAACCACGTTGTGTACGGTGAATGTACGGCGGTCCTTGCGGGCGACGCTTTGCAGGCTGCGGCGTTTTCAACGATACTTTCTGCCGATTTGCCCGGCGATGCAAGGGCGGACTGCGCCGCCATTCTTGCGAATGCAGTCGGAGCGGATGGTATGTGCGGCGGTCAGTTCCTCGATATGCTCGGCGAAAAGAAGCGTCTTGACGTGGCTGCGCTCAATGAGATAAACAAGGGCAAGACCGTTGCTTTGATATCGGCAGCCTGTAAAATGGGCGTGTCGGCGGCGGGCGGCTCGCCTGAGCTTTCGGACGCTGCTGCTCGTTTCGGTGAAGCGCTCGGCTACGCATTCCAAATAAGAGACGATATGTTGGATGTAATAAGCACCGCCGAGCTTCTCGGAAAGCCGATAGGCTCCGACGAGGCCGAGGAGAAATCGACGTACATGACTGCCTGCGGCAGGGAGGAGTGCGAGCGTCTCGTGCATTCCCTTACCGATGAAGCGAAATCGGCAGTCAAGGCTTCCTTTGAGGATCATGATTTTCTTTGCAATCTTGCCGATTCTCTCGTTGACCGTCTCAACTGAATTTTATTTTTATTAAACGCAGTGAATAAACTATTGTATTATTCGCTGCGTTTTGCTATTATATATTCAATAACTATAATGGCTTTTTATGCGAATATACAGAATTCGAGGCATGGAATTGGATATTTTGAATAAAATCAATTCATCGGACGACATAAAGAGGCTCGACCAAAGCGAGCTTGAGCCTCTGTGCGACGAATTGAGAAGATATATAATTAAAAACGTTTCGCAGACCGGAGGGCATCTTGCGTCCAATCTCGGCAGCGTGGAGCTTACCGTTGCGCTCCACCGTGTTTACGACAGCAGCAGAGATCGCATCGTGTTTGATGTCGGTCATCAGAGCTACTCACACAAGATCATAACCGGTAGGAGGGATATGTTCCACACGCTCCGCTGTCATGGCGGCATATCCGGCTTTCCCAAGCCCCACGAGGCTGATGATGACGCTTTTGTGGCGGGTCACGCTTCGGACTCGGTGTCGGTCGCTTTGGGCATGGCGCACGCAAGAACGCTAAAAAAGCAGAATTACGACGTTGTTGCCGTGATAGGTGACGGCGCTCTGACGGGCGGTCTTGCATATGAGGGACTTTCAAATCTCGGCGGCGGGAGCGAACCCATGGTCGTCATACTGAACGACAACGGCATGTCTATAAACGGCAACGTCGGCGGTATGGCACGGTTGCTGTCGGAGGAAAGGGTGAAGCCGGGATACATAAATTTCAAGCGTTGGTACCGCAATGCTTTCGGTGCTGTACCCGCTCTTTACGATGCAAACCACAAGCTCAAGGAAGCGCTCAAGCGCCGTATCCTGCCGACGAATGTTTTCGACGCCATGGGTATTTATTACCTCGGCCCCGTTGACGGTCACGATGTTGCGCAGCTTGAAACCGTTATCCGCTGGGCAAGAGATATGCGCATCCCCGTGCTGGTTCACGCCATAACTCAAAAAGGCAGAGGCTACAAATTTGCCGTGGAACACCCTGAGCGCTACCACGGTGTCAGCAAGTTTGATTATCTCACGGGTGAGCTGCCGCAGGAGAAAAGGTGCTTTTCCACGGTTTTCGGTACCGCAATGTGCAGACTTGCGGAAGCTAACCCCGACATCGTTGCAATCACGGCGGCTATGAGTGCCGGAACGGGACTTGACGCCTTTTCGCACAAATTCCCCGACAGATTCTTTGACGTCGGCATTGCGGAGGAACATGCCGTTTCAATGGCGGCAGGCATGGCAAAGCAGGGGCTTGTACCTGTCTTTGCGGTGTATTCAAGCTTCCTTCAGCGTGCTTACGATATGCTGATACACGACATTTCGCTGCTCGACCTTCACGTTGTGTTCTGTGTAGACAGGGCAGGAATTGTCGGAAACGACGGCGAAACGCATCACGGCGTTTTTGATGTAAGCTATCTTTCGTCCGTTCCGGGCATGAAGATACTTTGCCCGTCGAGCTATGCCGAGCTTGAGCTTATGCTTGACGAGGCGATAAACAAGATGAGCGGTCCCATTGCCATACGCTATCCGAGAGGCGGTGAGGGCGAATATTCCGACTGTCTCGGTCTCAAAACCTCGCTTGTGCGCTGCGGCGACAAGCTCACGCTCGTTGCCTACGGTACGATGATAAACACCGCTCTCAAGGTATACGATATGCTTTCCGCTCAGGGTATCGAGTGCGACGTAGTAAAGATTGCTTCACTCAAGCCGCTCGACGCCGACTGCGTTATTGAGTCGCTGAAGAAAACGGGCAGACTTCTCGTCTGTGAGGACGTATGCACCGAGGGCAGCATAGGGACGAAGCTTCTTGCGCTTTCTGCGGAAGCGGGAGTGAAGCTCTCGGCATTTTCGCTCAACGACCTCGGCGAGGGCATCGTAGCTCACGGCTCGGTGTCGGAACTGATGCGTGACTGCGGTCTCGACGCTGACAGCCTTTGCGCTGCTGCGCTCAAACTTGTGAGGGATAAGCAATGAAAAAAGTACGTTTGGATCAGCTTGTCTTTGACCTCGGTCTCACAGAGAGCAGGGAGCGGGCGAAAACGACCGTGATGAGCGGACTCGTGTTTGTTGACGGCAAGCGCATCGACAAGCCAGGCACTCAGGTTTCTCCCGATTCAAAAATCGAGGTCAAGGGTTCTGCGATACCCTACGTCAGCAGAGGCGGTCTGAAGCTCGAAAAGGCGCTCAAGGTCTTTCATATCGACCCTACCGGCATGCACTGTATAGACTGCGGTGCATCGACCGGCGGGTTTACGGATGTCTTGCTCAAAAACGGCGCCGAGAAGGTCTTTGCCGTCGATGTTGGCTACGGTCAGCTTGCGTGGTCGCTTAGGCAGGATGAGCGTGTCATCAATATGGAGCGCACCAACATTCGCCACATAAGCCCGGATCAGATAGCCGAAGCGCTTGATCTTGCCGTTGCGGATCTTTCCTTTATTTCCCTCAAGCTCGTTCTTCCGGCGATAAGCTCCGTTTTGAAGGACGAGGGTGAGCTTGTGTGTCTCATAAAGCCCCAGTTTGAAGCGGGGAAGGACGAGGTCGGCAAAAAGGGTGTAGTCCGTGACGAGGGCGTACACCTTGCTGTCATCGAGAGCATACTTGATTTTGTGCCGACAATCGGCATGACCGTTCTCGGTCTGGACTATTCTCCGATAAAGGGTCCTGAGGGCAACATAGAATATCTTTGTTATATGAAGAAAGGCGGCGGGGAAGCCCCCGACATTGATGCCGCCGGAATTGTGGAGGCGTCGCATGAATTGCTGTGATGAGGTTGACAATTCTTCAAATACCGTTGTTTTGTGTCCGAACCCGTTTCGTGACACAAAGCTTGAGCTTACCGAAATGGCTCGTGACATTCTCCTGAGCGAAGGCTTTGAAACGGCTATATGCCCGGTGTTCGGCAGAGATGAGAAAAGCGTCATTCCGCCGGAGCTTGAAATCATCGACTGGGGTAAAGCCGCCCGTTGTGCCGCCATGTTCATCGTCATCGGCGGTGACGGCACCGTGCTTCAGACCGCACGTCACATAGGTCACTGCGACAAGCCGATACTCGGCATAAACCTCGGCACCAAGGGCTTTATGTCGGAGCTAGAACCGGATGAGGTCGAGTTGGTCGTCAATGCGGCACGGGGCGAATATGTCGAGAGCCGACGCATGATGCTTGACGCAAGGATCATGCGAAACGGCGAATGCGTCTTTTCGGACAGCGGGCTTAACGATGCGGTCATTCACGGGATGGGCGATTGCATAAAGCTCACCGCATGGTGTGACAGCGACAAGGTGATGAGCTATTCCGGCGACGGTATAATCATTGCAACGCCGACGGGTTCCACCGGCTACTCAATGTCTGCCGGAGGTCCCATCGTCGAGCCTGAGGCGAAGAACTTTATCCTCTCACCGATATGCGCTCATGTCATGGGGGCAAAGAACTTCGTTCTCGGTCCCGATCGGCGCATAACCGTTAAAACCGAAAAGCTGCACGACCGCCGTGCCTTCATCTCCGTTGACGGGACTAAGGGCATTGAGCTTATGAATAACGACATTTTGGAAGTACGGCAATCCGAAAAGACCGTAAATCTCGTACATTTCGGCACAAAAAGCTTTTACGATTCCACCTTTGATAAGCTTCTCTATAAAAATAATTAGGAGTGCGGACAATGAAAACAGCCAGGCAAAACGTTATACTTCAAATAATCTCGGAGAATGACATAGAAACGCAGGGGCAGCTTATCGAGGCGCTCGCGGAGAAGGGAATAGCAAGCACTCAGGCAACGCTTTCGAGAGACATTAAGGATCTCCAGCTCGTCAAGGAGCTTGGAGAAAACGGCAAATACCATTATGTCGTAAACGGCAAAAGCAAAAGCACAGATCATGAGCTTCGGCTTCGCAAGATCTTCCGTGAGAGCGTGACCGCATATTCGGTGGCGCAGAATATAATCGTTATCAAAACGTTACCGGGGCTGGCATCTGCCGCCTGTTCGACGCTTGATGCGATGTACATAGACAATCTTGTCGGCACCCTTGCGGGCGACGACACCGCATTTCTTGCGATGAAGGACAATCAGTCGGCAAGCAATTTTTGCCATGAGATAGAAAAAATGTTCTGATAAAGAGGTTTTCACATGCTGACGGAGCTGCATATCGAAAACATTGCCGTTATCGAAAAAGCCGATATCGAATTTCAAAAAGGGCTTACCGTACTCACGGGTGAGACCGGCGCAGGCAAGTCAATAATCGTTGACTCCCTCGGTGCCGTTCTCGGCGCAAGGACAAGCAGAGAGCTTATCCGCACCGGAGCGGACAAGGGCGTCGTTTCCGCAGTCTTTGAGACCGACGCCGCAGACAAGTGGTTTGAGGTTAACGATATTGAGCGTGACGGTGAAATAATTATACAGCGCAGGATCGGTGCAGACGGCAGAAGCAGCTGCCGTGTGTGCGGTGTCCCCGTGTCTGCCACACAGCTGCGTGAGCTTGGTGCATATCTGCTCGACATTCACGGGCAGAACGACGGCAGACAGCTCATGGATGAGGAGCGTCATCTCTCTTATCTTGATGCTTTTGCGGAGGACGAGTCGGAGCTCACGGAGTTTGCGAAGAATTACGGTGAATACCTGACCTGCAAAAAGGAGATAAAGCGCCTGTCGATGGACGAGCTTTCAAAGCAGCGCTTGGCCGACGATTTAAGCTACAGGATTGAGGAGCTGGAAAACGCAGGTCTTCGCATCGGCGAGGAGGACGAGCTTTCCGCCAGACGTGATCTTCTGGCCAACTCCGAAAAGCTCACCGAGGCGCTCGATGCTGCGTACTCCTTGCTCTACGATGCCGACGAAAATGCGGTCAGCATGGTAGACTCGGCAGCGTCGCTTATCGTCAAGGCATCGGCAATGAGCGAAGATTTTAATGAAACCGCCGAGAATCTCAAAAACGCATCGTCTCTTTTGTACGACGCTGCGGAGAGAATACGGGATTTCAGATACACCCTTGACTTTTCGCCTGAGGAGTACGATGCTTTGGAAACAAGGCTCTCACTCCTGCGGAAGCTTCGCCGTAAGTATAACATGGATGAAGCCGAGCTTCTTAAGCATCTTGACAACTGCCGTCAAAAGCTTTCGGAGCTTGAGTATGCCGACGATATGCTCATAAAGCTGCAAAAAAAGCTTCAGGGCATCACCCAAAGCTGCCGAAGTGCGGCGGATGTTCTGAGCGCAAAGCGTATTGAAGCCGCCCGCTCTCTTGAGACCCGTATTTCCGCCGAGCTTCGTGACCTCAGTATGCCGTCCGTCAGATTCTCGGTTGAGATAAGCCCCATCGGTTCCGAGGTCGGATTTGACGCAAGCGGCGCCGATACGGTCAGATTCCTCATATCCGCAAATGCGGGCGAGGCTTTGGCTCCCATAAGCAAGATCGCCTCCGGCGGTGAGCTTAGTCGAATAATGCTTGCTCTGAAAACCGTGTTCTCCGCAAATGATCCCGTCGATGCAATGGTCTTTGACGAGATCGACACGGGCGTATCCGGCATTGCGGCACAGCGTGTCGGCGAAAAGCTTTCGGATATTTCGCGAGGCAAGCAGGTGCTTTGCATTACGCATCTGCCGCAAATTGCCGCAATTGCGGACAATCACGAGCTTATCGTTAAGACCGAGCGCAACGGCAGGACGTACACTGAGGTTCATCCGCTCGACAGAGCGGGGAGGCGTCGAGAGCTTGCCCGTATGCACGGCGGTGATAATATCACCGAGCTGACTCTCGCAAGCGCAGAGGAGCAGCTTTCCGCTGCCGATAAATATAAGTTGACAAAAAGACTTTGATTTTGTATAATCACGTGGTAAACGCAACGAAGCGCAGAAGTAAGAGCTTGCCGTCTGCACAGAGAGACCCTGTTTGCTGAAAAGGGGAGAGAGGCAGCTTCCGAATACGGCGCCGAGCGGCAGACCGAAATTACAGTAGGCTCTGACGGGTGCGCCCGATACTGCGCAGAAGTCTCAGACTTCGTGAGTCCGGCACTGCGAGGTGACGGTGACCCAGAGGTGGTACAGCGTAAATAACGCCCTCTGTCCGAAAGGACAGGGGGCTTATCATTTTTAAGGAGCGATAAAAATGAGCAACATTAAAGAGAAAGCACTTGAATATCACATGGCAGGCTTTAACTGCGCTCAGTCCGTTTTGGCTGCCTGCAAGGAGTATACGGGTCTTGACGATTCTGCGGCGCTCGCCATATCCGCCGGCTTTGGCGGGGGACTTCGCAGCGGCGAGATATGCGGAGCAATATCGGGTGCGGTCATGGCGCTCGGCCTTGCCTGCCCGTTCAACGAAGCGGACAACGCCGAAGCAAAGGTCAAAATTGCGGAGCTTGCAAAAAGCTGCGTTTCGTCCTGCAAAGAGGAATACGACTATATACGTTGCCTCGATCTCAAGCGCAACGGCATAAGCTGCAATGAGCTGATCGGCAAAATGGCAGAGATTGCGGAAGACATGATAATTAAGGCAAAGGAGAACTAAAATGGGAATTTATGAGGAACTGGTAGCCAGAGGTCTTATAGCTCAGGTCACCAACGAGGAAGAAATCAAGGAAATGATAAACGGCGGCAAAGCAACCTTCTACATCGGCTTTGACCCTACCGCCGATTCGCTGCACGTCGGGCATTTTATGGCGCTTTGCCTTATGAAGCGCTTGCAGATGGCGGGCAACAAGCCCGTTGTTCTCGTCGGCGGCGGAACCGGAATGATCGGCGACCCCTCCGGCAGAACGGATATGCGCAGCATGATGACCGTCGAGACCATTCAGCACAATTGCGACTGCTTCAAAAAGCAGATGGAGCGCTTTATCGACTTCGGACCCGACAAGGCGATAATGGTCAACAACGCAGACTGGCTCTTAAAACTCAATTACGTTGAGCTTCTGCGTGAGGTCGGCGCCTGCTTCTCCGTTAACAACATGCTCCGTGCCGAGTGCTACAAGCAGCGCATGGAGAAGGGACTCAGCTTCCTTGAGTTTAACTACATGATAATGCAGAGCTACGACTTCTACTACCTGTTCCAGCACTACGGCTGCAATATGCAGTTCGGCGGAAACGACCAGTGGAGCAATATGCTCGGCGGTACCGAGCTTATTCGCCGCAAGCTGGGCAAGGACGCTCACGCCATGACCATCACGCTCCTCTTAAACTCCGAGGGCAAGAAGATGGGCAAAACGGCATCAGGTGCGGTTTGGCTCGATCCGAACAAGACCAGCCCATTTGAGTTCTACCAGTACTGGCGCAACGTAAACGACGACGACGTTTTAAAGTGCATCCGTTTGCTGACCTTCCTGCCGCTTGAGCAGATAGACGAGATGGAGTCTTGGGAGGGCAGCCGGCTCAACCGTGCAAAGGAGATCCTTGCGTATGAGCTTACAGCACTCGTTCACGGTGAGGAGGAAGCCAAGAAAGCCGAGGAAGCCGCAAAGGCTCTGTTCGGCGGCGGTGCAGACGACAGCAATATGCCGAGTACCGAGCTTTGCAGCGATGACCTTTCGGACGGTAAGCTTGACATTATGACCGCTCTCGTAAAGTCCGGTCTGTGTGCGTCAAAGTCCGAGGCAAGACGAAACATCACGCAGGGCGGAGTCAGCGCAAACGACGTTAAGATCACTGACATTTCCGTCTCCTTTACCGAGGACGAGCTTAAAGACGGCGTCGTTCTTCGCCGTGGCAAGAAAAATTACAATAAACTTGTGCTGATTTGAGGTGTTATAAATGTCAATCGAAAAAGGCCGTGCATATTTCCGCCGGTTCGGCATGCAGGACAGGGTAAGGGAGTTTACCGTCTCCAGCGCAACGGTCGAGCTTGCGGCTCTCGCTCTCGGAGTCGAGGGCGCACGCATTGCAAAAACGCTGTCCTTTAAGAGCGGCGACGGCTGCATACTCATCCTTGCTGCCGGCGATGCGAGGATCGACAACCACAAGTTCAAGGAAAAGTTCCACATGAAAGCGAAGATGCTCACTCCCGACGAGGTCCTCAGGCTCGTGGGTCATCCCGTAGGCGGCGTGTGTCCGTTCGGAATAAACGAGGGTATCGACGTGTACCTTGACGACAGCCTCAAGCGTTTCGAGACCGTTTTCCCCGCAGTCGGCAGTCCGAGCAGCGCAATAGAGCTTGACCTTGACGAGCTGTTTAAGTATTCAAACGCCGTCGAATGGATCGACGTGTGCAAGCTGCCCGAAGCAGTGGAATAAAAAATAAGCGGAAGCAATTGCTTTCCGCTTATTTTTTATTCGTTACCAGAAGTAGTAAAAGTGCCACTCGTAGACGATTTCTCTGCCTTCATAAAAATCCGAGTATTCATCCCAATCGTATGCGTCTGAAAATGTGCCGATCATTTCACCGTCGTCATGCTCAAACTCCGACTCATACCATGTGTCGTTATCATAGTCTTCGTCTTTGCAGCTTATCACTCTGCCGAATATATCGAATTTATATTCTGATTCGTATGTAACGTTTCCGTCCTCGTCAAGCTCCTGAACCTTCACTCTGTGTTTGTCGTATACATCGGTCCATCTTAATTCTCCGTCTTCATCGTATACTTCATAATACCAAAGCCCGTCTTCCTTGTATGCTTCAACATTGTATTCAGCCTCGTATGTATCTTCAACATCACCGTATTCATCATAAGATATCCCTTCGATACTGTACCCGGTCCGGTTATGCTTTCCGTCGTACTCATAGGTGTAAACATATTTGTTGTAGACATCACCGTATTCATCGTAATAATACCGTACTCTTTCTGTCATATCGCCGTTGCTGTCAAATTCTCTTTCTTCCTTAATTGAGAGTTCCCCGTCATCATATATGTTGACTTCCGTAGCCAGCATAACGTGATTTCCGAAAATGTTTGTGACGAAGAACAGCACGGCAACAATGGCGAGCACGGCGACGACCGCAATGATGATTATCAGCGGTGTCTTGCTCTTTTTGGTCTTAACGGGCGCTTGAGCGTATGCCGTCGTCGGCGGGGTCTGATAAGCATATGCGTTGTTTGTCGGCGCAGCAGCGGGGAATTTGTATCCGCAGCCGGAGCAGAACGGGCGAATGTCATCCGTCTGCTTGCCGCAGTTGGGGCAGAATTTCATTTACATCTCTCTCTTTCATTAATTCAATATGAAGATGTAAATATTTTATCATGTTATATATCACAGTCAAGACAGTTTGCGCTTTTCGTCATGATCTTCGTTTTATTGACTATTGCACATCAACATATTGTGTAGTATAATATTTATGTAAAATTATGCAGACAGGGGATACCCCCCTTTAAGAGCATCCCCCGTGCATATATAAAAGCCTTGGGTGCGCACCCTCCGCTGTAACATTCTATGCTTTTGTAATATAAGAGGTTAATCGTATGATAAAAATTGCTCCGTCCATTCTTTCCGCTGATTTCTCCCGCCTCGGAGAGGAGATCACCGATATCCGCTCCGGCGGTGCGGATTACATCCACTTTGACGTTATGGACGGGGAATTTGTCCCGAATATTTCGATAGGTATTCCGGTTTTAAAATCCCTCCGCAAGATAACGGATATGTTTATTGACGTGCATCTTATGATAACGACGCCGCTTCGCTTCGCAAAGGCATTCTGCGATGCCGGTGCGGACCTTGTCGTCTTCCACGTCGAGGCGGATTCCTATCAGAACATATCCGATGCGATAGACGTCGTAAAGGCTCAGGGCAAAAAGGTCGGTCTTGCCGTAAAGCCCCGCACTCCCGCAGCCGTCCTCTATCCCTTTATCGAACGCCTTGACATCGTTCTCGTTATGACGGTCGAGCCGGGCTTCGGCGGGCAGAGCTTTATGCCCGATCAGCTTCCTAAGATCAAGGAGCTGCGCCAAGAGATCGAGCGCCGCAGGCTTGACTGTGAGCTTGAGGTGGACGGCGGCGTCGATCCCGTCACCGCAAAGCTTTGCAAAGCCGCCGGCGCTAATGTGCTCGTCGCCGGAAGCGCCGTGTTCGGCAAAGCCGACAGAGCGGCACAAATTGCCGCAATAAGAAACGCATAAATCGGAGTTAGCGCCATGTCATTTTTTCCTGCTTCACTTGAAACTCTTATAGATAAATTCGCTTCTCTTCCCGGAATCGGCAGAAAGAGCGCTCAGCGCTTGGCTTTTCACGTTCTTTCGCTGCCCGAAGGCGAAGCCGAGAGCTTTGCAAATGCCATACTCGACGCAAAGGCGAATGTCTGCACCTGCCGCATTTGCCACAACCTCACCGAGAACGAGATCTGCTCCATATGCGCAAGCGACCGCAGAGACAGAAGTACGGTCTGCGTCGTTGCCGAGCCTCGTGACGTGCTTTCCATTGAGCGCAGCAGGGAATATAACGGACTTTACCACGTTCTGCACGGTGTTCTTTCGCCCATCGGCAGGATAGGTCCCGACGATCTGCGTATTGCCGAGCTTGTTAAGCGTGTTGCCGACGATGACAGTGAGATTTCCGAGGTAATAATGGCAACAAACCCCGACACCGAGGGTGACGCTACGGCAATGTATATCTCCAGGCTTTTAAAGCCCTTTGACGTCAAGGTCACCAGACTTGCCTACGGTATTCCCGTCGGCTCGAACCTTGAATTTGCCGATGATGCAACGCTTCTGCGTGCGATCGAGGGCAGAATTGAAATGTGAATTTAGGGATATAATCCCTTTATTACGGAAATAAGCTACATACCGAAATATGTTGGGGGGAGTCACCTCGCTGCGCTGTGAGTGTATCGAGGCTCCCTTTGTTTTGCGTTTTTCGGAAAACTACGAAACGGAGTAATTATGACACCAAAAATCAAAATCATACCCCTTGGCGGTCTCGGAGAGATCGGTAAAAACATGACCGCATTTGAATGCGGTTCCGACATCATTGTCGTAGACTGCGGTCTCGGCTTTCCCGACGAGCAGATGTACGGCATTGATATCGTCATACCCGATATAGCGTATCTGAAGGCAAACGCCTCTCGGATAAAGGGTATCATTCTTACCCACGGTCACGAGGACCACATCGGCGCCATACCTTATGTTATGAAGGCGCTCGACGTTCCTATATACGCAACTCCGCTCACCGCTGCGCTCGTTGAGCTGAAGCTTGAGGAGCATGATCTGCTTTACAATACGCAGATATTCACAAAAAAGGCAGGCGACAGCTTCCGCCTCGGCTGCTTTACGGTCGAATTCATAAACGTCAACCACAGCATAGCGGACGCCGTTGCGCTTGCCATCAAAACACCTCTCGGCACGATAATTCACACCGGAGACTTCAAGATCGACATTACCCCCATACAGGGCAAGATGATCGACTTGCCTCGCTTGGGTCAGCTCGGCAACGAGGGTGTGCTGGCTCTGCTCAGTGACTCGACGAATGTTGAGAAACCGGGCTATTCCGTCTCCGAAATGAAGGTCGGGGAGACCTTCGACAGACTGTTTAAAAACTGTGACCAGAGGATCATTGTTACGACCTTTGCCTCGAACGTTTACCGCTTGCAGCAGATTATTGACGTTGCGGCAAAGTACAAGCGCAAGGTCGGCATAACGGGGCGCAGCATGGAGAATATCCTCAGAGTGGCGACCGTTCTCGGCTACCTAAGCGTGCCGGAAGGCGTCCTCATGGACATAGCGCAGCTAAACAAGATGCCGAAAAACAAGGTGGTTATCATATCGACCGGCAGTCAGGGCGAAGCCATGTCCGCACTTTACAGAATGGCGTTCTCCGAACACAGACAGATAAACATAGAGCCGGGTGACAGGGTCATCGTTTCCGCATCAGCCATCCCCGGCAACGAGAACATGATAAGCAAGGTTATTGACGAGCTGTTCCACAAGGGCGCAGAGGTTATTTACGACCGCAACACCGACCTTCACGTTTCGGGTCACGCCTCGCAGGAGGAGCAGAAGATGATGCTTGCCCTCGTAAAGCCCAAGTACTTTATCCCCGTACACGGCGAATATCGTATGCTCGTCAAGCACGCAGAGCTGGGTAAGCTCATGGGTGTTCCGCCGAAAAACGTCGTTATCGCCGAAAACGGAAAGGTGATCGAAATAACGAAAAAGAGCATAAAGCTGAGCGGCAGCGTGCAGTCCGGCGCCGTCATGGTTGACGGAACCGGCGTCGGCGACGTCGGCAGCGTCGTAATGCGTGACCGTCACAGGCTCGCCGAGGACGGTATGGTCGTTGTCGTGGTCACTCTCTCGTCTTGGGACAATGCAATGCTTGCGGAGCCTGAGATACTCACCAGGGGCTTTGTTTACGTTAAAGAGGCCGAGGAGATGCTTGTAGAGCTGAGACGTGTCACGAGAGAGGCGGTCATTGCCTGTCAGGATGCCGGCATCAAGGACTGGTCCTCGATAAAGAGCCGCATAAAGAGCAGCGTTTCCGCCTATCTGTATAAGGCGACGAAGCGCAGTCCGATGATTCTCCCGCTCATATCCGAAGTATGAGTATTCCGCTTTTTGACTGCCATTGCGATACGATAGTCGAGGCAGCCGCCGCAAATGCACATCTTCGCTCAAACCGGCTTCAGCTTGACCTTGAACGCCTTCACCGCTATTCGCCCTGCGCACAGATGTTTGCCGTTTGCACGGAGATAGAGCATGAGCCACAAGCCCCTGCCGAGCAGATGCTTATGCGCCTCAACTCGGAGCTTTGCGCAAACAGCGATATTGTGCGGCTTTGCCTTACCGCCGACGATATTGATTTGGCAACGGCGGAGGGGAAGATCGCAGCCTTCATCTCCGTTGAGGGTGCCGAACAGCTCACGACGCTTGAGCGGGCGTATTCCCTCGGCGTGAGATGCGTTCACCCGACGTGGAATTACGACAACCGCTACTGCGGAGCGGCGCTTGCCGGGGGCGGCGGTCTCACCGATGCCGGGCGCAACCTCGTCATGCGGGCGCAGGAGATGGGAATTTTGCTTGATATGTCTCATATTTCCGAAGCCGGATTTTTTGACGTTCTCGCAATAAGCGGCAAGCCCGTTATTGCCGGTCATTCAAACTCTGCTGCGGTAATGCGGCATAAGCGCAATCTGACGGACGCACAGTTCACCGAGCTTGTAAAGTGCGGCGGGGGAGCCGGAATCAACCTTTATCCCGACTTCCTCGGCGGCGAGAAGAACCTTGCATCCGTAGTCTCGCATATAGAGCATTTTCTTTCCCTCGGCGGACGGCACTCGGTGTTCCTCGGCTGCGATTTTGACGGTGTTGACTCTCTGCCGGACGGCATTTCCGGCGTACAGGATCTTGAAAAGCTCTACTGTGAGCTGCTGCGCCGTAACTACAACGAGGACTGTGTACGGGATATATTTTGGAATAACCTTTACAATATTTTCAGGAGGGCGCTGTGAACATACAGATATTCGGCAAATCAAAGTGCTTTGATACAAAAAAGGCCGAACGCTACTTTAAAGAGCGAAGGATTAAATATCAGTTTGTCGATATAATGAAATACGGTATGAGCAGGGGAGAGCTTAATTCGGTCAAAAACGCCGTAGGGCTTGCTGCGATGGTAAACGAGTCCGACCCCGACTACCCTCTGTTAAAATATCTTGCGGGTCAAGACGCACAGCTCCAGAAGCTGTTTGAATGTCCGTGGCTTATCAAAACTCCCGTCGTAAGAAACGGGAAGAAGGCTACCGTCGGCTATTGCCCGGACGTGTGGTCAAAATGGGAATGAGGTGTTGTTATGAATGTTTGCGAATTAAAGCCCGAAAAGGTTTTTGAGTTTTTTGAACTGATCTCCTCCGTTCCGCACGGTTCGGACAACACGGAGCAGATCAGTGCGCTTTGCTGCAAATTTGCCGCCGAGCGTAATCTTGACTATATTCAGGACGAGGTCGGCAATGTAATAATCAGAAAGCCTGCGACCCCCGGATATGAATCGCACCCGACCGTCATGCTCCAGGGACACATGGACATGGTTGCAGTTAAGACCCTCGAATCCGATATCGACCTTGAGCGGGACGGCCTCAGACTCAAGAGCGACGGAGAGTATCTTTGGGCAGACGGAACGAGCCTCGGCGCCGATGACGGCATTGCGGTCGCAATGATAATGGCGCTCATGGACAGTGACAATATTCCGCATCCTCCCATCGAGGCGATCATCACGATAAACGAGGAAACGGGTATGGACGGCGCCGTCTTTCTTGACACCTCCGTACTCAAAGGGCGCAGAATGATAAACATCGACTCGGAAGACGAGGGCATAATAACCGTCGGTTGCGCAGGCGGTGCAAGAGTATACGGCCAGTTTGAGTTAAAGAGAACCGAAGGCGAGTACCTCACAGCAAGGCTGACGGTCGGCGGTCTGACCGGCGGTCACTCCGGCTCCGAGATTCAGAAGGGCAGAGCCAACTCCAACAAACTTATGGGTGAGCTGCTGCATGTGCTTTGCGCATTGCGGAATGTGCATCTTGTGTCGCTCGACGGCGGCGAAAAGGATAACGCCATTGCAAACCACTCCGAGGCGATCATAGCTTTCCGGCCAGACGAATCGGAGCTTGTCCGGCACATCGCAGTGGCTCAGGGTGAGCTTATAAAGCTGCGCATAGCGAGCACCGACCCCAATGCATATGTGAGCTTTGAGCTTCTTGAAAGCGGCGTCGTATCCGTTGCCGACGACGATTCGGCAGCTTCCGTCATATCTGCCATGTGCAGGATTCCCGACGGTGTACAGACCATGAGCGCCGATATTGAGGGGCTTGTCGAAACCTCGCTCAACTTCGGTGTACTTAGCACAGAGGGCGACACCGTGAGCATGACCTTCTGCCTCAGAAGCTCCGTAAAGCTCGAAAAGGAGGGTCTTATTAAGCTTGTCTCCGACGTTATCGTTGACTGCGGCGGTACTGCCGACTGCGGCTCCGAGTACCCCGCTTGGGAATATTGCAAGGACTCTCCGCTTCGTGATGCGGTCGTCGACGCCTTTTCGGCACAGTACGGCAGAGCGCCCGTGGTAAACGTGATGCATGCCGGGCTTGAATGCGGTTTGTTTTCGTCGAAGATAGACGGGCTTGACTGCGTATCCATAGGACCCGACATTCTCGACATTCACACCGTCAACGAAAAGCTTGACATAGCTTCCACAGCAAGGACTTGGACCTTGCTTCTGAACATCTTAAAGGCTCTGTAAGCCGTATAGCAAAAGGAAGCACCGCCGAGCGGTGCTTCCTTTTCAGACTGTCAAAGAACTATTTAAAAGCAGACGCAATAAGTAAAATTCAATA
>CAVFTS010000006.1:0-66793 GCA_963625655.1 Oscillospiraceae bacterium
CTCTGACATGCCCCCGGCATGTCATTCACTACCGCACCGCCGCTTCGCTACCCCCTCACACTCCCCCTGCTGCGTATTGAATTTTACTTATTGCGTTTGCTTTTACATAGTTCTTTGACAGACTGAAGCACCGTGCATCGCACGGTGCTTCAGATGGGTTTTCAATTTGTTGCTCAGTCGGTAACGTAGGGCAGAAGAGCGATAACACGGGCTCTCTTTATTGCCTCGGTGAGCTGACGCTGATGCATTGCGCAGGTGCCGGTGGTACGGCGGGGCAGGATCTTGCTGCGCTCGGACATATAACGGCGCAGCTTTGCGGTATCCTTATAGTCGATGCCGGTGGCCTTGTCAACGCAAAACTGGCAAACTTTTCTGCGCTTGCGATTCTTGGGGTTGTTCTTATCAAAAGCCATAGCTGTATCCTCCTGTTAGAATTTAGAACGGAAGCTCGCCGTCGTCGTCACTGAGCTCGGAGAATGCGGACGCACCCATCGAGGGGCTGACGCTCTCAAAGCTGTTCTGTGCGGGACGGAAATCGTTGCTTCTCTCGCCGCCTTCACGGCGCTTGCTTTCGCCGAAATAGATGTTGTCAACAACGACCTCTGCGCTGCGGCGCTTGCCGCCCTCACGGTCGGTCCAGTCACGGATCTGCAGTCTGCCGGAAACTACCGCCATGCTGCCTTTCTGGAAATACTTGCTGACGAATTCGGCCGTCTGACGCCATGCGACGCAGTCGATAAAATCGGTCTGCTTCTCTCCGCCGTCTCTGCCGCCGAAATCACGGTCAACGGCGAGGGTGAAGGATGCCACGGGCGTCTGGGACTGGGTGTATCTGAGCTCCGGATCACGGGTCAGACGTCCCATAATGGTGATGTGATTAAGCATTTTACGTCTCCTTACTCTGCACGCAGGGTGATCAGGCGACGCAGGATGCCGTCGGTAATACCGAGGATACGGTCAAGCTCTGCCGGCAGGCCGGGTTCGCCGGTGAACTTCATCAGAACATAGTAGCCTTCGGAAATGTAGTTGATCTCGTATGCGAGCTTGCGCTTGCCGATCTCCTCCAGTTCGTCCAGGGTACCATTGGCCTCGATGAGAGCTTTGAACTTCTCGACGATAGCAGCGATCTGCTCCTCGCTGAAGTTCGGGTTGATGATGTACATTACCTCGTACTTATCAATTGCTTTTGCCATGGTTTGCACCTCCTTCTGGTCTGTTGGCCCCCGCTCAACACGGGAGCAAGGATTGCCCGTCTGTGGACAGGCTTTATAATTATACCGTTTTTTGCCCGAATGTCAAGCATTTTTTGCTTTTATGTCCTTATTCATTGCGGGAAGCTCCAGCGCCGCAAAGACTGCGACAGCAAATGCGGATATGACGGCCGAGCTGCCGACCGCCCCCGTCGCAAGACCCACTATCGCCGAGGCAAGCGCCAGCACGAAGATCGCCGCCGCCGCTATAAAGCTCCTGCGGTCTATGCGCCTTTTGATCATCGCCGCAAAGACAATGTAGCCCGCCGCCGCAATGAGCAGCAGCGCAACGCCCGCTATAAGTCCCCACAGCTTGCCGGAGTATTCGGCGTACATTGTGTCCGCCTTCTCCTGTGCCGCCGCAAGCAGCGTCTCGTCGTCGTCCTCCTCGCTGCCGAGTCCCATGCCGACGAAACGGGAGTGACTGCGGCGCAGCCTCTCCTGCATATCCTCGTAATCGGCAAGCGCCTCGTGGCTGCGGTCAAGCTCCGCCTTGCGTTCTTCAAGCTTCGCCTCGTTCTCGGCTATAAGCAACGCGGCTTCCGTAAGTCCCTCACGGCTGCCGTAAAGCTCACTGTTTATGGCATTTAATTGGCTCCTTCCCGCCGCAAGCGTTGCCTCCGCCTCCGAAAGCGATGTCCTCGCCTGCACGAGCTGAGCGTAAAGCTCATTGAGCTGCGCCTGACCCTCCGCCAGCTGAGCCTCGGCTGCGGGCATCACGCCCTCCGCCATTTCGATGACCGACCCCAGCATCGTAAGCGAGGTCTTTGCCGTCTCAAGTGCGGAAGCCGTCTGCGCAAGGCTCTCCTCCGTGACCTCGGTGCCAAGCTCCGCCGACACGGCACTGAGTGCTTCCTCACGGCTCATGCCGCTCTTTTGAAGCTCGTCTATCCTGTCGGTCAGCTCGTTGTAGCTCTTTTCGGTGTCGTTGTAGATTGAAAGTCCGGTATCGTAAAGCGTCTTGCTCTGCTCAAACTCCGCCTTCTGGTTTTCAAAATCGCTCAGACTTTTGTCAAACTCGCTCTTTCCCTGCTCGTATGCGCCGAAGCCGTACTCAAGCTGCAGCTTTCCGCTGTCTATCCCGCTCAGTCCGGTCGCAAGGGTGTTCTGCCCGACGCTGTATTGCAGCAGCTTCTGATTGTAGTCGGCGGCGCTTTTTTCATAATTATCCACGTCGTCTGCGTGTTTGCTCAGGCTCAGCTCGTACTCCGCCGCCTGCTTGTCGTAGTCCGCTTTCAGGCTTTCGTATTCGCTGCGCTGCGACTTGATCTTTTCCTCTGCGTCAAAAAGCTCGTTGAGCTCGGAGGCAAACGTATCGTACTCCTCCTTCTCCGTGCTGAGCGTACTCAGTCCGCTCACAAGCTCCGCCACACCGGAGATCGCCGCAAATATGCAGGCTATCGCCAGAAACACGGATATAATTTTCGCATAGCTCGTTCCTGCCATGTTATCACCCCGAATAAGCATTTTTCATGTGCTGTAGTATAATACAATCCGTCCGGCTTCTCAAGCGGCGAAACAAAAAGTTTACATACTTATTTTTATTGTAGTGGTAATTCGGGACGGGCTGTGTTATAATATCCGCACGAAAATATCGGAGAGGTGCAAACCATGGATATAAACAAGAAGAAATCCTTTGCCGAGCTTATAGTCAGGGTCGGCGTAAACGTCCGAGAAGGACAGGAGGTCGTCATAAACGCCGAGCTTGACCAGCCCGATTTCGTCGAGCTCGTGGTCGAGGAATGCTATAAGGCGGGTGCAAGCGACGTCCGTGTGGAGTGGTCGCATCAGCCCCTCCGGCTTTTAAACGTCAAATATCGCAGCGCCGACGGTCTCGGCGAGGTCAAGGATTGGGAGCGTGAGAAGCTTCTTTACAGGGCAAAGACCCTGCCTGCGATGATATATCTCGAATCCTCCGACCCCAACGGGCTTGACGGCATGGATCAGGAAAAGTGGGGTCAGGCGATACAGAAACGCTGGTCGGTCATAAAACCCATCCGTGACGAGATGGAGAACAGGTACCAGTGGTGCATCGCCGCCGTTCCCGGAAAGAAATGGGCGAGCAAGGTGTTCCCGGAGCTGCCCGTTGATGAAGCGGTCGAAAAGCTTTGGGAGGCGATACTTTACACCTCCCGTGCCGACGGTGACGGTGTGAACGCATGGCGTGAGCATAACGCCGACTTAAAGCGCCGCTGCGATTACCTCAACTCCCTCGGTCTGCGCAGACTGAAGTACAGCTCCTCGAACGGCACGGACTTCTCCGTCGGTCTCATTCCGGAGGCGCTCTTCCTTGCCGGTGCGGAGGATACCTTGGGCAGCGGCATAACCTACAACCCGAACATCCCCAGCGAGGAGGTTTTCACAAGCCCCATGAGAGGAGACGCAGAGGGTATCGTCTACTCCACCCGCCCGCTCTCCTACCGTGGCGTTATGATCGAAAACTTCTCCGTCCGCTTTGAAGGCGGCAAGGTGGTCGAGGTACACGCCGAGAAGAACGAGGACGCTCTGCGCACCATGGTCGCCATGGACGAGGGCGCAGCGATGCTCGGTGAGTGTGCGCTCGTACCCTACGACAGCCCCATCCGCAACAGCGGCATCATGTTCTACAACACGCTGTTTGACGAAAACGCCGCCTGTCACCTTGCGCTCGGCGCAGGCTTTACGAGCTGCATCAGGGACTACGACAAGTACAGCATCGAGGAATGCCGCAGCATGGGCATAAACGACTCGATGATTCACGAGGACTTCATGATAGGCAGTCACGACACAGACATCACCGGCATCACCGCCGACGGCAGGGAGGTTCCCATCTTCCGCAACGGCGGCTGGGCATTCTGAGCTGCCATGAAGGGAAACGGAACTCGCTACCATGTAAGCGGCAGCAACGTTTTTGTCCGCATCTCGGCGGCGCTCATGCTGATGTCCGCACTCCTTCGCTTTCTCGGCTACTGGGGCTTTTGGGAGACGAAAAGTCAGGGCTTTATAATCGCTCAGATCTCGCTCCCCATTGCCTGCAATCTGCTGTTTGCGTATATGATCCTGCGCATGGGGGAAAAGCACTTTTCGCTCACCTTCATCCCCGTGCTGCTCGGCGTGGTGTTTTTCATCATCAAGGCTACGGGCTTTGACAGCGTTCTGCACACGGTGCTGTGCATCATCCTGTATATGCTCGTTGCGGGAATATACTTTTCGACCGTGTTCGGCATCATCGGCACGAAGTGGCTGCTTCTGCCGCTGTTCGGTCTGCCGTTTCTGTACCACGTCTTTGTGGACGACCTCAGCACCATACTCGCCTCAAGCGGCGCAATGACGCTTGAGGAGTGGCTGCCGGAGCTTTCGGTGCTGTGTATAATGCTTTCGCTGTTTTTCATATGCTTTGCAATGAAGGAGTTTCCAAGCGGCGACAATACTCAAACTCAGGAGAATGACAATGAGCAAAATACATGATGACAACGACCTTACCGTGAGCGCCTTTAACCGGGACGATAACGAGCCTACGGTCAGTGCCGCCCGAAAGGATGCCACCGTTATAATGAACACGGCGGAGCTTGAGGAAAAGCTCAGACGTGCAAGGCAGGAGGCATTAAACGAGGCCGGCATAAAGCGGGATTATGTTCTTTCGCCGGACGGCGAGCTTGATTTTGACGCTCTGCTCCGTGATGAGGAGGGCTTTGAAAGCGAGCCGCAGGAGGACGGGGACGATGATTACGACGAGGAGGAAGCGGAAGCGCCCGTTGCGTCCGAGGCTTCGCCCGCCGCAAAGCGCATCATCGCCCGCCGTGCCGAGGAAAAGCGCCGTAAAAAGCGCATCATCACCATCGCCTGCATTGCGGCGGCGGTCGTTGCGCTGCTTGTCGTCGGTACTCTTATAATAAGAAGCACGGCGCAGAACAAGGCGTATAACGACTCCTTTGAGCTTGCGCAGAGCTATTACTACGACGGCAAGTACGACGAGGCGCTCTCCGAGCTGCGTCAGGCACTCTCCGTCAAAAAGACCGACGAGTGTCTGCTCCTCATGTCGGAGTGCTACGAGGCAAAGAGCGACTATGTGAACGCCATCGCCATACTCGAAAGCTCGAACTCCGGCAGCAGCGTCATCAGTAAGCGCTTAGAGCAGCTTCGCAAGGCGAGGGAAGCCTACGACGAGGGCAAGACCGTCATCATCTGCGGCGAGCCTTTTGCCGCCGACACCGAGACACTCGACCTCAGCGGCAAGGGCATAAAGAGCAGCCGCCTGTCGGAGCTTTCACGGCTCGAAAAGCTCAAAACGCTCGACCTTTCCGACAACGAGATCATCGGGCTGAGCTTCCTTAAGGGGCTCAACGAGCTTACGACGCTCGACCTTCGCAACAATAAGATAAAGGACATTTCGGCGCTCTCCGGACTTTCCGAGCTGCGCACCCTGTACCTTGACAACAACAGGATAGAGGACTTCTCCCCCCTGTACTCGCTGCACAATCTCGGCATTCTCTACATCACCGGGATGGACATAAGCGAGACCCGGCTTGCGGAGCTTAAATCCGCACTCCCCTCCTGCATAATCTACAGTGACGACGCATCGCCCGACGTTGTGGAGATCACCCTCGGCGGCAGAACCTTTAAGAGTGACGTTAAGAGCCTCGACCTCTCCGGCTGCGGCATATCGGATATCTCACTGCTTTCGCTGTGTACCTCTCTCGAGAAGCTTGACCTCGGCGGCAACAGCGTAAAGGACCTTACCCCGCTCATGGACATCACGGGGCTTAAATCCCTCGACCTTGAGAACAATAAGATAAGCGACGTGCGCCCGCTCATGGGTCTTAAAAAGCTTGAGTATCTGAACCTTGCCGGAAACGAGATAGACTCCGTGACGGCGCTGTCCGACCTCAAGAAGCTCACCGAGCTGCACCTTTCCCGCAATCCTCTCAAGGGCATTTCGGCGCTGTCCGACCTCAGCTCGCTCAAGACGCTGTGCTTGGACTCCACCGGCATCAAGGACGCCTCGCTTCAGAAGCTGTATAAGCTTGAGAACCTCAGAACGCTGCTTTTGGACGGCAACGAGGGGCTTACGCAATCTGCCGTCGACGAGCTTAAAAAGAAGCTGCCCGGCTGCGCCGTGAGCTTTACCCCCGTCACGGTGACGCTTGAGCTCGGCGGCAAGAGCTTTAAAAACGATGTGACCGAGCTCAGTCTCGTCGGCTGCGGGATAAGCGACATCAGCGTGCTGTCTCGCTGCACCTCGCTCAAAAAACTCGACCTGAGCGACAACCCCATCACCGACGCAAGCCCGCTTTACGGTCTTACCACTCTGCGTGAGCTTTACGTCTCCGGCACCTCGCTCACCCCCGACCAAATTGCGGAGCTTGAAGCGAAGCTGCCCGACTGCACCGTGTACGTCATGTGATTATTAACAAAATGCGACCCCGTTCTTCTAAATTCTTGCTGCATCTTTCATAAAATATTCTTTTCTTTTTGCGCATAGTGTGCTATAATAAAGCCATAGCGGGAGACATCCTGCGAACGCAGAAAGGAGCTGACACAAATGAAGTTCACTTTTACCGAAAAAAGGATGGGCAGTTCCGATGAGCTGAGGGCCTATACCGAGAAGAAGGTCGGCAAGCTGGACAGGTTCTTCAAGACCGAAAGCACGGCTTACGTCACCTTCAGCATGGAACGAGGCAGATTCCTTGCGGAGATCACCATCAGCAACAACGGACTGTTCTACAGGGCAAGCGAACTTACCAACGACATGTACGCCTCCGTCGATTCGAGCGTCGCCGCCATCGAGCGGCAGATACGCAAGAACAAGACCCGCCTTGAAAAGCGGCTGAGGGAGGGAGCTCTGGAGCGTGAGGTCAAACCCTCCTATGTGCCTGCTGAGGAGGATGAAGCAGAGGAATTCAACATCGTCCGCAGCAAGCGTTTCTCCATCAAGCCCATGTCGCCGGAGGAGGCCATTCTCCAGATGAACCTCTTGGAGCACGAGTTCTTCGTGTTCAGGAACGACGAGGAGGACGGCGCAATTTCAGTTGTTTATCGCCGCAAGAACGGCGGCTACGGACTTATATGTGACGAGCCTGCGGACTGATTCCCGCAAGCAAAACAGGAAAAATAACCGCATCCCCCGCCTTAGGCGGGGGATTTTTAGAGGTGGAATATGAACTACATCGAGATAAGCATCGAGACCCCGGAGTCGGAGCTTGATACACGCTGTGACGAGCTGTGTGCGCTCGGCTGCAGCGGTGTCATAATCGAAAACGAGAACGACTTTAAGGACTTCCTCGAAAACAACCGTCAGTACTGGGACTACGTTGACGACGAGCTGCGCCGCAGCTACACGGGCGTCTCCCGCATAAAGTGCTACATATCAGACGACGACGAGGGGGCGGCGCTTCTCGCTCTCATTCGGCAGCGCTATGAGGTCACGACCCGCCCCGTTGCCGACAGCGACTGGGAGAATAACTGGCGTGCCTACTACAAGCCCATCCCCGTCGGCGAGCGTCTGCTCGTCGTGCCGGAGTGGGAAAGCGCCGAGGAAGACGGGCGCTGCGTTTTGCGTCTCGACCCCGGTCTCATGTTCGGCAGCGGAAGTCACCCCACGACGAAGATGTGCCTTGCGGCGCTTCAGGACTATGTCCCCGGCGCAAGGACGGTGCTTGACCTCGGCTGCGGCAGCGGCATACTCGGCATCGGCGCCCTCGTTTTGGGCGCAGAGTCCTGCGTCGGCTGCGACATTGACCCCAAGGCGCCCGACGTCGTGATGTCGAACGCTGCGCTCAACGGCATCGGTCCCGACCGCCTGCGGGTGTATTGCGGCGACGTTTGCTCGGATGCGGGGCTGCGCCGCAGTCTCGGAGACGGCTATGACATCGTGCTTGCGAACATCGTTTCCGACGTCATCATTCCGCTTTCTCCCCATGTGCGCAGCTTCATGTCGGATAACGCCGTTTTCATAGCCTCCGGCATAATCGACGGCAGAGAGGACGAGGTTTCGGCTGCGCTTCAAAGCGCAGGCTTCACAATTCTGCGCCATCTCCACGAGGAAGAATGGCACTGCTTCGTGTGCAGATAAGAAATATTCTTAACAAAATTTGACGGCAAACCGCACAAATGCGGTGTGCCGTCTTTGTTTAATCTGCCCTTTATTTTCTCTTTCGCTGATTGTTTTCGGACACCGTGGTATATTGTGTACGCAATATTGATGCCGCAGCAGCGGCAGAACGGAGAGAGACATGAATAAGGAAGCCAACCCCGCCAAAAGCAAAAAGACGCTTGTGATAATACTTGCGGTCTGCCTCGTGCTGGCAATCGCCGTAGCCGTATTTCTGATAATCAAAAACAACAGCAACCGTTGCGGTGACGATCTTGTATGGTCATTAGAAGACGGCGTTTTGACCATCAGCGGTAAGGGCGATATGTATGACTGCTTTGAGCCGGAAACTGTGCCATGGCACACAAGCAGATCGCAGATACGGAAGGTCGTTATTAAAAAAGGCGTGACAAGCATAGGTCAGTTTGCTTTCGATCAGTGCGGCGCTTTAGAAAGCGTCACCATCCCCAACAGCGTGACGAAGATCAACGCCTATGCCTTCAATTGCTGCACCTCGCTCAAAAACGTGGTGATCCCCGGCAGCGTAACATTCATAGGCTACTTTGCTTTCGGAAGCTGCACCTCTCTGACCGATATAACCTTGCCGGGCGTAAGCGATATAGTTTCCTGCGCTTTCCAAAACTGCACCGCACTCACGAGCGTCGGCATATCCGCCAGCTTAACAAGCATAGGCTCATGGGCGTTTCTGTCTTGCGGCAGTATCACCGACGTATACTACTCCGGCTCGGAGGCTCAGTGGAGCGGCATTAGCATAGACGACATAGACGACGGAAACGACGATCTCACGACCGCTGCGATACACTTTAATTCATAAGCGCTTCGTGTGCAGATGAAAAAAAAGACTTGAAAAAGCTTTGCTTTTTCAAGTCTTTTTCATTCAATCAAGCAGGCGGGCGGGGTAGATGCCTCGGCTGCGCATACCGGCGAGCGCCGACTTTACATAGTCAAGGTCGCTGAGGTAGGT
Organism: Oscillospiraceae bacterium; assembly: GCA_963625655.1. Taxonomy (GTDB): domain Bacteria; phylum Bacillota; class Clostridia; order Oscillospirales; family Oscillospiraceae; genus F23-B02. The sequence continues at coordinate 9,305 of CAVFTS010000006.1, forward strand.
CATGCCGTACCACGTCTCGCTGCACGGCAGGGTGCGCACGGTGGCGATGCCCTCCTTGAGCTGCGCATCGGCGACGGCAGGGAGAAAATACTCGCCCTTGAGGGGGTTCTCGACCATCGCCTTTTCGAGAAACGCCGGGAAGCGCTCACGAAGCTCTCTGAGCATCATCGGCGAAAAGCCCCAGAAATTCATGGACACGAGCGTGTCGCCCGAAACGGGGAAGCGCTCCCCGTCCTCGACGTAAACGGCGTTGTCGCAGTCCTTTTCGATGTGCGTGCGCTCGGTGATGCTGCGCAGGAAGCCGTTTTCCGACTCGCAGATGCCCCGTGCGACGTAGCCGTTGTCGGTCACGGTGTTTCTCAGACGGTAGCCGACCATCGCATACTCGCTCTCCGGGCGCTCGGCGCTCAGAAAATCGTATATTGCGGAGTAGGCGCCGGGGCCGTAGAAGTCGTCGGCGTTAATGACGGCAAAGGGTGCGTCCACCTGGCCCTCGCAGCACAGCACGGCGTGACCCGTACCCCAGGGCTTTACCCTGCCCTCCGGGACGGAGAAGCCCTCCGGCAGACGGTCAAGCTCCTGATAGACGTACTCCACGTCAAAATGCGCCTCGGCACGCTTGCCGACACGGAGCTTAAAGTCCTCCTCCAGCTCACGCTTTATGATGAATGCGACCTTCTTAAAGCCCGCACGCTTTGCGTCGTACAGCGAGTAGTCGATGATGGCGTGACCCATATCGTCTACCGCCTTTATCTGCTTCGGTCCTCCGAAGCGGCTGCCCATACCGGCAGCCATTATAACAAGCACCGGCTCTCTCATATCACTTGCTGAGGTCCAGCTCGTTTATGCCCATCGCAAGGGACATATCACGAATGGCGGTGTACGAGCGCTGCTGCGCAAGGGGGATAAGCTCCTGCATAAGCTCCTCGCTCATCTCACTTATCTCGTCGGGAACCTTGATGACCGTCTCGGTGGTGATGTCGAAAACGAAGTAGGTGTCGTTCTCGTCGTGTATTTTGGTGTTGAGGTACAGGTAAACGTAGCCGCACCACTCGTCGGGCGTTTTGACGGAGACACGGCTCTCCGCACGCAGACCCAGCTCCGAGCCGATGCCGGTGTCGAGCTTATAGTTCACGCTCACGGTTTTAAAATCAATTACTTCATAATTCATGGCGATTCTCCCATAATAAGATTTCCGCATACATTTTACTCTTTCGGCGCAAAAAACACAACATTTTATTTGGGTGCTTGAATATGGCGCCCCGAGGTTGTAAAATGTCCGTCGGAAAGAAGGTTTTGAAATGAACGACGAGCTGACACGCAAGGACATTGACAAGATGAAGGAGGAGCTATCTTACCGCCGTGACAAGCTTATGCCCGAGCTTATCGAGGAGGTCAAGCGCACCCGTGCCTTCGGCGACCTGAGCGAGAACTTCGAGTACAAGGAAGCCAAGCGTCAGAAAAACCGCAACGGCAGCAGGATCCGCTACCTTGAAAACATGATCCGCTCCGCACACATAATCGACTCCGGCTCCCGTGAGGAGAACGTCGTCGGACTGTACGACAAGGTGACGGTCTATATGCCGGACGACGACGAAACGCAGGTGATACAGGTCGTGACCACCGTGCGCACCGACCCCCTGAAGGGGCTTATCAGCCGTGAGTCGCCCTTCGGGAAGGCCGTACTCGGCAAAAGGACCGGCGACCGGGTGCTTGTTCAGGTGAACGATCACTGCTCATATGAGGTCGAGATCCGCTCCGTCGAAAAGAGTGAGGACGACGGCTCCGCTCCCATACTGCAATACTGACGAAAAAGCAGCGCATAAGCGCCGCTTTTTCATTATCGCACTTTCACGGGAACGAGCTGCGTTCCGACGGTTTTCGCCGTCGCCGTGCCGGAGCTTATGTCGGTCACGCTGCGGCAAAAGTCCTCCGTGTTTTCTTCGGGGATGTGCGCCCGCAGCGTCACCTGAGCCGTGTAATCGACCGAGTCCACCTCGCCGTCAAAGCGGGCGACGCCGTCCTTCATGCGCTCAAGCAGCGAATAGCTGCACTCGACCTCGACGCAGGCTCTGCGCCGCACGGCGGCGATGCCCGCAGCCGAAAGCGCATCGGCGGCGGAGCGTGTGTACGCACGCAGAAGTCCGCCCGTGCCGAGCAGTATGCCGCCGAAGTAGCGTGTCACCACACACACGAAGTTCGTGACCTTCTCACGCCGGAACACCTCCAGCATCGGCAGTCCTGCGCTGCCCTGCGGCTCACCGTCGTCGGAATAGCGCACAGCGCCGTCTTTCACGGCGTAGCACCAGCAGTTGTGCCGTGCGTCGTGATATTTCTTCTTGGTTTCGGCAATGAAGCTTCGGGCTTCCTCCTCGCTCTCTATCGCTCTGACGTGACCGAGAAACTCGGAGCGCTTCTCCGTAAATTCCGCTTCACCCGCACCTGCGGGGACAAAGTATTCGTCCACTCGGCTTCAGTCCTCCCAATCCTCTTTCGGCTCGACATAGCCGGGGATGTACTTCTTCACCTTCCCGAAAAGCTCCGGCGGCACGACGACCTCCGCCGTGATGCCGGTGTCGGTGTACTCAAGGCTCAGTATCGACGCCTCACGGTTTAAGGCGTCCGCAACGCCTGCGTCCGAGTACGGGATCTCAAGATGCACCCTGTGATTGCCCTGTTCAAGCAGCGCAAGAAGCCTCTGCACAAGCTCGCTCACGCCCTCGCCGCTTCTTGCGGACAGGCACACAATATCCTCGCCGTGCGGCAGGATGCCGACATAGGCGTCGCACTTATTGAATACTCTGATACACGGCGTTTGCGATGCGCCGAGCTGCTGTATAAGCCTGTCGACGACCTTCGCCTGCTCCTCCCAGTCGGGGTTTGAGATGTCGATGACGTGCAGCAGCACGTCGGCATAGCTCAGCTCCTCAAGCGTCGCCTTGAACGCCTCGACGAGATGGTGCGGCAGCTTGCGGATAAAGCCGACGGTGTCGGACACCAGGACCTCCGTAAGGTCGCTGAGTCTGAGCTTTCTCGTGGTGGTGTCGAGCGTATCGAAAAGGCGGTCGTTTGCGGGAATATCGGAGCCTGTGAGACAGTTTAAAAGCGTTGATTTTCCGGCATTGGTATAGCCGACGAGGGCGACGACCGGAACGGCGTTTTTCTCACGGCGGCGGCGCTGGGTGCATCTGACCTTGCGCACGGCGCCAAGCTCCTCCTCAAGCTTCTGTATCTTGCGGCGGATATGGCGGCGGTCGGTCTCAAGCTGCGTTTCGCCGGGACCTCTCGTGCCGATGGGGGATGAGCCGCCGGCGGCGCTCTGCCTGACAAGGTGCGTCCACATACCCGTAAGCCTCGGCAGCAGGTACTTATATTGCGCAAGCTCGACCTGCAGCTGGCCCTCACGGCTCTGCGCACGCTGTGCAAAAATGTCGAGAATAAGTCCGCTGCGGTCAAGCACCTTGACGCCCAACGCCTCGGAAAGCACACGCATCTGCGAGGGCGAAAGCTCGTTATCGAACACGGCAAGGTTGCACTCGTTTGCGGTAATGAAGTCTTTAAGCTCAAGCACCTTGCCGTCGCCTATAAAGGTACCTGGGTCGGGCGTGGGGCGGTTCTGAATGAACATCCCGACGACCTCGCCCCCCGCCGTCTCAACAAGGGCGGCAAGCTCGTCCATCGTGATGTCGGTGCTGCGCTCGGACTGCGGCAGACCGGCGGCGTTGAGTCCCGCAAGCACCGCACGTTCTATTGTAATATCGTTTTTATCCATAATTCATCCTCACTGCAAAATACGGCAAAACGCCACGTCTTGCGACATGGCGTTCGAGAGCAAATAAATATTGATTATTTGATGCCGTACTTCTTGTTGAACTTATCAACACGACCGCTGGTGTCAACGAGCTTCTGCTTGCCGGTGTAGAAGGGGTGGCACTTGGAGCAGATCTCAACGCTGATACCGGGGCGGGTAGAGCCGGTCTCGATGGTTGCGCCGCAGGCACACTTTATAACTGTGGGCTGATAGTTGGGATGGATTCCTGCCTTCATTGTTCTTATCTCCTCATCATAGGCTGTCTTGATTATACCGCAAGCGGCACAGTTACAAGACGCAAAGTGAATTGTAGCACACCGTGCGCCGCATTGCAAGCATTTTTTATATTATATATTATTTGTAGTCTACCGGGGTGCCGAGAGGCTCGTCAAGACATTCGGGATGCGTAAGAATGTACTTGAGCAGACGGACACTCTTGGAATAGTAGTAGCCGTCGGCAAGGCGCTCGTCGATAGTGAGCCCCAATTCCACGCTGTTTCTCATGGTATAGCTGCCGTCCTCGTTATAAAACGGGCGCTTTTTCATCTCGCCGACGATGACAAACAGCGAGGTGGTACCCCAGTTGTTCAGATGATGGTAGCCGCTCTTGAGCTTGATGGAGCCGAGGTTCGAGAGAATGACCGATGCGTAGTAGGGGTCGGTGCCGATGAGCATCTCCGGCATCCATCCGTGTCTGTCAAGGAAGCGCATAATCACCATGAATCCCTTGAGTATGGGACGGGGCAGCTTGTTGACCATGTCAAGAGCATCTGACGAAGTGTCGCTTCCGCCCTCCTTGCCGTTGGAGATCTGCTTATAAAGCTCCCGATGCAGCGTCTCGAAGGTGTCGTCCGGGTCGGCGTACAGAAAAGCAAGCCCCTCACCCGCATCGTCGCTGAACTCGCGCTTTATCGTAAACGAAGCGCTGTAATGCTCTCTCATGTAAAGGTTCTTGTTGCATATGAAACGGTTGAGCTTGGGGCGAAGGATAATGACCTTCAGCATGGCGGCGACGATCACATGAAACAGCGTGTACTTAAACTTGGGGTCTCCGGCGTTGCGCTGCTTTAAATACTCGTCCACTCTCGTAAGGTCGATGATCTCCGAGATATATGCCTCGTTGTCACAGCGGTTGGGGTACATAAGCGGCATAATAACGTGCATACTGTCGGCATTTCTGATAAGATGCCCGTCTCTGCGTCCGAAGAAGCCGTCTCTTTTATTGCTCATGGTCTATACCTCGCATTATCTTTAAAATTTTTAAAGTACCGACATCAAGTCACATATTACCACATCGGGCGGAGATGTCAAGAATCCTTTGCTTGACACGACGCCCGTTTGGGTATATCTTTTAACTCACCCTGTGTTTGGAGGCACATTATGAGCTTTGTTGAAATTCTTTTAATTGCAATAGCCCTGTCGATGGACGCATTTGCCGTATCCGTCTGCAAGGGTCTGTCCGTGCCGAAGGTCCTGCCCCGTCACGCTCTGATTGTCGGACTGTACTTCGGCGGATTTCAGGCGCTCATGCCGCTCATCGGCTACCTTCTCGGCCACAGCTTTGAAAGCGCCATTGCGAGCATCGACCACTGGATTGCCTTTGCTCTGCTTGTGCTTATCGGCGGCAACATGGTGCGTGAGGCGCTCGGTGACGACGATGAGGAGCAAACCGACGCAAGCTTCGGCTTTAAGACCATGCTCCTGCTTGCCGTCGCAACAAGTATCGACGCCCTCGCCGTCGGCGTGAGCTTTGCGTTCCTCGGTGTCAATATAATCGCCGCCATTGCGACCATCGGCACGACGACCTTCTTACTCTCGATAGTCGGCATCAAGGTCGGCAACGTGTTCGGCGCAAAGTATAAGGACAAGGCCGAGCTTGTCGGCGGCATCATACTTATACTTATGGGTCTGAAAATTTTACTTGAGCATTTGGGTGTCATCTCGTTCTGATGAAAAAGCTTTTAAACTACATACCGGTCATCATAATGCTCCTCATTGCCGCCGCCGTTGCTCTGCTTATATACCTCGGAAAGCTCGACCCACAGGAGGCGATAACTGCGGCAAGAAGCAACAAGCCCCTTGCCCTGCTCATAATTCTGGGGCTGTTTGCTCTAAAGGGCTGCGCCTTTACCATTCCCTACGGTGCGGTGCTTATCGGCTGCTCGCTCGTGTTTGAGCTTCCGGCAGCGACGGCGATAAGCCTTGTCGGAACGGCGCTGTGCATCAGCGTTTCGTATGCCATCGGCAGGTTTTCAAAGGAACTCACCGTCGAAAAGCACCTTGAAAATCATCCGAAGCTTTTAAAATACTTCAAAAACGCAAACGGCAACGACTTTGTTTTCTGCTTTGCCGTACATACGCTGCACCTGTCCACGGAGGCGCAGGGCGTGCTGTTCGGGCTGCTGCGCACCTCGTACCCCGCCTATCTTTCGAGCTCCATAATCGCACTGTTTCCGAGCATGATGTGGTTTATCGTCCTCGGCGGCGCCTTCGACGTGCATGACCCGCTGCTGTGGTTTTTCTTGGGGCTTGACGCCCTCACCGTCCTTATCGGACTGTATTACGCAAAAAAGCACATAATAAACGGAAACCCCGAAAAATAAAAAAGCACCCGATGGGGGTGCTTTTCTTATTCTTATTGTCACGTCAGCATACTTTTCGTAAACACGATGTCCACGTCGCCGATACCGATGACGTCGCCGGAGAAGATGCGTTCCTTGCGGCGCACGAGCTTTCCGTTCAAGTAGGTGCCGTTTGTTGAGCCCATGTCGGATATGTAAAAATGCCCGTCAACAAGCTCCACCCGGCAATGCTCCCTCGAAATTTTCGGTGCGCTGTACACGAAGTCGCAGTCGGGGTTTCTGCCGAAGGTCCAGACGTTTTGCCTGTACATATCGCCCTGCAGAGTGGTTCCGACGGTCTTTTCGCCTCCGTCCCTGAAGAAGTTGAAAATGTCCCTGTACTTTTTGTCCGCCATATCAGCAGGCCTCCTTTTTGCTCCCGATGCGGGCAAAGAAGGGGAAGGTCGCCGGCCACACGCAGCCTGCGAACACGACCATTATGAAGTAGCGCACGAGGCTTGCGACCTCGCTTCCGTTAAACAGCGCAAGGAGCGGCGCTTTCAGAACAGCCCTCAGCGCAACGACAAGTCCCAGCCCCAAGACAAGCTTCAACACCTGACCGACAAAGGGTGCTTCGGTCTTAAAATGCAGCGCCTTACGGTCGAAAACGTAGGACACGACAAGACCGAGCATTGCGCCCGTCATGGTGAATGCGTTGTGGATGCCGCTTTGCAGGTTCGCCTCGTCAACGTCCGCCGGGAAGCTGTAGCTCAGGACGAACACGGTGTACGCCAAAGCCATGCCTAAAAGCAGCGCCAGCACAAGCGGCATACGCCTTACAAAGGTCTCGTCGTTTTTGAAGGTTGGGTAAAACAGCGCCACAAGCAGCAGCGCCACGCCGAAGGCCACGCCCACGTCAAGCGGCGTATGCACGCCGAGGTACATCCTCGAAAACGGCACCAGCAGGATAAACACGATGCACAGCACCCGCACCCACCTCCGCCTGTTCGACGCAGCGATAACTCCGAGCGTACCGACGATGTTCTGCGTATGTCCCGACGGGAAGGAGTAGCCCGTCGCTCCGGCTCTCGCCGACTCGACAATGCTGAAATTCGGGTCAAGCACCCACGGGCGTGGGATGCGGAACCAGAGCTTCATAAACTGACTTATCGCAATCCCCGAAAGTCCGACGGCGAAAAGATAGTAGCCCTGCTTTTTGCTGACGCACCAGAAGATGAGCATCGCAAGCGCCATGAACAGGACCTCACTGCCAAGATAGGTAACGACGGACATAAAGCCGTCAAGCACGGGCGTTCTGATGCCTTCAAGCATTCTTAAAAAGTCCATGATCCGCCTCCCGTATAATTCAGTACATTTAAATTCAGTATATCACAGCTTTTTCGTCATTTCAATTGCGTAAAAGGCAAATAAATTTTTTCCTTGTGCCGCTATTGGTATTGAAAAGTAAGCCGGTATTGTGGTAATATAAATACATTAAAATCTGAAACTTTCATCAAATAAATCGGAGGTAAAGATATGTCGTTTTTTGATAATATCGGCAGCAGGGCAAGTGCCGCAGGTCAGGCAGCGGCAGAAAAGGCAAGAAACTTTGCCGAGGTAAACAGGCTCAACGGCGTTGTGAACGACCATGAAAAGCGCATTTCAAGACTGTATTTTGAGATCGGTCAGAGCTACTACGAGCGCCATAAGGACGATTTCGAAGCCGAGGAGCTTGAGCGCATCACCGAGATCACCGACACGAAAGAGAAGATTGCCGTCTGCCGCAATCAGATAAAGACCCTCAAGGGTGTCGAGAAATGCCCCAACTGCGGAGCCGACGTGCAGAACGGTTCCCAGTTCTGCAACAATTGCGGAACGAGAATGCCCCCCGCTTCCATGAAGACGACTCCCAAGGTGTCGGGGCTTACCTGCCCCACCTGCGGCGCTGCGGTCGCCGAAGGCAACCTGTTCTGCAACAACTGCGGAACAAAGCTCGCATCCGCACCTGCCCCCGCTCCGGCATCTGCGCCTGCGCCCGCACCTGCTCCCGCTCCGGCAGAGCCGGCGGTTGAGGAGCCGAAGTTCATCTGCCCCAATTGCGGTACGGAGCTTGAGTCCGACGCTGTGTTTTGCTTTAACTGCGGCGCAAAGCTCGGCGAATAAACTGTAAGCATAAGGGGCGTATCCAAACCCGTTTTTAAGCGGATATGAGCGCCGCAGACTTCGTTTTGCTCAATCACAAGGCACAAAGCCTTCCACAATCGCAAAGCCTTGCCTGCAACGCACATCTCTCGCTTAAAAATCTTTGACCTCTGCCATTGAGTTTTTGTTCTTTATCAAGGCGGAGGACGAAGGAATACTGACGTATTTTAAGGAACGACAACGAAGAAAAAGGACAAAAAATCATGGCAGAGGCGGAGTTCGGATGCTCCCCTTATGCTTAAGCAAAATCATTATTATAAAACAAAAAGGAGAAGAAAAATGTTTTGCGGAAAATGCGGTAATAACGTACCCGACGGCGCAGTAGTCTGCCCCGCCTGCGGCGCTCCCACAGGAGCGGCTCCCGCCCCCGGCGCAAAGAAGCCGAACAAGAATCTCATTGCCGGTATCGTCGGCGTTGTTGTGGTCATCGCTCTTGTGATCGTCCTCATCAGCTCCTGCGGCGGCGGCAGCCCCGAATCCATGGCGGAGGACTTTGTTGACGCAGTGTTCAGCGGCACCGGTGAAGACGTGTGGGATGCAGCCAACATGGAAGCACTTCTCGACCTTTCCAGCGAGCTCGACGAGTTCGACGAGGACGATGCGGACGACGACAAGGACGAAACCATCGAAGCACTCGACAGCATATGCGAGTGGTTTCAGGATGCCTGCGAGGAGCAGTATGGCAAGGACTGGGATTATGATGTTGAGGTCACCAAGGTCAAGGACCTCAAGAGCTCCGACCTTCGTGACTTTGAGGACGAAATAAACGGCGATGACACCGACTTTGAAGTAACCGAAGGTGTTTCCGTCACCGTTAAAGTCACCGTCACCGGCGACGAGGACGACGACTCCCAGAAGTACACCCTTGAGTTCTACAAGGTCGACGGCGACTGGATCATGAATCCCAGCAGCCTTTACAATTTTTATTGATCCCCGACTTTACTAAAAAGCAGCAGGAAAACCTGCTGCTTTTTATTGCAATAAACGCCGATGGAAGGTATAATAAGGGAAACTATACCGAAACGGGAGGTATTGCGTGATGTTCTGCGGAAAATGCGGTGCAAGCGTTCCCGACGGCGAGGAGATCTGTCCCTTCTGCGGTGAGCGTGCAAGGGGCGGAGAGCTCGTCAGTGCGGAAAACCCGAAAAAGATTCCTTTGAAGCTCAAGCCCGAATACAAAAAATACGTCATCATTGCGGCGCTGCTGCTCCTGCTCGTTGCGGTGCTTATAATCGTCATCTCCGCCTGCTCGACCGTGACCCCGGAGGACATTGCGGAGGATGCGATCGACGCCTACATGGATAACGACGCCGACGATTACTTTGACCTCTACGACGAGGACTACCTCCGCCGCTACTACGAATACAACTACAACGCCTACCTCCGGGACTGCGAAAAGCAGAAGGCGGGCAGCGACTGGGACAGCTTCGACGAGTTTTACAAGGAGCTTCGGAAAAAGCGCTGCGACAACTTTGAGCTTGACACGAAGCCCGACAAAGTAAACATCGCCGAAAGCCTCGACAGCAAATACTCGGAGCTTGACTACGAGATCGACGACGACAGCATCAGCATGCGTCAGCTTCGCAAGTCCGAGCTTTCCGACTGGCAGGAGCGCTTTGATCTCATCGGCTTCCACGGTGAGCTTACCGAGGGCGTGAAGCTGCGCCTGTGGGTGAGCTTCATCTCCGCCGACGGCGATCAGCAAATTGAAAAGCCCATGAACTTCTACATTCTGAAGGTCAACGGCAACTGGTGCCTGTTCCGCTGCGATGCGCTGTACAGAGCGCAGGACTGCGACTTTATGTTCGGCTGACGAGCACGGAAAATCCCAAATGCCTTGCATTCGGGATTTTTCGTTTTGACCGATTTTTCATCCAAACTATAACATTTTTTCATATCAATACTTTGTTAAGTTGTGTGTTAAGTTCTTGACATGCTCGCATCAAATCGTATAATAAGCTTGGCTGATACCGCAGCCGATGATCTTGATTGCGGAGGAACGGTTAATGAGAGGAATGGAGACCGGCAAAACCATAATACGTCACAAGGTTTTTACGGAGATCGCCCGCCTTGCATACGAGGGCGGAGATTACGCCAAGGCTCTTGAGGAGCTTCCTTATAAAATATGCCCCGGCGACCCCGACGACGTGGGCGCATACAAGGGCAACCTGCTGTTTGAAAGAGCCGTCGTCGGCGAGCGCCTTCGCCTTGCGATGGGTCTGCCCACCAGAAAGCTGGGCGTTCACAACAACATTTCCGACGGCGTTGAGGAAAGCGTCATTGCGGAAAAATATTATGAGCCGCCGCTTATAAACGTCATCAAATTCGCCTGCAACAAATGCCCCGACAACGTCGTCACCATAACCGACGGCTGTCAGGCTTGCCTCGAGCATCCCTGCATGGAGTTCTGCCCCAAAAAGGCGATCAGCAAAAAGCCCAACGGCAAGGCGCAGATAGACCAAACCCGCTGCATCCGCTGCGCAAAGTGCGTGTCGGAGTGTCAGTTCCATGCGATAATACATCAGAAGCGCCCCTGCAAGACCCACTGCGGCGTTGATGCCATCGGTACGGACGAGCAGGGCAGAGCGCACATCGACTACGGCAAATGCACCTCCTGCGGTCAGTGCCTTGCAAACTGTCCCTTCGGTGCCATCGCCGACAAGAGCCAGATCTTCCAGACCATCATGGCGATAAAGAGCGATGTTCCCGTTTACGTTGCGCTCGCTCCCGCCTTCGTCGGTCAGTTCGGACCCGACGCCATCCCCGAAAAGATGGAGGCGGCGTTTAAGCGTCTCGGCTTTGCCGGAGTGTACGAGGTCGCCATCGGCGCTGACCTCTGCGTTCAGGAGGAGGCAAGTGACTTCCTCGCCGAGGTGCCGTCGAAGTATTCCTTCATGGTCACCTCCTGCTGCCCCTCATGGAGCAACATGGTGAAGAAGTTCTTCCCCGAAATGGCGCAGAACATCTCCGTTGCGCTCACGCCCATGGTCATCACGGCACGTCTTATAAAGGAGCAGCACCCCGGCTGCAAGGTCGTTTTCGTCGGACCGTGCGACGCAAAGAAGCTTGAAGCCAGCCGCCGTCACGTCCGCAGCGACGTGGACTTTGTCCTCACCTTCGAGGAGGTGCTGGGAATGTTCACCGCCAAGGGAGTCGACAAGGAGCGCATTCCCATGAGCGAGGCAATGCCCCTAAATCAGGCGAGCGCCGACGCAAGGAAGTTCGCCGTCACCGGTGGCGTTGCGCAGGCGGTCGTGAATGCGATACACAAGACCGACCCCGACCGTGAGATCAAGGTCGTCAGTGCGACCGGACTTAAAGAGTGCCGCAAGCTGCTTATGCTCGCCAAGGCGGGTAAGTATAACGGCTACCTCATCGAGGGCATGGCGTGTCCCGGCGGCTGCGTTGCCGGCGCCGGAACGCTCGCACGCATCGACAAGTCGGCAAAGGAAGTCGAGATCTTCGCATCGAGAGCGGAGTTCTCCTGCGCCACCGAGACCGAGTATGCAGACTACCTGCCTTTGGTCGAAGCCGCCGGCAAGAACTACAACGAAGTTTCTCACGACTGAAATTACAAGTAAAACCCTGCATCCGCAAAAATGCGGATGCAGGGTTTTACGTTATCTCCACTCGCCCTTTTCCGTGAACACGGCGGCGACGGCAAAGTCGTGCGGCTGCGGCGGCAGCTCGGAAATGCGCTGCGTCTCGAATGCGGCGGCGACCGCCTTTGCGTTCACGCACCTCGGCAGAAAGCGGTCATAAAAGCCCTTGCCCATGCCGAGGCGGTACCGCCCCGAAAAGCCGACGCAGGGGCAGATCACAAGCCCGATCTCCTCCGGCGAAAGCTCCCTTGACCGCAGCGGGTCGGGTTCCCATATTCCGAATGCGCCCTTTATGAATGCGTCCGTGCTCTCCGGCACGAGCGCTTTCATGCTGCCGTCAGGCTCCGTTTTCGGATACGCCATAAGCTTCCCGTCGTCGGGAAGACTTACCTCCGCTTCCGTCCCCGTCGCTTTGTACGACAGGATGACGGAGGCATTTTTATACTCCCGGCTCTCGGCGATGCGCTCCGAAATTTGGCGGGAAAAGCGCTCCCTCTCATCGTCCGATAGCGATGCCCGGCGCTTTTTGCACTCACGGCGCAGAATGTCCTTCATCACCTGCGGGTAGAGGTTTTCGATCTCACCCGCCATGTAAAGCGAGCCGCAGGCAAGCACCGCCTCGCCACCGTTAAGCGCAAGCCGCAAAGCGTCGCCGACCGAGGCGCAGATGTTCGCCGGAACGCCTCTTTCCTCGATGAGCCGTGCATATTCCTTCGCAGGAAGCGCCCGTGGGCTGTCCGGCGTGACGCAGTACACTCCGTTTGCAAAGGGCAGGAGCGACGAGAGCATCGCATCCGCATCCTTGTCACGGAGTATGCCGCTTATCATCGTAAAGCGCCGTCCGGGGAATACACACGAAAGCCCGTCTTTGAGCGCCTCGGCACACTGGGGATTGTGCGCCCCGTCGAGTACGAATGGCGGCTCCCGACGCAGAAGCTCAAAGCGTGCGGGCCAGCGTGTGCGGCAAAGCCCGTCTTTGAGCGCCGCCTCGCTTATCGAAAAGCCACGGTCACGCAGCACCTCGACGGTTTTCAAAACGACCGCCGCATTTTTGAGCTGATGGTCGCCGAGCAGCGGTATCGTGTAGCTTTTGCCGTCAAGCGTAAAGCTCTGCCCGTCAAGGCTCTGTGCGGTTCGATGCAGCCCCGAAAAGTCCACGGGGATGTAGCTTGCCCCGACCTTGCGGCAGCGGCTGCGGAACACCTCCGCCGACTCGCTGCCGCTGTCGTAGCACACGACGGGGCAGCCCGGCTTTATGATGCCCGCCTTCGCCGACGCAACGGAGGCAATCGTATTGCCGAGGTACTCCGTGTGTTCAAGTCCGATGTTCATTATGACCGCCGCTGCGGGCGAGTCGATGACGTTCGTGCTGTCAAGCTCGCCGCCGAGCCCCACCTCAAGCACCACGACGTCGCATTCCTTTTCCAGAAACCACTGCATGGCGATCGCCGTTATGACCTCGAACTGGCTCGGAGGATCGTCCGTTTTCTCCACAAGCGGAATCATGCGCTCCGTGAGCCGTGCAAGCTCCGCATCGGGAATATCGACGCCGTTTATCTGCATCCGCTCGTTAAAGCGCCTTATATACGGTGACGTGTAAAGCCCCGTGCGATAGCCCGACGCCATAAGCACCGAGGACAGCATTGCGCAGGCGGAGCCTTTTCCGTTCGTACCCGCAACGTGTACAAAGCGCAGCTTTTTATGCGGGTCGCCGAGCATGGAAAGAAGCTGCCTCGTGCGGAAAAGTCCGAGCCTTGTCGATGCGGTGCGGCTTTCTATGTATCTTATCGCCTCGTCACCCGTCATTGCGCGCACCTCCCTTTGCCGCCCCGAAGCGGGACAGCGCATTTACGATCGGCGGCAGCAGGAAGCCCTCGGCGGTCGCCTTTACGACGCAGACCGCATACCTCGGAATGATCGTCGCAAACACATACGCCACCGTGTAGCCGTACACCCGGCTGTCGATATACAGCACTCCCGTGTTGAGTGTCGTCACCGCAAGCTCGGCAATGACGCACAAAAGCACCGTCTTTTTTCGGCTGAGCTTGTAGCCGCCCGCCTTTGCCGCAAAACCTACTATAAGCCCGCAGACGCAGTACGGCAGCATCCACAGCGGCGTTGTCGGCATAAGCCCGTAGCGCAGAAGCTGATACACAAAGGTGCCGCAAAGCCCGACGGCGGAGCCGGAGAGCGGCCCCATCACAAGTGCGCCGATGATGATCGGCAGGGTTTCAAAACTGAGCTTAAAGTTGCCGGTGCTGATCGAAAAATAGCCCAGCACGGCACAAAGCGCCGCAAGCGCCGAATTTGTACATAACTGTTTTGTGTTCAAAAAAGTCCCCCCTTGCTGCATACATACTGCGGCAGGGACCTTCCCTTTTGCGGGGGATCTATCCCTTGTTGCATTAGTATTGTATTTATTTTTTCTTTTCCGCAAGCTTTTCGGCGGCAAGCACCGTGTGCATGGCAAGCACCGCTGCGGTCACCGCCCCGACGCCCTGAGGCACGGGCGTTATCGCATGCACTCTTCGGCTCGCCTGCGCAAAGCACACGTCGCCGACAAGGTGCCCGTCTGCGTCGTAATTTGTGCCGACGTCGATGACCGTCTGCCCCGCCTTAAAGCAGTCGCCGCCGAGAAATTTGCCCTTCCCGACTGCGGCTATCACGATGTCCGCATCACGCACGGCATCCGCCAGACGCTGCGTTTTGCTGTGGCACAGCGTGACGGTGGCGTCCTCCTTCGTGAGGAGCATGGAGACGGGTCTGCCCGCTATGAGACTCCTGCCGACGACGACGGCTTTTGCGCCGGAGACCGGAATGCCGTAGTGATGCAGAATCATCATACAAGCCTCGGCGGTGCAGGGAGCAAAGCCCTCGCCCGTGCCGGAGTATATACCGGCCGCCGAGCCGGGCGACACTCCGTCAACGTCCTTGTCGGCTGCAATCTCTGCGCAGACCGCCTTCTCGTCAAAGCCCTCCGGCAGCGGCAGCAGGAGCAGTATCCCGTGAACGCCGGTATCGCTGTTAAGTCTCCGTATCGCCGACATAAGCTCTGCCTGAGACGCAGACTGCGGCAGCGTCACCCTTCTTACGGCGACGTCGAGTCTTTCGCAGCGCTCCGATGCCGACTTTTCGTAGTACACGGCATCCCGGTCATTTCCGACACGGACAAGCGCTATCGTCGGCGTCACGCCCATGTCTTCAAGGCGCTGCGCACGCTTTTTTGTTTCCGCATCCGCTGCGGCGGCGACGGGTGCGCCACGCATAAGTATTGCCTCATGCCCTTTGCAGGCGATCCCGTCCGCAATTTTTTCACCGACGGCGGTCGCCTCGGCTCCGTTTTCCGAAAGGAGAAAACGCACCTCGTTTTCTATATTCAGCGCCTTGTCTCTGTCCGCAAGACTGCGGGTGTTTATAAACACGTTCATCGCCGCACACTCCATCGCCGCACGGCAGCAGTGCGCCGCACAGCCGACGTCGGAAACGAGCATGGGGCTGCAATTTTCGCTCAGACGCCGCAGAAGGCCTGTCAGCTCTGCGCAAAGGCGCAGCATCTCAAGCGGCGCACGGCAGGCGCCGAGCGTTGCGTTTTCCATGGTGCACCCGTAGTCCGGGGCATTCTTCGGCATGGAGTATGCCGCCTTGAGCGGCAGAAAAAGCCTTGCGTCCTCGCCTATAAGCTCCAAAAGCCGCCCTCTAAGCTCCTCGCAGCGGGACAGTATCGGCAAAAGCTCGTCCTTTTTTGCGGCGTACCTTCCGCTTTGCAGCGTGATGCCGCCTGCCATTGAGCAGAGCGCCGCCGACAGTGCGCCGACGAGCGCAGCGGCTCCGCCGCCGCCGGGGGTCGGCGCCGTCGATGCAAGCGCCGACGCAAAGCCCTCAAGGCTCATGTCTTTAGGTTCCATCGTCATATCCTCCCTTCCGGAGAGTGTCTCTTAATTATAGCACTGCCGATGTATACCGCAAGTGCTTTCGTGTCATTTTCCGACGCAGAAGCGGCTGAATATGCGGTTCGTCACGTCCTCCCGCACCGTTTTGCCGCTAAGCTCGCCGAGGGCAAGCATCGCACCCTCGCTCTCGGTGAGAATTATGTCCGGCGTAAGCCCACGCTCCATTGCGTCGAGCGCCGAGGCAAGATGCTCAAGCGCCCTTGCGACCGCCTCCGCCTGCCTTGCGTTCGTAAGTATCTCGCCCGCAGGCACGTCCGGCAGCGGAAACAGCGCCTTGACCGCCGCCTCAAGCTCGTGCAGTCCCTCCCCCGTGACGGCGGAGAGCTTAACGGTCGGAAGCTCGGTTTCCGGCGGACGGCAGCGCTGCGGCAGGTCTGACTTAGACAGCACGACCACCGCCTTGGGCGCTTTCTCGGCCTCACGCAGGAGCGCCTCGTCCTCGGAGGTAAACTCACGGCTGCCGTCAACAACGAGCAGCACAAGCTCCGCACTGTTCATTGCGTTAAGACTTCGCTCCACGCCCATGCGCTCGATCTCGTCGTCGGTACTGCGTATGCCGGCGGTGTCACTAAGGCGCAGCAGCACACCGCCGAGCCTGAGCTTTTCCTCGATGGTGTCCCTCGTGGTGCCGGGAATATTCGTTACGATGGCACGGTCATAGCCCAGCGCAAGGTTTAAAAGCGAGCTTTTTCCGGCGTTCGGTCTGCCGATTATCGCAGCGGGAACGCCGCCCTGCATGATGCGCCCGTCGGCGTGACTGTCGTGCAGACGTTTAAGCTCCGCCGCAGCGGAGCTAAGCTGCGTGCGGTAAGCGTCAAGCGTAAAGTCCTCGATGTCCTCGTCGGGGTAGTCCAGCACCGCATGGTAGTGTGCGCTTATGTCGGCAAGCTCTGAGTATATCCGCTCAATCTTCTTCGATATCGCACCCGCAAGCTGCCCTGCGGCGTTTTTTGCCGCCTCGGCGGTCTCTGCGTCGATTATATCCGCCACCGCCTCTGCGCTGCTGAGATCCATGCGCCCGTTCAAAAACGCACGCTTTGTAAATTCTCCCGGCAGAGCCTGTCTTGCGCCGAGCTTAAACGCCGCATCGAGCGCCGCTCTGAGCACCGTAGGCGAGCCGTGGCACTGAAGCTCCGCCGTGTTTTCGCCCGTGTAGCTGTGCGGCGCTCGGCTCACCGTACACAGGCAAAGATCAAGCACTCTGCCGTCCGTGTCCCGAAGCTCACCGTACACGAGCTGTCTGTCCTTCGCCGCATCCATTGCCTTTCCCGACGAGGGAAAAAACATTCGGCTCACGATCTCTATCGCCCTGTCCCCGCTCAGGCGCACAATGCCTATCGCCGAGACGCAGCTTCCCGTCGAGATCGCCGCAATCGTATCTGACATAAGTATCTCCTCAAAGATCTCCTCAAAGTAAAAGCGCAGCTTTTCGGTGAAATACAGAAAAGCTGCGCTTTTTGACGTTTCTGCTTACTTGTTGAGTCTTGCCGCTCTTGCAGCCTTTTCGTCAATATCCTGCGCTACAAAGTAGCTGAGTGACAAAAGCGAATCCGAGAAATGTATATTCTCGACTATGGTACTGCTTTCGGGTGCGGTAAGCTCCACATTCGTGAAGTTCCAGATCGCATTTATGCCGTGGCTCGTAAGCAGCTCGGTAATGGCAACCGCCTGCTTCTTGGGAACGCAAAGCACCGCAACGTCAACATGATTCTCCTCCAGAAACTTCGGCAGCTCGTCTATGTGATGCACCATGATGCCGTCATGCTCGTTGCCGACAAGCTCAGGCTTGACGTCGAACGCCGCCATAAGCTCAAAGCCCCACTGGCTGAAGGAAAAGTTGCACACGAGCGCCTGACCGATGTTGCCGACGCCGATGAGTATGGCCTTGAAGCCTCTGTCCATGCCGAGTATGGATGCGATCTCCGCGCGCAAAGCGGTGACCTTATAGCCATAACCCTGCTGGCCGAATTCACCGAAGCAGCTAAAATCCTGTCTGATCTGTGAGGGAGTAAGTCCGAGCTGTCTGCCAAGCTCGCCGGAGGATATGCGGCTCACGCCCGCCTCCGTCAGCTCGTCCAGCTTTCTTAAGTATCTCGGCAATCTGCGAATCACGTTATGGGATACCTTCACTCCTCGTTTCATTCAAAACCACTCCTTAAAATTCTGCGCAAAAGTCTAAATTCAACCTTGCTCTCTTTGATTGTTAAATTATATCACAAGTTTTTTTACATTTCAAGCCGCTCTTTGACGTATTTCAAGGTAAATTGTCACAAAATTATCGAATTATTTGCCGATTGATGTTTGCGCTTTTTTGTGATATTGTTGGCTTGTAATCAAATCGGAGTGTGAACGACCTTGAGAATGAGAAAAAGACCCAACCTAAAGCCCCGTATGGAAAAATGCGGCGATGTGCTTATACCCGACCCCGTCGCCGTCAGGGGGCGCTGGAAAACCGAGTTTCCGGGATACGATGAGCTGCGGCTGGAGATCGGCTGCGGCAAAGGCGGCTTTACAGCGGCGCTCGCCGAAAGCGAGCCTGAAATGCTGCTGCTTGCGCTCGAAAAATCGCCCGACGCAATGATAAAGGGCATGGAGCTTGTCTGCTCCGAAGGCATCGGAAACGTCCGCTTCATGGATGCCGATGCTCTGCTTCTGCGTGACATTTTCGCACCCGGCGAGGTCGGGGTCATATACATAAACTTCTGCGACCCGTGGCCCAAGAACCGTGATGCGAAGCACCGTCTCACCGCCCCCGGCTTTCTCCGCAGCTATGCTGACATCCTGCCCCTCGGCGGCGAAATCCGCTTTAAGACGGACAACCGCCCGCTTTTCGACTGGTCGCTGGACGCTCTGCGCTCCGAGGGCTGGGAGATACGAGAGCTCACAAACGACCTCCATAAAAACGGCGTCTGCGGGATAATGACCGACTACGAGCGGAAATTCCACGGCATGGGCATCCCCATAAACGCCCTGACCGCCGTCAAAACGCAGGTTACGAAGTGCGGGTCGGACGGCGTTCCGGAGCGTCTGAGAAACGCCGCTTTGTCGGATGCAAGAGGAGCCGGACTATGAGATTTATAAGCTGGAACGTAAACGGTCTTCGTGCCGTTTTGAAAAAGGGCTTTGAGGACGTTTTTCTTGCCGTCGACGCCGATTTCTTTTGCCTTCAGGAGACGAAGCTTCAGGAGGGGCAGGTCAGTCTCGACCTCCCCGGATACGAGAGCTTCTGGTGCTATGCCGACAAAAAGGGCTACTCCGGCACCGCCGTTTTCACGAAGCACACCCCCATAAGCGTCACACGAAACCTCGGCATCGACGAGCATGACCACGAGGGCAGAATGCTGACGCTTGAGTACGAGGACTTTTACCTTGTCTGCGTGTATACGCCCAATGCGCAGGACGGACTGCGCCGCATAGAGTACAGGCTGAGCTGGGAGGACGCATTCCGCAGCCGCCTGTGCGAGCTTGACAGGGTAAAGCCCGTCATCGTGTGTGGGGATTTTAACGTTGCACATGAGGAGATTGACCTGAAAAATCCCGCCTCAAACCGAGGAAACCCCGGCTTTTCCGATGAGGAGCGCAGCGCCTTTTCGGAGCTGCTTTCCTCCGGCTTTACCGACACCTTCCGCAGTCTCTACCCCGATAAGCGTGACGCATATTCGTGGTGGAGCTACCGAGCCGCCGCACGAGAGCGGAATGTCGGCTGGCGCATCGACTACTTCCTCGTTTCCGACAGACTGTGCGGCAGCATAAAGGACGCATACATTCTGCCGGAGATCACGGGCTCGGATCACTGCCCCGTGGGATTGGATATGCTATGGTAAGCATCGGCGGCATAGAGCTTAAAGGGCGCTTTACCCTTGCGCCCATGGCGGGAGTCAGCGACTTTGCCTTCCGTCTCATTTGTGCGGAGCTTGGCGCTGCGATGGTGACGACCGAGATGATAAGCGCAAAGGCGCTCGTTTACCGTGACGAAAAGACCGCCTCGCTGCTGTACAATCCGCCCATGCCCTGCCCCCTTGCGGTGCAGATATTCGGTCACGAGCCGGAGGTCATGGCGGAGGCGGCGCCCATGGCGCTTGAGGGCAGCGGTGCGGATATTCTCGACATAAACATGGGCTGCCCCGTGGGGAAAATCGTCAAAAGCGGCGACGGCTCAGCGCTCATGCGTGACCCCGATCTTGCGGGGCGCATCATCGAAAGCGTCGTCCGTGCGGTCTCCGTCCCCGTGACCGTGAAGTTCCGCAAGGGCTTCGACGGCGGCAGCGTAAACGCCGTCGAATTTGCACGCATGGCGCAGCAGGCGGGCGCCTCGGCGATCGCCGTCCACGGCAGAACGAGGGCGCAGATGTACGCAGGGCGTGCGGATTGGGACATTATCCGTGAGGTTCGCCGTGCCGTGGATATTCCCGTCATCGCAAACGGCGACATCTTCACCCCGGAGGATGCGGAGCATATCCTCCGCTATACCGAGTGCGAGCTTGCCATGGTCGGCAGGGGCAGCTTCGGTAATCCGTGGATATTCCCCCGTGCGAACGCACTGTGCGGCGGCGAGGTCGTTCCGGACCTTCCCCCGCTTTCGGAGCGTTGCGACCTTGCGCTGCGGCAGACGGAGCTGTACGCCGAGCGCTTCGGTGAGCGCCTTGCCTGCCTTGAGGCACGGCATCAGCTCCCGTGGTACCTAAAGGGCATCGCCAATTCTTCATATTACAGGCAGCGGCTTGTCCGTGTCGAAACGCTGGAGGAGCTGCATAAGATAATGAGCGGGATTAAGCGTGATCTGATATGACCGAGGAGTTTGAAAAGGAAATAATCCGTTCCGTACTCGGCGGAAATACGGACGCTTTCGAGGCGCTCGTCACGGAGTACGAGGCGGGGGTGTACAAGCTGTGCCTGCGCATGACCGGCAACTCAGAGGACGCCGCCGACATGACGCAGGAGTGCTTTGTCAAGGTCTGCCGCTCCCTGTCCTCGTTTCGGGGCGACAGCCGATTTTCGGCGTGGGTCTACCGCATCGCCTCGAACGTGTGCCTTGACTTTCTGCGCTCAAAAAGCAAGCGGCAGACCGTCTCTCTCACCCGTGACGACGAGGAGGACGACGGCGAGGAGTGCGAGATCCCCGATCTGCGAAACCTGCCGGAGGACAGTCTTGAATCAGCCCTTGTGCGTGACGCAGTGAGGCGTGGACTTGACACCCTAAGCCCCGACCAGCGGCAGATCCTCATTTTGCGTGAGCTTGGCGGGCTGAGCTACGAAGAGATCGGCTCAAGGCTCGGACTTGAAGAAGGCACCGTGAAGTCCCGCATTTTCCGTGCGAGAAAGCGGCTCTGCGCTTTTTTGACGAAGGACGGGAACATTCCCGACTTCTACACGTCTACAGCACAGGGAGGTGAGCGGAAATGACGGACTGTAAGCAGAGAAAAATGCAAATCAGCGCAATGCTCGACGGCGAGCTTAACGACGATGAGCGGCTTGAGCTTATGCGGCACATCGCCTCCTGCGACGAATGCAGCCGTACCATTGCCGCATTCTCCGCCGTTTCCGATGCCGTGTGGGAGGATGAGGCTCTGCCGCAAGGGCTTCACGAGCGCATTACGGACGCCGTAAAAAATTCGTCTCCGATTGCCAAAAAGCGTCGGAGCGTGTTTCTCGGCATTGCGGCGCTTGCCGCCTGCTTTACGCTTGTCATATTCGCCGCACAGCGCCTTGCGCCATCGGCGGACGAGACGGCTTCGGGAGCCGAGATGCTTTCCGTCAGCAGGGGCTCTGCGGCACTTATCACCGATGATAGCATGTCGCAGGATGCGGTCATCGAGGATCAGCTTTTAAACGGCGAAAATACGCTCGACATCAGCGCCGAGGAGCTGACCGAGCTTCTTGCGCCGGGCAAAGATTTAAAGTCCGATGCCGGCAACGGCGAGCTGCCGGAGGACGCCGAAACACTGGAGTTTTCGGCTCTCTCGGAGGACGGGAGTCTCGTCACCTGCACCGTAAAGCTCGTCGACGACAGCGTGTACGCCGACTTCGGAGACGGCATGTACCTCTGCTCGTGCAGCGCAGACGAGCTTATGTCGGCGCTGTTTGACTGAGCGGTTTATTAAAAACTTGACGGAGCGTGCGCTTTGCTGTATTATTTACAGGTAAAGCTCACTTTTGTGTGAGCGTCGACGCACAGCTGCCCAAAGCGGCAGCCGTGTCAGCCTATGCTTAAAAGGAGGCGCATTTATGGGCTTCATTCCTCAGATAACCTGCCGCCGCTGCGGCAATAAATTCTCGGCGCTTCGCCGTCGCTGTCCCAACTGCGGGACGAGAAGGGTCCAGCAGAGCAGCCGTGTTCCGGGTACGACGCCGGCTGCCGTCAAAGGCACCGCCGCAAACGCAAGAGCCGCAGACAACCGCAGGTGGCAGCTTATATTCGGCGCAATCCTCGTTATCGCCGTCATCGCCGCACTTGTCGTTATGATAGCGGTCAGCCTTCCCAATGCGGACGCTCCCGCAGCCCCCGATCAGCCCACGCCCCCGCCCGTTTCGGATGCACCCTCGCCCTCGCCGAGTGAATCGCCGACGCCTGTCGTGACCCCGACGGTGACGGAGGTCAAGATATACTACTACGGCGACCTGCGCACGGAATTCAGCTGCAGTGTCGGCGACGAAACGCCGCTTACGGCTCAGCCGTATCCGATGAATCTCGTCAATCCCGAGATCGTATGGACCAGCTCCGACGAGAACGTTCTGGTGATTGAGAGCAACGGCTCCGCAGCCACCGTAAAGGCGGTCGGCTCCGGCGTTGCGACGATAACCGTCACCTGCTACGGAGCCTCGGCGACCTGCCGTGTCGTGGTTTCCTCACGCTGAAATTAAACCGAGAAAAAACTGTTGACAAAATAATCGGCAGCGGTTATAATAACCGTTGCCGATAAACGGACGATTGGCGCAGCTGGTAGCGCATCCGCTTGACGTGCGGGAGGTCACAAGTTCGAGTCTTGTATCGTCCACCATAAACCTACAGCTTATTTGAGCTGTAGGTTTTCTTTTTTGGCTCTATGTCAATAGTTGGGGTAGAGCAAATAACGAAGATCTGAGAGAAGAGAGTGTACGGAGTGGCGTGCACTCTCTTGTTTAGTAGGAAGGATCGCAATGGAGTTTATTATTTCTCCCGATATCTTTTGCCGAACGGAGACTTTGGAAATCACATATCACCTTGGCGACCAGACGGCTCGTAACTCTGTAGTAACGGGGAAGGAAGCTGTTCTCTTCGCAGAAACGCTTGCCGCAGGATTTACAGACATATCTTCGTTTTCGGATATGGAGATATGTGTGAACGCCGTGAGTGTCGAGGTCTTTAACCTTTTGCACTCGGTAATCATGGATGCGGTCGGTTATTGAACCGCAGCACGGACAGCGATGCTCGCATCTGAGAAGTTCCATCTCTATGTGGCACCTGTCCGCATCTTCATAAACATTTTTTACGATAACATCTTCCAATCCGAGCAGTTTTGTTATATTATCTTTCATAGAGCATACAGAGTCCTTTCTTGTGGTGTATAGCAACTTCATTTTAAAGGATCTTTCTGTTATGCTCTACTTTTATTTTCCGATAATGAAAATGTTGGGCGCAGCGTACCATCCCGGTTCGCTACCCCAACATTTATTATAGAGCCTTATCAGTCCGTGCCGGATGTCCGTTTTTTTCTGAAATTTTGCTTATCTGCCGTTTCGCGCCTTGTACAGCTTCGCGGCCTTGCTCATGGGGATGAGCGCAAGCACGGTGACGACCGCCGCCGCAATGAACAGCTCGTTTACGGGCAGGTAGCCCTCTGCGATGCTGCTGATGTCGTAGCCCATTTCGGTCGCCTGCTGCGCCGTGACGAAAACGAGGTTTCCGCTGTCCACGACCTGATACACCTTCTCGCCGAACAGACGGCAGATGGGGTCGGCAAGCAGGGGGCCTGCGATCATCGGGAAGAACACGAAGAACAGAATGCGTATGCCCTCAAATTGACCTCTGTGTTCTTCGGGGTACAGGCGCTTCATCCAAACGGTCATGGACTGCATGAACACGACGTAGCCCACGCCGACGAGAATTATGCCGACAAAGCAGGACCAGTTTGCGGGCGAGAGCGCATTTTCGGTATCGAGGCTGCCCTTGAGCGCACCGACGACGAAGTAGATGAACAGACAGCCGACAATGCTCAGCACCGTCGCAAAGGCGGCGACATCAGGCACACGCTTGTTGTTGATGACCTTGATAAACGGCACCGATATGAGCATTGCCAAAACAAGGGGGATGCCGAGGATGAGGCTGGGGTCTTTAAAGCCGAGGGTGTAGTTCATCCAGTTCATTATGTGGATGAAGTAGCAGTTGTAGCCGATGAAGAATATGCACAGCGTGAGGAACACGAGCGCAAGCTCCTTATTCGACACGAAGCGCCTGAAATTGAATGTGGAGCCGAACTGATGCCAGAAGCCGCCCTCCTTTACGGGGCGGAGCTTGGGCGAGTCTTTAAGTAGGAACATGGAGGCGATGCCGACGAGTATCGTCACCGCACCGGCGATGGTGAAGAAGGCTATGTAGCCCGCCTGCGGATTTTCCTTCGTCGCAAGACCGTTTACGATCATGCCGCCGACGAGGGTGCCGACGAGGGTGCCGAGCACGGGGAGGGTCGCTGCGACGGCGCCGATCTGACCGGAGTTCTTGTCGTCCATCATGTCGGCGTACCATGCGTTGTAGCCCGCATCGTTAGCCATCGAGCCGAAGAAGCTCATTATCGTGTCGGCGGCGACGATGGTCACGCCGATGAGCATGACGTCGTTATAAATGCTGTCTCTGAGGTAGTGCGTCATGCCGAAGGCGATGGTGAATATGCCCCACAGGACGGAACCCCATGTGATGAGGCGCTTTCTGGAGCCGATGCGGTCGGAGAGCGTCCCGAAGAAAAGCGCCGAGAAGGTTGTCGCCGTGGCGGAGCAGATGGTCATGGCGGTGACAACGCCGAGCTGCGCTCCGAAGTCGGAGTAGAGGAAGTTTGCAAACCAGTTGTTTTCGATGACCCACGCTATCTGCGCCGAGAAGCCGATCACGAGCAGCAGCGTCCAGTTAAGGGCGCCGATGCCCTGCTTTTGTTTTTCCATGTGTTACCTCCGATGACTTTCCGTAAATTCCGTTACGAGTGTCCTGTATTTTTCGGTGTCCCGCATATAGCTTGCGGCGTGACCCGTGCCGTGGGATATGAGAAGGTACTTTTCGCTTGCGCAGGAGTCGAATATGCGCCGTGCGAGCGCTTCGGGAACGTACCTGTCACGGTCACCGCAGATGTAAACGAAGGGGATGCGGGTGTTTGCAAGGCTCCTGCAGGAGTCGTGCGACGAAAAGTCGTAGCCCGCAAGGAGCCTGTTCCACAGCTCGAAAATGCCGACGAAGGGGAATGCGGGCAAATGCACAAGCTCACCGATGAGACGGCGGAACACCTCGCCTGCCGAGGCAAAGCCGCAGTCGGCGATGATGCCGCACACCGACCCCTCCGGCAGCTTGTCGCTTGCCTGCATGACCGCCGCTGCGCCCATGCTCATGCCGTGGAGATATATCGAGGTGTCGGGAAGAACCTTGCGCACCTTCTCGACCCAAAGGCACACGTCGTCGGAGTCAAGCGCACCGAAGCCGATGTATTTTCCCTCGCTGTCGCCGTGCGCACGCATATCGGGGAACACGAGGTTTGCACCCATGTCCCGGTACATTTCGCTTATCGCACAGAAGTCGTACACGGCGGCGGACTTGTAGCCGTGAAAGCAGATGACGGTAACGTCGGAGCTTCCACGGCGCAGCTTCGCCGAAAGACGCAGCCCGTCGCCTGAGGTGATGTGCAGCGTCTCGGTCTCCATGTCGTTAAACGCCTTGAACTTGGGGATGTTGTACGCCCAAAGCTCCTCGCCCGTGGGGGCAAGCATGGGGGATACGACACCGCCCTTGTGCGGTGGCTTCAGACTCACGCCACGACGTATGAGGGCAAGCTCAAATATAAGCCCCGACAGAAAAACAAGGAGCAGCAAAACTCCCAAAATTATCAGCACCGCAGTCATACATACACCTCCGTGATGCCGTATGGACAAATTATAATACAGCTTCACGAAAAATGGAACAGTTTTTTACACCGACGGGAGCAGTCGTTTAAGGGAGCTGCGCTTTTGCAAACTTAATCCCCGGCGGCTCTTGAAGCGTGGGGACTTATCCGTTATAATAAAAATAATTTTTCGATTCAGGGTATTTTATGAAAAGGATAGTAATGAGCGTCCTTGCACATGTGGACGCAGGAAAAACGACCCTCTCGGAAGCCATGCTCTACACCTGCGGCAGTATACGAACCCTCGGCAGGGTGGATCACAAAAGCAGCTTCCTTGACACGGGCGACATAGAGCGGAGCCGTGGAATAACGGTGTTCTCCAAAACCGCAATGCTTGAGCACGGGGAGCTGTCCCTGTGCCTGCTCGACACGCCGGGACACGTCGATTTCTCCCCGGAGGCGGAGCGCTGCCTTTCCGTGTCGGACTGCGCCCTGCTCGTCATCTCCGGCTCCGACGGCGTGCAGGCGCACACGGAAACGCTGTGGCGGCTGCTTAAAAAACGGGGAGTGCCGTGCTTTGTCTTCGTCACGAAAATCGACCTTGCGACAGCTGACCCCGACGGCGTTATGGCAGACCTGCGGCGCCGCTTCGGCGACGGCTTCCTCGACTTTAACGAGCGCCCGACGGACGAGGCGCTTGCCCTGTGTGACGAGGAGCTTTTGGACCGCTACATGGAGACGGGAGCCGTCACCGACGGTGAGATTGCTGCGCTCATTCAAAGAAGAAAGCTTTTCCCCGTGCTGTTCGGGTCGGGGCTGAAGCTCATTAACATAGACAGGCTTATGGAGCTGCTCAGGCTCTACACGGTGCAGCCGGATTACGGCCCCGACTTCGGCGCAAGGGTAATTAAGATACTGCGTGACCCGAAGGGCAGCCGACTGACGCTCTTAAAGATTACGGGAGGAAAGCTCTCCCTGCGGGACACGCTGAGGTACGCCGACGCATCATACGATGTGCATGAGGAAAAGGTGACGGAGCTTCGCATATACTCCGGCGCAAAGTACGAAAACACGGACTGCGTTTTGCCGGGCGGCGTCTGTGCGGTGAAGGGATTGTCGGCAAGCTTCTCCGGGCAGGGTCTCGGCTTTGAGGCGGACGCTCCGTCGCCGGAGCTTGAGCCGGTCATGGAGTATGCCGTGCGTCTTTCGGACGGCACCGACCCCGTGACGGCGCTCGAAAAGCTCAGAACGCTTGAGGACGAGGAGCCGTCGCTGCATCTCGTGTGGAAGCCGCAGACGAAGGAGATCGGCATACGGCTCATGGGCAAAATGCAGACCGAGGTCATAGCGGCCGAGGCAAAGCAGCGCTTTGACCTCGACATAAGCATAGACAGGGGCAGCGTCATGTACCGAGAGACGATCCTTGCCCCCGTCACGGGTGCGGGGCACTTCGAGCCGCTGCGGCATTACGCCGAGGTGCATCTTGAGCTGTCGCCGCTGCCCGTCGGCGAGGGACTTGAATTTACGACACGCTGCGCCGAGGATGCGCTTGACCGCAATTGGCAGCGGCTCATACTGTCGCAGCTTGCGGAAAGCGAGCTTGTCGGCGTGCTGACGGGGTCGCCGATAACGGATATGCGCATAAGTCTCATCGCCGGCAGAGCGCATTTAAAGCACACCGAGGGCGGCGATTTTCGGGAGGCGGGGCGCCGTGCCCTGCGTCAGGCACTTATGAAGTCGCAGTCTCGTCTGCTTGAGCCGTGGTACGATTTTCGGCTCGAAGTGCCGTCGGAGTGCATAGGCCGTGCGATAGGCGATCTGCGTGACATGAGCGTAGACTTTGAGTCCGAGGTCGAGGAGGAAAACGTCTCCGTCATATCGGGCGCATGCCCCGTGTCGGAAATGTCCGACTACGCAGGTGAGCTTGCTTCCTACACCGGGGGCAGGGGCAGACTGACGCTCAAGGTGAAGGGATACCTCCCGTGCCACAACGAAAGAGAGATCATCGAGCGCATCGGCTACGACCCCGCCTCCGACCCTGCGAACACAGCAGACTCCGTTTTCTGCTCCCACGGTGCGGGCAGAACGGTGAGCTGGGAGCTTGCCGACGAGTATATGCACATCGATACGGGCACAGGCGGAGAGACCGCAGCGCCGGAGCCGAGACTGCGGCGGTACGGCATCGACGACCGGGAGCTTGAGGCGATACTTGAGCGGGAGTTCGGGCCGATACGCCGCCGAGAGTACGGCACGGTGCGCACCGACACCCGACGTGACGAGGGCTTTGTCCCGTCACCCAAGGACGAGCGGCTCATAATCGACGGCTACAACCTCATTTTCGGTTGGGACGAATTAAGCGAGCTTGCAAAGACCGACCTCGGACTTGCAAGGGAGCGCCTCATCGACAGACTTTGCAGCTATGCGGCGTTCAGAAACTGCGAGCCGGTGCTGGTGTTTGACGGCTACAAGGTCAAGGGCGGCGAGGGCGAACGTGAGCGGGTCGGCAGGCTTCGCATAGCCTACACCAAGGAAAACGAGACGGCGGATATGTACATCGAAAAGCTTGCCGACGAGATAGGCGCAAACATGGCGGTCAAGGTCGTCACGAACGATTCGCTCATCCGCCTGTCGGCGCTGCGCTCCGGCGTACTGCGTATGCCGGTAAAGGAATTTGTAAACGAGCTTCTGTTTGCGGAAGAACGCATGGCGGGGTACGGAAATGGAAAGACCCGAAATTGAACTGTTAAAAAGAGCAGGTGAGCTGCAAGGCCGAAGCGAGAAAACGGGACGCATAACGGCGACCGTGTTTCTCACTCCGGCGGAGCAGTATGCGATAGAAAAGCAGGAGGAGGCGGCGGGACGCACACCGCTGTTTTACGGCGGCACCGAGGGCTGCGAAAGGCGGCTTTGCTTCTTCGTACCGGAGTATCTGGACGAGGAGCCGGAGTACGGTGACTTCATTGCGGCGCTTTCCGTGAAGGTCGGCTTCGGCGAGCCGGGGCATCGGGACTATCTCGGCGCACTAATGGGTCTCGGCATAAAGCGTGAGTGGATCGGCGACATTCGCATCAAGGACGGCACGGCGACGGTGTTCGTGCTGCCGTCGGTACTGCGGCACATAAAGGACAGCCTCGTGAGCGTCGGCAGATACGGCGCAAAGGTCGAGGAGCTGTCGCTGAGCGAGATCCCGCCTGCGGAAATAAAACGGAAAAGCGTCTGCTTTTCCGTCAAAAGTCCGAGGCTCGATGCCGTGTGCGCAGCGCTGTTCGGTGTCTCCAGAAGCACGGCGTCGTCGGCGATAGGTGAGGGACTTGTGAGCCTCAACTACTCACCCTGCTTTAAGTGCGACGCTCCCGTGAAGACGGGCGACACGCTCTCGTACAGGGGTAAGGGCAAGGCAATCATCGGCGATCCCGGCGGCAGGAGCCGCAAGGACAGGCTTTTTGTGAATGCCGAGATCTACGAATGAATAATTTGAAGGCTGATTTTTCATGCGGCGTCCGACGGAATTTCGGACGCCGCATTTTTGACTCCGAAATTAACGAAATTTTTATGCGCCCGTTTAGACGCACGCCGAAAAGCAGTGCGTGCTTGAGGGAAGGAAGGCAGCAGAGCCTTGCAAAAATGCAAGATTCGCTTGCGCAATTATGCATTTTTGCAAAAACGACTGCATTTAAAAAAGCCCGTTCTTGCAGATTTCGAAGGCCGCAATATTCATTTTCGGCGAAAAATGAATATTGCAGCTCCTTGCGATTCATAATTCATTTTTCCGTCAAAGACCGCCGCAAAAAAGCTGCAAGCGGCGTTTTGTTGTGCAACTTGCACAATCGCCCTTGTGCCGATTGCACAAAATGCACTTGATTTTTTACAACAAAGCGCTATACTCAAAGCATCAGGGCAAGGTCCCAAAAATGAAAGGAGAACATGAATATGTTAGCAACGATCGGCGCTTTCGGTGCACTCTACTTTTCCTGCATGGTCGCTATGACCGTAAAGGGACTCAAGGCCTGATTCCGAAAAGAATATAACGAAACGGGACTGCAGCGCAGCCCCGTTTTTCATTTTCACGGTATGAATCTTATCGCCATGCTTTCCTTTGTCTTGCGCACAAAGCGCAGCTCCGGCATCGGCACTGGGGCGCTTTGCACGGGTGCCGCATCGCTTGCGGGCTCCGATACACGGCTCCAGACCTCTGCAAATTTCTCGTTGTCGAATACGGTGTCAGTCAAATCAATCACCCGCCGCATTATATGCTTTTTCTTGCAATGCGGTGAGAAATATGCGATAATCCCAAGAGAGGTGAATGCAATGCCCAGATTCTTTATGCTCGGAACGAACCTGTCCGGCGGCAAAGCCATGATATACGGCAGGGATGCCGAACACATCCGTGTACTCAGACTGCGCCCCGGCGAAAGCCTGACCGTGTGCGACGGCATGGGAACGGACTATAAGTGCCGTCTCGTGCGTTCGGACAGGGACGAGGCGGAGGCGGAGGTCATCGAGGTGGTGCCGTGCAAAGCGGAGCCGAGAGTGAAAACGAAGGTGATCTGCGGTTTGCCCAAGGGCGACAAGACGGATTTTATCATACAAAAAGCGGTCGAGGCGGGAGCCTGCGAGATCATGTTTACCGTCAGCGAAAGATGCATAGTTAAGCCTGAGCAGGCGGAGAAAAAGCTTGAACGCTGGAACCGCATCTCAGAGGAGGCGGCAAAGCAGTCGGGACGTGGGATCATCCCGCAGGTGAGCCTGCTTCATGGCTTTGCCGATGCGCTCGACGCCGCAAAAAAGTGCGAGCTTGCGCTTTTCATGTACGAGACGGGCGAGAGAGAGAGCCTATCGGACGCTCTCTCGGAGGCGAAAAACGTCACGACGGCGGCGATCATAACCGGCCCCGAAGGCGGCTTTGAAAAGTACGAGGTCGATCTTGCAAGGGCGTGCGGTATGCATATCTGCACGATGGGCAACCGCATCCTGCGCTGCGAAACGGCGCCGATAGTCGCACTGTCCGCACTGATGTTCGCAAGCGGCGATCTTGAGTAAAGCCGAAGGAGAAAGCAAAGGCAGCCGCCGTCCTCTGTCTTGCGCCTAAGGCATCTGCGTATTGATGAAGCGTTGTCCGCCGCAATTCACTTATGTACAGCATAAAAAGTGCGGGGAAATAAAACATCAGCAGGATATATCTTCGATAAAAACGAAAAATCCGAACGCATTTCCGATGGGAAATGCGTTCGGATTTTTGGCTCTACCCCAACTATTGACATAGAGCCTTATCAAATGCGTGGCTTGGGCGGAAAAATACCGAGAACAGCTTATTTATGCTACTCTCGGTATCTTTTTATATATGCTCTGACAACATTACCGCACCGATAATCGATCCGTACGTTCGATTCATCTTATTTGATCGGGTATTGCTATGAAAAACGCTTACTTCGGTAAATACCGCCTGTGCAGTTGACATACGTATTATTTGAGCACGGTGTCAGCCAGTGCTGCAACATAATCACAGTCAATATCCTCGACTCTGCCTTCGTCCACGAGCTTTGCTGCGTCGGGATTGACGGGCAGTCGGATGAAAGCGTCTATGCCGTATATTGCAGCGAGCTTCCGCACCTTGCTTTCACCGAATATTTCATGTATCTTGCCGCAGTCGGGGCAAATGAAATAAGACATATTTTCCACCAGAGAAAGTACCGGCACCTTCATCATGCGTGCCATCTTGACTGCTTTCTCAACTATCATACCTACAAGGTCTTGCGGAGAACTGACTATAACGATGCCATCAAGCGGCAGCCCCTGAAGAACCGTGAGCGGAACATCACCGGTCCCCGGCGGGAGATCGATAAACATATAATCCACGCCGTCCCACATGACCTCGCTCCAGAACTGCGCAACAACACCGGCGATTATGGGGCCGCGCCAGAGCACAGGCTCCTCGGGCTTATCCAGCAGAAGATTCATGCTGACCATTTGAATCCCACTGGGAGTGGTAACGGGAAGCATGTGATCACAAGCTGAACGCATGCGCTCCGTTATGCCGAATGCCTTGGGAATGGACGGTCCGGTCAGGTCTGCGTCAAGAATGGCGGTGCGAAAACCGCGGCGCTGTGTTTCGGCGGCAAGCAGGCTTGTGACCATTGATTTGCCCACGCCTCCCTTGCCGCTCACAACGGCAATTACTTTTTTGACCGACGCTCCGGGCATCAGCTTTTCCATAAGGCTTTCGTCTCGGAGAAACTCGCCGTCCGCACAGCTTGACGTGCATGTCGAGCAATTGTGTGTGCACTCACTCATTTTCACCATTCCTCCATTTCTCGGTTTCTTCAAGCAACCATCCGGCAAGCGCGGGGATACCTTCACCGGTTCGTGCCGAGACGGGGAATATCTTAGCTTCGGGGTTTAATCGCAGTATGTAGCTGCGGCACGACTCCATGTCAAAGTCAAAATACGGCATGACATCGATCTTGTTTATTATCACCGCATCGCACACGGTAAACATAAGAGGGTATTTAAGCGGCTTGTCGTGCCCTTCCGGAACGGAGAGGATCATCACGTTTTTTACGGCGCCCGTATCAAATTCTGCCGGGCATACAAGATTTCCTACATTTTCAAGTATTGCAAGATCGACCTCCGCCGTACCGAGGGCTTCAAGTCCCTGACGGGTCATATCCGCATCAAGATGGCACATGCCTCCCGTGTGAAGCTGTGCGACCTTTGCTCCGGAAGTTCCTATCGTGCGTGCGTCAACGTCAGAGTCGATATCCGCCTCCATAACGCCGATACGCAGCTTGTCTCTGAGCTTTGGGATAAGCGACATAAGAGTCGTGGTTTTTCCCGAGCCGGGTGACGACATTAAGTTCAGCAGAAAAGTCTTTTCCTGCCGAAGCTGCTCACGCAGGGCAGCGGCATCGGCATCGTTATTTTCAAATATGCTCTGTTTTACCTCGAGCACCTTGAAATCATCCATGGTAACACCTCGTCTTTCAAAAACTCCGGAGCGGATGATCCGCTCCGGAGCAAATTTTTATGCCGGCTCGGAAAGTATCTTTTTGACCATTTCCTTTACGGCGGCAAGAGCTTCGTTGTCATCGCTTATAGTGTCGAGCCCCTTGCCGGCAAGATTGAGGGAAGCTATTTCACTGTCATAACCGACATATCCGAGCACATCCACATTGAGGCGGTCTGCAAGTCCTTTCATTATCGGCTTGTTAGGCTCGTCATAGCGGCAGCCGACCATATACTTATTGGAATAAGGCAGGTTCAGCTCGTCGACCATGTCGGTTATTCTTTCCGCCGTCTCAAAGCTGAGCTTTGACTGGTCGCAGACGATTATGAGCGTGTCGGAATTGCTGCCCGTGCCGCGTGAAAAATGTTCGAGTCCCGCATCAAAATCAATGATAACAAGGTCGTACATGTTCATCGTTTCCGAGAATATATTATTCAGCACACTGTTAATCGTGCAGTAGCATCCGGCACCTTTCCTGCGCCCCATGACGACAAAATCAAAATATTCGCCGTGGTACACCGCATCGTAAAAGTCGGCGCGCAGCTTTTCGCCTGCTACTCCCTCATCAAGCGTTTTCTTGCGCCTGTCAACGGCTTCGCCTATCGTGGTTTCGTAGCTGACATTAAGCGTGGTGGCAAGGTTTGCGTCAGGGTCGGCGTCGATAACAAGGATCTGGTCGCACAGTCCGAGCGATTTCACCGCCTTGACAAACAGGGAAGCCGTGGTCGTTTTTCCCGTACCGCCTTTGCCTGAGAATGATATTATGCGAGTCTGCTTTTTCATTTTTATCCTTCTCCTTAAATTATTTCATCTTTACGAAACCACATATTATCGAACAGGACATTTTCCGCAAGAACGGAATATCTCGGCCAGTCCTCAACATCCTCCATGTCAGCGGGGATCATTTCAAGGAATGAACCGCGCGTCTCATAGTATCTTATGATCCCATAGCCCTTAGAGACAAGAAGCTGAGTCGTTTCATCGTCGACAGGGTAAGGAAAAACAAAATATACCTGCGTAAAAACGCCCTTGTACTCTTCGAGCATATCGAGCTTTTTCTGAAAATTCTCAACACCGTAGAACGCTGCAATGCACTCTCGCACGGAGTTCCTGTACTTGACATTACGGCAGCGAGGTTTTTCTCCCGTCAGGTCAAGCTCGATCCAGTCACGCGACGCAGCATCCTCAAGCACGCCGCCCACAAATGCAAGCGAATATCCGCAGCGCTCGACAAGGTCGTCAACATCGACCCAGTCTCCGGCGGGGAGATACTGAAGTATACCGCAGGGGGCATAGCCCATTTGCGTGCGCCATTGAAGCTCACGGAAAATCGGCAGAACGGCGACGACATCGGCAAAGTAGTCGGTGCCAAAAAGCTTTTGATTTATGGTCGTGAAATATCCTCTTCCGGAGAAGTAGGCGGATATGACCGTTTTGTATGCATTACTTTGTTCCATGGCAGAATAATTCTCAATCGTCGATATAGACTATCTTTTCTTCGTAGTCGGGCTCCCAGCATTTGCTGCCGTCGGCAAGGACCGTGCAGTTAAGCAGGTAGCTCGGACGCTCGATCTTCGCTCTCGGCAGATGGCGCTTGGCCGGCACGAAGGTGATCGCATTCTTGGGGCAGGCTTTCACGCATTCCTGACATCCGTCGCATTCCCACATGCGCATCGCTTTTGCCATGTGCGGAATATCCTGAAGCGATTTAGGCCAGTTTTCGGTGACTACGGGTGTATCGGTATTTATGAACATGATGCAGTTGTGACCGTGGTCTATGCAGGCGTGGACGCAATTGAGACACTCAAGTGCATTGCCGCAGGCTTCATGGTCGATTATTATGTTATGCATCGGAGTAGTATAAGCCATGTTTTTTCCTCCTAATTGTTAAACTTCATTTACCTGACGGCTTACCAAACATCGACAAGCGAAGGGAATGTGTCACGGGAAACGAGCTTGAGAGCACCGAATTTGCACGCTGTGCGGCATAGTCCGCAGCCAAAGCACTTGAACTGATTTACGGTTACAATGTCCTTGAGCGGGCTGTACTGAATGCCGCCGTACTGGCACTTGATAATGCAAGGCGCTTCGTTTTTGCAGCCGGCTGCGCACTTTTTGGGATCAACAACTGCGACATACTCTGCCTTGTTGTATTCGACCGTTGCGCCGCGGTAGGCGCGCGCTTTATATGCCTGGCAATCGAAGGCGTTGCAGAAACAGAAGCAAAGAGGCGGTTTGCCGTCGGAATCGGTGCCCGCATCGAAGATCGAGATCACAAGACCCTGTGCATAACGCTCACGGCAAAGCTTTCTTGCCTCTTCCTTGTTGATGACCATGGAATCAGTTTCCCAAGGCCGTTCCTGCCTGGTGCGGTCGACATCACGGTCAAAGAACATGCATCCGTAAAAGTCGCCGAAGCCGAAGTAACGGCGGCAGCCGCAGTGCTGAAGTATAAAACGATCGCCGGGCGCCACATCGATTATCTGAAGAGCGTCTTCAAGCGGGATGACCTGGCCTGCCTGCTGAAGCATGGTATCGATAGCCATATTCAAATAGCCCTCGTTACCCATGTCCACTGGTCCCTGAGGATCCTTGCCGCCCCATTCAAAGGAATTTCGGGAAGCACCGGTAAGATTCATATAGCCCACGGCATGGCCGGGCTTTTTTACAAGCTCGGGATCAAAGTTGGCGGGGTTTAGATACCATTTTGTTCCGTTGCCGTATTCAACACAGTATTTGCACATATGTTTAACCTCCTGATAAATTCACTTTCGCAGGCTTCCGTCGGACAATGTTCAGTGTACCTTGTGAAAGCCTGCGTGTCCATGGTTTTATTTTCCGAGCTTCTTCATGGGGTTTGCGGCAAGAGCAAGGAACAATACGATCATACCGACTACGCCGATAACGGCAGCTACGGTAAAGCCTTTGGCAAAGCTTCCGGTTCCGGTAATAACACGGCCGACGACCTGGGAAGAAAGGGCTGCGCCGCCCCAGAACGCACCGCCGGAGAAAATGGGGTTGATCTGGTTGAGGTTCTTGTTGCCGAACAGTATCGGAGTGATGGTCGGGCAAATGTTGGTGATAACGCCGCCCGTAACGCAGAGGATGGAGCAAATGACGGCCATGACTATGGTGACATGGGTCGGGAACACGAATGCGTACAGCAGGCAGCCTACAGCAAGGGGAAGTCCGGTGAAGATGATGAGACCCTTGATGCCGATCTTATTGACCAACGCACCGCCGACGAGAATAAATACAATGCCGACGAGCTGCATGATGCCCTGCATCGAGGATGCAACGGACTGGCTCATGCCGCAGCTAACGAGGTAGGTGACCATGTAGGTGCACAGGCCCTGATACATGATGGTCAGCAGCAAAATGCCGATGAATACGAACCAAAATGCGGGAGTCTTGAGAGCCTGACTGAGGGTAAGTCCGGGGACATCTTCTGCTGCGCCTGCCGTTGCTGCCGCTGCGGTCGCTCCGTCTGCCTTCGCGATCTCGAGCTTGGGGATAAGCGCATAGGCAATAAGATTGCACGCAACGATAACGACACCCATAACAAGGTAGACCTTACGCCAACCCATGACGGGGATAAGTGCACCGGGGATGAAGGAAAATGCTGCGGCGCCGAGAGCTGCGGATGCGAGAACGACTGCGATAATGGTAGGAGTCTTTTTGCCGTAATCGCCGAAATAGGGACTGACTGCGGCAACGCCCATTGCGTGGGTCCCGAGGCCGAGTGTCGAGCCGCCGAGCAGGCCGGCAACTATCAGCATCCAGACTGCGCTGGAGAAATAGTGAATAAGACAATAGCCTGCGGAAAGGATCGCACAGATAAGAAACAGTGTGCGGGGTGCGATCTTCTTGAGCATCGGGCCCACAAGGAAGGTGGACCAGATGAACGCCATCGCACAGCCGAAGGTAGCTGCCAGTGCTATGGTAGCTATGTCCGAATCAGGCCAGGTGGCGGCAAAGCTGGAAAGGAATATAGTAAATGTCGAGTTCATGCCCATGTTGGCAAAAAGCGCTATGCATGCACCAACAGCGGCTTTTTTGGCTTTAGGGTTCATAGTGTATTTCCTCTCTTTTATTTATTATTATTTAAGACGTTTTCAGGTTCTGGGACGGCAGGAATAAATCTTGAACTTCCCGTCTTCCTCCTGCTCAATGGTGCCGCGGCATTCGAGTACATGACCGACTATCTCGATATTGTATGCCATGCTCTTTCCATCGGGAGCCATTTCAATAATGGTAGCCTTCGGAGCGGCGGCACACATCGTGGTAAATGTGGCAAGAATGGCCTCTTTGCCTTCAAGGTATGCCGGATTTCCGGTCAGCAGCTTCGCTGCCTCATCGTCAAAAACGCAGCCCTCGTCGACCCAGCAGTCGGCAATGCCCTGTGCGTCATGCGCATTCATGCGCTCAACATATTTTTCAAGAACATTCATTGTGTTATCTCCTTGTAAGTTATTAGTCTACGAACACGCCCTGAATGATGGGCGGCGTGTCGGTAAAATCGAGCTGTTTGTCGAGTATGGCGACAAAATCGTGTTTATTCAGGCAGTCAAATCCGCTTATGCGGTCGTTGAAATCAAAATAAACAAGGCCTCTGAAATTTGTGCCGAATATCGGTTGGGTGTCAACGAAATCGGCATGACCGCAGCCGTAGCCGAGCAGCTCGTCACCGAGCCTCTCCTTGACCCAATCAACATAGGGGCGCAGACCGTTTTCGTCAAATCTCTTGGCATCCTTGGGATATATAAAATAAACTCTATACATGGCAATTCCTCCTAAGATTTACAGATCCATTTTGTACTCCTCAAGCGGCAGACCGCCTACCTGCGGGTCAAGGCGCTTGAGCAGATCATCAACAGCCGCTTTTACATCGGCGATCTCTACGGTTATTGCCTTCTGCGAACAATGGAGTGCGCAGCTTGAGCAGCCCTTGCAGGCAGCTTCATTCCACCGGGGAATGCCGTCAACCATCTTCAGTGCGTGGTTGAAGCATTTTTCAACGCATGTTCCGCAGCCGACGCACTTATTTGCATCGACCTTTACGGTAAGGCCGTCGAGCTTCTTAAAGCGCTCCTGCGCCTCACCGCGGATCATCCCCTGACGGTAGTTGTTGAAGTTGGTGCAGCAGCACTCACAGCAAAGACACACGGTCAGGAACGGACTTGCAAAGTCAACATCCCAGTATATGTGGTCGTAGAATACATGGCCGATGAAGGGCATCAGACCATCATCAACGGCCTTGTGCAAATGTGCGATCGCTTCCTCGACCGTTGCGTGATAGCACAGATCGCTCGACTCCTCGGCGGTTGCGGCACCGATATGGATGCAACCGATGTTTTTGTCATGCTCGGTGCAGTTTTTCGCATCTCTGCAGGTGCAGGTCTTGCTGATGATACGATGGGGAGAGCGGCGTATAAGCTCCTCTATGACTGCTATAGGCAGCGGAGCTCCCTCGGAACCGACGTTGACCGAGGCGGGGAGAAAGGTCATGTCCAGAAAATCCGGATTCGAAAAGGCTGCCGTTACATCCTTGGCTCTGGACTCCTTGTACAGTTCAGAGCGTGACAGAATCGTGCCCATTTGGAACTCTCGAGCCATCGTTTCCAGATGGTCGGCCGTCCAAGTGGAGCGTTCACCTTTTTGGGCTATACTCATATTTTCTTCCCTCTTTCTTAAAACAGAATCTAACACTTCACAATTGATCCCTGCGGCGGAACTCAAGCCCTTCTATTTGAAGCTCACGGCCGGAAACAAGATCCGTCTCGGGACTGCCGCAGGCAGTACAGACCGTTTCCGCACCGGCAAATTCAAAATGAGTGAACTGAAGCTCGTGACCGCAATGCTTGCAGCGATAGACGATCGGTATTCTTCGCATTTTAAGCTCTGAGCCGTCAAGCGGTGTGCCGGCGGAGAATTTTTTGTAATACTTTACTACCCATTCCTCCTGAAGGTCGTGCATTTCACCGACTGCAAGCCGCACGGCGGTTACATGTTCAATGCCGTTGCTTGCCGCTATCTGTGCGGCCATTTTGACTATCGGATAAACCACGGACAATTCATGCATGTGACACTTCACCTTTCACGGCCAGATTTAAAAGCTCGAATACCCGCCCATGCATTTTCGAATGCATTCCAAAACTCCGCTGGCCGAGCGGAGCTGACCTGCCTCGAAAACGATAATTAATTTTGTGACGATTGTTTGAATTGGTTCGAATACATGCTACGCCTGCGTTAGAGTTTTGTCAATTGCAATATTGCTGCGTATATACAAATTCGTCGATAGTGCACAAAAAGCTCACAGTCAAACTGTGAGCTTTAACGAATAATTTTAAATTTTGAACTGATTCTAATGCGGTTACTGCTTCTTCGTAGGCTTCAGCATGGCGATAAACGAATCCACCAGCCGCTCGCCCTCCGCATCCAGATCGACGGAATCGGGCTGGATCGCCCAGCGCAGGCAAAGACCGCCCGCCATATATCTCAGCATACTCGTTACGGTATACAGATTTATGTCATCACGGAATTCTCCCGAATTTATGCCTTCCTCTATCGTGTTCATATAGTAACGATATGCCGTTCTGCTGATATCCAATGCAACATCCTGGTTGTGCTTCAGCTCGGCTATCCAGCTTATTTTAGACATCTCCGCACCCGTACGAGTAGAGATCTTAAGCTTAAATAAAACAAGATTTTTCAATGTTTCCGATGCCGTTTTGCCCTTTAGCTCAGGCATCTTTTCTTCCATTACCTCGTCTATTGCCTCACCATAACCCAAGAAGATGGATTCCTTCGAGGGAAAGTAATAATAGAATGTTCCGGTAGAAACATCGGCCGCTGCGCATATGTCGGTTACCTTTGTATTCTCAAATCCGTTTTTCTCAAATAGATCGATTGCACAGTTGTATATCTTTCTTTCCACAACTTTGCTTCTGTGTTCCTTTTGCACTATGTGGTTTACCTCCGTCTCGGCTGCCGCCGTGTTCTGCATCGTATTAAACGAAGCTTCTGCTATTATTAAAATTCGAATGCGTTCTCAAATTTGTTGTGTAAAAAACCAACAATTTATTTTACATTCAAAAAATCCCAATGTCAATATATGATTTGCCCCTGTGAAAAAACATTTTGCTTTTCATTTAACAATTTTTCGAACTCGTTCATTTTTTTCGAAAAACCTATTGACAATGTTTTAGACACTTGATATTATTATGTCAAATTTGAATTGGTTCGGTTTTTGTTCAACACACGCAAAAATGTTGTATGGAGGTCTATAACGATTATGGATTTAAAAAAACTTCTCCAGCCGATAAAAGTCGGCAGTCTTGAGCTGAAAAACCGTTTCGTTGTTCCTGCAATGGGCACAAACTTCGCTACCCCCGACGGTTATGTAACGGATCAGCTTATTGCATACCACACAGCACGCGCCAAGGGCGGCTACGGACTTATCATTACAGAGGTCGTTGCTGTCCAGGCAAACGGCAAAGCAATTATTTTTGAACCCGGTATCTGGGATGATTCCTTTATTCCCGGATGGAAGAAACTCACCGATTCCGTCCATGCTGCGGGCGGCAGAATTTTCTGCCAGCTTCATCATTGCGGCCGCCAGACTCTCCCCGTTTTTATCGGCGGTGAAACTCCGGTAGCCCCCTCCGCCGTTCCCTGTCCCGCCGATGACTCCATCTGCCGTGAGCTTACGGGCGATGAGTGCTGGGAGCTTGTGCATGCTTACGGCGACGCTGCCGTTCGAGCCAAGGAAGCCGGCTTTGACGGCGTCGAGGTTCACGGCGGTCACGGCTATATGATAGCTCAGTTTATGTCGCCGCATTCCAACAAGCGCACCGACGAGTGGGGCGGTGACCTCTACGGCCGCCTCAAGCTCCCCCGCGAGATATTTAAAGATATCCGTCGGAAGTGCGGCGATGACTTCCCGATGATATTCCGCTACAGCTATGACCAGAAGGTCAGCGGCGGTACAACGCTCGAGGAAGCAACGGTCATTGCTCGTGTTGCGGAGGATTGCGGTGTTGATGCTCTCAACATCACCGTTTGCACCTATGCAAGTGTGGAATATATGTGCGCAACTCCGATGATGCCTTCCGGCTGGAACGAGTTCCCGACTGCGGCGATAAAGAACTCCGTCAGCATCCCCGTTATGGCCGTCGGCCGTTTCAACAACCTTCTTGTCGCAGCCGATTGCCTCGAAGCAGGCCGTGCAGATCTGATCTGCTTCGGCCGCACCTCGCTTGCAGATCCCGAGCTGCCCAACAAGTTAGCCGAGGATCGCCTTGATGAGCAGATCCCCTGCATAGGCTGCACTCAGTCCTGTGTTAGTGCGCTTGTCAATCCCGCACGCGGTTTTAAGGCAAGCTGCCTTATAAACCCCGTCACCGGTCACGAGTTTGAGTATGACCTCACACCGGTTGCGCCCGAAAAGGCAAAGAAGGTACTCGTTGTCGGCGGCGGCCCCGGCGGACTTATTGCCGCAATGACAGCGGCTCAGCGCGGTCACACGGTCACTCTCTGTGAAGCAAGCGGCAAGTTCGGCGGCAAGTTCCGTCTTGCGTCTATTCCGCCCTGCAAGCATGAGATTGCGGCAGGTCTTAAATACTATATACATATGTGCGAAAAGCGCGGTGTCGATATGCGCCTCAATTGCGAGGTAGACGAGCAGTTTATTCGTGATATGTCGCCTGATGCGATTATCCTTGCCACCGGTTCACTCGTTGCAAAGCCCCCGATCCCCGGCATTG
The DNA here is from genome assembly GCA_963625655.1 of Oscillospiraceae bacterium. Classification (GTDB taxonomy): domain Bacteria; phylum Bacillota; class Clostridia; order Oscillospirales; family Oscillospiraceae; genus F23-B02. The sequence goes on from CAVFTS010000006.1 coordinate 51,257, forward strand.
ATAACGAAAAGTTCCTCACCGTTGCGGATATTCTTGACGGCAAGGTACTGCCGGGCAGAAATGTTCTCGTCGCCGGCGGCGGCCTGACCGGCTGCGAGACCGCAGATTTCCTTTGTGAGCATAATCGAATAGTTTCCGTTATGGAAATGGCTCCCGCCATTGCGGGCGATGCCGAGCCGACTCCTCGCCGGTTCCTTATGCAGCGCCTCAATAAGTGGAGTCATGCACTTGACTTCTACGGTCCTGCGCTGAGTGTTTACACCGGTGCGAAGATCAAGCAGTTCTTCGATGACGGCGTTGCCTATGAAATGGGCGGCGAAGTAAAGGAACTGCATGGTTTTGACAGCATCGTTCTCTCTCTCGGCGTCAAGTCCTACAATCCGCTTGAAGAAGTTGCAAGATCCCTGTGCGGCGAAGTGTATGTCATTGGCGATGCGGAAGCAGCCGGCAATGCAAATCATGCAACAGACACGGGCCTTGCCGCTGCGCTCAAGCTCTGATAAATATATTAAAAGAGTCCGCCCTCACGGCGGACTCTTCTGAGGAGAATCTATGTTGACTTATACTTTCGTTCAAAATATAAAAGTACTTGCCGGGGCAGGCAAAATTGCCGATATCGGTGAAGCTGTAGGCAGTGCGGGCTACAAGAAGGCAATGTTTATACACGGCGGCAGCCTCCGCCGTTCGGGTGTTGCCGACAATGTAAAGAGATCTCTTTCCGAACATGGGGTAGAATGCGTCGATTTCGAAAGGGTGAAATCCGATCCTCCGGCAGACCTCGTTGACGAGGGCGCACGGTTTGCTCGTGAAAACGGCTGCGACTGTGTGATAGCGATCGGCGGCGGCAGTGCCATAGATATGGGCAAGGCGATAAATATGCTTCGTTTTAACGAGGGCAAGGCACTTGACTACATCTCCAAGCCGCATGTTCACTCTCCCGGACTTTTCGTTGCCCCCACAACATCCGGAACAGGCGCAGAGCTTTCAACCGGTTCCGTGATCACCGACACCGAGCACAACATGAAGCTTCCGCTTCCGGTTTACAACTCCATGCCCGAGGCGGCAATACTTGACCCCGAGCTCACCGTTTCCATGCCTGCGGCAATGACCATGCAGACCGGACTTGATGCGTTTTCCCATGCAGTTGAGGGATACTGCAATGTCATGAGCAACATGATGATGGATCCGATCTGTGAAAAGATCATGGAGCTTGTTGCGGAGAACTTGCCGATTGCCGTTGCTGACGGCAGCAACATTCAGGCTCGTGCGCATATGCAGGCGGCAGCGTGTATGAGCGGCTGGACCCTCACCAATGTTTATGCTAATGTCGGTCATAGTCTTGCACATGTTGTGGGCGCAAATTACCACATCGTGCACGGTTCGGCCTGCTCATACGGACTTCCTCCCGTGCTTAAACACATGGCTCCGGCTGTTCCGGAGAAGGTCAGGCGCATCGGCATGATACTCGGCGCAAAGTTTGACAGCAGCGATACTCCCGAGCAGATCGGGCAAAAGGCTGCAGATGCTTATATCAAATTCCGTGACGGCTTGGGAATGCCGCCGGTGACCGAATCAGGCATATGCGTTGAAGATGTGGACGCACTTGCAGAGCTTGTTGTACACGAGCCGTTTGCGCAGCTCACACCCGTGCCTGTTGACCACGATGCTGCCGTGAGAATGCTTAAAGAGATGCTGTCACTCTAATTCAGACTGCCGAGACACGCCAAAATTAAAGTAACCCGATTCATCTGTTCCCCCCCTTCTCATACACCCATTTATCCGCAAGGCGATGACCGTCTTCGGATAAATGGGTGTCCTTTATTGTTGCCCCTGCGTCAGCAGTCGGGGCAAAGCAAAATTGTCGGATACTTTCTGACCGCATTCCGATTTGCCCGAGCGGATACACCATTACCGTGATGTATGACGGCTATTCAGTTGTTTGCAAAATAAACTTAACGCTATTTGCTATAGCTATTATACTAAGCGAATTTGCTATTGTCAAGAGGCTTACGGAAAAAATATTTAGCTTTTTTGCTTTTGTTATCTTGACATAACCTAAATTTATATGCTATACTGATTGCACAGAATAAAAACGAGGAGCGTAATCGCTATGGCAATCGGTGAGAGAATTCGATTCTTCCGCAATTTGCGGGGAATGACGCAAAAATACTTGGGACAGGTGGTCGGCTTTCCTGAAAAGACTGCCGACATCCGTATGGCACAGTATGAATCCGGCAGCAGAACGCCCAAGGCGGAGCTGACGGAGAGCCTTGCCGGTGCGCTGGGTGTTTCGCCGCTGGCGCTGTCCGTGCCGGACATTGACAGCTATCTCGGCCTGATGCACACCCTGTTCACCTTGGAGGATCGCTACGGCCTGACGGTGGAAACCGGCGAGAACGGCATTTCTCTGCGTGCTGATCCCCGCAAGGGGAAGGACGCCGCCGAGCTTTCCGAAATGCTCACTGCGTGGGCGGGACAAGCTGAAAAGTATCGTAATGGCGAAATCAACCGGGAGGACTACGACAAGTGGCGTTATAACTACCCGAAATATGACGAAACCTCCGGCTATGTGAAGGTCCCGTCTCAGCAGCTCAGCGATGCGATGGTAGAGGCTTTCAAAGACCGGCTGAAGAACGATTAAAATAGGCAAAAGAAAAGCGCTATCTGACTTGGCTTCAAATCAGATAGCGCTTTTTGTTATCGCAATAATTCAAATAATGTTGCCATTTTGTTGCCACGGTGGGCACTCATGGCGAAAAAGCCTTGGTATTACTGGACTTTTTCCGGGATGCAATCACTCCCACTCGCTCCCTGAAACCGTGGCCTAAACGATTTTGTATAGATCGTTTAGCTCCGATTATCGGGATTACTTAGATTATCCAAGAATTACGGTGTATCATAATTCCTGTTGTCAATTTGTTGTCACCCTAAGCGGTCATTTGACTTTCCAATAGCCCGACTTATTTGACCCAACGCGGGTGATCAGGTCTTTTCCTTTCAGTGCAGCTAGTACTCTTGTTATCGTGCGCTGCGATTTGCCGGTTATCTCTATCAGCTCTGCGTTTGTCAGCCTCGGATTCTTGCGCAGCGATGAAAGTACTGATTGTTCAAGCTCACTTATCCGGTCATTTAACTGGCCATTTCTGTGGCTGGATAATGGCTGATTATTTCTGTCGATTCTCGAAAATTCTATCGTAAAGTCCGTATCCGAATTTTTATAGGATATGTCTACATCCGCAGCGGCGCAAAGCTTATAAATATTTCGGATTCCCGATCCGAATGTCTCAACATCCTTGCACAGATACAGAACTCTTGCAATCGTTTCGTTCCGCAAAAAAGAATGAATATCTCGGTTAACGAAATCGATCGGTTCAAATTCATTGGCAAAAGAGCCGGGATTTATAATTGCGATGCGATCCGAGAATATAGAAATCTCGTGCTGAACGGGAAGATCATACCTTGCGTGCGCAAAGCTGTTGATCACAGCTTCTCTAAGTGCATCTATCGGTATTTCCGGAATTTCCTTTCGGTGAATACCGTCTCCCGACATTTCCACACGCCAGCGTATATTCTTGATAATATATCCGACTGCGGTATCTATCAGCTGAAATATATTCCCCTCTTCTCTGGCGATATCCAGGAATGTTTCCTTGTGTTCTGTTGCAAAAACGGCCATTTTCAGAACGATGGGCTTGTTCTTTGAAAACAGATATTTGCCTGCGTTTGTCAGTTTGTTGCCGTTCAGAACTCCGATTTTGCTCAGAATAGTTTCTTTATCAAAATCGTAGTCCGGCATACGACTGCACTGTATTGAATTTCTGAAGAAGGTCTCCAGAGTTTTATCATCGACATCATTGACCGTTTCATCCGATGTTTTATTGCCCCAGTTTTCCGTGTACTCCTGACCGATCATTATTTTGCGAAGCTCGGCAGGGGTAAGCTCACGGTCCTCGTCTGCCGTGCGGATATAATACTTTCCGAAAGCGGAATACGGGACATCATCACCATGAAAATCGACTACGATTACCTCATTGCCGTCAATTACTTCGGTAGTGATCGTGGGTATAATCTGCGGCCTGATTGCTTCATATATTTTTCGGGACACATCCCGCTGTGTCGAATCGGTTATCGTGAATTTATGAGAGCTTCCGTCGTTTTTCAGTCCGAAGTAAATTCTGCCTCTGCGATGTTTGTTTAATATGCTCGAGATCGAAACCATCGCTTCGTTCAATTCACCGGTAGTCTTTTTAAACTCATTAAATTCATCTTCACGCACGCAAATCCCCCCTTTTTATTCAAATAGTATTATAGCCATTCTGGCCAGATAAGTCAACCGGAATGGCCATAATTGGCTAATAAAATTCTAAACGCAGCAGTTGTTTTGCCATGCTTGTCTAATCTTATGGGATGCAGCTTAGTTTTGTATCGGTTGTTAAACAGCAAATAATTCATTGCTTTTTAATTAATTTTGTTGTGTGCTGTCGTTATTTTTGTTAGAATGTAAGAGGTCACTGTTTTGAAAAGGAATAGACTGCCGTTGTTCACAGCAAAACTCAGAAAAAAGAGTCGGTCTGTCGACCTCTATCTGTGTAAATGCAGTTATGCTATGTTAGTCAAGGAAAGTTTGCGCGCTTATGTCCCGACGATAAATTAAGAACGATAGGAGAGAAAAGGAATGAAAGATAGCAGAGATAATCTGGTTCGAACGAGACAACGCATTCTCCTTATAGCAATTCTCGCGGTTTTCTTTGTCGTAACAAAAATTGTCTTGCCCAATAATGCCCATAAAGCCAAGATGGAACTTTTGAAAACTGCCTCAGTCGGAGACACAGTATGCTTCGGCACATATGAGCAGGACAATGATACAACAAACGGTGCGGAAACCATCGAATGGCAGGTGCTTGCAAAAGAGAATAACAAACTTCTTGTTATAAGTAAGTATGGACTTGATAGTCTGCCGTTCAATGCGAGCTATGAAGATATGACATGGGAAAACTGCACTTTACGCGAATGGCTTAACAGAACCTTTCTAGACAGCGCTTTCAATGCAAATGAAAAGTCTGTAATAGACTTGACTAGTGTTACGGCAGATGAAAATCCAGAGTATGATAAAGATCCCGGTAATGATACGACAGAAAAGATCTTCCTGCTTAGCGTTACTGAGGCAAACAAGTATTTCTCGTCAGACAGTGCAAGACAGTGCAGGCCTACAGCCTTTGCAATTGCCAATGGCATTTATGAAACCGACAAATGCTGGTGGTGGCTGCGGACTCCCGGGATTTTTCAGGCCAGTGCAACTAATGTCCGCGGCGACGGCACGGTCGATTGCGCCAGCTATGATGTGGATCGCGACGGTCTTGCCATTCGCCCGGCCATGTGGATAAATCTCTGCTCTTAACTACACAGGTTAGCGGAAGTTCGTGAAAGAAATACAAATCTCGTCATGAAACTGAACAGCATACTGCGCAGAAAATTTATGCCTCCGGGATACTTCTAATTGCGCCTTTTACATGATGATGCCGTAATGCATGAGTGCGTTGTGGCATATGTTATTAAGGGAATCTATGAGAAAGTTTTTCTGTGCTTTCGATGCACTCTAAAGCATGATTAGGGCGGCAACAGATAAAATCGTTGCCGCCTTGATATTACGCTAAATTTTATTGCTCCTTGTTGAGAAATGTACTGTCCCCAGCTTGCTCAAAAGAGGCAAGAGTCCTATATTCCGGTTTCTGCTTAATCTGGTTGAGCAACTGTTCTTTTTCCTCCTTATCTTGCTTGGTTCCAATTAAAATTGCATCCCAAAAAGACTCATAGTCAACATCTAAGCGTTTTGGTTCTCTACCTTTATTCCCATAAATATCCTCATAGCGCACTATAATCTCCAGTTTGGCTATAACTTCCCATGCGACCATTAAACTTTCCTGCGTTGAAAATGTTATACTAAAAAGATTGTGTTTTGAATTAGGAAACAGATAATCTCCAGACAATCTTGCTTCTTTTCTGGTCTTACATGGGATTCCATAAAAGAAGCGTGAGATCGCATCCTGCGGATCGCGCTCATTTTGGTACAGCCCTTCCCCATTACATGTAATGTCGGTAATGTGTATAATACTATTTCCAACATTCTCGATCCGAATTGTGATTCCGCCGCTTATAGAGGATGCTTTAATTCTGCATTTCGTAATGTTCTCTTGGATCTGCATCTTCTTTTGATCATTAGAGGTTATTATTGCAACGGTCAAGGCAAACAATGACAACGTTAGAGAGAGTATATCAGACAAAATATCCATAATTGACTTCCTCCATATATTTATATTTTGCTTAGGATATTTGCCTCAAGATTAAGGTAGTCTATTTTCCCTCTTGGCGTAAGCGGGAGCGAATCGATAAACCTAACCTCATCTGGGATTTCGTAAAATCTAAGTTTTTCTTTACAAAAAGCGTCAATTTCCTCACGCAATTTGTCGGAGTCTACATTATTGTATTTGACAATGCAGGCTATTATTGAATCAACATCGATAGGATTAGGAGTACAGATGATAGCATTTTCCTTCACAGCCGGATGCTGTGCAATAATATTTGAAATGACTTCAGGAATAATTCGAACTCCTTTTTTTGAAAAAATTCTCTTTATACGACCATCGATGAAAATGTTTCCATTCTCGTCGATGTGCCCGATGTCACCCGAATGCACCCAAACCTCTCCATCATCATGGAGCTTTAACTTTTCTGACGAATGGGTGCTTGCCGAGGCAAAATAGCCAAGCATTCGCTGGGGTGTCAAAATAGCAATTTCTCCTTGCTCTCCGATTTTGCATTCATGATAAGACTCGCCTATCTCCGTGAAAGCAGCTACGATGCTGTTTGCAAAGGGGATTCCAACAGCACAAGTTATATTGTTAACTGAATCCCTAGTATAACTAATTGCTCCGCCAATCTCTGTCATACCGTAGGCTTTCGTAATATGAATACGACAGCCATGCTCAGATAGCCAATTGTTGAACGTCTGTTCAAGGGTGGTATTCAACTTTTCTTCGCTTAAAATAACAGCTTTGATAAATGACAAATCTAAGTTTTCAAACTCCTTGGCATCCATAAGCGGATGGAGTAATGTTGGCGAAATAACGAAATAGTCGGGCTTATATTTCAAGCTATGCAAATATGTGTTGTACAGCAGATCTTCCGGCAATAGTATTAAGCACAGTCCGACATTTAGATAGGCATTAATCATATTGCTGATGCCCTCAAAATGGGATGGTGGAGCTGAGATAACAATGCTTTCTCCGGGTTTTGCCTTATATAGAACAGATCTTTCTTGCCCCACTACATATGCATTTATAGCATAGTCGGACATTAAAACACCGCTTGGCTTACCGGTTGTACCACTGGTATAGCATATTACTGCCGGCGCATTATGCAGATATTCGGCGCATTTCAAATGCTGAGAATGGGATGAGAATTTTTCAATAAACTCTATCCAGCGCATCATTGTACAGTGATCAACAGAGGATAACGTAGCTTTTGCAAATGCCGATTTCTGTGACACAGTCGTGTAGCTCTTCTGTGTAAGAGAATCTGGGACAGGGAGCGTAACAATTCCCTCGAGCTTTGTATCTTTCAGGTCTGCTGAATGCCGATCCAGTTCGTCCTCTGTTATAAAAAGCCATTTGGTATTGCCTGCTCTAAGCAAGTTAGACATATCAGCCGATGCAATGAAACGGGGAATCATGTTTACTACTGCTCCGATTTTGTTTATGGCGTAAAATAGGTAAATCATCTCTGGAATGTTCGGAAGACAGACTCCCACGAGCTCCCCCGGCATAATACCAAGTGCAGATAACGAACGCGAGGTCTTTTCTATGTTGTTGCGTAGCTCAGCGTATGATATTTCCTTGCCAAAAAAGTTTAAAGCAATACGGTCTAAAAATTTCTCGGTTCTCTGAAAGAGAAAGTCTGTAATTCTGCATTTTGGAATATCACAATTACACTCTTCCTCTGTATAATATTTCAGCCATGGCTTATCAATAGAAGCAAAGCCGGTCATAATTACCTCCTGTATTTGCTACAAAAATTACGCCGCGCCAGCACATGGGGCGGCGTAACTATAAGAAGTGGAGCCTAAATTCGTCAGCGTTTAAGGAGCAATTAACTGACAAATCACTGTTTTATAAGGCAGAAAATGCCACTAAGAAAGCGAATACTAAGTAAAGCAATATTATTCGTTCATTTGGGAACATTAGCCTTCCATGCTGTGCAAGTCTCTTGGCAAGTGGTTTGACAACCATTAACACACGCACCTTCACAACTACCAGAACATCCGCCAAAGGCATAAACCGGAGCCGGCTGAAGTACGGTGGGACGCAGGGCAAGCCTGATAGATTCAATGAGCTTCTCAGAAAGATCAAACATCATAATTTCCTCCTTATACTATACTTTTTGATATTATTTAACTGCCATTTAGCAGTGCTCCTCTAGGTCAAATGCGCACAATAGTACGCTATGTATAGGTAAACCATATTTCGAGCAATTATTTCTAAGGGACATTATTGCCGAGAGACCGAAGGAAAAAGCTGATTAAGCTTCCTCATTATTTCCCTCGTAATTCAGGCTTTCACAGTCGATTGTTTGAACCTTAAGAATACTGCGTATAAGTGCCTGCTCCTCACTCTCATTGAGCTTTAGTGCGCCTTTTTCCCATTCAAGTGCCTTGAGTTTGGCGGTGGCTGCAAAAACAATTCTCCTATGAAGACATTCAACATCGCTGACGGAAAATCTGCTGCCGGTATTGGAGTAATTTGCACCCTCACAGCGAGGACAAATAGGGAGATAGTAGCAATGTCTACAGCGCATGTCAAGTTTTTCAGGGGAAACTTCATCGGATAAGTCTGCATCCTTCAGTTTGATGGCTTTTTCGCCAACAGATATGGGAGCAAATAGTTGACAGGGATAGCACTCGCCTTGAGTATCATAACAGTGCATATATCTGCCGCTACCACAGTAGCGATGAAGAGAGGGATTGGGATGACTTAAAACATCGATTTTTGCATCAAACATTGTACATTTTTGGGCTTCTGGGTGTTCAAGATAATAATCAATAAGCAAATTCAGTTGTTCTCCGAGTATTTTTGCGTATTTTGAATCCGACCAATCGATGCCCTCTGCGCAATTGCAACTCACATTGAAGCCCAATTCTGTTAAAAAAATCACGCTTTCTGATAAGTAGGGCAAAGATTCTTTCGAAATTGTCATCTTTACGCTCTGATTAGGATAGGTTTTTAGAAAGAAGTCTATATCGATTCTTGAAAAACTGTTTGAACGATTGATATTATGTGCACGCTCCGTACCATCGAGACTGATTCCGCATGTAAAGATTTCTCTATGGACTTTCAGCCATTCCTGTATCTCGCCATGCACCAGCGTGCCATTTGTTGTTGTGAAGAACTGAATACCTTCTGTACCGTACTCATTGCAAACATAGTCCACAATGCGTTTCATCAGATCAAAGTTCAGAAATGGTTCCCCACCAAATAAATCTATAATAACAGGGACTTCCATATCTCGCCCTGTTAGCTCATTGTCTAAAATTTCTTTGGCTGTCTCAAAGCTCATGTTCTTAGGAGCTTTATTGTGTTCATAACAATAAACACAACTGAGATTGCAGTTCTCAGTTAATAATAAAGTGATTGTTTTCGCAAAATCCTTCATAATTGTCAATACGGAATCCCTCCACATTCTCAAGAAAATTCCCAAGAAAGGCTATTGTTGGTGCGCCTTTTTGATGCAACTGGCTACTAAAGTACAGGTTTGTAACCAGTCGCCAACAAAATACCAATATATCAGCATCTAAAGTTTATCATTTTATTAATAATAACATACCAAGAATTAAAAAGCAACCAATTTCGCCGTTCTATCGCATAACATCTTGGTGGTTACAAACCTGTACTTTGTTCTCCATTCTGCGTTGCCCATTTTTTGAATGTTCTATGCGTAATGCCGAGCCTTGCAGCAGCGGCGCGAGCGGACAGTTCACCCTTGCACCATGCTTCGAGCACTGCCGGAAAATCCGGCGGTTTTTCTTTAGGCTTCCGACCGAACTTAACGTCTCTTGCTTTTGCCGCAGCAATTCCCTCAGCCTGACGCTGACGGATGAACTCACGCTCGGACTGCGCCACATAAGAAAGCAGCTGCAGAACGATATCCGCTATCAGCGTACCGGTCAGATCATTCGTTTTTCTAGTATCCAGCAACGGCATGTCCAGCACAACAATCGCCACACACTTTTTCTTTGTAATCATGCGCCACTGCTCCAGAATTTCCGCATAGTTTCTCCCGAGACGGTCGATACTCTTGATAACAAGAAGATCGCCGTCTTTTAATTTGCGCATAAGCCGCCGGTACTGCATGCGTTCAAAGTCCTTGCCGGATTGCTTATCAACATAAACGTTCTTTTCCGCAATTCCGAACTCTGTAAGTGCGATAATTTGTCTCTGCTCGTTCTGCTCCTTTGTAGATACTCTTGCGTAACCGTATTCCATATGCTGACCTCCAATCTATCGGTTAGATAAATTGTAAGCCAGTCACCAAGAATCACAAATTAACTCATTTGGGATAATTATAACTCAAAAGGGTTAAGCTTTTCAAGAGCTTTCCGATATGCTTTTCCTGTATAAAGGGGAGAGAATCATGAATATCGGGGAAGCAGTCAAAGAAAGAATCATCGGTCTGTGCAGAGAACGGGATATTTCCATCAATAAGCTGTGCAGTATGAGCGGCGTTACGCAATCGACGGTAAATAATATCGTCAGTGGGCGAAATAACAGTGCAACTATTTCTACCATCAAAAAACTGTGTGACGGCCTTGGCATTACGATTCAGGATTTTTTCAATGCCGATGTGTTTGCAAACCTGGATCAGGAAGTCGAGTAAAAAACGGCGGCAGGGATTGCTCCCCGCCGCCGTGTCAATTATGCGCAGATCAGATCATTATTGACAATCTCCGTTGCCGCCGCTCGAACGGCATTCATGCGCTCACCCACAGCATTTGGTTTTCTGCTTTTAGTTTTTCTGTGATCCCATCCTTTTCGGACAGCTCCTTTACCAGCCGAGAGAACATTTCCCCCGCCTTACGGTCAATATCGGCAAGATAGCTGTTCAACTTGCCGCCGGTGAGCAGCGTTGCATAGGTCGCCCCGCGATGCTCCTTCAGGTAACGACGATGCCGCTGACCCCATATGCCGATGGGCTTTTCCTCTTGAGCAGGTAGTCTCAAATCCGGCAGATAGTAATCTCCGTGCAAGGTGTAGCTGATACCGGTTTTCTCGTCTGTAATGTGCTTTTTCACTGTGTGTTCCTACCTCTCATAATCTTTATTTTTTAAGCGCTTTGCACGCTCTGGGGTTTGCATTTTGGGTGCGGAAATCGCCTCATATTCGATGCTCTTTTCCTGCTTCTTGAAGCGTTCGAGAACACCGTCAATGAATTCCTTGACCGTCTTTGGAGCGGCTTTCAGCGCTTCAAGATATGGTCTGCATTTCTCCGTCAGCTCGGACAGCGCCGATCTGAGCCGTGAAACCTCAGACTGCAGCGACCATATCTGACGGGACAGGCTTCGGTTTTCCTCTCTCAGGCGTTCTGTTTCGCTCTCTGCCGAATAGCTGCGCTTTGCCAGCGTGGTCAGCTTTTTATAGTCCTCCGCAGACACTGTATATTTGCCCGTAATGGATTTCTTGCCGGAGGTTTCAATCTCATTAAAGGTCATAAACGCTTTATGATTGCTGTCATAGCGAAGCTGCTCATTGTCGATTCTTTCGGTAAGCTCCGAAAGGCGTTTCTCATCCTGCTTGATTTTATATTCCAGCGGTGTCAGATTCTCGGCTGTACTGCCGCGCTCTCCACGGGAAAAGCCGGTGAAGCCCGCCTCCTGCATATACTCGAAAAATCTATCCTGCAGGATACTGTAAGATGCGTGATAGACCTGCTTTCCCCTGCTGTTCATAATTGGCTTGCCGTCTTCGTCAACCGCCTTTTCAGACCGCCATTTCTTTGAATGGCTGACTTGATGAATGACCTCTTTGACCTTTCCCACAAGTGCGGGATCTTTGCAGCGCTTCGACCAACGCACCTCTTTATCCACGACGGGCAAAGCCATAACATGAAGATGATAGTGGTAGACAGGTCTGCCGTACTTCTCGGAAACGGCAATGTTCAGCTCGTCGGCATGCATCACGGCGGAGATGATATTGCCCCTGCCGTATATCTTTTCGGCAAAGTGAAACGCCGCCTCATAAAAGCGGCAGGCATATTCATAGCCGCCGCTGCGCTCGAAATAATCCGTGTTTACATCTAAAATCATCTCGTCAAAAACCTTTGAGTCCGGCTTCAAGCCTTTCAGCGAAACCGTGCCGGCGGCAATCAGTTTGTCAAGTTTTTCATTATATGTCAGCTCACCGCAGCCCTTGAATCTTACATTCATCGGGGTGCGGGAGAGGTCAACATTCATATTTTCATAACTTTTGTTTTTTCGTTCAATGTGCCGCTCGAATTTACCCACCGATGCCCTCGTGCGGGTTTCAATGCGAGCGACGCAGAAATTTTCTTTTGCCATCTGTTTTCACTTCCTTCCCAATGGCAAATTTTACAGAGCCGCGGTTACACAACTTTTTCAAAGTGTGTAACCCACTATGACACTTTCAGCGCTTCGGCTGCAAAGCTGTCGTGGGCTCTCCGAGGGGGATGCTGAGCGCAGCACAATGCCACGCTCAGTGGGGCGTTGCCCCAACAGTCTGCGGACTGTTCCCCAGTGCTCATTGCTCTTTGAAAAGAGCAGCCGCACAGCTTGCAGAAACTTCTGTGACGGTGTGTGACGATGGTGACGGTATTTTTGATACCGCCCCCACTCATAGAAATATCGTCACACCGTCACATATCGTCACGCGCGCTCCGCCGCTACAAGCTTCACGGTGCGCTCGTTCCGATTTCGGCTGCTTTCATATCGGCGGATGCCGTACTCATTCAGCAGCCGACCTGCGTTGACATTCAGCCGCCTTGTAAGCGCGTTAGGCTTCAAATCCACGCCGAGGAGTGCCGCAAGCTCCGTGGGCGTACCCGTCCACTCTTTACTTTCCGATGAAAACAAAGACGAAACCTGCTCAAGCAAGGGTTCGGGCGGTGCTTTCCAAAGCTCCGTTTCCACACGCTCCAGCTCCCACGCAAGCGTTTCCTCATTACGAGACAGGTGCAGTCGCTGATCCTGCTGATCTCTGCCGGACACATCGAGCGTTGCGGTGTTCGCCGTGCGCTTTTCCTTTGTGAGCAGGAACGCTCCGTCAGCCGCACCAAGCAGTCCGTTGGTGCCGGAAATCATATCGAATTTATCGTCAGCCTGCTGCTTTCGGGTGTGATGGACAAGGAGCAGGCAGATACCATAGCTATCCGCCAGTGCTTTCAGCCGAGTAATGATCTGATAGTCGTTGGCGTAGCTATAGTTGTCCCCGCCGACCTCACGCACCTTTTGAAGCGTGTCAATGATGATAAGGGAAGTGTCCGGATGCTCCCGCAGAAAATTAGTGAGCTGCTCGTCGAGGCCACTGCCAAGCTGACCAGCCGAAACAGAGAAGAACAGGCACTCATTTTCTGCCGTGCCGAACATCCGATAGGAGCGTTCCTGCAGGCGCCGGTAATCGTCCTCAAGGGCGAGATACAGTACCGTGCCTTTTCGGACGGGATAGTTCCACAGCGGCGTGCCGGTGCTGATGTGATAGGCAAGCTGGGTCATCAAAAAGCTCTTACCCAGCTTCGGAGCGCCGACAAAAAGGTAAGTGCCCCGATAGAGCAGACCGTCCACAAGGGGCGGCTTGCTGTGATACACATTATCTAAAAGCTCAGTCATAGACACGGTTTTCAGATAAGACGGGTCCATCATTCGCAGAATTTTTCGTTGCATTTCATTAAAGCCCTTGAAATCCGCGCATGAATCGGTTAAACTATGGTTAGTTGAGTTTTGGGATGACTGCTCGGTATCTGCGCCAACAGATACACCGTGAGCGGTCATTTCTTTTAAATCTGTCATTTTGAGTCCTCCTTCATTCCGCCGAGAATATCGGCGATCATTTCAATTAGGTCAAGCAGCTCAACATTGGCTGCATCGCCAGTCTCAATGCGCTGCAATTCCAAAAGCACTTCCGTAAGCTGGTTTCGCAGCGCCTTGAACACTCTTGGATTGCCCTGCACTACCACATCCTTGTGGGTGAGCCGCCGGGTGATATAATCCTGCTTGGTCAGCCCGGAGAGCTGCACATAGCGTTCGATTTGGGCATCTTCCTCCGGTGATACCCGGAAAGCAACCGTTTTGCTGCGCCAGCGATTATGCTCATCTCTGTTCTTCAATGACATTATCGGCACCGTCCTTTCTGAATTGATTGAGCTTGTCGGCCATATCACTTTGTGTGGATGGGAACAGGTGAGCGTAGTTATAAGTGATATTGATGCTTTCGTGTCCTACCCGATCGGCGATGGCTACCGCCGAATAGCCCATTTCAATCAGAAGTGAAATATGGCTGTGTCTCAAATCGTGGATTCTGATCCTCTTTACCCCTGCGGCTTTGGTACCTCTGTCCATTTCGTGGTGGAGATAGCTTTTTGTAACTTCGAACAGCCGGTCATTTTTGCCGATTCGGTAGAGCTGTTTCATATAGTCCTGCATTTCCTCACAGAGAAACTCCGGCATCTTGATGGTACGGTTGCTTTTCGGCGTTTTCGGGTCAGTGATAATGTCCCGGCCACCGATACGCTGATAGGATTTGTTGATCGTGACCGTCTGCCGGTCAAAATCGAAATCCTCCGGGGTCAGCGCCAGCAGCTCACCCTCACGGATGCCGCACCAATACAGCATTTCAAAGGCATAGAAAGAAACAGGCTTGTCCATCATTTCTTCGGAAAATTTCTTGTATTCCTCCTGTGTCCAGAAAAGCATCTCTCTTGCCTTGGCCTTTCCCATATTGCCAACCTTGGCGGCGGGATTGTCTTTCAGCCCGTAGAATTTCACAGCGTGATTGAAAATAGCACTGAGCTGATTGTGCAGGGTTTTGAGATACACCGGCGAATACGCCTCGCCGCTCTTATCCCGACATTTGATCATCTCATTTTGCCAAGCGATAATGTCTTTGGGCTGGATCGAGTTCATTTTCCGCTTGGCGAAGTAGGGAAGCAGTTTGGTGCGGATGATATGCTCCTTGGTGTGCCAAGTGTTCTCTTTCAGCCGGTTCTTCATATCAGCGGTGTAGGTGTCGATAAAGCTCTCAAAGGTCATATCCAGATCGGATTCCACCTTGTTAAGCTGTTCTCGCTCCCATGCAAGCGCCTCTCGCTTCGTAGGAAAACCCCGTTTCGTAGACTGATGAACTTTGCCCTGCCAATCTGTAAAGCGATAATAAACTTTCCACGTGTTGTTCTTGGTATCTTTGTAAACTGACATTTTTACCTCTCTTTCTGAACGGCACCGTAACAGGTGCGTTCCATAAAATATTGCTTGTTGACTCG
>CAVFTS010000007.1:0-63488 GCA_963625655.1 Oscillospiraceae bacterium
GGGCATACCATACCCTATATTACTTATACATTTTATCAAAATGTCACATTATTGTCAATTGCATTTTGCTTACAAAATCGACGTTTTCGCCTAAGATTTCCCGTTTTTTCTTATACAGTTTAGGGCGTTATGTCAAAAGTCTCAATTCTTCGAAGTATTTTTTGATGTTTTCGGCGGATGCGCTCACCCTTCCGCTTATCATCTCCGGGCTGCCGCCTCCCCTGCCGCAGAGCGCCTCGTTTATGCTCTTTGACGCTCTCCGGAGGTCCTTTGCGGCGCTGCCGATGACATAGGAGTAGCCGTGTTCGTCGTCACCGGAGAACACCGCCGCCGCACCGCAGCACTTTGCCGTCAGAGCGTTTACGAGCGCACGCAGGGCTGCCGGCTCAAGGCGGTTTTCAAACAGGCAGAGGTTCTCTTTTCCCACCGGCTGAAGCTCGGCGATCGCCGCCGCAAGCGCCCCCGACAGCTCCGCAATTCGGCTTTTCTTTTCCTCGGCATCGGTAAGGAGCCGACGCACTCCCTGCGCCGTTTCGAGACGCTTTGCCGAGAGCAGATTCGACACGGCGTCGTTATTCCTCTGCACGGCGGAAAGGTACTCATAGGCGTCAAGCCCGCACAGCATTGTGATGCGCACCCCGTCGCCTCCCCTTCTGCGGCGCTCGCTGTCGATGATCTTCACAATCCCCACACCCGAGGTGTCGGGAAGATGCGGTGCGCAGCAGGCACAGAAGTCGATGCCCTCAATCTCGACAAGGCGCACGTCCTCGCTGAGATCAAGCTTGCTGCGGTAGTCGAGGGTCGAAAGCTCCTCGCTCGTCGGGAAAAAGCAGCGCACCGTGCGCCGGGCGGCGACGGCGGCGTTTGCCTCTGCCTCTATCTCCGAAAGCTGCTGGGAGCCGAGATCGCCGTCGAAATCCACGGTCACGAATTCATGCCCCATGTGGAAGCCGACGTTGTTGTACCCGTATTTTTTATGCACAAGCCCGGACACAATATGCTCACCCGTGTGATTTTGCATCCGTCGCAGCCGCTTTTCACTGTCAAGCACACAGTCGTACTCCGTGCCGACCTCAAGCGGTTGGTTTACATAATGCAGTATTCTGCCGTTTTTCTCACGAACGTCCGAAACCTCGGCATTTCCGATGCGTCCCGTGTCGGGGGCCTGTCCCCCGCCCTCCGGAAAAAAGGCGCTGCGGTCAAGCTCGACGGCGATGCGTCCGTCCTCCTCGGTGCATGAAACAACGGCGGCGGTAAACTCCCGCATACTGCCGTCGGTGTAATAAAGCTTTTCGGTCATACTCTCACCTCACTCGGAATTTTATATCAGGGCGCAAAAAAACTCAACGGATTTTTTGCGTGATGCAAAAAATCCGTTGAGCCGTAAAATCGGTCGGTCTTACTTTATGGAGAAGAAGGCGCTGCGGCCGGGGTACTGTGCTGCGTCAAAAAGCTCTTCCTCGATGCGGAGAAGCTGATTGTACTTGCATACACGATCGGTACGGCTGGGTGCGCCGGTCTTTATCTGACCTGCGTTGACGCCGACGGAGATGTCTGCGATCGTAGTATCCTCGGTCTCACCGGAGCGGTGGGACACGACTGCTGTCCAGCCCGCACGGTGAGCCATCTGAATGGCGTCGAGGGTCTCGGTCAGGGTGCCGATCTGATTGAGCTTGATGAGAACGGAGTTTGCCGCATTAAGCTCGATGCCCTTCTTTATTCTCTCGGTGTTGGTGACAAAGAGGTCGTCGCCGACTATCTGGATCTTGTGACCGAGGGTCTTGGTCATAAGCTGCCAGCCCTCCCAGTCGTTCTCGCCCATGCCGTCCTCAATGGAGATGATGGGGTACTTCTCAACGAAGCCCTCCCACATTGCGACCATTTCCTCGCTCGTCATAACCGTGCCTCTCTTGGGCAGGTGGTAGCACTTGTCGTCCTCGTTGTACCAGTCGGAGACTGCGCCGTCGATTGCGATCATAAAGTCGTCATAGGGCTTGTAGCCTGCCTTTTCTATGGCGGTGACCAGAGCCTTGAGCGCATCCTCGTCGGAGTCGAGGTTGGGAGCGTAGCCGCCCTCGTCGCCCACGCCGGAGGCGGGAACGACCTTCTTGAGCGCATGGAACACCTCGGCACACATACGCAGAGCTTCCTTCCAGCTCTCTGCGCCGACGGGCATTATCATAAATTCCTGGATATCGACGTTGGAGCCGGTCGCATGAGCGCCGCCGTTTAAGACGTTCATCATCGGGCAGGGCAGGGTCTTTGCGTTAACGCCGCCGATGTAGTTGTACAGGCTCTGCCCCGTGGCCTCCGCAGCCGCCTTTGCGCAGGCGAGGGAGACACCGAGGATGGCGTTTGCGCCGAGGCGGGTCTTGTTGGGAGTGCCGTCAATCTCGATGAGCATCTTGTCGATGCCGGTCTGATCGAGGACGTTGAGTCCGACCATGGCCTCTGCGATCTCGCCGTTTACGTTCTCGACCGCCTTGGTAACGCCCTTGCCGAGGTAGCGGCCCTTGTCGCCGTCACGAAGCTCGCAGGCCTCGTACATGCCTGTGGATGCACCGGAGGGAACGGCAGCTCTGCCTACGGTGCCGTCGTCGAGGGTCACTTCGACCTCAACGGTGGGATTGCCTCTGGAGTCAAGGATCTCTCTTGCCATAACGTCAACGATTTCAAAATACTGCTTCATAGTAGCATCTCCTTTATTTTATGAGGCTCCTGCCGCTCATAGCGCAGGGCTTTTGTATATCCATGATTTCGAGTATGGTGGGTGCGATGTCGGCAAGCTTTCCGCCGCTTTGAAGTGCGAGTCCCTTGCGGCACACGGCAAAGGGTACGGGGTTTGTGGTATGTGCGGTGTTCACCTTGCCGTCGGCACCGATCATGCAGTCTGCGTTGCCGTGATCGGCGGTGATGAGCAGCACGGTGTCCTGCATCGACCCGACTGCGTCGTATATCCTGCCCATGCAGGTATCGACGGTCTCGACCGCCTTCACCGCAGCGTCCATGACGCCCGTGTGACCGACCATGTCGCAGTTTGCAAAGTTGCAGACGATGAGTGCGTACTCGTCGCTCTTTATCGCTTCGACGCACTTATCGCAAACCGCAACGGCGCTCATTTCGGGAATGAGGTCGTAGGTCGGGAATTGCTTCGGCGACGGAACGAGGCAGCGCTCCTCGCCCTCATCCGGCTTCTCGACTCCGCCGTTAAAAAAGAAGGTGACGTGCGCATACTTCTCCGTTTCGGCGACACGGAACTGCTTGAGTCCCTTGGCTGCTACCGTCTCGCCGAGGGTATCGCAAATGTCCTCCGGCGGGAAAGCGACGGGAAGGGCCAGCGCCTCGTCATAGCGTGCGGTGCAGACGTAGCTCAGCGGGTACACGGTCTTTTTGCGCTCAAACCCGTCAAAGTCGGGAAGGGTCAGCGCCCATGTGATCTCCCTTGCCCGGTCGGGGCGGAAGTTCATGAATATAACGCTGTCTCCGCTCTCTATCCTGCCCTCATTGCAGCAGACGACGGGCTTTACAAACTCGTCGGTAACGCCCTGCGCATAGCTTTTCTCGACCGCCTCTACGGGGCTCCCGCAGAACTCTCCCTCGCCGCAGACCATTGCGTTGTAGGCAAGCTCCACCCTGTCCCAGCGTTTGTCTCTGTCCATGGCGTAGAAGCGTCCCTGAAGGTCGGCGACCTTTGTGTTTCCAAGCTCTGCGCACTTTTCGCAAAGCCGTGAAACGTAGCCGGCGCCGCTCGTCGGCGGCACGTCTCTGCCGTCGAGGAAGCAATGCACATAGACCCTCTCAAGACCTCTGCGCTTTGCCATATCGAGCGCCGCAAAGATGTGGTCAATGTGGCTGTGAACGCCGCCGTCGGACAGAAGTCCGAGGATGTGCAGCGCCTTGCCGCTGCGCTTTGCATTGTCCATCGCCTCGACGTAGGCGGTGTTTTCAAAGAAGCTGCCGTCCGTTATCGCATTGCTTATGCGGGGCAGATCCTGAAAAACGACTCTGCCGGCGCCGATGTTCGTATGACCCACCTCGGAGTTGCCCATCTGCCCCTCAGGCAGTCCGACCGACATTCCCGAAGCGGAAAGCGTCGTATATGGGTTCTCCGCAAATATCGCATCGAGCCTCGGCGTTGCGGCACGGCTTATAGCATTGCCGTCGGAGGGTGAAGCAATGCCGAAGCCGTCCATTATCACAAGTACGGCTTTACTCATTTCCGGCACCTGCCGCTGCGATTATAGCCGCAAAGTCTGCGGGCTTTAAGGATGCGCCGCCTATGAGACCTCCGTCGATGTCGGGCATCGCCAAAAGCTCGGCTGCATTCTTTGCGTTCATGCTGCCGCCGTAAAGTATGCTCACGCTCCTTGCGGGACGTGCGCCGTATATCTCACGGATGATGCTGCGTATCTCACGGCAGACCTCCTCCGCCTGCTCTGCGGTTGCGGTCTTTCCCGTGCCGATCGCCCAAATGGGTTCGTAGGCGATGACGCAGCGGCGAAGCTCGCTTGCGTCCACGCCGTGCAGCGCCGCACGAACCTGATAGTTAATGTGTGCCATGGTAAGCTCCATCTCACGCTGCTCAAGGCTTTCGCCGACGCAGATGATGGGGCTGATGCCGTTATCGAGCAGCGCTCTCGCCTTTGCGTTTACGAGCATATCGCTTTCCTTGTGGTACTCCCTGCGCTCGGAGTGACCGACGATGCAGTACTTAACGCCGAGGTCCGAGAGCATATTCGCTGCGATCTCGCCGGTGTATGCGCCCTTTGCGAAGGCGGAAACGTCCTCCGCACCGCAGGCGATTTTTGCGTCCTTGCCCCAGCGCAGCATTGCCGGAATGTTGACCGCCGGAACGCAGAGGACCGTCTCACAGCCCTTGAGCTTCGGCATTGCGGCTTTAAGCTCCTCGACAAAGGGTCTTACCTCGCTCGCCGTCATGTTCATCTTCCAGTTGCCGGCAATAACGGTCTTTCTGTACTTCGTATTCATGCAGCTACCTCCTTTAAAAAGCGGCTCTTATTTGTTCATCAGGCACGCAACGCCCGGCAGCTCCAGTCCCTCAAGGAATTCGAGAGATGCGCCGCCGCCCGTGCTGATGTGCGTCATCTTATCCGCGTAGCCGAGCTTTTCGACTGCGGCTGCGGAGTCGCCGCCGCCGACTATCGTTACGGCGCCGGACTCGGCAAGCGCCTTTGCCATCGCTTCGGTACCCTGTGCGAATGCGTCGAATTCAAACACGCCCATGGGTCCGTTCCACACGACGGTTGCGGCACTCTTAACCGCATCGGAGAACAGCTTTATCGTTTCGGGTCCGATGTCCATGCCCATCCAGTCGGCGGGTATCTCGCTGACTTTCACGACCTTGCGCTCGCAGTCGGGCGCAAACTCGCTGCCGACTGCGGTATCGACGGGCAGGAGCAGCTTTACGTTCTTCTCCTTTGCCTTTTCGATCATGCTGCGGGCATAGTCGAGCTTATCCTCCTCAAGCAGCGATTTGCCTATCTCACAGCCCATGGCTTTTATAAATGTATACGCCATGCCGCCGCCTATGATTATGGTGTCGGCCTTGGAGAGCAGATTGTTTATAACACCGATCTTGTCTGAGACCTTCGCTCCGCCGAGGACGGCGACGAAGGGACGTGCGGGTGCCTCAAGTGCCTTGCCCATCACGGACAGCTCCTTTAATACCAGAAGCCCCGCATATGCGGGCAGGTACGCCGCAACGCCCGCAGTCGAGGCGTGCGCTCTGTGTACGGTGCCGAAGGCATCGGAAACATATATATCGGCAAGGGATGCAAGCTCCTTTGCAAATTCGGAGTCGTTCTTCTCCTCACGGATGTCGTAGCGCAGGTTCTGCAAAAGCATGATCTCGCCGGGCTTTAACGCCGCAGCCTTTGCCTTTGCGTCCTCCCCTATTATGTCGTTTGCAAAAATGACGGGACGGTCAAGGAGCTTCGACAGATGCTCCGCAACGGGCGCAAGGCTGAGCTTGGGCTTCCACTCGCCCTTGGGCTTTCCGAGGTGCGAGCAGGCGATGACCGCCGCACCGTTATCAAGAAGATACTTTATGGTGGGCAGAGCCGCTTTGATACGCTTGTCGCTGGTTATCTCCCCGGTCTCCTTGTTCTGCGGCACGTTGAAGTCGCAGCGCAGAAGCACCTTTTTGCCGCTTACCGCAGCATCGAGTACGCTTTTTTTGTTGTAGTTCATAACGAATCTCCTTTCAAAGAAAAAGAAAAAGTTGACTTAATTATTTGCCATTTCCCCACCGTTCTTTAATCCGGGGAAGCCCTGCTGCCGCAGCGCCTCATACGCAAGTATCGCAGCCGAGTTCGAGAGATTGAGACTCCTCGCCTCGGACACCATCGGGATGCGTATGCAGCGGTCACGGTACTTTTCACGAAGCCACAGCGGCAGTCCCGCCGTCTCCTTGCCGAGCATGATGCTAACTCGGTCGGCTGTAAAGTCCGCTTCGGAATAATCTCTCGGTGCTTTGGTCGTTGCGAGCCAAAGCCCTTCGTCGCCGTTTTTCTCAAAATACTCGTCGAGACAGCGGTACACGGATATATCGACGAGATGCCAGTAGTCAAGCCCGCAGCGCTTTACCATTTTATCGGAAATGTCAAAGCCCAGCGGCTCAATGAGATGAAGCCTTGCACCCGTTGCGGCGCAGGTGCGGGCAATAGCGCCGGTATTGTGCGGTATTTCCGGCTCAAGCAAAACGATATTCAGCATTTATTCTAACCTGTTTCGTTATAAAATATCTTTACAGACATCATTTTATCACATTTTTCTCATAAATGATGAACTTTTTTGCAGTTTTTAATATTTGTTGCACAATTGATAATTTTGTACTATAATGAGCGCCGTCGGGCTTTGATAAACCGACAATCTGCACATTATAGTGAGGTTTTTATGCAGTGTAACGACTGCCCGAGGCGCTGCGGCGCCGACAGGGAATTTGACAAAGCGGGCGGCGTCTGCCGCTCCCCTCTCACTCCCGTCATCGCAAGGGCCGCTCCCCACTTCGGGGAGGAGCCGTGCATCAGCGGCGAGAGAGGCTCCGGCACCGTGTTCTTTTCCGGTTGCAACCTGCGCTGCGTGTTCTGCCAGAACCGTGAAATAAGCTGCGGCAGCGTCGGCAAGCCCGTCACGGTCGAGCGTCTGCGGGACATTTTTCTTGAGCTTCAGGACGAGGGCGTTCACAACATAAACCTCGTCACGGCGGCGCATTTCATCCGTCCCGTGAGCGAAGCGCTTGAGGGCGCAAAGCTTAAGATCCCCGTCATATGGAACTCCTCCGGCTACGAAAGCGTCGAGGCTCTGCGCAGACTGGAGGGGCTTGTGCAGGTGTATATGCCCGACCTCAAGTACCTTGACCCGGTGCCGGCTCTGCGCTACTCGGCGGCGAAGGATTATCCGGAGGTCGCAGTCTCGGCGATCGCCGAAATGTACCGTCAGCGCGGGCACTTTGTCCTCGACGACGATGATATGCTCGTCTCCGGCGTTTTGGTGCGGCACCTCATTTTGCCCGGTGCAAGGGAAAACTCCGAAAGGGTCATCCGCTTTATTGCGGAAAACTATCCCGGAGACAGGGTCCTATTCTCGCTCATGTGCCAGTACACCCCCATGCCGGGGCTTGAGAAGTTCCCGGAGCTGCAGAGAACGGTCACCGCAGGCGAAAACGATGCGCTGTGCCGATATATGGAGGACTGCGGCATAGAGTACGGCTTTTTTCAGGAGCCTGAGTCCGCAACCGACGAAATGATCCCCGACTTTGACCTCACCGGGGTATGATAAAAGCTGAAAAGACCTGCCGGCGGCAGGTCTTTTTGCTTTTATTTCTTATAGCGGCTTATGAGGGCAAGGTGTATGAAAGCGGCATAAGCGGCGGTGAGACAATCTCCGATACGGTCTGATATTTTGTAAGCTTGGGAAATCTCATCAGGATTCCGTTTCCTCAATCGAATACAGGCAGGAGCCGAAGTCGCCGAACATATGGATGTCGGGGGTGTAGCCCGTACCCATGAACTGATCGTTCATGCGCATACCCACACCGAGGGCGGCTCCCGTTGCGACGTACTCCTCCGCACCGTCGGGCATCGCAAGGAACCTGTTTGCGGTGCGAAGCACGAAGCCGTCGGGATGCAGCTCCACTGGCATGATGTGCTTTACAAGTCCGCCCACACGCTTTACGAATATGCGCTGCGGCTTGCAGCTTATCTTATAGTGCCTGCCGGAAACGAGACCCATGACCCGAAGCTCATCGCCGCCGGGAGAGGCGGTGCAGAGCTTTTGGAAATGCCCGGCAATATGCTCTCTGCCGTCCGGGGACGAGACCTGCAAATGCACCGTGTTGTCACGAAGCTCGTCAAAGCGCCGCAGCCGCCCGAACTGTAAGCAGGCACGGTACTTCTTATAATACCGTATCTGCTCCTTTATCTCACGAAGCTCGATGGGTGTGAGATATTTAAGGTCAAGCTCATAGCCCAAAACACCGAATGCGGCAACGTTAAAGCGGGTCGAAAGCGGGGTGTTGCGCAGCGTCTGCTGATGCGGCGCCGCCGAAACGTGCGCCCCCATGCACGACTGCGGGTACAGGTAACTCAGTCCGATTTGTATGTCGAGGCGCTCTATGGGGTCGGTATCGTCGGACGTCCATATCTGCGGCGAGTAGCACAGCATTCCGAGGTCAAAGCGGTTGCCGCCGGAGGAGCAGCTTTCAAACAGGATGTCGGGTCTGGGCGCAAAGATGCGCTCAAGGCAGTCGTACAGTCCCATAATGTAGCGGTGGTAAAACTCGCCCTGCTCGGAAAGCAGCGGCGAATATGCGTCCGCCATGTGGCGGTTCATGTCCCACTTGACGTAGCTTATCGACGCCGAGTCGAGCGTTGCGCCGACGTTATCGACGATGTAGTCACGCACCTCGCTCCTCGTGAGATCCAAAAGGAGCTGATTTCTGCCGAGAACCGCCTCGCCCGACGGCGGCAGTATCGCCCAGTCGGGGTGCGTTCTGTACAGCTCGGAATCCTCGTTCACGCTCTCCGGCTCGAACCACAGACCGAAGCTCAGTCCCGTTTTGTTTATCTGCTTTGCCAGCTCGGAAAGTCCTCCCGGCAGCTTCTGCGTATTAACGTTGTAATCGCCGAGACCTGCGGTGTCCGTGTTTCTGTCGCCGAACCAACCGTCGTCCAGCACAAAAAGCTCGACGCCGAGCTTTTTGGCGCTGCGGGCAAGCTTTATAAGCCCGTCACGGTCAAATTTAAAAAAGTTTGCCTCCCAGTTATTCAGCAGCACCGGGCGCTCCCTGTTCTTCCACTTGCCCCTCACGATGCAGGAATTCACAAAGCGGTGGAAGTTAAAGCTCAGACCGTTCAATCCCTCGCCGGAGTAGCTCATCACAGCCTCGGGCGTTTCAAAGCTCTCACCCGAACCCAGCTTCCATTCAAAGCAGTGCGGATTGATGCCGAGCTGCACACGCACGAGGTCGTGATTCGACTTCTCCGCAAGTCCGAAGTGGTTGCCGCTGTACACAAGATTAAAGCCGTAGCAGCGTCCGTGTTCCTCCGTTGCGTACCTCTCCGATAGCAGGAAGCCCGGATTGTGACGGTTGGAGGAGGAGCCGGTGGTGGAGGAGTTGATATACATTCCGTAATCAAGCTCATGCACATGACGGTGCGCTTCTTTTATCCAGCCGCCGTCGAAGGTGTGCATTTTAAATCCCCTGTCCGGCAGGTCGAGGCTCATGCTCATAATGCGCCTGAGCGAGATCACGCCCTCGCCCCGATTCTCGATAACGCAGCGGCGGCTTATAACGTCGCAGGACGGGAACACGGTGTAGTACATGTAAAGCTCCGCTGCGCCGCTCTTTTCACGCAGATGCACCCTGAGTGTTTCGGCGTCACCGAAGCCGTCGTAGGCGCTCGGCAGCGTTTCCGGTGCTATACAGCCCTTATGCTTTTCCCAGTCGCAGAATACGAAATCGTTGGAATAGCAGCCGTTTTGCAGCTTCATCTCAAGGGGGCTTTGGCGGTAGTCTCCCCTGCCGGTACCCGACCACTCAAGACACATGGTGTCAAGGCAGTATTCGCTGCGGCTGCGGCTGTACATTATGCTGCTGCCCCGCTGAATGTTGTTCTTAACGCAAAGCAGCGGTGCATCCTCGCTCTCCACCCGCTCGCCGTAGTGTATATGCTCAAGATGCCCGAATTCGCTTATGCGGAAAAGGTAGCTCGTGTTTTCCGTGGACAGATTGAATACTCCGTCGTTAAATTCTATACTCACTGTCATCACTCCCGCTCTTATATGGTTTTATTATACCACGTTCCGTGTTTTGCGGCAACATATTGCCAAGAGCTTTGGGAATGTGATATAATCGGTAAGATATTAAGATACGAGGTAACCGCCATGCTTACAGTCAACGATCTGTCCATAAATTTTGCGGGCAACGTCCTTTTCTCAAACGTCGACCTGCAATTCACCCCCGGCAACTGCTACGGCATCATCGGCGCAAACGGCGCCGGAAAATCCACTTTTGTTAAGATACTCTCCGGCGAGCTTGAGCCGTCCACCGGCTCCGTGCATATAGCTCCCAAAAAGCGCATGAGCGTTTTGAAGCAGAACCAGAATATGTACGACGCATACACCGTCATGGACACCGTCATCATGGGCAACGAGCGTCTGTATAACTGCGGCAAGGAGAAGGACGCCATCTACGACAAGCCCGACTTCAGCGACGAGGACGGCATCCGTGCCGCCGAGCTTGAGGAGGAGTTTGCCGAGCTTGGCGGTTGGGAGGCGGAATCCGACGCAAGCAGGATTCTTCAGGGTCTCGGCGTTTCCCCGGACTTCCACGCAACGCCCATGAGCGAAATGGACCCCCGCTTAAAGGTCAAGGTGCTGCTTGCGCAGGCGCTGTTCGGCAACCCCGACATCATTCTGCTCGACGAGCCGACGAACAACCTCGACCTCAGCAGCGTCGTGTGGCTTGAGGACTTCCTCATGGACTACGAGGGAACAGTCCTCGTAGTCAGCCACGACCGCTATTTCCTCAACAACATCTGCACCCACATAGTCGATATAGATTACGGCAAGATAAAAATGTACGTCGGTAACTATGACTTTTGGTACGAGTCCAGCCAGCTCATGCAGCGTCTCATCAAGGACCAGAACAAGAAAGCGGAGCAGAAGATCGCAGAGCTGCAAAGCTTTATCTCCCGCTTTGCGGCGAACAAGTCGAAGTCACGTCAGGCGACGAGCCGCAGAAAGCTGCTTGACAAGCTCACCGTTGAGGAGCTTCCCGCATCGGGCAGGCGCTATCCGTGGGTGGGCTTCAAGGCCGACCGTGAGCCGGGCAAGGACAGGCTCTTTGTCACCGAGATTTCCAAAACGGTCGACGGCGTGAAGCTTTTAAACAACATAAGCTTCATCGTCGGTAAGGAGGACAAAATAGCGATTGTCGGCAAGAACGAGCTTGCGGTCACGATGCTGTACAAGATCCTCATGGGCGAGGAGGAGCCGGACTCCGGCAGTGTCAAGTGGGGCGCTTCCATCACCACGGCGTACTTCCCCAAGGATCACAACTCCTTCTTTGAAAACTGCGACCTCGACCTCATGGACTGGATGCGCCAGTTCTCCGAGGACAAGCGTGAGAGCTACCTGCGAACCTTCCTCGGACGTATGCTGTTCAGCGGTGACGACGTGTACAAGAGCGTCAAGGTGCTGTCCGGCGGCGAAAAGGTTCGTTGCATGATAAGCAAGATGATGCTGTCCGGAGCGAACTTCCTTGTTTTCGATCAGCCGACGAACCATCTCGACCTTGAGAGCATCGCAGCGCTCAACAACGGCATGGAGGCGTTTAAGTATAATGTCATCTTCTCCAGCCACGACCACCAGCTCACGCAGACCGTCGCAAACAGGATAATCGAAATAACCGACGACGGCATCATAGACAGAAAGTGCAGCTTCGACGAGTACATGAATCTCACCGGCAGCAGCATCGAAACAAGATAAGACATAAACTAAAACGGCAAGGCGTTCCGCCTTGCCGTTTTAGTTTATGTAAGAAAGCTCATTATCACCGGGATCGTTATCATGCTCAGTGCGGTGCTTATGAATATCTCCTCGGAGGATTCGATGCCGTCTCTGCCGTTTTCCAGCCCGAGTATCGTACACACTATTGCGGTCGGGGTCGCCATAAGCGCAACGATTATGCCGAGCTGCACGGGGTCGGATATGAAAAAGTGCAGCACGAACCAGACCGCCAAGGGGCAGACGATGAGCCTGACGAGGCTCAGAGCGTACAGCCTCGGATGCGAAAGAGCGTTCTTAACCGACACGGGTCCGAGCGAAATACCGACGCACATCATGCTCAGCGGCACCGTCGCTGCGGCAAGGGTGCCGCACACATCGTCGATGATCGTCGGAACCGGGATGCGGAGCGTGAATATCAGCACCGCCAAAAGGGTTGCGATTATCGGCGCATTTATCGCCTTTTTAATATTAAAGCCGCCCTTTTCGCCGCTTTTGAGCATTATCACGCCGACAGTGTACAGCAGCAGGTTAAAGGGGATATTCAGCAGCGACGCAAAAAACAGAGACTCCTCGCCGTACAGCGCCGTGACGACCGGAAAGCCGACAAAGGCGTTGTTCATAAACGCCACAAGCAGTCTGTACATCCCACGGTCGCCGGATTTTATGCCGAGCAGCGTCGGCGTAACATAGGCAATGCCGAGGGTTATGAGCATGGCAAGGCACATCATCAGTATGCCGAAGCCCAGTTCCTTCCCGCTCAGGGTAAGCTCCTTGTTTATAACCGAGTCGAGTATCGTGGCGGCAAGAAACACGTTCATCACGAGCTTGCTGAGCCCCTTGTTGAATTCTGCGCCGACTATTTTCAGCCGGGCGCAGAGATAGCCTATCACAAGCAGTACGAAAAGCACCGCCATTTTTCCTATAAGTCCGCTCATATGTGTATCAAAAGCCTCGCAATTTCAAGATAAATAAGCAGGGACACGGCGTCGGATATGGTCGTTATGAGCGGGGTGGCGACCACCGCCGGGTCAAGTCCGATTTTCTCCGCAAGTATGGGGAGCGAGCTTCCTACAACCTTTGCAAACATTACGGTCAGAACTATCGCAAGGCTGACCGTGAGCGCCACGGAAACGGTGACGGCGGGATTGTTCATAAGGAGCCTGTCCACAAGCAGCATCTTGACGAAATTCACCGTCGCAAGGCTCACGCCGCAGAGGATTGAGACCCTCCACTCCTTCCACACGACACGCAGCACATCCGCAGGCTCGGTGTCACCGAGGGATATGCTTCGTATTATCGCAGTTGACGACTGTGCGCCCGAATTGCCGCCCGTACCCATGATAACGGGGACAAAGCCTATAAGCACCGTCTGCACCGCAAGCGCCTCCTCGAAGGAGTTGAGTATCATCGTGGTAAAGGTTGCGGACAGCATGAGAAACAGCAGCCACGGCACACGGTTTTTCCAAATGTCGAAGGCTCCCGTCCTTGAATAGGGTTTGTCCGAAGGCGTCATTGCCGCCATAATTTCGAAGTCCTCGGTCGCTTCCTTTTCCATGACGTCGATGACGTCGTCAACGGTGACTATGCCGACGAGCCTGCCCTCTCTGTCCGTGACGGGCAGAGCCATAAGGTCGTAGTCCGAAATTTTCTCGGCGGCCTCCTCCTGGTCATCCTGCGTCATGCAGAAAACGACGTTGGTGTCCATTATATCGCCCACGACGGTCTCGTCGTCGTTTAAGAGCAGATCTTTTACGCTGACTACGCCCTCAAGCTTTCTGTCCGCCGAGGTAACAAAGCAGGTGTAAATCGTCTCCTTGTCCTCACCGATGCGGCGTATCCTCGCAATGGCTTCCCTGACGTTCATGTACTTTTTCAGGTCCACGAACTCTGCCGTCATAATGCTTCCGGCTGAGTTTTCGGGGTACTTGAGATACTGATTTATCAGATTCCTCGTCTCCCTCGTCGCCGTGCGCATGACACGCT
Organism: Oscillospiraceae bacterium; assembly: GCA_963625655.1. Classification (GTDB taxonomy): domain Bacteria; phylum Bacillota; class Clostridia; order Oscillospirales; family Oscillospiraceae; genus F23-B02. Next base: position 14,017 of record CAVFTS010000007.1, read on the forward strand.
TTACGACGTTTGCGGGAAGCTCCTCCATCATGTCAACGGCGTCGTCAACATACAGATCCTCGATGATTGCTCCAAGCTCGGAGTCGGTAATCGAGTTAATTATAAGCTCCTGCTCCGGGGCTTCGAGATTTGCAAAAACCTCCGCCGCCTTGCCCTTTGACAGCAGACGGAAAACCATAGGCATACGCTGCGTATCGACCTCGGCCAGAAACTCCGCAACGTCAAATTCGTTCATTTCCTCAAGGCGGTTTTGCAGTGCCTTCATACGCTGTGCGTCAAGCAGTCCGGAAAGCTCTTCAAACTGTCTGTCGTGCATGGTCTCAAAGTCCATGCCTTCGTTTTCGCCCATACGCTTTCCTCCTTTCAGAGTCTTTTCTCTCGCTTATACTCCGAGGTACTCCGCCTGCTCACGGCTGAGCGTGTCTATCGAAACGCCCATTGCGGCAAGCTTCTTTATCGCAACGGCCTTGTCTATATCCTCCGGCACCGGCAGAACACCGCACTGAAGCTTTCCTGCGTTCTCGGCGATGTAGCGTGCGCTGAGCGCCTGTATCGCAAAGCTCATGTCCATGATCTCCGCCGGGTGACCGTCCGCTGCGGCAAGGTTCACGAGTCTGCCCTCGGCAATCGTAAACAGCGTTTTGCCGTCGGGCATGACGTAGCCCTGAATGTTGTGCCGTGCCTCGTATTTTCTGACCGCCATGCGCTCAAGTCCTTCCATGTCGACCTCGACATTGAAGTGACCTGCGTTGCTGAGTATGGCGCCGTCCTTCATCAGCGGGAAATGCTCCGCCGTTATGATATCTCTGCCGCCGGTCACGGTGCAGAAAATGTCGCCCACCTTTGCCGCCTGCGCCATGGGCATAACCTCGTAGCCGTCCATGACCGCCTCGAGCGCACGCACGGGGTCGGTCTCGGTGACGATAACCTTTGCGCCCAAGCCTTTTGCTCTGAGGCTCACTCCCTTGCCGCACCAGCCGTAGCCGGATATGACGACGTATTTGCCGGCGATTATCAGATTCGTGGTGCGGCAGATGCCGTCCCACACGCTCTGACCCGTGCCGTAGCGGTTGTCAAACATATGCTTGCAGTCGGCGTCGTTCACACGCACCATCGGGAAGCGCAAAGCGCCCTCCCTGTCCATTATCTTCAAACGGTTGATGCCCGTCGTCGTCTCCTCGCAGCCGCCGAGGACATTGGGGATAAGCTCCGTAAATTCGGTGTGCATGAGATGCACAAGGTCTCCGCCGTCATCAATGATGATGTTCGGCCCGACCCTGAGGACCTCTCTGAGGCAGGCTTCATATTCCTCGCCGTCGCAGCCGTAGCGGGCAAACACATTCATTCCGCCGGAGGCAAGCGCCGCTGCGACGTCGTCCTGCGTTGAAAGGGGGTTAGAGCCGGTGACGAACATCTCCGCGCCGCCCATTTCCATGACCCGGCACAGGTACGCCGTCTTTGCCTCAAGATGCACCGAAAGTGCGACCTTAAGCCCCGCAAAGGGCTTTGTTTTCTTGAAATCCTCGCCGATGCTCCTGAGAACGGGCATATTGCGCTCCACCCAGCTTATCTTCGTTTCGCCGGACGGGGCAAGCTTAATGTCTTTTATAATGCTCATATCCATACCCCCTTGTAAATTTAAACACTTTATTTTAACACTAATTTTACCCTCCCGCAATAGCGAAAAGACGGATTCCAAACGGGAATCCGTCTTTTCGCTATTTAGTGCGTTTATTTGTCGCTCAGGCTCTCTTTGTTTTTGCCCGCCTTTTTTGCGCTTGCCGCCACGAGTCCCGACAGCGCAAGCAGCGCTATGACGTTGGGCAGCACCATGATGTTGTTGAACATATCGGTAAGCTCCCAAACGAGGTCGTTTTTAAACAGCGCACCCAGCACAACGAAGATGACAGCCAGCACGGAATATGCCGTGACCGCCTTCTTGCCGAACAGATACTGCACGTTTATGCGTCCGAAGAAGTTCCAGCCCAAGATGGTCGAGAATGCGAAGAACAGCAGGCAGACGGCAACGAAGATGCTGCCGAGGTTCTTGCCGAACACGCTGCCGAAGGCAAGCTGTGCAAGGTTGTTGTTGCTTATGCCGAGTGCGGTAAGGCTCTCCGTGTCCGTGACCTTTCCGGCAAGCGCACCGTCACCGACGTACATGGTCGAGATAACGACGAGCGCCGTGAGCGTAAGCACGATGAAGGTGTCTATAAACACACCCATCATTGCGACGATGCCCTGATCGTGCGGCGTTTTCACGTTCGCCTGAGCGTGTGCGTGCGGGGTGGAGCCCATGCCCGCCTCGTTGGAGAACAGTCCTCTCTTTGCGCCCTGAGAAATTGCGGCGTATATCGCAGCGCCGAGGCTTCCCCCGATTATCGCAGTCGGGTCAAATGCGGCTTTTACGATGAGCGCGAAGGTTTCGGGTATATACTCGATGCGGCAGACGAGGATAACAAGGCTGCCGAGGATGTACAGCACCGCCATCACCGGTACGAGCTTTTCCGTCACGGCGGCAAGGCGCTTGGTTCCGCCGAGGAATATCGCTCCCGCAAGTGCTGCGATTACCAGTCCGACAATCCACGTCGGGATATTGAACGCTTCCTTGCAGGCTCCGGCTATGGAGTTTGACTGCACCATGGTTCCCATGAAGCCGAGTGCAAGTATCAGTGCGACGGCAAAGAAGCCGGCGAGGAAGCTCCCGAACTTGCCCTTAAAGGCACGCTTTATGTAGTATACGGGGCCGCCGGAGATGCTGCCGTCCGGGTTTTTCACTCTCGTCTCCTGCGCAAGCACCGCTTCGGCGTATATCGTTGCCATGCCGAAGAATGCGATTATCCACATCCAAAAGATCGCACCGGGTCCGCCGATGAGGATTGCACCGCAGGCGCCGACGATGTTGCCGGTACCGACCTGCGCCGCAATTGCGGTCGTGAGCGCTTGGAAAGAACTCATGCCGCTGTCGTGCTTTTTACCCTTGAGCGAGATGTTGCCGAACACGCTCCGCCAAGCCTCGCCGAAGCAGCGCACCTGAACAAACTTCGTTCTGATCGAAAAATACAGACCGCAGCCCACCAGCAATATGATGAGCATATAGTTTGACAAATAGTTGTTGACGAAGCTTGCCATCGTCATCAGTGCGTCCTGCACCTTCACCAATAAGCCTTCCATTTTGATTCCTCCAAAAAAACAAAAAATGCTGCTGATAATATCAGCAGCTCCGGAGTAAAAAGAAAACATATCGAATTAATGCTTTCCTCTGTCCTTTTGCCTGAGAGATTCGGCTTTCGCCTTACACCTTCGGCACCCTTTCGGGATTCTCCAGAGCTTCCTCCGCCTCCAGTTTCTTTCGATTCTTGAGGCTTCATCGGAATAATTGAGCAAAGTTTACCACAGCATATCGCCAGTGTCAACACTTTTTATCGTTAAATTTTCGGCAGTTCAAAGCGGCTGCTTTTTGATCTGCGCCCACTTGCGGGGGTACTTTTTCGCCGTGGGGAAAAGCTTCTTCACCAGCACGACGCCGTGACGGATGTCCGTCCCCGGCACCGTATAGCGCTCGATACCGATAAGCTTGCCGCCGAGCTTTTTTATCGCTTCCTCGGAGGCTTTGACCTCCCCGTCGCAGTCGGGACCCTTCATTGCGGCAAAGACTCCGCCAATCTTTACGAACGGCAGGCACAGCTCACAAAGCTGCGGCAGGTACGATACCGCCCTTGAGACCGCAAGGTCAAAACTCTCACGAAACTCCGGCGGCGCTTCCTCCGCCCTTGCGTGGATGCACGAGACCCCCGAAAACTCCAGAAGCTCACAGGTCTCCGAAAGAAAAGCGATGCGCTTATTCAGCGAGTCGAGCAGCGTAAGCTCCATGTCGGGCTGTGCGATCTTCATCGCAAGTCCCGGAAAGCCCGCACCCGTGCCGACGTCGATGACCTTCCTGCCCTCGGTCTCCGCATACTTCAGCAGGGCGGCACTGTCCAGGAAATGCAGACGTGCGACCTCGGTCTCCCCCGTGATCGCAGTAAGGTTCATCACCTTATTCTTTTCCTCAAGGTATTCGCAATATTTTTCGTAGCGCTCAAACGCCCTTTCGTCGGGCGTAAGGCCAAGCTCCGCAAAGCCCTCGGCAAGAATCTCTTTCATGGCGGCTCCTTAAAAAAGTAAAATGAGCTGTAACATACAGCTCATTTTACCATAAAGCTCAGATTAAATCAATCATCTGTAAAAACCGTGGTCCTTTATCGTGACCACATGACTCGACTCGTTGCAGAGCCAATTTTCTCCGCAGCTCGTGAGCTGGAAGAACAAGGCATCGTCCACCGTGTTGTAGCCTTCAAGACAAAGCTTCGCCGCAGTGACGCTTATGTCGTATGGCTTACCGTAGATTGCCCCGGTGTCCACCACCATAAACTGTCCCGGCTCAAAAATGACGTCCTTGATACTGTCATCGAATCGGGAATCTTCCACTCGGTTGAGTACGACGTTGCCGACGCCGATCTGTCCGTCAAGAGGCTGGTTGCCCGCCTCCCATGTTATGACTCTGCTCAGCCAGTACAAATCGTCGGCGTCATAGTATTCGTCGCCGCTCATAAGGATTTCTTCGTTTGCCGTGTCGAAATTGTAGGCTCCGTTTTCGTTTTTGCTCAGCTCAAGAGTAAATATCTTGGCTACAGCCTCAAGCGGGAAAACGGGTGTGCCTCCGATTTCTTTATAACCGTCGGGTAGATACAGGCATCTGCCGTTTGCCGTAAAATAATTATCGTCGGCGCAGGCGGTGATCTTGATGCCGTCCACATTGACGGTCAGGGTATTTGTCTCTATATTGAAGTAACACGCCTCATCATAGCCGAGAGCTCCGCAAACGGCATCGAGGGAAACGTAAGTGTCCCCATCGATGGTGTAGCCTCGGCAGGAGAGGATACCGTCAACGTAGACGGGAACCTCACCGTAATCGGCGGTGTCGTCAGTTCCGTCCGCAAGAGCAGTCACGCAGCACAGAACACACAGCAAACAGATAACGAATACGAGTGAAATATTGAATTTACCGATTTTGCTCATATAACGCTCCTGTTCATAGATTTTCCTTTCGGTGTTTCGCCGAAGGATTGAGCCTATTACAAATAGGCAAGTCAATTATATCTAACTGAACAGGCACACTTCAATAGTTATTTTGCACAATCAATAGTAGTCGAATTTATGCAATACTCACATATCGTGCGCATTACGCACAAGATTTAGGGCTGCTTTTTATGTAAAAACACTTGATTTTGTGCCTTGTACAAGTTGCACAAATTTTTAAAATCGACACTATTTTGCAAAAAATCTGTAAAAATTATTACAATTTCTAATCACTTGTATAACTTTATGTTAACCGTTACCGTTATGCTAATTTATTATGTAAACCAAATCGGCAATTTTATATGCAGTTTTTCAGCGCTTTTGCAAGCTGATCGGGGCAGGAAGTGTCCTTAAAGCCGCACCTTATGCCCTCCATTCTGGCGATTGCGTCCTCCGTCCTCATGCCCACAAGCAGGCTCGAAATCCCTTGAAGATTGCCGCTGCAGCCGCCTTTTACAACGACTTTTTCGATGATCCCATCCTCAACGTCTATCTCCATAAGCTGTGAGCAGACGCCCTTCGGTCTGTATGTAATATGCATTATTATACCCCCGTTTTATTCATAATTCAGTTTACATAATTCGGGTTGCTTCGTTGTATTTCGACCTTCTTCGGCATACCCGAAGCGCAAACTCCTTTTACTGCTAAAATAATGTAGCACATTTTTTCCGCCGTGTACAGAGATATATTTCGGCTCGCCGGCGAATAGGATTTCTGACAGGAGGTGATGGCATGAAGCGTATACGGTTGCTGCCGATTTTGGGACTTGCACTTCTTGCGCTGTACCTCGGCTTTGCTCACGGCTCCCTTTCCGAGATTCTGAACGCCTCCGACGACGGCGGCAGGCGACTCGTCTTTACTTCCGAGCTTCAGCGTTTGGTGGGCGATGCATCGCACGAGGTCTCGGCGCCCGATCTCACTCAGACGCCTACGGAGGACACCCCTCCCCCCGTTCAGCCGAGCGTCGTTCCCACGACGATCAGCGGCGGCTTTCTTATAAAAAACTCCACGGACTACGACATAGACTTTCAGCAGATACTCAGCGAGGGCTGCCCACTCAGGCTCACTGCCGGAGAGCCGCAGATACTCATTATCCACACGCACTCAAGCGAAGCATACACCCCGGCAGGGCTTGACCGCTACGAGGCAAGCGGCGACAGCCGCACCCTCGATCAGAATTTCAGCGTCATAAGGGTCGGAAGCGAGCTGACCGAGATCTTTCGGAGTTACGGTCTGAACGTCATACACGACGCCGGAGTATACGACTACCCCAGCTACACGGGTTCGTACAACCGCAGCTGCGCAAAGGTGGAGGAGTATCTTGCGCAGTACCCTACCATTAAAATAGTAATAGACCTGCACCGTGACGCTCTCGGCAGCAGCGACGTGCTGTATAAGGTCGTGGCGGACGAGGACGGCGTCTGCGCATCGCAGGTGATGCTGTTCGTCGGCACCGACGCATCCGGGCTTGAGCATCCCAACTGGAGGCAGAACCTCAGCCTTGCGGTGTACATTCAGAATGCGGTGTCCTCAAAGTATCCCAGTCTCATGCGTCCGGTGCAGCTCGTAAAGTACAGGTACAATCAGCATCTCACTCCCGGCTCGATGATAATCGAGGTCGGCAGCAACGGCAACACGCTTCAGGAGGCGCTCGCCGCCATACGGCTGTTCGGTCACAGCGCAGGTCCCGCTTTGGCGGAGCTTGTTGAATAAAGCTCCGCACTTCCGTCAAGAATAAATCCGACGGGAGGGATCATATGAAGGTTTACGATCTCATGAGCGAGCAGGTCATCAGCGTCGGCGTGTCCGAACCGGTGAGTGCCGCCGCAAGGCTTATGAAGCAGTACAACATAGGCGCAGTACCCGTGTGCGACTCCGCCGGCAAGCTGCGTGGCATGATAACCGACCGGGAAATCACGGTACGCTGCACCGCCCTCGGCGCAGCCCCCGACACCACGAGGGTCGGCGAGGTGATGACGAGGGGTGCCGTGACCATCGATGAGAGAGCGCACGTCGGAGAAGCCGCAAGGCTCATGGCTGACGCAAGGATACGCCGTTTGCCGGTGTGCCGCAGCGGTGTGATAGTCGGGATGCTCAGCCTCGGCGACCTTGCCCGAAGCACCGACTGCGACACCGAAGCGGCGGCGGCTTTAAGCGAAATTTCTCAAAACATTCAAAGGCTTTGAGTTTCTTGTAGCACACGCTACAGGAAACTCATTTTTTATCCGTTATAATTAGGTCAGACAAAGCGAAAAACCGTCACAAAACCAAAAGAAAACTACCATAGGAGGGAATATATTATGAAAAAATGGGTTTGCCCCGTATGCGGTTATGTTCACGAGGGAGATACTCCTCCCGAATTTTGCCCCCAGTGCAAGATCCCCGGCAGCAAGTTCACCGAGATGAAGGCCGAGCAGAGCTGGGCAGCGGAGCACGTTGTCGGCATCGGCAAGCAGTTTGGCGCAGACGTTCCCGAAGAAGTAAGACAGGAGATCATCTCCGGACTCCGTGCGAATTTTGAAGGCGAATGCTCCGAGGTCGGTATGTACCTCGCAATGGGCAGAGTCGCAGCCCGTGAGGGTTATCCCGAAATCGCTCTCTACTGGGAGAAGGCTGCGCTTGAGGAAGCGGAGCACGCCGCAAAGTTTGCGGAGCTTCTCGGCGAGGTCATCACCGACTCCACCAAGAAGAATCTTGAAATGCGTGTAGACGCCGAGAACGGCGCAACCGCAGGCAAGTTCGAGCTTGCAAAGCTCGCAAAGCAGTACAATCTCGATGCGATCCACGACACCGTCCACGAGATGGCGAAGGACGAGGCTCGCCACGGCAGAGCATTCAAGGGCCTGCTGGAGAGATATTTTAAGTAAGAAGCAAGTAAGCCAAAAAGAGTAAACAGGGTGGGGACAAGCCCCACCCTGTTTTGATTTTGCGCCGATTTTAGTTTTTTCTTATCATGCAGCCCGCAACTGCCTGCACGATGCCTGCAATGAACATGATCACAGTGCCTGAGCCTCTGTCAAAAATGACTCGGGCAAGCTCCTCTCCGGGGTTCATAAAGAAAAACAGAACAGCACCGATAATGCCTGCGATTATGGCAAATATGCGCACATCGTAATTTCGCTTAAGGATCCTTGCTATGGTCAGCGCACTAAATACCACATATGCAAGACATGCAATCACTGTAAAGGGGTCGTCCTCTAATATGCCGTAAGAGATGAGGTCAAAAAATCCCACGCCTTCTCCGAATATGGAAATCAACGGCAGGAAGAGTATTGCGATAATACCCACTGCCGCAGCAACTAAAGGCACCCATGCGGGCATTTTAAATTCCGTGCTTGTTGTGTTTTGCTCGTTCATTTTTCTCTCCTCACATATTTCTGCGTATTTGCGATATAATTGTTCTTTGTCATACAATTGTATATCGCATTGTGTGTTAATTGTAACATATAAAGAAAGTATTTGTCAATCTATAATTGTATTCATACAGTGAAAGGTGGATTGACCATGAACGAACCTTTAAAGCTCAAAAAGCGAGGAGACGACGGCAGCAAGGTGATCTCGGTGCGCATAAAGGAGGACACGCTTACGGCGCTCGACCGCTTGGCTGCCGAAACGAACTACTCCCGAAACGAGCTTATAAACATAATTCTGAAGCACGGCATCGAAAATGTCGAAATAGTGTGAAACAGACGGTTCAATGAACCGTCTGTTTCACTTTACAATATAGAAGTAGAGCAGAATCACAAGTCCGAGGATTATTCGGTACCAGCCGAACACCTTGAAGTCCTTCTTCTTTATGTAATTCATAAGGAATTTGATAACGAGGATGGACACAAGGAAGGCAACGACGCAGCCGAGGACGAGCGCTATCGCCTGTGCGGAGGTGAAGTCGAAGCCGAACTTCAGTATCTTCAGCACCGACATTCCTATCATTACCGGTACCGCAAGGAAGAAGGTGAACTCTGCGGCGGCGACACGGGAGACTCCGATAATAAGTCCGCCGATGATGGTCGAGCCGGAGCGTGAGGTTCCCGGAACGATGCTCAGCGCCTGAAAAAGACCGATTAGGAGCGCATCCTTATAGCTGATCTCCTCCAGCGTTGCGACTCTCGGTGTGCGGTTTTTGTTCCAGTTTTCGATAATGATGAACGCAACGCCGTACACAATGAGCGCCGCCGCAATTATGCGGCAGTCGTCAACGAAGATCTCATCGAGCGCAATGTACGCAAGAAAGCCCGGAATACAGGCAACGACGACCTTGAACCACATCGAAAACACGTCTTTTCTGATGACGGGCTTGGATTTATTCTTGCTTTGGAACGGCCACATCTTATCCCAAAACAGCACAACGACCGCAAGTATTGCGCCGAGCTGAATGACATACATGAACAGCTCTTTGAATTCGGCGCTTTCGTTGAGCTTTATAAACTCATCGACCAAAATAAGATGTCCCGTGCTTGATATTGGCAGCCACTCGGTTATTCCCTCGACTATGCCGAGGATAATTACTTTTATCGCTTCTATAATTTCCATGATCTATAATATGCTTCTCCTTAAAGCAGCATGACATTTGCTTTTTCGCAAAGCTCAACGGTGTCCTTATCCCAAATCGATGCCTGAACCTCTCCGATATGCGCCTTGCCGAGCAGCAGCATGGACAATCTGGATTGACCGATACCGCCGCCAATGGTGAGGGGCAACTCGCCGTTTAAGAGCATCTTGTGATACGGAAGCTCCCGTCTGTCGTCACAGCCGGAGAGTCTGAGCTGTCTGTCCAGCGCTTTGGGATCGACTCTGATGCCCATGGAGCTAAGCTCAAAGGCGCAGTCCAAAAGCTCGTTCCAGAACATGATATCGCCGTTTAAGCTCCAGTCGTCGTAGTCGGGGGCTCTGCCGTCGTGCGGCTTGCCGGACTTCAGCGCACCGCCGATACCGATGATAAATGCGGTCTTATGCTCCTTGAGGTATGCGTTTTCACGCTCCTTCGAGGTCTTGTCGGGGTACATATCCTCAAGCTCCTGCGACGTCACGAAGCTTACACGGCGCTCAAGCTTGCCGAGGCTGCCGAGCTGCGGATAGATCGCCTGCATGGTGTCCTGCGTGTCGCAAACCGCCTTCACGATGTCCATGACCGTGAGCTTGAGGTAGTCGAGATTACGGTTTTCCGCAAGTATGACCTTTTCCCAGTCCCACTGATCGACGTAGATGGAGTGAAGATTGTCAAGTTCGTCCTCGTCCCGGCGTATTGCGTTCATGTCGGTGTAAAGTCCCTTGCCGGGGTAGAAGCAGTAGCGCTTCAGCGCCAGACGCTTCCACTTTGCAAGCGACTGCACGACCTGTGCGTGGGCATCGGAGCGCAGAATGTCAAAGCTGACGGGGCGCTCGTAGCCGTTGAGGTTGTCGTTAAGTCCCGAATCTGCCTCAACAAACAGCGGTGCGGACACTCGGTAGAGGTTCAGCAGCGCACCGAGCCTGTCCTCAAAAAGGCGCTTTAAGAGGCTTATCGCCTTCTGCGTGTCATACACGCTCAGTATACTTGAATATCCTTCGGGTATGAATGATTTCATAGGAGTATTTCCTTTCAAAATAAAAATGCCCATCGTAGGATGGGCTTAATAAGCACTATCCGTTTTGTGTGTCGTCAAGCATGACAATCATCTTGCCGTAGATCTCCTCGGCAGAGCGCTTAAAACCTTCTTCTATGCGCTTTGCCTGCTCCTCACCGGAGCAAAGCAGCCTCATGCGAATGATCTCACCCTTGCCGTCATCCATCGCAAGCGTCACGAAGCAGCCGTTGTCGGTGATCTCGTGTTCCGCAGTGAGCATCGCCAGTCTCCGCAGGCGCTCCGCCTCCGGTGCGAGGAGCTTTTCCGCTTTCTTGCGCACGGAATACGGCAGACTGCTCTCAACGGTCTCACAGTTTACGGCACCGTTCTCGGTGATCCTGTAGCCGCCCTCACATTCCTCGACCTGTCCTGCGTCCACAAGCTCGCTGAGGCAGTCGGAGAAATCAAAGTATCCCACTCCCCCGTCGCACTGCACAAGCTCCGTAAGCATGCTTCTGTCAACAACTCCGGGCAGTCTCCGTAATATAAAGAGTATGAGGAGCTTAATATCAAGCTTTTCATGTATGAATCCAAATCTCTCGTTCATGTCTCGCTCCTGAAACTTAGTCATTATATTTTATTACATTTGCTCAGCCTTGTAAATGCTTTTGGCACAATTTTTCCCCATGAGCATACACTGTAGTGAAGTTTTTCTTCAAAAACATTTATGGAGGTATGCTTATGGCAGACAGGATCGTTCCCGGCCCGGTTGACAGCAATGACTGCATCAAAGAGGCCGTCTGCATAAACACCCGCAAGATACTGGATTCCTGTCGGGACAAAGACTGCGTTGAGGACCTGCGTGTCTACCCCACCGCAAGCTCTGCACCCTACATAGATAACGCCATCAGCGTAAGAGCACGCTGCGCAGAGCTGCTTTATTGCAGCGTAAGCGTTGAGGAGATCTGCCTCAACAGAGGCTACTACGCCGTCGACGTGACCTATTTCTACCGTGTCACCGGAGAGACCTTCCCGGGCAACATGACGCTGGCGGGGCTTGCCATCTTCGACAAGCGTGTCATGCTGTTCGGCAGCGAGGGGCGGCTCAAGACCTTCGGTTCATCCGATTCTCCCGTGAGTGCCGACCGTGATATGCCCTACGCCGTGGTCGATGCCGTGGATCCCATTGCGCTGCGCATGAGCATCGTCGACCCCGGCACGGAGCCGACTGCCGAGGCTCGTGACATCCCGCAGTTTATCCGTGACGAATTCGGTGAGGACATTCTGCTCGACCGTCCCGGCCGGCAGCTCAGCGTCACGCTCGGTCAGTTCTCGATAATTCGGCTTGAGCGCAGCACTCAGCTCCTCATCCCCGCATACGACTACTGCATGCCGGAGAAGGAGTGTGTCGGCTCGACCGAAGACGATCCCTGCACCATGTTCTCACGCATACGGTTCCCGGTGGAGGAGTTCTTCCCTCCCGACAGCGTCGAAAGCTGCGACGACTACAGGTCGCTGACCTAATTTTAAATCTCGGCAATGCACAAAGTATTGCCGAGATTTTGCTATGTCATTTCCTTATTATGATGTTATCCTTGTCCTTGTATATCGCATTTTCCGGGACGGTACCACGCACGCAGGAGGTCGGATACACGCTTGCGTGCCGACCGAGCACGGTGCCGGGATTTAGGACGCTGTTGCAGCCGATCTCGACGAAGTCGCCGAGCATTGCGCCTACCTTCTTGCGCTGCGTCTCGATGCTCTCCTCCCCGTCCTTTATAACGACAAGGGTCTTATCGCTCTTGACGTTTGAGGTAATGGAGCCTGCGCCCATGTGCGACTTGTAACCGAGCACGGAGTCACCCACATAGTTGTAGTGCGGGGTCTGCACACCATCGAACAGCAGGGAGTTTTTAAGCTCCGTGGAGTTTCCTACGACGGCGCCCTTGCCTACTATTGCGCTGCCCCGTATAAAGGCGCAGTGCCGAACCTCGGCGCCGTGGTCAATGATGCAGGGCGCCGCTATATAAGCCGAGGGGAACACCTTTGCGTCCTTTGCGATCCAGACGTTTTCCGAAACCTCGTCATATTCGTCCTCCGGCAGCGTCGCTCCGAGGCGGACGATGTAGTCTTTAAGCTCCGGCAGTATCTCCCACGCATAGGTTTTTCCGCAAAAGAGGTCCTTTGCTATGGTCTTTGAAAGGTCAAGCATTTCGTCAATTTTATACATATCACTTCACCGCTACAAGCCTTCCGCAGCGCTTCATCGCTTCGATTATTCTGTCTACGCAGGCATTGCAGGTCTCGACGCTTTCTGCCTCAACCATGATCCTCAGCAGTGGCTCGGTACCGCTCTTGCGGAGCAGCACTCTGCCCTCACTGCCAAGCTCAGCATCTATTTTCTCGGCCTCCGCCTTGACTTCGGGGTCGTTTAAGGTCTCGTCCTTATCGTCGACGACGACGTTTTTAAGCACCTGCGGATACATCACGACGGGTGACGCAAGCATGGAAAGCGGCTGCTTGCTCTCGCACATAGCCTCCATGATCTTGATTGCAGTTAAAAGACCGTCGCCGGAGCTTGCGAGCCTTCCGAAGATTATATGTCCCGACTGCTCTCCGCCGAGTATGTGACCGTTGCTGCGCATATTTTCGGCGACGTACTTATCGCCGACGGCTGTCTTTTCGTAGCCGATACCGATCTCGTCAAGCGCCTTGTAAAGACCGAGGTTGCTCATAACTGTCGTGACGATCTTCTTGTTGCCGAGTATGCCGCTGTCCTTCATGTACTTTCCGCAGACATAAAGGATGTGGTCGCCGGTGATTATACCGCCCTTTTCGTCCACGGCAAGGCAGCGGTCGGCGTCGCCGTCAAAGGCGAAGCCGACGTCGAGTCCCTTTTCAAGCACAAAGCTGCGCAGCTTTTCGATGTGCGTGGAGCCGCAGTCGACGTTTATATTGATGCCGTCAGGGTTGTTTGCGATAACATAGGTGTCCGCACCGAGTGCGTCAAACACGCTTTTTGCCATCATCCATGTGCTGCCGTTTGCGCAGTCAAGTCCGACCTTTTTGCCCTTGTAAGAGCGGGTTGCCAGCGAAATGAGGTAGCCTATATAGCGGTTGCGCCCGGCGGAATAGTCAACGGTACGTCCGATCTTTTCGCCGACGGCATAAGGCAGCGTGTCCTTTTCGCCGGACTGCACTCTGTCAATGTACTCCTCGATGCCGCTGAGCATCTCGTCGTCCATCTTTTCGCCTCTGCCGTTTATGAGCTTGATGCCGTTGTCGTAGTAGGGATTGTGCGATGCGGAGATCATTATACCGCAGTCGAAATCGTCTGCCCTTGCGACGAAGGAGACGCTCGGAGTGGTGGTGACGTGGAGCAGGCAGGCGTCGGCGCCGGAGGCGGTAAGGCCTGCGCAGAGCGCAGATTCAAACATATAGCTTGAGCGTCTCGTGTCCTTGCCGATGACTATTCTCGCCTTGTGGTCTCTGCCGTAATACCAGCCGAGGTATCTGCCTATCTCAAATGCATGCATGACGGTCAGTCCGACGTTTGCTTCGCCTCTGAATCCGTCCGTACCGAAGTATTTACCCATTTTAATATTCCCCTTTATATTTTTGCCGCCGCTTCTTCATCGAGGCAAAGTATCATATCCCTGTGCATTTGCAGCATCGCCGCAGGCACATCGGTCATGGTTTTTCCGTAGACAAGCTTATGTACAATGTCCGCCTTCTCGCTGCCGAATGCCGCAAGAATTGCGGTTTTCGATTCGCAGATCGTTTTAAGCCCCATGGTTACGCCGAAATTCGGAACATTTTCAAAAGAGCCAAAGCGCTCTGCACCCGCACGCCTCGTCACCTCGGTGAGCATGGCGATATGGGTATGACTGTCATATGGCGTAAACGGCTCGTTAAAGCCGATGCAGCCGTTAAGCCCCATGCCGAGCAGAACAATGTCTATCCCGCCGTGCTCTGCGATGAGCTCATCATATTCGTCGGGCTTTGCGGGGTTCGGCGAATGTACATGCGTGATTCCGAGCTTGGAGAAGAGAGAGGATCGGAGAAGATGTAAAGAGATTTTTTCGGAATCATCCTTCGGAACCACATAGTCGCAAAGATTAAAAAATACCGCTTTTTCGCAGCAGTTTCTGCCGCAAAGCTCGGAGAGTATCGGCATAAGGCTTTCGTCAGCCGTAAAAGACAAAACGCTTTCGGGCTTTAATGTAAGCCGCTCCGCCATCATATCGGCAACGGTTTTTGAAATATTCTCCTTGCTGTCAACGATAATTTTCAAAAAAATCACCTTCAATACTGATAATTTGCCGACCGCCGGAGAAAATAGTCCGGGAGGCGGTCAAAATAGCCATCATATTTATTCGCACCGTAATACTGTATTTCGCAATACTTGTATCCATGCGCATCATGGGAAAACGCCAGCTCGGCGAAATGGAGCTGAGCGAATTCATCGTTGCTGCGCTCATAGCGGACCTTGCCGCCACGCCGCTTCAGGACATCGGCATACCGCTTTTAAACGGTCTTATCCCGATTGTCACCCTGTTTTGCCTTGAAGTCATAATCGCCGGCGTTTCGCTGAAAAACATACGCTTTCGCAGTCTTGCATTCGGTAAGCCGGAAATTCTCATAAGAAACGGAAAGATCGACATCGAAAGTATGCACAAAAACCGCTTCACCCCCGACGAACTGATGCAGGAGCTGCGGTCGCAGGGCATCGAAAGCTTAGATCCCGTTTCCTATGCGATACTTGAAACCAACGGCAAGCTGAGCATTATACTCCGCAGTGAGGAGCAGCCCGTAACGCCGAAGCAGCTGAATCTGAACGTCCGGCAGTCCGGCTACCCGCATATCATAATCAACGAGGGTCGGGTGCTGGATAAAAACCTGCACCTGCTCGGACGCAGCGGCAATTGGCTCGATAACGAGCTGAACCGCCGCAGCATAAAAGACCCCAAGGACGTTTATCTGCTGACGCTCTCGGACCATGGCGAGGTTTTCTGCCAACTCGCAAAGGGTGCAAAATGAAAAAGGAGCTTATTGCGGCGTTGCTGCTCATATTTCTGTTTTCGGGCACGCTTGTGAACATCGGCGTAAACGATAAAATAATGCGAAAGCTTGACGCCGAGGTAAAGGACGCATACGACAGTGCCGTTTCCGGCAACTGGGACAAGGCGCAGCAGTGCCTTGATTCGGCGATCTCGCACTGGCTGTCCATGGACGGCTACACTCACATTTTTATCCGCCACTCGGAGATAGACGCAACGACCGAAGCCTTCTGCTCCATGATGTCCGACCTCTGCGCCGAGGACTCAGGTTCGCTCGAAGGCTCCTACGGTATGCTTCACGCACGGCTCCTCTCCCTTATCGGGATGGAGCATATCGGCATCGGGAGTGTTTTCTGATCAGTTCTTGTCGCTGAGGAGCTTCGACAGCTCGTCCATAAAGGTATTGATGTCCTTAAAGCTCCTGTAAACCGAGGCAAAGCGAACGTATGCAACCTCGTCAATGTCCTTCAGGCGCTTCATTACCATCTCACCGATGTCAACGGTACTGACCTCACGTTCAAGCGAGCTTTGAAGCTCCTGCTCGATCTCGTCTGCGATCTTCTCAAACTGAGTGTACGCAACGGGACGCTTATCGCAGGCACGGGCAACACCGTTTATTATCTTCGCTCTGTCGAAGGTCTGCCTTGAGCCGTCCCTCTTGACGACGACAAGCGGCATATGCTCGATGATCTCATAGGTGGTAAAGCGCTTCTGACAGGCAAGGCACTCTCTGCGGCGGCGTATGGTTGCGCCCTCCTCCGCCGGACGTGAATCTATGACCTTGCTCTCCTGATAGCCGCAAAAGGGGCATTTCATATCGGTTTCCTCCATATATGTGTATCGTTTTCATTTGTCGTGTATTATAACACACTTGACGTCACAATTCCACTCCATTTTGTGTCCGAGCGGCTTCAAAAAACTCGTCTCTTGTCATAATGACGTTTAAAACCTGCAAAAGCCCGTCGGTGCTGAGCTTTTCCGGCAGCGAGAGTCTGCTTTTCAGCTCCGCTCTCCTTTCCGTGCTGCCGGGCTTGCCGGTAAGTCCCGCTGCGTACATATCCGCTTTGCTTATCTCCGGGAGCTTTCGCCCTTCGCAGTCGTCCATTGTGGCGCCACAGCTTCTGAGCGCTTCAACGATTATTTCCGGACGCATCCCCTCAACGCCGAGCTTGCCCTCGCACGAGGCTTTGCTTTTGCGCTTTTCCTTACCGAACACGTCGGGAATGTACGCATTTTTGATATATTCGGGCTTAATAAAGCCTTTTATGCTGTTTCTGATTAGAAATCCCGCTCCGTCGGAGTCTGTGAGAATGATTATCCCACGCTCCTGCGCAAGACGTTGCAGGAGGCTGCGCTTCTCGGAATCATTGAATATCCCGAAGCCTCCGGTCTCGATGACCGTGGCATCCACGGCTTGCAGCACCGTGTTTTTATCATAGCGTCCCTCGACGATGATGACCTCAGACACTCTGTACATTTGAGCCTCCCACGGCGATACGCAGCACGCACTCCTTTAAAAGCGCCGCCGGATCGTCACCGCTGCTTTTGAGCCTGTAATCGGTCTCGGCGCAAAGCTCCACCGCATCGGCAAGGCTTTTCGCCGTGAAAGCGTGCGCCGGACGCATGAGCTTTGTAGCCTGAAAATCATATTTCAGTCCGCAGGTCTTCATCACATAGTCCTTGCCGAGACCCTCGTCAATGGCAAGGCGGGCCGCATACAGTCTCCGCATCTGGATGCCGATTATCGCAAGTATCTGAATAGGCTCGTTATTTTTATCCGCAAGCAACTCGCTCAAGAGACCGAGAGCCGCATTGTACTCACCTGCGGACAGGCGGTCGGTCATGTCGAAAACCAGCGCCTCCGGGATGTGGTGCGCAACGGCGTCCACATCGGCGATGGTCACCTTGCTTCCCTGCGCATATGCCGAGATCTTGGCGATTTCCGGAATGAGCCTATTCATCAGCTCACCGCTGACGCTTATGAGCCGCTGCGCTGCGGGAAGCTCTATCTCCTTCCCGTCCGCCGCAAAGCGACGGACTATCCAGCGTATGAGCTGCGACCCGTCCTGGGCCGAGAATCTAAGCTCCTTGCACAGCGGCAGAAACGCCTTGTACAGCTTCAGGCGCCTGTCCGGTTCAAATTCAGACGACTCTGTAAACACCACCGTGCAGTAGTCTGGGATGTCCTTGAGTATCTTTATAAGCTCCGTCGTGCTTGCCTCCGGCAGCCTGTTGAGGTCAAGTCCGTTAACCTCGACGAAGCTGCGCTCGGACAGAAACGGCATGGAATCCACCGCCTCGGACAGTGCGGGAATGCTGAAGTTTTCTCCGAGTCTGTGGTAGCTGAAATCGTCCTCGGCGTCCGAAATGCACGCCTTTTTAAGCTCGTCACGGAAGCAGGAGGTCAGATAATCCTCCTCGCCCCACAAAAAGTACAGACGCATGGGGCCTTTTTCTTTAAGCTCTCTCAGCGCCGCAGCGTAGCTTATTTTCTGTTCGTCCTTCTTTTTTGCCATTGTTTTCTCCTAAGAAGCATTAATAACGACTCTGCCGTCCAAGTCCGTCCTATGTATCTCAATGCCCCGTAGCTCAAGCAAAGTCAGCACACGGTAAGACGGATGCCCGTAGCTGTTATAGCCGACCGATATTATCGCATCGGCAGGGTTTGCCTCGTTCAGCAGCTCCGACGAGCAGGAATAGTCGGAGCCGTGATGCCCGACGACCAAAAGGTCGGTGCCCGAAAGGTTATTATCCCGCACGAGCATTTTCTCGACCGTCTGCCCTGCGTCGCCCGTAATGAGCGTGTCATAGCCGTCGAGCGAGACCGTAAGGAGCAGGCCTCTGTTATTGGAGTCGCTTCCTCTATACGGTTTATAAAAGCACATGTCTATTGCGCCTTCGCATATCGTCTCCGCACGCTCGGAGCAGTAGAGCTCCGTTCCGTATTGCCTCGCAAGCGCTCTGACGCTTCGGTACAGCTTGGCACTGTCACCGCACTTT
Organism: Oscillospiraceae bacterium; assembly: GCA_963625655.1. Taxonomy (GTDB): domain Bacteria; phylum Bacillota; class Clostridia; order Oscillospirales; family Oscillospiraceae; genus F23-B02. The sequence goes on from CAVFTS010000007.1 coordinate 32,744, forward strand.
GACGCCTCCGGTAAAATGATCCTGTCAACGTCCGTAAGGCACAGCAGCTTGTGCAGGCCGTTAACGTGGTCACTGTCAAGATGCGTCAGCACAAGGCAGTCTATGTGTGTCCTCCCTCTTGCGGAGAGGTACTGCGCAAGCTCCGCTCCGGCGTTTGTAAGTGTACCCGAACTGCCGCAGTCCACCGCAACGGTCGAGCTGCCCCGTGTGAATACAATACACTGACCGTTTCCGACGTCGAGGGCGGCAACGGTGCCCTCGTCACGGCTGCCGGCATATGCCGTGCCTGCGATCAGCAGTACAAGCGACATGAAACAAAGCGTCAAAAGTATCCGAAGCTTCGGGCGCTTTCTCAGCACAAGGCACAGAGCAAGGGCAAGGTACATGGTACAAAGCCATAGCAAAACCGCCTTGTTTTCAACATACAGCGCAGAGTACGGAAGCCGAAGCACAAGCTTTGCCATGCCCGTGATATAGCGCGCTCCGTAAGAGGCAAGCGACGCCGCAAAGCTTGCGACCGGCAAAGATATAAGCGCCGCAGCACAAAGCACGATGCCGGATATGAAAACGAAGGACACCGCCCAAAGGCTCAGAACATTCGTAAGAACCGAGTACAGCGAAACGTACCCGAAATGCACGGCAACAAGCGGCACGGTAAAGACCGAGACCGCAAGTGAGCTTGAGACCGTTCCGGCTGCGTAATCCCCGATGCGTCCGAGAAAGCCGAGCTTATCTTTAAGCGTATTATACAGTGGCTGAGCAAACAAAACAATACCCGCCATAGCACCGAACGAAAGCTGCAATCCCACGCTCCCGCAGGCAAAGGGGTTTATAAGCAGAATGAGCGCCAACGCAAAGCCGAGCGAGGTGAGCGCATCGTTTTCACGTCCGAAAATGGGCGCCAAAAGCAGCAGCGTCTGCATTACTCCCGCTCTGACGGCGGACGGCGGCGCTCCGACGACCAGCACAAACAGCCACACAAGCGTGATGCAGAAGCACGCCAGGGCTCTGCGGTTTCCTAAAACAAGCTGCAAAAATCCCACGAGGAACGCAACATGCATACCCGAAACCGCAATGATGTGCGCAATGCCGGACACCGACATCGCCGTATTCAGCTCAACGTCTTCACGCAGCTCGCTTTTGTCTCCGACGATCATCGAGAGCATGAACGGTGCCATATCGTCCGGGTAGATGCGAGATATTATCTCCCTGAGCTTGAGTGCGATGCTCTCCGGCAGGTATCTGACATCATCGTCTGAGCGCTCGATAATGCGAATGTTTCCCGCCAAGATCGCATTTGCCGTCAGCCCTTTTGACAGGTTGTAGTCGTAATACTCACCGTATTTCATGCGGGCGGACTTAAATCTTAGCTCCGCCTCCACAATGTCGCCGGGGCAAAGCTCCGGCACATCGAAATCATAGACCGCAACGCAGGTCGAGCTTTCGGGCAGGTTCTTTTCACGAAGCGACAGGTGCAAAACCACCGAGCTGTCGGTATATTGCGGGTAGTCCTCGACTGCTGCACGCACCCTCAGCGTCTCGCCCTCAAGCGCTTCCGTCGGATAAAGCAGGCGCTCGGCAGTAAGCTTATAATAGCACAGCCCGAACGCTGCCGGCACGAGCAGCAGCAGTATTCTTTTTCTTGTGTTTCCTTTAAAGAGAAAACCGGTCAGCGCCGCTGCAAGGCATACGAGCGCCGCTATGTACAGGCTTTCTCCGTCTATAATATAATGAGCCGAAAATACACCCGCCGAGAATCCGGCCGTAAGGCAGGCAAGCCTGCGTATCCCCTTCAATCATATCACCCACGCAAAAAAAGCAGAAAGCTTGGGACTTTCTGCTTTTTTCTTTTATATTTATGCCATTCCCTCGTTGAGCTTTTTGCCGCCCAAAAGGTGAAAATGCAGGTGCTTTACGGTCTGCCCTCCGTCCTCGCCGCAGTTGTTCACGACTCTGTAGCCGTTTTCGAGACCTTCGCTTTTTGCAATCTTTGCGATCGCTTCAAAGCACTTGCCGACCAGTGCGGAGTTTGAACCGTCTATCTCGTCGGCACAGCAGATGTGCTTTCTCGGCAGCACGAGAACGTGTACCGGTGCCTGCGGATTTATGTCTCTGAATGCATAGACGTATTCGTCCTCATACACCTTGGCGGAGGGGATCTCTCCGTCGATTATTTTACAAAACAGGCAATCGTTCATGGTTTTACCTCCATATTATATTCCGAGCTTTTCGGCGACGAAATCATCGACCACCGCAAGTGCATTGTCGGTTTTCAGCACGTTACTGCTGCCGCCCATTGCGGAATCCGGCTTGCCGCCGCCCTTGCCGTCTGCCACGGCAGCGACGGTCTTTACAAGCTCGCCCGCCTTTATGCCGGCGTTTATCGCTTCCTTACCGCAAACCGCAAGGAAGCTCACCTTTGCGTCGTTCACGGCAGCCAGCACCGCAACGGTCTTGGGGTCCTTATCCTTGAGGAAGTCGCCCATCTTGCGGAGGTCTGATACATCGACGCCCGCAAGGGTCTGAGTGAGAACCGGGAAGCCGCCGATCTTCTTCGCCGCAAACAGGAAGCGCTCGGCGTCGGAATTGATTATTCTCGACTTCAGGCGGTCAATGCCCTGACGCAGCTCCTTCATCTCTCCGACAAAGCTCTCGGTCTTGGAAATAAGCTCGGAGGGCTTTACCTTGAGCAGCGCAGCCGCACGGCTCAGCTTGAGATTCGTTTCGTTTGCCATATCAAGGTACTTCTTGCCGCAGACGGCATCGATCCTGCGAACGCCGCTTGCAACGGAGTACTCGCTCAGAATCCGGAAGGGGCCGACCTTTGCTGTGTTGTCAATATGCGTACCGCCGCAAAGCTCAACGCTGTAGTCGCCCATGGAGACGACTCTCACAACGTCTCCGTATTTTTCGCCGAAAAGTGCGGTAGCACCGCTGCTTTTTGCGTCCTCTATGCTCATTTCCTTTGTGGTTACGGGCATTCCCTTTAGCACGGCATCGTTTACCAGCGCCTCGACCTTCGATATTTCCTCCGGACTGAGTGCGCCGAAGTGCGTAAAGTCAAATCTCAGAGCATCGGCATCAACGAGGGAGCCTGCCTGATGAACGTGGTCGCCGAGGGTCTCACGCAGTGCGCTGTGGAGAAGATGGGTCGCCGAGTGCGCTCTGGAAACGGCACGGCGGTGCTCCTCCGAGACGCTTGCAACGACGCTCTCCCCCACGGACAGGGAGCCGGAGCGCACGACGCCGTAGTGCAGGAACTTATTGCCCTTGTCCTTCTTGACATCGGTGACCTCAAAACGGGTAAGCTGTCCGTTTTCAATATCCTCAATGCTGAAGCCGATCTCGCCGACGTCGGCAAGCTGACCGCCCATCTCGGCGTAGAACGGGGTCTTATCAAGCACGACTATGCCCTCGCAGCCCTCGCACAGCTCCTCGGTAAGCTCGTTTTCGCAAACGAGCGCAAGCACCGTGCCGGTATCGGTGAGCTTGTCGTAGCCGGTGAACACGGTGGGCGTTGTGTCAAGTCCGAGGTCGATGCCCGCCCAGCCGAGGTCGCCGAGGGCTTCCCTCGCCTTTCTCGCTCTGATGCGCTGATCCTCCATGAGCTTTGCAAACTCACCGGAGTTCAGCGTCATACCCTCATCCTCGATCATCTCCTGCGTGAGATCCACGGGGAAGCCGTAGGTATCGTAAAGCTTAAAGGCATCGGCGCCGGAAAAGACGCTCTCGCCTCTGTTCTTGTGACCTTCAAGTATTGCGGAGAATATTTGCATACCTGCGTCTATCGTCTTTGCGAAGCTTTCCTCCTCGCTCTTTACGACACGGGTAATGTACTCCTGCTTCTCGGCAAGCTCCGGGTACTGACCCTTGCTCTCGCCCACGACGGTCGCAACAAGCTCATAAAGGAACGGCTCATTGACGCCGAGGAGCTTTCCGTGTCTTGCGGCACGTCTGAGGAGACGGCGCAGGACATAGCCCCTGCCCTCGTTCGAGGGACGCACACCGTCGCAGATCATAAACACGGCGCTTCTGATGTGATCGGTGATGACACGGAGCGACACGTCCTTCTTATGGCTCTGCCCGTAGGATGCGCCCGTAAGCTCCGTGACCTTGTGGGTGATGTTCATAACTGTATCAACGTCGAATATGGAATCGACTCCCTGACACACGACCGCAAGCCTTTCAAGACCCATGCCGGTGTCGATGTTCTTCTGAACAAGTTCGGTGTAATTGCCTTCACCGTCGTTATCGAACTGGCTGAAAACGTTATTCCAAACCTCGATATAGCGGTCACAATCGCAGCCGACGGTGCAGTCCGGCTTGCCGCAGCCGTACTTTTCGCCTCGGTCGTAGTATATCTCGGAGCAGGGGCCGCAGGGACCCGCACCGTGTTCCCAGAAGTTGTCCTCCTTGCCGAAGCGGAAGATGCGGTCTTCGGGAATGCCTATCTGAGTGTGCCAAATGTCCCACGCCTCATCGTCATCGACGTAGACGGAGGGGTAAAGCCTGTCCGGGTCAAGTCCGACCCATTCGGGAGAGGTGAGAAATTCCCAGCTGAACGCAATGGCTTCCTTCTTGAAGTAATCGCCGAAGGAGAAGTTGCCGAGCATTTCAAAGAAGGTGCCGTGACGTGCGGTCTTGCCGATGTTCTCAATGTCGCCCGTGCGGATGCACTTCTGACAGGTGCAGACCCTCTTTCTGGGAGGCTCCTGCTCACCCTTGAAGTAGGGCTTCATGGGCGCCATGCCGGAGTTTATGAGCAATAGGCTTGCGTCGTTCTGCGGTATGAGCGAAAAGCTCGGCAGGCGCAGGTGACCCTTGCTTTCAAAAAAGGAAAGGAACATTTCTCTCAGTTCATTTACACCGTATGCTTTCATTTCTTTACTCTCCTCACTATTGATAGCTTAGAGCAGCTTTTGGGAAGCTGCATTTTAAATCTCATCATGGCGTGGGGCGTTGCGGTTATGCTCTCCCCCGCCTCGTTTATCATTTCTCCGGCGGTAAACCGCAGAGGCTCCGCATCGTTCGTAAGCAGCTCAAGCGTATCGCCGACGCTAAAGCGGTTGCGCTGCGTAAGCTCCGCCATGCCGTTTTCGCCACAGTCCTCGACCACGGCGCAGACCTCCGCCCCCGAAAAGTACGAAGCATCCGAGTAGTGCTGCCCCGGATAGCCGTAGTAAAAGCCGGTAGTATAGGGTCGATGGCTCACCATATCGACCTCACGGCGCCACACTTCGGGAAGCTCCCGCCCTATAACGGCACAGTCTATCGCATGGCGGTAGGCATTCGTGACGGCGGCGGCGTAGTACGCCGACTTCATACGACCCTCTATTTTCATGCTCGTGACGCCCGCACTTATAAGCTCCGGGATATGCTCAATCATGCACATATCCCGTGAGTTCATGATATGCGTTCCGCCGTCCTCACTTATCTCGAAGTATTCGCCGGGGCGGGATTCCTCCACGAGACGGTACTTCCATCTGCACGGCTGCGCGCAGGTGCCACGGTTTGCGTCTCTCCCGGTGAGGTAGTTCGACAGCAGACAGCGCCCGGAGAACGACACACACATCGCACCGTGAACAAAGGCTTCGATCTGAAGCTCCTTCGGTGTATTGGCCCGGATGGTGAATATGTCCTCCATCGGCGTTTCCCTTGCGAGGACTACACGCTTTGCACCCATGTCGTACAGCGCACGTGCGGTTGCGCTGTTTATGACACCGAGCTGCGTACTCACATGACGCTCAACTCTCGGTGCGTACCTTTCCGCAGCACGCATGACGCCGAGGTCGGCAATTATGAATGCATCGACCCCGGCCTCCTCCGCCGACTCCAAAAATGCGGGCAGCTCCGCAAGCTCCGATTCTCTCGGCAGGGTGTTGCAGGTGAGGTGTACCTTAACGCCCTTCTCGTGTGAAAGCTTTACTGCGGAGGAAAGCTGTTCAAAATTAAAATTACCTGCGGCAGCACGCATTCCGAAGCGTTCTCCCGCAAGGTAAACGGCGTCAGCGCCGTAGTGGAGCGCCATTTTAAGGCGCTCCATATCGCCTGCCGGCGACAAAAGTTCCGGCTTATCAATCATAGTTCTGTGTTGCGACAAAGGCTTCGAACTCGGAGCTGGAGCTGAAGAATCTGTGTGTACCTGTCTCGGTATCGAGCGCATAGAACAGATAGTTCGTATCCGCCGGGCGAAGCGCAGCCTTTATTGAGGCAAGACCCGGACTGCATATTGCCGTGGGCGGCAGTCCTACGCTTATTCTCGTGTTGTACGGCGAATCGCTTTGCAGCATCTCGGCGGTCGGCGCACCGACGTGGTCGGGGTATTCGTACAGCGTCGTGGAGTCTATCTGCAACGGCCAGTCCTTTTCGAGTCGGTTATAAATGACCGAAGCAATCCTCGCACGCTCGTCGTCGTTCGCCGCTTCCTTTTCAATCATTGAAGCGATGTTGACGATCTCCGCCCAGCTGAGCCCCGTGCTTTCCTGCCAATCGTACATTTCCTTGGTCAGACGGTAGTGGAAGCCGCTGAGCAGCTTGTTTATGGCGCTGGAGGCGGGCATTCCTTCGTAGAACTCATAGGTGTCCGGGAACAGGAAGCCCTCAAGTCTGCCGGCATTTCCCGTCTCGACGCCCTCGAGGAACTTGTAGTTAAAGCTTGCGTTGGCGGCGGCTTCCATCAGCTCGTCGTATTCGCAAACGCCCTCCTCGTCAAGCTTTTTGAATATCTGATCCATCGTGTAGCCTTCGGGGAAGGTTATATTTATGCGAACCATGGAGTTGGAGCCGGACTGCATCTTCTTTACGAGCGCCCTGTAGTCGTAGCTGCCCTTCAAAACATAGGTGCCGGGGTCGATCGTATTCTCCGCATCGGCAAGCGAGCAGTAGATCTTAAACAGCCACTTGTACTTGATGATGCCGGCATCGTAAAGCTCGTCGGTGACAAAGTCGATGTCCGCAACATAATCCTTCTGCTTTACGGTTTTGCCGTTTTCATCCGTTGTCTCCGTGATCTTCACCTCGAACTTGTCCTTTGGAAGAACGACGGTCTCGGTGATGTCCGAGGCATTGAGCGCCAGTATATCCGTCGCCGCAAGCCACGCAAGGCAGGCAAGTATGACGCTGACGCTGATGACAAACACGATGTACAGCAGGCCGTTGAGCGCACCGTGCTTTTCCGGCTTCTTTGAAGCTCCCGACGGCGCTGCGGCTTTGGGTGCAGCCGTCTTATCGGCAGGCATCTTTGCGGGCTTCTTTGCGGAAGCGGTCTTTTCGGCGGCGGGCTTTGAAGCGCTCGACTTTGTCTGCTTCTTTGCGGGAGCAGGCTTTGCCTTCTGCGTGGTTTCGGATTTCTTCCCGAACAGCTCGTCAAAATTTACTTCGTCGATCATTGCATATCTCCTTTGATCGGTTAGTAACCGGAATCCGTGGTCCGGCATAATATATCTCAGACGCAGAAAGTTCTGCGTATTCCGTTATAGCAGCGCTCACAATTGTCCGCCGCACCGGACGGTGACACGCAATACATTGTGCGGGGAAAGGGTTATTTTATGTTCTGCGGAAACAATAACAGCTGCATCTGGATCATCATCATTCTCCTGATACTCTTCTTCGCCTGCGGCGGCTGCGGCAACGACGGTTGCGGCTGCGGCTGCGGCAGCAACAACGGCTGCGGCTGCTAAGCTTCAATGCTTCTGAGGCTCCTTCGGGAGTCTCAGTTTTATTTTAATGCGTCCGTAATGACGGAGTATATCTCCTCATGCTTGTCCTCGATGCTGCGCTCGGCTCCGTTTAGTAAAAACGGTATCCTGTGCCAACCGTAATGCTCGGCGGCTCTGTCCGCAACACGGAGACAGTTTTTAAGATACTCAATATCCTTCTCGTGAATGTCGGCATGAGTGTTCGTCTTCTCCTGACGGTGCTTCATCCTCGCAAGCGAGGTCTCGATGTCCACGTCAAGATATATCACAAGATCCGGGACAGGCAGTCCCATTTTGTTATGCTCAAGATCGTACAGCCAATCGAAAAACGGCAGCAGCTCGTCATCCGGCAGCTTCGATCCCTGATGCACGGCATTGGAGGTCGTGTACCTGTCGGACAGCACAAAGCCGCCCGCAGAGTGGTACTCGCCCCAGTCTCTTTTATAGGATGCAAATCTGTCCACGGCGAAGAAGGTCGACGCCGTGTACGCATTGACATCCGTCGGATTTGAGCCGAACTCTCCGTTTAGGTACATACGGATGAGTGCGGAGCTTTCGTTATCGTATCGGGGAAAAACTATGTGACGGTAGTCGATGCCGTCCGCTTGGAGTCTGGCGCAAACCCTTCTGTAATGTGCGGATTTGCCGCTTCCGTCTATTCCTTCAAATACTATCAGCTTACCCTTTGTGTCCATTGAAAGTTTTTTTGATCCTCGTTTCTACGGCTTTAGTCATAAACAGCGGGAGCCTTGCGATGCGCTTAAAGCGCCACGGCTCCTTTATGCAGCGGTGGAGCCACTCGAGTCCGAGCCTTTGCCATATCCTCGGCGCTCTGTCGGTAACTCCCGCAAACACGTCAAGCGATCCGCCGAGACCGCCCATAAGTCCCACGTCGAGACGGGATGCGTTGTCATACATCCACAGCTCCTGCTTCGGTGCGCCGAGGCACACCATCAGAAAATCGGGCCTTGCGGCGTTTATCGCCTCGATTATCGGTTCCGAGTCCTTAAAATATCCGTCCTGCGTCCCGCAGACGACGAGTCCGGGGTACTTCTCCTTAAGATTCTCCGCCGCCTTTTCCGCAACGCCGGGCTTTGCGCCAAGCAGGAACACGCTCCCGCCGATGCCGGACAGCCGCTCTATCACGGCTTCGCATATCTCGATGCCGGGCAGACGCTCTTTAAGCGGGGTACCGAGAATCTTTGCCGCCTTTACGACGCCGATACCGTCCGATATGACGAGGTCGGCATTTTCCGCTGCGGTTTTGAGCGCTTCGTTATCCCAGCTTGCCATGACTATTTCGGGGTTGGGCGTTACCATATATGAGGATGCGTGCTTTTCTATAAGCTCCATGCACACATTGACCGTTTCTTCCTTCGTCAGATTGTCAAACCCGACGCCAAGCACTTCTATCCTACTCAAAGTCTACCGAACACCCTTCCGATTTTTTCGTTTATCACCAAATCCGCTTCATTGTCATAAGGCGTGCTGCCGAGGTTAATGAGCGCAAGCTTATTGCCCCGGTAATAATTTATCAGTCCGGCAGCCGGATACACGTTCAGGGATGTTCCCCCGATTATAAGCACCTCCGCCTCCGAAATATAGCGAAGCGCCCGTGTCATTATGCTCTCATCCAGCGGTTCCTCATACAAAACGATGTCGGGTCTTATAACGCCGCCGCAGGAGCAATACGGCACTCCCTCTCCGTGGTTCATCTTATCCGCAGGGTATGGTTTTCCGCAGGCAGAGCAGTAGCTTCTTAAAATGCTGCCGTGCAGCTCAAGCACGTTTTTACTGCCCGCCGCCTGATGCAGTCCGTCTATATTCTGCGTTATAACCGCACGAAGCTTTCCCTCACGCTCAAGCTCCGCAAGCTTTAGGTGGGCGGCGTTCGGCTTCACCCCGTCGATGACGAGCTTTTCACGGTGGAAGCGGTAATACTCCTCCGGATAGCGGACGAAAAAGCTGTGACTGAGTATCGTTTCGGGAGGGTATTTCCACTGCTGATTGTACAGCCCGTCAACACTGCGGAAGTCGGGGATCCCGCTCTCCGTGGACACTCCGGCGCCGCCGAAAAACACAACGTTGTCGCTGCTGTCTATCCATTTTTTCAGGAGCTGAATTTTCTCGTCCATACTGCGGTCGCCCTTTCTGTTTGAATTATTTCATTATACTATATCGGCGTATCATAATCAAGTAATTATTCTCGTACCGCAAAGCATTTCGGCACTTTACGGTGCATTTGCCACATCGTCGCCGCTTCTTGCGTAGTAGAAGATATACTGCTGCGCAAGTCCGGCATACCTTCCGAGAGTTTCGGGGTCAAAGTCCGGCGGAAAATGCTCCCTGAGCGCACGCTTCATCCACACGTCTACGGGAAACGCCTCCGTGTGGTTAAGCCCAAACAGCACTACGCAGTTTGCGACCTTCTCCCCTATACCCTTCAGCTTCCGAAGCTCCTTCACCGCCTCACGGCAGTCAAGCTCCTTTAGTCTTTCAAGGTCAAGCTCGCCCGTGCTGACCGCTCTCGCCGCCGTCATTATATACTCCGCACGGTATCCGCAGCGCAGCGCCCTGAGATCGTCCTCGCCCAGTGCGGCAACGGTCTCCGCCGAAGGAAAAGTATATCGGCGTTCGCCGTCAAAACAGACAGCTTTTCCGAAATTTTCGCAAAGCCGTTCGACGATGCCCTTGATGCGGGTGATATTGTTGCACTGGGAGATAATAAACGAGCAAAGCGCCTCCCACGGCTCCTGCCTGAGTATGCGTATACCCTTCCCGAACTCTCGGCAACGCTCCAAATATTCACCCGTAAAGCCTGAGCCTGCAAGCTCATAATCGGTGTCCATGTCAAAGTAGCTGCGCCAAAAGCTCTCCGGCGCTTCTGATGTTATGTAAACCTTGTCGCCGTCCGCAAATACCTTTGCCGGATTTTCTCCCGCAACGCCGTGATACACTCCGTTTTCGTCGGCGTTCCAACGGAAGCACTGCCCGCATTCAAAGGTTTTTACTACGTCGAGCTTGTCTGTTCCGCACAGCTCAAAAGTGTTCATGGTCTCACCTCATTTATACTATATTGTACTATGCTTGAGTCGATTTTACAAGCGTAAGCTCTATTGCCATTTTCGGCAAACTGTGCGATAATAACGGCATCAAATTACCGGAGGCAGCTATGAATCATTCGGCAGAATACGCAAGAAAGCTTCGCACCGCAGACGAAGCGGTTCGCTGCGTCAAAAGCGGTGACTGGGTGGAATACACCTCTAACCTCGGTTTCCCCGTGACGCTTGACAGGGCGCTTAGCCTGCGGCGTGACGAGCTGCGCAATGTCAAGATAAGGGGAGACCTCATTTTCGGCCCTATTGCGGTCGCAGAATGTGACCCGACGCTTGAGCATTTCGTATACAACACTTGGCATTGCTCCGCCTACGAGCGTAGGCTCATTGACTGCGGCAGGGCGTTTTTCGAGCCGATGATATTCCGCAATCTTGCTTGGTATTACAAGAATTTTCTGCACTCCGACGTGTGCATGGTGACGGTCTCCGACATGGACGACGAGGGCTATTTTTACTTCGGCAGCTCTCTCGGTCTGTCAAAGTGCATTGCCGATAACAGCACTATTGTCATCGTCGAGGTCAACCGCAACACGCCGAGGATACTCGGCAGTGAGGACGTTCGCATACACATAAGTCAGGTCGATATGATAATCGAAAGCGGTGATCCGCCGCTGTATGAAATGCCGAATCCCGCCCCGACCGAGACCGACATCCGCATCGCCCGGCACGTTCTGCCGCACATACGAAACGGTGCAACGGTGCAGCTCGGCATCGGCGGTATGCCGAACGCCTTGGGTGAGCTTATTGCGGAAAGCGACCTCCGTGACCTCGGTATGCACACCGAGCTTTGCTCCGACGCATACCTTTCCATGTACAAGGCGGGTAAGCTTACAAACGTCGGAAAGACGCTGCACCGCAGCGTCGGCATTCTGGGTCTTGCCATCGGCAGCCGTGAGATGTACGACTGGCTCGATAACAACCCCGACTTCTGCGGCTACCCCCTGTCATACGTCAACGACCCGAGCGTCATCGCCGCAAACGAAAACATGGTCTCCATAAACGCCTGCATTTCCGCAGACCTTTTCGGGCAGATCTCCTCCGAAAGCGCCGGAACACGGCAGATAAGCGGCACGGGCGGTCAGCTCGACTTTGTGACAGGTGCAAGCATGAGCCGCAACGGCAAGGCGTTTATCTGCATGAGCAGCACCTATAAAAACCGCAAAGGCGAGCTTAAAAGCCGCATAGTTCCGACATTCAACGGTGACATTGTCACGACACCGAGAAGTCAGGCGTTTTACGTCGTCACCGAGTACGGCGCGGTGAACCTCGCAGGGCGCACGACGTGGGAGCGTGCCGATATGCTCATCGGCATTGCGCACCCGGATTTCCGGGACGAGCTTATACGCAAGGCGGACGAAATGCACATATGGCTTCCGTCTAACAAGAGGTGAAAAAAATGAAGGTATCAGAAGTATATTCCGGCAAGCCGTCGGATCTCGAATCGAGAGCGCCCGTCGAAAAGCGGGCAAGAGAGCTTTTGGAGAGTCTCGGCATCGACTGCGTTTCCGTTGACCACCCCCATGCCGACACCATCGCCGACTGTATGGATGCGGAGGCCGTGCTCGGAGCGCACATCTGCAAGAATCTGTTTCTCACGAACCGTCAGCAGACGGAGTTTTATCTGCTGCTTATGCCGGGCGACAAGCCGTTTAAGACGAAGCTCCTGTCAAAGCAGCTCGGCACGGCACGGCTGTCCTTTGCCTCGCCGCAGCACATGGAGGAGCTTTTGGGGGTGACGCCCGGCTCCGTCAGTATTCTCTGTCTGATGAACGATACCGAGTGCAAGGTCAATGCCGTAATTGATTCCGATGTTTTAAATGGCGAATTTCTCGGCTGCCACCCGTGCATGAACACCTCGTCCCTGAAAATCAGGACGAGCGACATAACGGATAAATTCCTCCCCGCCGTGCATCACGGCTTTACGGCAGTCGAGCTGCCATGGATCGTTGAGGAGCAATCATAAAAACCTGTACCGATTGGTGCAGGCTGGGAAAAACTCCCCGTCGATGACGGGGAGTTTTTCGTTTATTTTGCAAGCTTTTCTTGTCTCTTGTGCCGCAGTCCGTCGCCGACGAACAGTATCACCGCAAGCCACACAAAGGCAAATGTGACGGCATTTGCTTTCGTAAACTCCTCGTTGTACACGAACACTCCGAGAAGCAGCTGCAAGGTCGGATTTATATACATCAGTATTCCCGACACCGTTATGCTGGTGCGCTTTATGCCGCTTGCAAACAGCATGAGCGGCACGGAGGTTATCGCACCCGTAAGCATAAGCAGCAGCATTTCCTTAACGCTCAGCGAGGCAAAGGTCGTAAAGCCGGAAAGCTGAGCATAGACTATAAAGATAAGCGCAAGCGGCAGAACGGACATGGTCTCCATACAGATTGAGACCTCGCTCTCCGCCTTGACGCCCTTCTTTATCGCACCATACAGTGCAAAGGTAAGTCCTATGATTATCGCAAGATACGGCACGCTGCCGTACAGCACCACGGAGTACATGACGCCGGCAAACGCAAGCGCCACGCTCAGCCACTGCACCCCGCTCAGCCGCTCTTTGAATACCAGAGCGCCGATGAGGATTGAAAACAACGGGTTCATGTAGTACGCAAGGCTCGCCTCCAAGATTCTGCCCGTTGCGACCGTGAGGATGTAAACGCCCCAGTTTGCGGAGATGAGAAGTCCGCAGGCAAGGTAAAGACGGCGCTGCTTTTTGTCTCGCAATATACTTTTGAGCTCTCCGCCGTTTTTCTTAATAAGTATCACCGCAAAGCAGAACAGGCACGAGAACACGATGCGCTGGGCAAGGACGTATGCGGAATTGACGCCGGCAAGCAGCTTCCAAAACACGGGAAGCAGTCCCCACAGCACATAGCAGCCCAAAACGTTAAACGTGTCTTTATTCACTGTCATAGCCCTCCGTTTTGCATGATTTGCGATTATACTACTTTTTGTCGGACGCAGCAAGTAAAATGACGAAATTTGCCTAATTTTTCGTTGACGCTTGAAGAAGCAGACAGAGTGTGCTATTATTCCGTATTGAGGTGATGAGCCTATGTTGAAAAAAATACTGAAAATTCTGCTTATCGTTATCGCAGTTATCGCACTCTTTGCCGCCGGTTTCGTTACATATCTCAGTGTAAACGAATTTAACCCCGAACCCGTCACAAGCGTCAGCGTAAGTAAAGCCGACCGACTTGAGGGGCTGAGTCCCGTTGTCGGTCAGGAGCTGAGCGTTGTGAGCTGGAACATCGGCTACGCCGGTCTCGGTGAAGGCTCCGACTTCTTCATGGACGGCGGCGAGGAGGTTGCCGCCGCAGACAGGGACACTGTTTCCACCTATCTCCGCAACATATACAACACGCTCTATGACGACGAAAACCTCTCCGGCATATACATGCTTCAGGAGGTCGATACCGGGTCAAGCCGCACCTATGATATCGATGAGCGTGACTACCTCGGTCTGTACAACACCGCCTACGCTCTCAACTACTCCTGTCCCTACGTTCCCTTCCCTCTGCCGCCCATCGGCAGGGTAAACAGCGGACTTATGACTACCACCATCTACGACGTTGACAGCGCCGAGCGCATATCGCTCCCCTGCCCCTTCTCGTGGCCCGTCAGCACCGCAAACCTAAAGCGCTGCCTGCTTGTAAATTACATTCCTATCGCAAACTCCGACAAGATGCTTGTTGTGGTAAATCTCCACCTCGAAGCATACGATGACGGAGAGGGTAAGATTGCACAGACCAAGCAGCTCCGTGAATTCATCGAAGCCGAGTACGCAAAGGGCAACTACGTTATTGCCGGCGGCGACTTTAATCAGATATTCCCCGGTGGGCTTGATGCCTACCCGAACGAGCATCCCGACCTTTGGCAGCCCGGTCTTATTGAGGACGATATTTTGCCGGAGGGCTGGACGCTTGCATATGATTTGGATACGCCGAGTTGCCGTCTGCTCAATCAGCCCTATGACCCCTCGGATACAGAAAACACCCAGTACTATGTTATCGACGGCTTCATCCTTTCACCCAACGTCGAGCTTCTCGGCATCGACACGCTCGACCTCGGCTTTGAAAATTCCGATCACAACCCCGTGAAGCTTTCGGTCACACTCAAATGATCTTCGTCGGCTCGGACGTCGACCCCAAAAATACGGAGGCAATTTAAACATGAGTAAAAAGACTCTGACCGTTGCGCTGGTAATCGTGATAGTCGTATTACTTGCGTTTTCGCTTATATCCTGCATTTCCGGCGGAAGCGACGACCCCGCTCCTCCCTCGTCAAATCCCGGCAGCGGCAAAACCCCGACTCCGAGTACGGAACCCACGCCCGACCCCTATGCATTCAGGCAGGCTCCCGACGGTTATTTTGACGATGCGCTGTTCATCGGTGATTCGAGAACCGTCGGCATCCAGCAGTGCGGCGGCATAGACGGTGCTACATATTTTTGCAGCGTCGGCATGAGCGTGTACGGCGTTCGCTATGAGGCGGTCGACATCTCCGGTCTCGGCAGTGTCACGCTTCAGACTCTGCTCCAGTCCAGGAGCTTCGGCAAGGTGTACATCATGCTCGGCATAAACGACATCGGCGGCGACCTGCCCACACTTGCGGGAAACTATCAGAAGGTCATCGACCTCGTCCGTGAGTACTGCCCCGATGCGATCATCTACGTTGAGGCAAATATTCACGTCAGTGCAAACCCGGCTGCCGTGGCAAGCGTCAACAACACGAATATCAATGCCTTCAACGAGCTTTTAAAAGGTCTTTGCGACGGCAAAACAGTCTTTTACCTCGACGTTAACCCCGTCTTTGACGACGCAAACGGCAACCTCGGCAATGAGTACAGCTCCGACGGCATCCACTTCTCCGCTCAGTACTACAAACAGTGGGCAGATTGGATAGCTCAAAACGCCATAGTTCTTAACTGAAACACATAGTTTTAGTACATAAAAAACGCCTGAGTTATGTGAAAATTTGTTTCACATAACTCAGGCGTTTTGCGAGCATGGCAAGATTTTCCGCTCAGATATACCGCTGGGTGTTCACATCGAACACACCGCGGGTGGTAATGCGCAGGGTGGGGATCACAGGCAAAGCCATAAAGCTCAGCGTCATGAACGGGTCGATACTCCGAGATACTCCCATGCGGAATGCCTCGTTCTTGGCCGCTTCCAGAGCACTGTTGACCTTGACCAGAGGATCATCGCTCATAATTCCGGCAATGGCCAGCGTCACCTCGCCAAGCACCTTGCCGTTTTCCATCACCGTAATTCCGCCGTGGTTTTCTACAATACGATTGGCGGCGGCGGCCATCTCCTCCTCGTCGGCGCCCACGACAATGATATTGTGAGAGTCGTGTGAGATGCTGGTGGCAACGGCGCCGGACCGCAGCCCATAGCCACGGATAAAGCCCAGTCCGATGTGGTGCGTATTCTTATGCCGCTCGATAACGGCCACCTTCAAAATATCGTTTTCCACATCAACGTGATCGATGTAGCCCGCATCCTCAGAGATGATTTCGCCCGGCACAAGTCCGATGACGGCATGCGGACGACCGTCTTTGAAGTCCTCCGCCGTCAGCTTGCTCAGGTGGAACGTGTTGTGGGCACGTTCTGCAAGATAAGGGTCAATCTCCGGAGCCGGAAAGTCCCGCAGCTGTCCGTCATACATAAGTTTGCCCTTCTTAAATACCATTTTGATGTTGAAATCGTTGAAGTTATCAATGATAACGAAGTCACCCAGATACCCGGGTGCGACAGCCCCTCTATTGTTAAGCAGAAAGTATCGGGCGGCAGTGTGACAGGCGGCCTTCACGGCTACGATGGGATCCACGCCCAGGGAAATGGCTTTCTTTACGATGTAGTCGATGTGACCCTTTTCGAGCAGGTCGTTTGGATGCTTGTCGTCGGTGCAAAACATACAGCGGTCCACATATTTGCTGCATAGCAGCGGCAGCAGAGCCTCCATGTTCTGGGCGGCGGTACCCTCTCGAATCATGATGAACTGCCCACGCTCCAGCTTTGCCAAAGCATCGTTAATGTCCGAGCACTCATGGTCGGAGTATACACCGGCCGCAATGTAAGCGTTGAGGTCATTACCGACGAGTCCCGGCGCATGACCGTCGATCTTCTTGTGATGAGCCTGCGACGCCACGATCTTCTCCACGACCTGCGGATCGCTGTTGATGGTTCCCACAAAGTTCATCATCTCCGCAAGACCCTGTACTCGGGGATGGTCATAGAAGGAGTCAATTGCCCGATAGTCCAGGATGGCACCGGACTCGTCCAGCGGTGTGGAGGGCACGCAGGAAGGCAGCATAAAGCGCACATCCACCGGCAGATCCTCCGTTGCCTGAAGCATATACTCGATGCCGTCGGTACCCATTACATTGGCAATCTCGTGGGGATCGGTGATAACAGTGGTGGTACCATGAGGCAATACGGCCTTGGCAAACTCCGTAGGACTCACAAGGGAGCTCTCCAGGTGGATATGGGCATCCAGAAAACCCGGCAGCACGATCCTGTCGGTCACATCGTACTCCACCTTGCCGTGGTATTCACCCATTCCCACGATGAGTCCCTCAGCCACTGCAACGTCTCCCCTGCACAGCTCATTGGAGAAGACATTCACATAGGTGGCGTTTTTCAGCACAAGGTCTGCCGGCACCCGCCCTGCCGCAACATCAATGACGTGGAGCTTTTTGTTCATCTTGCGATGGATTTTTCCCGCATAGCTTTCCTTTGTAGACATATGTTGATCTCCTTTTACATTTACAGGTCAAAATCGTCTTTTGCCGGTTGTTTTAATTTTTTAATATTACCACTTTTTATTTCAAATGTCCACAAAAACAAAAAAAATCAAGGTGCAGCCCGTTTCCGGGTTGCACCGTGATTTTTACATAAACGTATTCATGCGCTTTGGCCTCAGCGCAAAGCTTTAACTACCGAGTTGTGTCAGATCAGACGATCCTGCGGTCACGGACCTGGCTGTCGTAGTGCTTGTTAAGCAGAGGACGGATAACATAGTAGATGAGCTTGTTCTCGGCATTGAACATGTATATTCCAAAGGTTCCGACGAAAGCAAGCAGTGCAAACAGTCCAAGCTTTCCGCCGATTTTAAGAGCAGTATTCATGTATTTTTCCTCCTATCAATATGCGGCAGAGTCGTCAAACTCAACGATGGTGGGGTCGAGCGGCTCTTCGCCGAGAACGACGGACATATAGTTGTTGACGCACTTTCTCATATCCTGACGGGAAATCGTGCGACTGTCCTCAAGGTCATGCTCGATGAAGATGAAGTGGAAGCCGAGGTCTCTTGCCTGCTCCTCCATGAGAGCGTGGACACCGTTCATGCCCTTGCAGGCGACGTTGTCGTTGAAGAGAACCATGTCGCAGTTGAAGTTCTTTGCCCACTCCCAAACGGAGTTGACATTCTTCCAACCGCCGACTGCCATGTGACGCATACATGCCTTCTCCGCCTGACGGGTCAGGTCGTCCATCGCCTTGTCCTTGTCGGAGGTATCGATCATGTTGTAGCCCATGGTGGAGTCCATGTTCAGCACGATGTTTATACCCCAGCAGTTCTGTATCCAAGTCGGGAAGTCGGTGTAGTAGACCGCAGAGGGTCCCCACAGGAACGCACGGTGACGGGTTCTGCCGCCGTAGGGTTCGTACTTCTCCTTATATGCCTGACGCATGATCTTGATTACCTTGCGGTCGACCTTGTTGAAGTAAGGATCGGTGCCGTTTACGGACTGCCACTCATAGAGCTTATAGAGCGTCTCGGAAATGCCGACGAGCGGAGAATGGGTGGTCTTAAAGAAGTCCCATTTTTCAAGCTCGATGGTGTTCTGCTCGTTCATGCGCTTTGCGCCCTCGAAGAATGCATCCCAATTAAACTTGGTGTTGTAATGCTCCTCGATGAATTCGATAGTCTCCTCCATGATCTTGCGGGAGAACGGAAGAGCTGCCGGCTCGTTGTGGATCATCGCAAGGGTCGCCTGATAGTCGGGCATACCGATACGGCGGCGCTGGAACATTGAGGTCGCCTCGGATGCGTTGCAGGGCATATTGGTGGTGATAAGTGCCTTGCCGATAAGGGGGAATGCGTCATCAAGTGCAACGCCGGTCTCGGCCGCACATCTGGAGCAGACGTCCGCTGCGATACCGAAGGACTCGGCTACGTCGATGTAATACGGCTCGATGTGCTGGTCAACGTCGCAGATGATGAATTCGGGGAGAGTCTGCAGAGGCACGGGGTAGAGATCGGGGAAGCCGGTCATAAAGAGCGGAGGCAGAACCTCGTCGATGGGGACGAGATGTGCACTCTTTTCCTCGCTTGCGCCGAGGCGGCGGTCATGCGAGAGAATGTACGCTATACGTCCGGTAAGGCTCAGAACGATGGCGTGCATATGCATATGCGCAATCTTGAGTTCCTTGTCACGGTAGCCCTCGAACAGGCGGTCGATGAACATGAATGTACCGAGGTAGGAGCCCATCCAGCGGTACTCCCAAAAGCCCTTCAGGCAGGGAATCGGAGCGGACGCGACCATCTTTGCCATGGCAGCAAGGTTCTTGAGCCATGCGCAGTAGTCGACGAGGGTGTCCTTAACGCCTCTCCACTCACGGTACTTTGCAACGCCGGTCTTGTCGTAGTAGCGGCTTCTCTGTCCGCCGACACCGTTTTGCGCCTGCCATATCGGATCGAATCGTTCAAGCTTTTTGTCGATCAAAGCAACAACTTTATCAAACATGCTTAGTTACCTCCCTGAATGGTCTTGATTTCCAGCGATTCGATGAACGCCTGGAAACGGGTACGGAGCTGACCGACCGCACCGAGAGCGTATTCCTTCTCGATGGTGCAGCAGGGTATGTGCTTCTCGGTCGTAAGAACGTGGTTTGCAAGAATCTTCTCGTAGCTCCAGAACTCACAGAATTTCATGCTCTCGTAAATAACGCCGTCGGCCTTATAGTCCTTCGCAAGCTGTGCAACGATGTCGTGGCGCTGGTCGATCTTGAAGCCGTCCATAAAGCGTGCGCACTGGTTCCAGTAGAGATAGTGGCGGCAGATCGCATCAAATGCGGTCTCGCCTTCCTCGATGGTGATCTCCTCCCTGCCGGGGAAGGAGCCGAAGCAGTAGCGGTCTGCGCAGACGTAAGCGCCGCACATTTCGACGAGCTTCGTAAATTCGGGATCGTCGATCTCTGAGCCTGCAAGGATAACACGGGCACGGTACGGGAATTTCTTTTCGGGCTTGCGGGTCTTAAGCTCCTCAAGGGTCTCCTTCAGGTAAGGCAGAATGAGCTTGTGCGGGCAAACCTGGCTTACGAGCTGGATGACGTGAAATTCGTATCCGGTGATGGGAGGATTGTCAAGCTTTCTGAAGTTGCCGATCTCAGTGACGGTACGGCAGAGGTCGTTGTGTTCCTCGACCGCCTTGCGCATCGCAGCGTCGGAAACGTCGATGCCGAAACGCTTTTCGAGTTCGTCGACAACCTTGAGCTTGAGCTGTCCCTTGTAGTAGTCGAGGTTGGTCTTATCGCCCTTCATGGGAGGGTCAATCTGAGTGACGAAGAACTTCTCGTTCTTCACGGGGTTAATGAGGAAGAAGTGCTCTTCCATACGCTCCATTGCGGCGCAGCACTCGGCACCGAACAGTGCGCTGAGGTAATTGTAGCCGCCTTCGATACCGCGCTCCAGAATTGCTCTGACGTAAGGGCAGTTTCTGGTGGTCATGTAGTAATCAGCAACGTCGCTGGAGGTGCAGTTGGGCGCACGGAGTCTGGATGAGAAGCAGCCGTCAAGGTTCATGAGGACTTCGGGTATGTAATAGCAGTTGTAGCCAAGCGCTATCTGCCCGTCCTCCACTGCCTTGTTAACAAGCTCGTTCTGAGCTTCCTGCAGCAGTGATTCAAAGTAGATAAGATGTTTTAGGTCTTTCATTCGCAATCCCTTCCGCTTTATAAAATTATAGGATACTCCCGTCAGAGGACATACTCCTCCAATTAACAATCATTATACTAAATTTTGTGGCAGTATGTCAACATCGTGTCAATAACTTCCGCCGTTTTTTCTTATTTGTTGTTCCGAACACATGGCCTGCCTGCATACGAAAAAGCGGAGCGATTGCGGCTCCGCTCTTTCTCACTCATTTATTTTCGCTATATACCGGGGCAGTGCGCTTTCAAAATCAAGCCCGTAATTGCCTCCGCCGCAGCGCCGTTCGGTGCGGTCGACGCAGTCGGCGACGAACTCCTGCGAAAGGCGCAGCGCACGTTCAAACTCAAAGCCCCGCACAAGAAGTGCGGACAGCGCCGAGGCAAAAACGTCCCCCGATCCGTGGAAGGTTCCCTTTCTTGCGGGACTCATAAGACGACAGACCTCACCGCTTTTCGAGTCTCTGCCGACGATGCCGACCTCGCCGTCCGACGAGCAGACGCCGGTTATGACGACGGTTTCGGGTCCAAGCTCCGTAAGGGCGTCGAGCAGACACTCAACAAATTCGCCGTCATGCGGCGCACTGCTGTATTCCGTCCCCGTAAGGAAGCACGCCTCCGTCATATTGGGAGTGATGATATTCGCCCTGCCGATGATTTTTCTAAAGCACTCCGTCATGTCGGGACCGAGGTTTGTATAGTATCTGCCGTTATCCGCCATTGCGGGATCGACGATGACGAGCGTGTCCTCATTTGAAAGCAGGTCGATGCACTCGCAAAGCAGCTCGCCCTGCTCAGGCGACGCAAGGTAGCCCGAATACACCGCATCGAACTTCATGCCGAGGCTGTTCCAATGTCTCGCAATCGGCACCATGTCCTCCGACAGGTCACGGAAAGTCCATCCGTTAAAGCCGCCCGTATGCGTTGACAGCAGCGCCGTCGGTATGCAGCAGCACTCGACACCGCTTGCCGACACGATGGGCAAGGCGGCGGTTATCGAGCATTTGCCCAAGCCCGAAAGGTCGTGTATTGCAGCCATTCTTTTTAATTCGCTCATATCATTTACCTCGACGAAAAATCCTTTTCATAATAGCACGCTTTTGATTTTTCTTCAATAAACAAAAAATTCGTTTTAAGATTTTCCGGGCATAGCTTTTCAGATTTTGCAGAAGATAGTTTCGAGCAAATGCTCAAATCTAATTTTCGGAGGAGCAAAAACATGACACCCAAAGAGCTTCTTTATATCGAGGATGCACTCGGTCACGCAAAATTTCTTACCGCTCAGTGGGACGACGCCGCCGCAAAGCTCTGCGATCCCGCACTCAAGCGTCAGGCTCAGCAGATGGCGGACAAGAACCGCAAGATATTCACCGAGTTCTACGGACTTATCTGAGGAGGGAACGCAATGAACGACAGAGACATCATGGAGAACGTTCTCCTTACCACCAAGGGCGTTTGCGATCTGTATATGCACGGTGTGATAGAATCCCCCACCGACAAGGTGCATCAGACCTTCAACACGGCGCTCAACGAATCCCTCGCCATGCAGGACAGCATCTACAAGCAGATGCAGGGTCACGGCTGGTACCCCACCGAGCAGGCTGACGCTCAGAAGATCAGTCAGATCAAAAACAAGTTCTCGGCAAGCTGCTGAGAAAATAAACCGCAGTAGTCCTGCGGTTTACATAATATTATGTTCTTTTGATTTTACCGGGGCTTACGCCGAAGGTGTTCGTAAAAGCACGGTGAAACGCCGAGTAGTCCGCAAAGCCGCATTCGGCGGCGGCCCTGACCGCCGGCACTCCCTCCCGTATGAGGCGGGCTGCCTGGTTTAAACGCTTTTGGCGTATGTAGTTATGCACCGTGTAGCCGGTCTGAGATTTGAACAGGCGCATGAAATGGTATCGGCTGAGAAAGCTCATTGCCGCCAGCTCGTCTATACCGAGGTCGCCTGCAAGATTTTCATTTATATATGAAAGGACTGCCGCTATCTTTTCGTCGCACTCCGAACCTTCATGTACCCTGCCCTCGTCCCCCTGCATGATGCGGTTTAAAAGCACCAAAAGCTGCACCAGCAGCGTCGAGCGCATGATGTCGGCGCCGAAGCCGCTGTCGGTCACGGACGCTTCAAGCCTCAAAAGCTGCTCCGAGAGCGTCGGTATCTCCTCGGCATTCGGCCTTAAAAGACAATAGCTGCGCTTTTCCGTCTCCGCAAAGCAGTCGGCAAGACCGCCGCTCGGCGCATAGCGCTCCACGGAAGCGGAGTCTAAATAAATAATGATCCTGTCATACGGCTCCGTCTGGTCGATGAGCGCCTTGTGTATCATGTGGTGGCGGACAAGCAGCACGTCCCACGGCATGAGCCTGTATGTCGTTCCCTCAACCGTGTAATCGACCTTGCCGGAGAGAAGCACGACGATCTTGTCGAACTCGTGAAAGTGATAGTCCCGCTCCTGCCCCGCCGTGTCGCTGAGGTGAAAGAAGCGGAAATCCTCGTTTAAGTAGCCTTCCCTGCTGTATTGAAACCGTTCTGACATTGTTCTGCTCCCGAAATGTTATGTTAATTGATTATAGCGCACGATTTGCAATGTTTCAAGCACAAATGTCAATTTACATGGTAAATAATTCAGAATATAATTTGAATACAGAATATTTAAAGGGAGAATTGACTATGGCTAAAAAATCCTTTTTCAAAAACTACGGTTTTATAATATTCATGCTGACCGGTATCGTCGCCGGCTGTCTCGTCGGCGCTTTGAATCCCACACTCGGCTCGAAGCTTGCTCCCCTCGGCACAGTGTTTATAAATCTTATGTTCTGCGTCGTCGTGCCGATGGTGTTCTGCTCCATTGCCTCGGCGATCTCCAATATGTCAAGCGCAAGGCGTGCGGGCAAGGTCATGGGCATCACCATTGCCACCTTCCTCATCACCGCAGCCATTGCTGCCGTCATCATGTATCTTGTTGTTCGCTTTTTCCCCGTCGTTACCGGCGATTACAAGGCGACCGAAGGTACCGTTGACTCGACCCTCGGCGTTGCCGATATGATAATAAACTTCTTTACCAAGCCCGACTTTGTTGAGCTGCTCAGCCGCAAGGCAATTCTTCCTCTCATTATCGCAGCGGTATTCTTCGGCTTCGGTGTCCAGATGAGCGGCGGCAAGGAGAGCGTGGTCGCAAAGCTTCTCGACAATCTGACCTCCTGCCTCATGAATGTCGTAAAGATAATCACCTACTACGCTCCCGTCGGCTTCTTCGGTTTCTTTGCTTCTCTCGTTGCTACATACGGCCCCGACCTTATCGGTGACTACAGCCGCACTCTGATAGTTTACTATGTGCTTAGCTTTGTATATATGTTCGTGTTCTTCCCGATATACGCCCGCTTCGGCGGCGGCAAGGGTGCGGTCAAGGTCATGTGGAAGCATCTGTTCAGACCTGCCGCCGTCTCCTTCGGCACCTGCTCCTCCGTCGCGACCATCCCAACAAACATGGAGGTCTGCGAGGAGACCGGCGTTTCCAAGGAAGTCTCCAATATCGTCGTACCAATCGGCGCAACGATGCACATGGACGGCTCCGCAATGAGCGCTATCATCAAAGTCGCATTCCTGTTCGGTGTGTTCGGTCTTGACTTCGGCACAGGCGAAGCAATACTTGCAATAATTGTTGCGGTGTTCTCCTCCGTCGCCATGAGCGGCATTCCCGGCGGCGGCGGTACTGGCGAGCTGGTACTCTGTACTCTGTTCTTCCCCGACCGGCTTGCGACCGCCTTCCCCATAGCTCTCGCAATCGGAAATCTCGTCGATCCTCCCGCAACCATGGTCAACTCCGCAGGCGACTATGTGGCGACCTACATCGTCTCCCGCTTTGTTGAAGGCAAGGATTGGCTTCAGAAAAAAATCGGCGGCAGCAAGGAAGAGCTTGCTTCCAAAGAATAATTAAGCTTACTGGCGCCGCAATTCCGTCGGCGTCAGTTTTTTCGTCCTCGACTATAAGAGTTTTTAACATAAGATCGCTTTGCAAACAAGTATATCAAAAATGCATCTAAACGGCATATGCCCGGCGAAAACGCCGGGCATATGTATACATTATTTGCTTTTTTTGCGTTTGAGAAATTCAAGCTTCGTCTCCGAAACGAACACCGCCGCAAATATCAGCGCAAAGCCGATGCCTATCTCAACCGTGAGATTTTCCTTGCCGAGAGCAATTGAAAGCAACGTTCCGAAAACGGACTCAAGCGTCAGTATGACCGCCGCTGTAGACGCCGGAGTGTACTTCTGTCCGACCGCCTGCAAAAGATAGCAGACGCCGGTACACAAAAGGCTGAGGTACAGTATCCCGACGACACAGTCGCCCGACAGCTGCGTCGGCACGGGTTCAAAGATCACAGCTGCGACAAGGCACCAAAAGGCTGCGACCGCAAGCTGTATCACGGTCAGCACGATGGGGTCCTTCCCGTCGACCGAGCGGGCAGAAACGATGATATGCAGCGCATAGAATATGCCGCTGAATACGGTGAGCGCATCGCCCCTGTTGACGCTGAGGTCTCCGTTTAAGGACACGCAGCCGATTCCGACAAGACACACAATGCCTGCGATAATGTTGAATTTATCGGGCTTTTTTGCAAACAGCACCCAACTCACGAAGGGGACAAGGACGCAGTACGACGAGGTCAAAAATGCGTTTTTGCCCGGCGTTGTGTATACAAGACCGTAGGTCTGAACGGCATACGCCATGGCAAGGCAGCCGCCCATAAGCACACCGCCTCTTATGTATTCCTTGTTTACCTTTTTAAGGCGCTTGCCGCCTATTATCATAAGCAGCAGCGTTGCCAGCAAAAACCTCATCGCCAAGACCCAAAGCGGGGTTATGTGGTCAAGCGTGGATTTAAGCACGACGAAAGAGCTTGCCCAGATCATCGTCGTGACAAGCAGCGACACTCTTCCGAGCACGTCCGTTTTATGAATTCCGTTATTTTTCATATCTTCACCATGTGCAGTGCGGCAGCTCTCAGCATAAGCTTCTTTTTGACGCCGCTGCTAAAGCCTATTTCTATAAGATAATCGTTACCCATCGAGCGCATGGATTCTATTACGCCTTCACCGAAGGCGGTGTGCCGTACCCTGTCTCCGACGGAGAAGTCCGGCTTTGTGTTTTGCTTGGGAACGGACGTGGTCGGAGGCGACGCCGGACGCATCTTAGGTGCGGGCGCACGGACGGCAAACTCCTTCTGCACCGTGCTCTTTTCTGAGTAGCCGAAGCCCTTGGGGATACCCCGTTTTTCGATATGCTCGTCGGGTATCTCGTCTATAAACCTCGACACACGGTTTACCGTGGTCTTGCCGAACAGCATTCTCTGCCTTGCGCAGCTCAGGTACAGGCGGCGCTTTGCCCTCGTCATCGCAACGTAGCAAAGCCTGCGCTCCTCCTCCATCTCGTCCTGCTCTCCTATGGCACGGATGCCGGGGAATATCCCCTCCTCCATGCCCGGCAGGAACACGTTTTCAAACTCAAGTCCCTTCGCCGAGTGCATGGTCATCATCACGACGCAGTCGGAATCCTTGTCGTAATTGTCCATGTCCGTGTACAGCGCAATGTCGGCAAGATAGCCCTCCAGCGTCGGTGCCTCGGTCTCGGTCTTATAGTTCATTATACTCGTGCGAAGCTCCTTGACGTTCTCCGCTCTCGTGTCGTCCTCGACGGTGTGCTTTTCCTCAAGCATACGGAGGTAACCCGTCTTTTCGAGAAGCAGATCGTACAGCAGGTCGGGAGCGATGCTCTTTGACTCCGTGCGCAGCTCCTCGATCATATTTGCAAACATTCGCATTCTCAGCGACGCACGGCTGATGTCGGGGTAGGTATCGGCTTTACGCATGATTTCAAATACGGAGCAGGAATTTTCCGATGCAAGCGACACCGCTTTGTCTAGGCTGGCGGCTCCGATGCCCCTCGGCGGATTATTGACTATGCGCATAAGGCGCAGATCGTCGTCCGGAGAGGCGATGACGCAGAGGTACGCCAGCATATCCTTGACCTCGGCACGGTCAAAGAAGCCCGTACCGCCGAACACTCTGTACGGTATTCCGCTGCGCTTGAACGCCTGCTCAAGCTGATGCGACATGGCGTTCATACGGTAAAGCACGGCGTTGTCGCTCCATCTGCCGCCGCTGCCGTACAGCGTCATTATCTGCGACGCTATGTACCTTGCCTCGTCATGCTCGTTGTCGGCGGAATAGAGCGTGAGCATCTCGCCACGGTCGCCGTTGGTCCATAGCTCCTTGCCCTTTCTGCCGATGTTATTGCGTATGACGGCGTTTGCGGCGTCAAGTATATGCGAGGTGCTGCGGTAGTTCTGCTCAAGCCTTACGGTGCGGCAGTTTTTGTACTCGTCCTCAAAGCTCAGAATGTTCTCGATCGTAGCGCCTCGGAATTTGTAGATGCTCTGATCGTCGTCACCGACGACGCAGATGTTTCCCCAGTACCCGGCAAGGGTCTTTGCAAGCAGGTACTGCTGTCGGTTCGTATCCTGATACTCGTCAATAAGCACATAGCGGAAGCGCTGCTGCCAGTGCAGGCGCACGTCCTCGTTTTCGGTGAGCAGCTTCACCGTGTAGAAGATGAGGTCGTCAAAGTCCATCGCTCCGGCGGCAAGACAGCGCCGTACATATTCTGCGTAGATTTCCGAGAGCTTTACACGGCGCATATCGCCCACGGCTCTCGCCCGCTGTCTGTACTCCTCCGGCGACAGCCCCTCGTCCTTGGCGGCGCTGATCTCCGAGAGCATCGACTTCGGCTGGAATTTCTTGTCGTCAAGCTCCAGATCCTTAATGATGTGTTTCATAAGCGTCAGGCTGTCGGAGGTGTCGTATATGGTGAAGGTGTTCGGAAAGCCCAAAAGCTCCGCATCCCTGCGCAAAATGCGCACGCAGGCGGAGTGGAAGGTCGACGCCCAAATACTCTTGGCATCGATGCCGAGCATACGCTCAAGCCTTGCCTTAAGCTCGTCGGCAGCCTTATTCGTAAAGGTTATGGCAAGTATCTGCCACGGCGCTGCGGGGCTGTACGATGCGAGGAATCTTCCCCGTTCGCTGCCGGAGAGCATCTCCTCTATGTCCGCTTCACAGGCGCCGACGGGTATCTCCGTCGTGTCCGACGCAGAGCCGTAGCGCAGGATGTTGGCAATGCGGTTTATAAGCACCGTTGTCTTTCCGCTGCCGGCGCCCGCCAGTATGAGCAGGGGTCCCTCCGTCGCCATTACAGCCTTTCTCTGCATGGGGTTGAGCCTTTGGAAATCCTTCGCTATAACGCTTTGTCTTGCTTCGATATATCTTTTTTCAAAATTCGTGTCCATGTCCGTTATTCTAACACGGATTTTCGTTTTTAACAAGTGTCTGCAAGCTCCTGCCGCAAATGTTCTATCGCACGTCTCTCAAGCCGTGAGACCTGCACCTGCGACACGCCCAAGACACGGGACGCCGCCTCCTGCGTCATGCCGTGAAAATACCGCAGATACAGTGTTTTGCGCTCCTTCTCCGGCAGGCGCTCTATCGCATAGCGCAGGGAGACATGCTCGAGCATCCGCTCCTCGGCGTCGGTGTCGTACAGCACATGCTCAAGCGTAAAGCCGTCCGCCCCCGTCTCCCTCTGAAGACTCTCGGCGGGGTCCGTTGCGGTCTCGGCAAAGGCGATCTCCTCCGGTGAAATCCCCGTCTCGGCGGAAAGCTCCGATAACGCCGGCTCTCTCCCGAGCTTCTGCTCAAGCCGATGCCGTGCCGAGCGTATCTGCTGCGACTGCTCCTTTATGCCGCGGCTGACCTTCACTGCTCCGTCGTCACGCAGGAATCTCCGTATCTCACCGGATATCTTCGGCACGGCGTAGGTCGAAAACTGCGTTCCGAAGGACTCGTCAAAACCGTCTATCGCCTTTAAAAAGCCGACGCAGCCAAGCTGATACAGATCCTCCGGGTCGGTGCCTCTGCCGAAAAATCCCCTTGCGACGCTCCAGATAAGCCCGGAGTTTTCCTCGCACAGACGCTCCGCAGCCTCCCTGTCGCCGTCGGCGGCAAGGCGCAGCAGCTTTAAGGTTTCCTCCCTCATCAGAGCTGCTTGCTCTGCTTTATGTATCTTTTCATGCTTACGTTCGTTCCCCTGCCTCTGTCGGAGCGCACCTTGAGCGTATCCATAAAGCTCTCCATGATTGTAAAGCCCATGCCGCTGCGTTCCTCTCCGCCCGTCGTGTACATGGGCTGCATCGCCTGCTCAAGGTCGCCTATACCGCAGCCCCAGTCACGGACGTTTATCTCCAAAAGTCCGCCCTCACACAGCTTCATCCTCAGCACGATTTTGCCTATCGTGTCGGGGTACGCATGGACGATGCAGTTCGTCACCGCCTCCGACACGGCGGTTTTGATGTCGCCGATCTCCTCAAGCGTGGGGTCAAGCTGCGCCGCAAAGCAGGCGGCTGCCGACCTCGCAAAGCACTCGTTTGCGCTCAGACTCGGGAACTCAAGCTTTATCTGATTTATGATCTTCACGTTGTCACCTCTCTTTGCACTCTGACCGGCACCAGCCGGTCTATGCCCGATGCGTCCAGCACTTTAAGCGGCTGCGCCTGCGGACTCTCTATCCTCATTCTTCCTCCGCAAAGCTGAAGCCTGCGGTTCGTTCTCACGATGACGGCTATCCCCGACGAGTCCATGAAGCTCAGACCGCTCAGGTCAAGCACCAGATCCCTCGGAAGGTAGTTGTCTATCGCCTCGCCTATGCTCTCGACCGCACACCGTGCGCCGTGGTGGTCAAGCTCACCGTACAGCAGCACCCTCAGTCTGCCCGCCGAGTATTCGGTATCGATTTTCATTCGTTCACCCCTCAGATGTAAAATGACGCCATGCATTATTATGCACGACGTCATTTTACTATTGTTTTTTTGCGCAGCCTGTCGATAACGGGCGTCGGTAAGCGGAGCTTACAGCTTTTTCAGGCTTTCTTCGAGGTTTGTGATAAGCGCCTCAAGCTTTGCCTTCTTCTCCCGCTCTGCGTTTACGACCGCTTCGGGCGCTCTCGACACGAAGTTTTCGTTGGAGAGCTTCACGTTCTGCGAATCGAGCTGCTTTCTTGCGTTTGCAAGCTCCTTTTCCATGCGGGCCTTTTCCTTTTCAAGGTCGACAAGCTCCGCCATGGGCATGAGCAGCTTTGCGTTCCCCGTGATGACGGACACCATTCCGTCGGTGTTTTCGGGGAGTGCGTCCGTCACCGTAACGTCCGAGGCGTAGGCAAGCTTCATGATAAAGCTCTTGCCGTCCGAGAAGGGCTTTGCGTTGTCGGTAACGACGATGAGGTGGCACTTTCTCGAAGGCGGAACGTTCATCTCCGACCTTCTCGCCCTTATCGCCTTGACTGCGTCCATGACCGCCTCAAAGTCCGCCTCGTCCTGCGGGAAGTCGAGCGCCTCGGTAAACGAGGGGTACTCCTCGACCATCAGCGCCTCGCCCTCATGCGGGAGCGCCTGCCAGATCTCCTCGGTGATGAATGGCATGAACGGGTGCAGGAGCTTGAGTATCTCGGTGAGAACGTAGAGCAGCACACGCTGTGCGCTCTCCTTCTTCTCCTCGTCGTCACCGTTAAGACGGGGCTTTGTAAGCTCTATATACCAGTCACAGTAGCTGTCCCATATAAAGTCGTATATCTTGCCCGCAGCGACTCCGAGCTCAAAGCTGTCCATGTTGGCACAGACCTCTTTTACGGTGCGGTTGAGCTTTGAGAGTATCCATTTATCCTCGGTCTCAAGCTTTTCGGGCAGACGGTTCTCGGTGATGCTAAGATTCATCATCACGAAGCGGGAAGCGTTCCATATCTTATTACAGAAGTTGCGCATCGCCTCGCACTTCTCGACGTAGAAGCGCATATCGTTGCCGGGGCTGTTGCCGGTTATGAGGTTGAATCTCAGTGCGTCGGCACCGTACTTTTCCGCCATCTCCAGGGGATCGATGCCGTTGCCG